>NZ_LQIX01000023.1 GCF_001500045.1 Mycobacterium sp. GA-1199
GTGGGACCGTTGGTGGTGGTTGGGTGGGTGGGTGTGCGAGTGATCCGGGGTCTAGGGGTCGGCCGTCGCTGCCGGTGACGAGGAGTTGGTCGGCGGGGCCGGTGATGATGATCTGGCCGCGGTGGTGCATGCGGTGGTGATACGGACACACCAGTATTAGGTTGTGCAGTTCGGTGGGTCCGCCGTCTTCCCAGTGCACGATGTGGTGGGCGTGTAGCCCGCGGGTGGCCCAGCAGCCGGGTACTTGGCAGGTGCGGTCGCGGTGTTCGAGTGCTCGGCGTAGTCGGCGGCTGATCACCCGCGTGGAGCGCCCCGATCCGATGAGTTGGCCGTGGCGTTCGAGCCACACCTGGCAGGTGGTGTCGCACAACAGCATGCGCCGCTCGGCTTCGGATAGCACCGGTCCCAGATGCGGCCAGGCCGCGGGTTTGTCCAGGTCCAGGTGCACGATGGCGGTGGTGTGTTGATCGTGGGGGCGTCGGGCCGCCTCGGTATCCCAGCCGGTGTGCACGAGGCGCATGAACGCATCGGCCAGGGTGGGAAACGGCGGGCGGCACCGTAGATCGCCGAGCTGTCGGCGTTCGTGGGTGTCGGTGCCGGTGTCGGGGCCGTGATCGGCGGTGTGCTCGTTGATCAGCGCGTCGCGGTGTGATTGCAGGGCGGCCTCGAGTGTGGCGGCCTCGAGGTGGGGCAGGGTGATGCGGTAGGTGGTGGCCTGCTCGCCGACGGTTTTGCTGATGCCGCGTGGGGGGTCGCGGTGTTCGGGTTGGGGGCGCGGTTCGAGTTTGATCGCGAACCGTAGTTGGTTGACTGTGGCCAGCGAGGCCATCTCGGCGTAGTGCTCATCTGAGCCCTGCCCGGCGTACTGGGCGATGACCCCGACCTGATCCAGTGACAGGCGGCCCTGGCGCATCTGGGAGGTGCAGCGGGGGAACTCCTCGAAGCGCTGGGCGACGGCGGCCACGTTTTTGGCGGTGGCATCTGCCATGCCCAGTTTCCAGGCCACCAGCGCTTTGACCGAACGCACACCTTCGGCGTGTGCCCACAGCGCGTCGCGGTCGATCTCGGCGATGAGTTCCACGATGCGCCCATCGATGGCGTTACGCTGCCCCGACAACTCGGCCAACTGCCCCAACAGGCCCACCAAACGCTCGTGTGGACCCACATCCACCTGGACATCTGAAGAAGCGACCGACATGACCACATCATCACAGAAGGGTCCGACAAATCCAGGCCACCCGATCAACCGAACCGGCTGAGCCAAGTAGCGACACTGTCTCATATTGGCCGCGAACAGGTTTCGGGGACCGGCGCATGTCATACACCGCGGATACGATGTCTCGATTCTGCATTCGAGTGCCCGATTACGTTCCCGAGGTAGCCCGTGAGACTGCGAAAGACACTGGCGTACCTCGGTGTTGCGCTCCTGACGTCGCCGCTCGCCGCGCCCGCGGCGGCGCAGCCTGCCGCCGCAACCGCCCGGACGACGCAGTGGATCGTCGTCGGCGTACCCACCGCCGACGCCACATCGGGCACCCTGACCGCCTTTCAGCGGACCGGACAGCAATGGAAACCCGTCCTGGGGCCTACGCCGGCCAAAGTGGGTGCCCTCGGCGTGGGCGCACCCGCCGACGGTGTGCACCGCACGCCGGTGGGAACCTTCACGTTCGACCAGGCCTTCGGCCGCCAACCCAACCCGGGCACCAAGATGCCGTACTTCCAGACCACGAACCAGGACTGGTGGGATGAGGACGCCTCCTCACCCACGTACAACACCCACGTGCGTGGGCCTCGTAAACCGTCATCGATCGCCGAGAACCTGTACGACTCCGGTCCCGTCTACGACTACGCGGTCAACATCACGGTGAACCCGCGGCGTATCCCGGGACGGGTGTCGGGAATCTTCCTGCACGTGACCGACGGGAATCCGACGTGGGGTTGTGTGGCCATCGGGCGCGAGGAGATGCGCACACTGCTGACATGGCTCGATCCCGCGGCGGCGCCGCAGATCACCATCGGTGTCGGCAGTCCGTCGCTGGTGCCGTCGCGGGCGTGATCAGCGGCGCAACGGTACGGCGGCCTCGAAAGCCGCTGCCTTGCCGTCGGATTGCCATTGCAGCCAGTTCTCCCACCGCTCGAGGTTCGATGCCTGCCACCAGCGGTCGACCTTCGGCGACCACCGTCGCGCGATCTCGAGTGTGAGGATCATGGGAAAGCGGCTGAGAAGCAACAGGATTCCGGGGAGAGCCGACGGTAGCCGGTAGCGACGACGATTCCACGGCAGCATGTACAAGCCGAGGTACCCGGCTTGCAGGCGGTAGTGGTACTCGGCGCGAAGCCGCTCCAGGCCGCGGTGCGCGGCCGCGGGCGCGAAGGCGGGAACGAAGGACTGAACGAGTTCGGTGCCGCTGTCCGCGCTGTCATAGCTGCGCGCCGCATCGCACATGAACAGGATGCGCCAAGCATCGGCGACGGTTTCGGGGAAGTAGCCGTCGCATCGAACCCCGACGAGGTGACCGCAGTAGCGGTTGAAATGCAGAACGGCGCGCATTTCCCGCGGTGAGGTGAGGTGGCCGAGGAGGAACAGGCCGAACGCCGGTGCGACGCTGCCGCCCAAGAGCGTCAGCAGCATGGCCGATTGGCTGATCGGCAGACCCCAGCGCTCGGCGTCCCACTCCGGGTGCGCTCTGACACGATCGCGGACACTGACATGCATGATCCGCACATGCAGGGAAATGTTGCGCCCCAACGATCCTGGCGTCAGAATGGCGCCCGGCCGGCAGACCTCGATCCACCACCGCGATGTCTCCAGATACCGGTGTAGCGCGCGTTGGCCGGCGTAACCGCCGGAGAGCGACAGGGGTACCGCCAGCCAGCCCTCGGTGTAGGTGTCGTTGGTGCCGGCGTTGCCGAGTGCGCCCAGTGCGTAGGCCCAGCGACGCCAGACGGCCGCTCCCTCCTCGACGAGGTCCGGGTCGACCCACTTGGGGAGTTGTTCGAATTCCTCGAACAGCACACGCATCGACTCGGGTGCCTCGGGCACATTGTCGATGCCTTCTCGCTGGGCCTTCTCGACCAGCTCGCGGGCCTTCCTCGCACCGAGCTCGCCGTGGTAGGTCTCGGCGACGAAGCGTTCGGCGACGGGGTCGCCCTCGTTCAGGCCGGCGATGAACGCCCGCGCGGTGGTGTCGGAGGGAAGCAGATCGATACGGGCGAGTCGCTTCACCGCATCTCGCAGGAGGCCGCGGCGGCCGGTGAGCCCCGGGTACCGGAAAGCGGACGGAGCCCCGGGCGGGCGAACCGTCGATTCCGGCATGGCTTTGTCATATCTCATACACATCGCGCCTGTACACGGAACACGTTCCCACCGCTGTCCGGTCCCGTGTGTAAGGACCGCCGCAAGCGGCTACTTGTTTCCTACACCGTAAGCAGGAAGCTTCGCGCGAGGGGGCATCGTGCCTGACGAACCACCGATTGGGTCGCAGCCACAGGACCTCCCCGGCCACACGCGAATCGCCATCGTCGGAAGCGGGTTCTCCGGTCTCGGTGCGGCGGTGAGGCTGAACGAGGCCGGACACCGCGACTTCGTCGTCCTGGAACGCGGAAACGACGTCGGCGGGACGTGGCGCGACAACACCTATCCCGGCGCAGCGTGCGATGTGCCCTCGCATCTGTACTCGTATTCGTTCGCGCTGAATCCGAACTGGACCCGGTCGTTCTCGACGCAGCCGGAGATCGAGGAATACATCCGCGGCGTCACGAACCGCGCAGGCGTTCTCGATCGGCACGTCTTCGGATGTCAGGTCAGAAGAGCCGCCTGGCAAGAGGAGCGCCATTGCTGGGAGCTTTCGACGACCCGCGGAACCCTGACGGCAGACGTGCTCATCGGCGCGTTCGGCGCCCTGGCCGAACCGTCACTGCCCGCCATCCCGGGCATCGACGACTTCGACGGTGAGCTCTTCCACTCGGCGCAGTGGAACCACGACGCGGACCTGACCGGTAAACGGGTGGCGGTCATCGGAACCGGGGCCTCGGCGATCCAGATCGTTCCGGCGATCGCTGATGCGGTCGCCCACATCGATGTCTATCAGCGCACGGCGCCCTGGTTGCTGCCCCGCTTCGACCGCCCCTTCACCCGCGCCGAGCGCTGGGTCTTCCGCAACATCCCCGGAGTTCTGTGGCTCGCCCGGGCGGGCATCTACGCGGCCCGTGAGACCCAAGTGGTCGGACTGGCGAAGAACCCTCGCCTGATGAAGCTGTTCGAGTTGATCGCCCGCGCCAAGATCCGCACAGAGATCCGCGATCCGGAGTTGCGACGCAAGGTGACGCCGACCTTCCGAATCGGTTGCAAGCGCATGCTCATCGCCAATGACTGGTATCCGGCGCTGGACCGCGACGACGTCGATCTCGTCACCGACGGCATCCGCGAGATCGACGGGCGCCGCATCATCACCAAGGACGGCACCGCTCGTGAGGTCGACGCGATCATCGTGGCGACCGGATTCCACGTCACCGATTCGCCGATGTTCGACACCATCTGTGGTAGCGACGGACGGAGCCTGAGTCAGACCTTCGCCGACAAGGGCATGCGTGCCTACAAGGGCACGACGATCGCCGGCTACCCGAACATGTTCATCCTCATCGGACCCAACACCGGACTCGGGCACACATCGATGGTGTACATGATCGAATCGCAGGTGAACTACGTCGTCGATGCCATCACCACGATGACGAGCCGCGGCCTGAGCCGTGTTGACGTGCGCCAGGACGTACTGGACGCCTACAACGAGGAATTGCAGGACAAGCTCGCAGGCTCGGTGTGGATGACCGGGGGTTGTGCCAGTTGGTATCTGGACGCCCACGGCAACAACACCACCCTGTGGCCCGACTTCACGTTCCGGTTCCGCCGGCAGACGAAACATTTCGATCTGGACGCATACGAGGCAGTGGCATCGCGAAATGTCAGCGCAGGCGTTGCTGACGAGCCGTGACAGATTTCGACGGGAAGGTAGCGGTGGTCACCGGCGCCGAGTCGGGTATCGAACGTGCGTTGGCCATCGGTCTTGCGCGTCGCGGTGCGGTGCCGCCCCGTTGCTCGAGAACGACTACGAGACATACGAACAGATCGTCGACGTCAACCTGTGGGGCGTCATCAACGGCACGAAGGAGTTTCTACCGCACCTCATCGCCTCGCGCGACGGGCATCTCGTGAACATCTCCAGCTTGAACAGCTTGCTCGGACAGCATCCATGTCGGCGTATTGCACGACGAAATTCGAAGTCCGCAGATTCACCGAATCGCTTCGCGCCGAGGTGCTTACGGAGGACTGTCCGGTGCGGGTCACCGCTGCGCAGCGGGGGCGAGCGGAGCCGTACAACGAGAAACTGCTCAAGATGTCTCCGGCTCGCGCCGCCGAGATCACCTCGGATTTTCAACTGACCAAGCCGCGCAAGCACGTGTGTATGCCCGTCAGGCGGTTCGGCTGCGCAGCTGTTGCGCGGCGATGAGCACGGCGATGCCTACCACCGCCGCACCGGCCAACGAGGCGATCAGGACCGATGTGGTGTCGCTTAGGCGCACCGCGATGCCGATCAATGCCCAGATGATCACGAGACCGTAGGCGATGTCGCGGTGGCGCAGATTCATCACCAGTCCGAGTGCGGCCGCCACCGCGACCATGATGACGCCCCAGGTCGGTTCCGAGAGACCGAAACCCGACCAGCCGGCGTCATCGAGGGTGATGGTCGCGTTGGCGATGGTCGCGACCGAAATCCAGCCCAGGTACACCCGGAACGGGATGTGCACCGTCCACCGCTCGAGCGTCGACGTGGGTGGGCGCGAGGCTTGCAGGCGGTAGATGACGATGAGGGCGACCAGCAGCACCACCATCACCAGCATGCTCAGCGGAAACTGGTTGTGGTGCCACGCGAACAGCCAGCAACAGTTGGCAGCGGCGGTCAGCACGTACCAGGGCGCGATCGCGCGTGCGGCACCGCTGTCGGCACGGCGCTGCGCGAGTGCCAGACCCAGGTACACGGTGTAGGCGATCAGCCCGAGGTAGATGACGCTCCAGATGGAGAAGACGTAACCGGCGGGCACGAAGTACACCTCGACGCGACGGGTGACGTCACCGGTGGTCTGGCCGTTGATCGGCAGGCTGTTGGCGAGGTAGTTGACGACGAGCGTGGCCGCGGTGGCCACACCGACGACAAGTGCCAACAGCACTGTGGAGGTCGATCTTCTGTCGGCCGTCCGGCTCACCATGTGGGCTCCTCACGTTCGCGCGGATGTGCGCTGCATGCCCGTTTGCGAGGATTCCGAACCCTAGGTTCGCGCGGTGAGGCCCTGGGCTGTGGCGTTGTCGAAGTCGTCGTCGATGAGAACGACGTCGTGGCCGGCGCGGTCGAGGAACGACGCCGCGATCGACGCCCGATACCCGGAGGCACAGTGCACCCAGACCGTTGAGGGCGGGACGTCGTTGAGCCGCTTGGGTAGTTCGTGCAGCGGTATGTTCACCGCCTCCGGGATGCGCTCGGACTCGTACTCGTGGGTCTGCCGCACATCGAGCACCGTCACCGCCTCCGTTCGGCGTTGGTCGGCCAGCCGGCCGAAGTCGGCGACGCAATATGAGCCGAGTGGGAATCCGTCGCACAGTTCGTCGATGTTTCCGGTGGCGGCTCCGGTCAGCCGGTCCACTCCGATGCGCACCAGTTCACGTTTGGCGTCGGCGATCTGCTCCGGTGACTCCCCGATGAGTGTCACTGGAGCACCCCAGTCGTACAGCCAGCCGAAGTAACTGACGAACGAGCCCGACAGCTCGAAACCCAACGAGCCCTGCAGATGTCCGGCGGCGAACGCGGTCCGGCTGCGCAGATCGACCACCCACTCGCGGGCCTCGAGGCGGCGCCGTAATTCGGCGGGATCGATCGGCTCAGGGGATGTCAGGTCGACGGGCGCCGGTCCCCGGCCGTTGATGACGCCCATGTGTGCGTAGTACGCAGGGTAATCCGACAGTCCGGCCAGCAGTTCGTCGACGTAGCTCTGTTCGTCCTGTGTCAATGCCGGGTTGGTGTGCCGCTGTTCACCGATGGTCGACTCATCACCGGAAGCCGGTGTGGCCGAACAGAAGCTGCCGAATCCGTGCGTCGGGTAGACCGGAGTCTCGGGGGGCAGGCGATCGGCGAGCTTGCGGACGGAGTGGTACTGCGCACGGGTGAGTTCTTCGGTGGCATCCGCGCTGATCAGGTCCGTCCGCCCGGTCGTGCCGAACAACATCGATCCTCCGGTGAAAACACCCTGCACGTCGTCGTTGTCGTCGCGAAGAACATAGCTGATGTGGTGGTGGGTGTGACCGGGCGTGTGCATGGCCTCCAACCGGATCTGTCCGGCGTCGATGACGTCACCGTCACTGACGGCACGTCGGCGGTAACTCACGTCGTCACCAGCGGGCACCACGTACTCGGCGCCGACGGTCCGTGACAGTTCGAGTCCGCCGGTCAGGTAGTCGTTGTGCAGGTGCGTTTCCAGCACATGGGTGATGCGGGCCTTGAGGCCACCGGCAAGAGCGAGTACTCGGTCGATGTCTCGCTGCGGATCGATCGCAACGGCGACGTCGCCGTGACTGATCAGATAGCTGCGGTCACCGAGTCCGGAGGTTTCGATGATCGAGACGTCCATGGGTTTCCCTTCTGTGGTCAACGGAGGAAGATGGTGTCGACGAGAACGTATGCGGCGACGGCGAATACGAGGTAGGCGAACCAGCGCTGCAGGCGATCGGTGTCGACTTTGGTGCCGAAGTATCCCGCGACCAGCGAGGCGGCCGTCGCGGCGGCGACGAACGTCGCGGTGAGTGACCAGTCGACGCTGATGCCCTGAAGATGGGAGAAGATGCCGGCGAGCGAGTTGGCGACGATGATCAGTAGCGAAGTGCCTATGGCCGTGGATATTTCGACGCCGAGGACCACGACGAGTGCCGGGATGATGAGGAAGCCGCCGCCGACACCGAACAGGCCGGTCAGCAAGCCCACGACAAGACCGGCCCCGATCGACCGCGGCGCACACCGGCGCCAATTGACCTGCCCCGCCCGCACCTCGCACGCGGACCCGGTGCTGTCCGGATCGGCCAGCATGCGGATGCCGGCGACCACCATGACGACCGCAAACCCAATCAGCAGCGCCGACTCGGGCAGGTGTCTGCTGATGGCGCTGCCGAGGATGGTCGCCGGGATACCGGCCACCGCGAAGATGCCCGCCATGCGCCAGCGAACCTGCCCGGCAAGGATTTTGGGCAGCACACCAACGGCTGATGCCACGGCCACGACAACCAGAGAGATCGGAATGGCCTCCTCGATGCCGAGACCCACCCCGTACACCAGTGCCGGCACGGCGAGGATCGAACCCCCGCCGCCGAGCAGTCCCAGCAGTACGCCGATCAGCGCGCCGAGACCCAGGCCTGCCGCCAATGCCATGCAACGTCCTGTACCCGGCTACCGGCGCCAGAATCTGTTAGCGGGGCGACGCGGAGGCTCGGTGACCCGCTCACAACGGCACTGTTGTGCGGTGGGCACCGAACGCATCACCTCGTCAACATGCTGGCCGCAGCCGTCCCAAGTCGTCTTGCCGCAGGTCGGGCACCGGACCGCGTAACACATGAGCAGAACCCCTCTCCAGGATCGGCGAAAATACCCCCCGAGGTATAACAGCCTACCCCAGCCGGTATCTATTCCGACGCCAGTTCCAGGGGAATCGTCACCTCGGCCGAGGCGTTGAGCCTGGCTAGGCATACCCCCGCGGGTAATATGGAAACCACGACGAAAGGAACCACCATGGTTGGTGATCAAGAGGCCATCGGCGCCGTGCTCAACCGGCTGCGGCGCGCGCAAGGGCAACTCGCCGGCGTGATCGCGATGATCGAGCAGGGGCGCGAGTGCAAGGACGTTGTCACTCAACTCGCGGCGGTGTCGCGAGCGCTCGATCGTGCCGGCTTCAAGATCGTCGCGACGGGTCTGCGGGAATGCATGACCGGCGACCAAGAGGGTAACGAGAGGCCCATGACCGAGGCCGAACTGGAGAAGCTGTTCCTCGCACTGGCCTGACCATTCACGATCGACAGAGGAGTCATCATGAGCATCGCCCTGGCCACGAGCCTGAAGACATCGTTCGACGAAGCGGTGGCACGCACCCGCGAGGCGCTGGCCGAACAAGGGTTCGGCGTACTGACGGAGATCGACGTGAAGGCGACGCTGAAGAACAAACTCGACGAGGACATGGAGAACTACCTCATCCTCGGCGCGTGTAACCCGCCGCTGGCACACCGGGCGATCAACGCGCAGCGTCAGATCGGTCTACTGCTGCCGTGCAACGTCGTGGTGCGCACCGACCCCGATGACCCGGAAACGACGCTCGTCGAGGCGATGAACCCGCAGTTGCTTGTGGACGTCACCGAGGAGCCGGGACTGAAACCGATCGCCGAGGAAGTCGGTGACAAGCTCCAAGCGGCGATTGACGCGCTATCGGAATGATCGATTGGCGCGAGGTGTCGCCGAGAACGCTCACGCGAGCTTTGCCAGCGCGATCTCGGGGTCGTATCCGGCGAACCCGTCGAGGTTCCCGTCGCGCAGTCGGTTGACCCACGCCGGATCGGCGAGAAGGGCCCGACCGATGGCGACGATGTCGAACTCGTCGGCGTCGAACTGCTCGACCAGCCGGTCGACGGGGGCAGGCTGGATCACCTGGCCTTGCTTCTCGCTGCGGAACTGCGTCTCCAGCCCGACCGAGCCGACCGCGATGACGGGCAGGCCGGTGACCTTCCTTGTCCAGCCGGCCAGGCTCAACTCGCCGTCGTGATCGGGAAACGCCGGTGCGTAGTGCCTGCGCGTCGACGGGTGCAGAACGTCGACCCCGGCATCCACCAGTGGCGCCAGCAGTTCCTGCAATTCGCTCGGATCGACGGCGATGGACGCGGTGTAGTCGGTGCCCTTCCACTGGGAGAACCGGAAGATGATCGGGTAGTCCGGGCCGACGGCGGCGCGGACCGCGGCCACCACCTCAGCAGGGAACCGGGTGCGCGCGGTCAGCGACCCGCCGTATTCGTCCGTGCGCAGATTAGTTCGGTCCCAGAAGAACTCGTCGAGCAGGTAGCCGTGGGCACCGTGAAGTTCAACCGCGTCGAAGCCGACTTCCCGAGCGGTGGCGGCGCTTTCGGCGTACTGGTCGGCGAGTTGATGTAGTTCGCGGGCCTCGAGCGCCCGGCCCCGAGGCCGACCGCGGCCGTCGACGCCCGAGGGGCCGACGGGCACCACACCGTCGGCGTCGTCACGCTGCACGCCTTGATGCCACAGTTGCGCGGCGATCGTTCCGCCCTCGGAGTGAACCGCACCGACGACCCGCCGCCAGCCGGCGAGCACCTCGTCGCCCGCGATCGTCGGGACGCTGGCCGGGTATCCGGCGGCCGGAACCGGTAGCCGTATGCCCTCGGTGATGATCAGCCCGACCCCGCCCGCGGCCCGCCGACGGTAGTACCCGGCCACGTCGGCGCCCGGCACCCCGCCCGGCGAGGCCTGACGGGTCATCGGGGCCATCGCGAACCGGTTGGGCACCGTCAGGGAGCGGACCGTGAACGGTCGAAAGAGATCGTCAATCGCCATGAACCGATCCAACGCGAGGCCGCGCGGGCCGATTCCATCGGGCCACCCGGCGCGGATCCAACTAACCTTCGGAGGGCTTGTCGACCTGGTCCTCGGGCAGGGGCAGCGCCTCGGCTCCGGGAGTGGCGGGCGCCATCACGTCGGCGTCCTTGGTGGCGGGCTCTGGCGTTACGTTCTCGTCTGGAGATGTCATGTCCGACTCCGTACCCGTAGGCGCTCACCGGTAATCACACAGAGCGTTCCGCCGAGCGTGGGGTTGTGTCACGCGAATCCGCGACAAGTGTGACGCAAGGCCACACTCGGCGGGAAGGCGTCGCGCGTCGCTCAGTCGAACCGGCCGGCGTCGACGACCCGCAGGACGACCGCGCCGGCCTCGTCGGAGGCGACAAGGTCGACCTCGACATCCAAGCCCCAGTCGTGGTCGCCCGCAGGATCGTCGAAAACCTGCCGCACCCGCCACACTTCGGGCGCACGGTCGATGATCAGCAGCGCCGGACCGCGCGCGTCGGCGCCGGTGCCGACGTCGTCATGCTCGTCGAAGTAGTCCTGCCCGACCTGCTCCCAGCGCGCCGCCGTCCATCCCGAACCGCTGTCCAGAGCGCCGAGTTCGTCCCAGCGCAAGCGGGCGAACAACTGCACCCGCCGGAACAACGCGTTGCGCACCATCGCCGTGAACGCACGCTGGTTGCCGGACAGCGGGCGCGGCGCGACCGGCGCCGCGGCCGGCGCGTCATGTGGCCGGTCGGGGTCGGTCAGCTGCTCCCACTCGTCGAGCAGGCTCGAATCCACCTGGCGGACAAGCTCGCCGAGCCACTCGACGATATCGCTGAGTTCCTCGGTCCTGGCCGCGGCGGGAACCCCGGACCGCAGCGCCTTGTACGCGTCGGACAGGTAGCGCAGCACCGCCCCCTCGGCGCGGGTCAGGCCGTACTCGCTGACGTATTCGCGAAACGTCATGGCGCGTTCCCACATCTCGCGCACCACCGACTTCGGGGACAGCGCGGCGTCGGCGGCCCACGGGTTGCTCTGCAGGTAGACCTCGAAGGTGTGCTCGAGCAACTCCTCGAGCGGCCTGGGGTAGGTGATGTCGTCGAGCAGTTCGATGCGCTCGTCGTACTCGATGCCTTCGGCCTTCATCGCGGCGACGGCTTCGCCTCGGGCCTTGTTCAGCTGCGCCGCCAAGATCTGGCGCGGATCCTCAAGCGTCGCCTCGATCACCGAAACCACATCCAGTGCAGAGGTTTCCGATGTCGGATCGAGCACATCGACGGCGGCCAGAGCGAATGTCGACAACGGTTGATACAACGCGAAGTTCGGCGGCAGGTCGACGGTCAGCCGGTATCTGCTGCCGTCGGGACCGGTCTGGTCGAGGCGCTCCACCACACCGGCCTGTAGCAGTGAGCGCGCGATACCGACGGCTTCGCGGATGTGCTGCAACTGCCGTTTGCGCGGCTCGTGATTGTCGGTGAGCAGCCGCCGCATCGCCTCGAACGGGTCGCCGGGGCGGTCGATGACGTCGAGCATCATCGCCGTCGACACCCGCATGTTGCTGGTCAGCGGTTCGGGCGTGGCCTCGATCAACCGGTTCATGGTCGACTCGTTCCACGGCACCATGCCCTCGGGAGCCTTGCGGCGCACCAGCTTCCGGCGCTTCCTGGGGTCGTCGGCGACTTTGGCGAACTGTTTGAGGTTCTCCACCTCGTGGTCGGGCGCCTGCACGACGACGGTGCCCGCGGTGTCGTAGCCGGCCCGCCCGGCCCGACCCGCGATCTGGTGGAACTCGCGCGCATTGAGCAGCCGGGTGCGCACCCCGTCGTACTTCGACAGCGCCGAGAACACCACCGTGCGGATCGGCACATTGATGCCGACACCCAGCGTGTCGGTGCCGCAGATCACCTTGAGCAGACCGGCCTGCGCCAACTGTTCGACCAACCGGCGGTACTTCGGCAGCATCCCGGCGTGGTGCACCCCGATACCGTGTCGCACCAACCGGGACAGCGTCGCGCCGAAGGCCGTGGAGAACTGGAACGCGCCGATCATCTCCCGGATCTCGGCCTTCTGCTCTTTGGTGCTGACGTTGACGCTCATCAACGCCTGCGCGCGCTCCAGCGCCGAGGCCTGGGTGAAGTGCACGACGTAGATCGGGGCCTGCGCGGTCTCGAGCAGATCGCCGATCGTCTCGTGCATCGGAGTGGTCGCATACGAAAAGAACAGCGGCACTGGGCGTTCGGCGTTGGCCACCAGCGCCGTCGGCCGGCCGGTGCGCCGGGTGAGGTCGTCGCGCAGGAACGAAACGTCACCCAGCGTCGCCGACATCAGCAGGAACTGCGCCTTCGGCAGCTCCAGCAGGGGAACCTGCCACGCCCATCCGCGGTCCGGGTCGCCGTAGAAATGGAACTCATCCATCACCACCAACGCGATGTCGGCGTCGGCCCCTTCGCGCAGCGCGATGTTGGCCAGCACCTCGGCGGTGCAGGTGATGATCGGTGCCTCGGCGTTGACCGCGGCGTCACCGGTCAGCATGCCCACGTTGTCCGCGCCGAACACCTTGCACAGCGCGAAGAACTTCTCGCTGACCAGCGCCTTGATCGGCGCGGTGTAGAAGCTGCGGCCGTGCCGTGCACCGGATCGGGCCAGCGTCGCGAACAGCGCGCCCGTGGCCACCAGCGACTTCCCCGAACCGGTCGGGGTCGCCAGGATGACGTTGGCGCCGCTGACCAACTCGATCAGCGCTTCCTCCTGCGCCGGATACAGCACGGTGCCGTTGGCCTCGGCCCAGGCGGCGAAGGCCGTGAACAGCGCGTCGGGATCGGCGCCCAGCCCTTGTGCGATGTCGGTGAGTGAAGTCTCAGGCACCTCGATGCACCGGCCCCAGCCGGTCGGCGATCTGCTCGGCGGCCTGCTCGACCTCGGTGAGCCTGCTCCGCAGCCGCTCGGGCGCCCAAGCGAGTGCGATTCGCGCTGGGGGCCAGTTGCTTTCGTCGATCGGCACCAACTTGAACTCCGGCGGGGAGAACATCTTGCCGATGAACGAGTCGGGTGCGTAACTCACCAGCGCGACGAGATGCCGGTTGAACACAGCGGTGGCCATCTCGAGTTCGCCGCCGCGCTGGTTGGTGGTGCGGACGATGCGGTGAACACCGCGGCTGTTGAGTTGTCGGGTCAACCCGGCCAGCACCACCGGATTGGGCCGGGCGAAGTCGATCACGACCTCCCGGTCGCGCAGTTCGTCGATCGCCACAAGGTCTTTGGCGGCCAGGGGATCGTCGAAGCGCACCGCGAGCGCACCCTGATAGCTGGCCACCACCTTGTGGCGCAGGCGTTGGTCACCGGCGGGCAGGTGGATCAGGCCCAGCTCTGCCTGTCCGGCGATCAGCTTGGCGGCGACCTCGGTACCCGACCCGGGAACTCCGAACTCCGTCGGGACGGGCAGGTCGGTCAGCACCGTCTCCAGTTGCGCGAGCAGGTCGGACGGCGCATAGGCGGTGGCGCTCAGCCGAAGCGGAGCCGGACCCTGCACACCGCGCTTCGCGGTGGCTTTGAACTCTTCGACCTGTCGCAGGATTTCGCGGGCCGGGCCGATCAATCGTTCGCCGAGCGGGCTCAGCCGCACGTCGTGGTAGCCGCGCTCGAACAACGGTCCGCCGAGTTCCTTCTCGAGGAGCTTGATCTGCTTGCTCAGTGGGGGCGGCGTGATCATCAGCTTGTCGGCAGCCCGCTTGAAGTGCAGTTCGTCGGCCACGGCGACGAAGTACCTGAGCCTGGTGAAGTCGATGTCCATTCCTGCGGTGTCTCGTACGGGTGCCGTGCCACCCGAATGCTACGAGATCACCGGTGCACCCGGGTCAGACGTGCACGTCGCCTGTGGTGGTCTCGAGCACCCTTCGCCGATGTAGCGCCTCGATCTCCGTCGGGTTCAGGCCGAGGAGTTCGGTGGCGATCTCGGCGGTCTGCTCGCCGATGAGCGGGGCCTGCAGCAACGGGGGATCGGCGACGTGATCGCAGTGGATCTGCACGTTCTCCATCGTGAACGGGACGTCTGCGTGCGGGTGAAGCTCCTCGCGGAACGATCGCCGCTGCTGGTAGTACCCCCACGACGGGAGCTCGTCGGCGTGCATGACGGCACCCGCGGGCACGCCCGCGGCCTGCAGCCTTTCCATCGCCCCGATCCGCGAATGCCGCGCGGTCCAGGCGCGCACGGCGTCGGGGTCGACCTCACCGTCGCCGGGCAGGCCGATGACCCAGCGCAGCGCCTGCAACTCGGCGTCGTCGCGCACGGTGATCGCGATCCACTCGTTGTCGCCCGCGGCCGGGAACAGTCCCCACGGTGTCCTGCGTCCCGTGCCGGAGCGGGGGTGCCCGGCACGCTCGAGAGCATCGGCGGCGATGTCGGCGGCGACATGACTGAGCATCACCTCGGCCTGGGCGACGCTCGCCGACCCGCCCTCGCCGGTGCGTTCCCGGCGCAGGAGCAACGCAATCGCAGACAGGGCGCCGATCCTGGCCGCGACGTGGTCGGGGTAGACGGTGACGGTGTCGCAGAACGTCTCGGGCTCGCCCGGGTACACCCACTGACTGGTGAACCCGACGGCGGCGCGCACCAGCGGCCCGTAGCCCAGGCGGTTGGCCCACGGGCCGCTGGGACCGAAAGCGGAACTGTCCACCACGACGATGCCCGGGTTGATCCGTCGCAGCGTCGCGTGGTCCATGCCCAGCGCTTCGGCGACGCCGGGTTTGAAGTTCGTCAGCACCACATCGGAGGCCCGCACCAGGCGGTGCGCGAGTTCCAGACCTTCCTCCGTGCGCAGGTCGAGCCCGATCGAGCGCTTGTTGCGGTGGCCCGCGGCGAACGGCTGGGTCATTGTGGTGAGCTTGCCGACGCGCAGGCCGTCGGGATGGGCGGAGTGTTCGATCTTGACGACGTCGGCGCCCAGATCGCCGAAGAGCCGGCCGGTGTCGGCTCCGACGACGATGACCCCGAGATCGAGGACGCGGATCCCTTCCAGCGGCCGCCCCTCGGCCCGGCGCTGCCGACTCGCCAACAGTGGTGCGGCGGTGAGGGGTTCGGATCGATGCGAGTCCCTGTCGAGTGCGCTGGCGCGATGGCCGTCGATTTCGCAGACACCGACCGGGATCGGGGCCACGACGCCGGGCGCCAGCTCCACATCGCGGAAAAAGCCACGCGCACTGAAGTGTTCGGCGGTCAACGCCTCCGACAGGGTCAGCACCGCCGCCGTGGGAACGCCGTGGGCCTGACCCTGGGACTCCAGCTCCGCGCGGGTCTTGTCCGCGCAGAAAGCGGCGATCGCGTCGAGCAGATTCGGTGAGCGGAACCGCTTTCCGAGTTTGTCGTATGAGGGGTCGGCGAACTCCTCGGGGCTGCCCATCCAGGTGAACATGCCGCGCCACTGCCGCTTGGCCAGGATGCAGATGCGGACGTGGCCGTCCTTACAGGGGATGATGGGGTAGCGCTGACGTTCGGCGTCCCAATCGCGCTGCTGCAGCTTCACCGCGACGCCGGCCGACGCGCTGCCCGCCGAACCGAACGGCGGGTCGAGCGTTTGCATCGCCCCTTCGAGGATCGAGAAGTCGATCAGGTCACCCTCACCGGTGCGCAAACGGTCGAGGTAGACCGCGACGGCCATCACCGCGGCCTGCGCGGCGGCCACGTGGAAGGGCAGTTCGGCAGGCGGGACCAACGGCTCGCGGCCCGGGATGCCGGATCGCGACAGCTCGCTGGTCAAGGCGTGGAACACCGGACCGCTGCCCTGCCAGGTGCGGTAGTCGTTGTCGCGGCCGAAGTCGCTGAGCGGCAGGATCACCAACGTCGGGTGCTGCCTACGGATCTCACGCACCGCCAGCGTCGCCTCGGCGCGCGATCCGGGCCGGGTGCTCTCGATCAGGATGTCGGTGCCGCCAAGCAATTTCGCGAACTCGAACCGGCCCGCCGCGGTCGACGGATCAAGCTCGACCGTCTCCATGCCGTGCCGGTCGATGGCGGTCTGCACATCTACCCCTGCGACGTGCGGGCCCACCGCGTCGTCGTCGGTGACACCGAGCAGGCGCAGCACCGTCACGCGCGCCCCGAGGTCGGCGAGCAGCCGGCCGACCGCGCTCATCGGCCCCGAGCTCAGGTCGAGGATCCGCATCCCCGACAGCGGCGGATCGTATGCGGCAGCGTGGGGCACGGGTCAGCTCCTGCGGGCCTGGCGGAACGGGATGTCGCGGTCTGCCTCGGGTTCCTTGGGCAGTCCCAGCACGCGTTCCCCGATGATGTTGCGCTGGATCTGGTCGGTGCCGCCGCCGATCGAGGTGAAGAACGCGTTGAGCGTCAGGAAGTTGACGTCGTCGGCCACCGGGTTATCGGGGCCGGCCAACAAGGCCTGTGCGCCGATGATCTGTGTCTTCATCGCCGCCTCGGTGTGCAGGATCTTCGACATCGCGAGCTTGCCCAGCGACATGATCGAGCTCGACGTGCCCTGTGACGTACTGGCTTTCGCGCGCGCGTTGTTGAGCCGGTTCAGCTCTCGCATGGCCAGCACCTTGGCCAGCGGGTAGCGCACCGCGGGATCGTCGAGGACCCCGTACTCGCGGGCGAGTTCTATCAGGCTGTCCGCCTTGCGGTTACGCGAGCCGCGACCACTGTCACCCATGATGGACCGTTCGTAGGCCAGCGCGGTCTGAAGCGCGCGCCATCCGTTGCCCTCGCCGCCCAGCAGGTAGTCGTCGGAGACGGTCGCATCGTTGATGAACACCTCGTTGAAGTGCGATTCACCGGTGATCTGCACCAGCGGGCGCACCTCGATGCCGGGCTGCTTCATCGGCATGATGAACAGGCTCAACCCCTTGTGTTTGGGCACATCCCAATCGGTGCGGGCCAGCAGCAGGGCGTAATCGGCGGTGAGCGCGCCCGACGTCCACACCTTCTGCCCGTTGACCACCCACTGGTCACCGTCGCGGACGGCGGTGGTGCGCACGCTGGCCAGGTCGGAACCGGCGCCCGGTTCGCTGTAGAGCAGGCACGTGCGGGACCGCTCGACCAGGAAATCGCGCAGCAGATCCTGTTTGATTCTCTCGGTGCCGAGCTTGAGGGTGGTGTTGGCCGGGATGTTGTACTTGTCCTGCCGCGACCCCGGCGCCTTGATCGCCGAGAACTCCTGGCCGATGACGGCCGCGAGGTCGCTCGGATATCCGCGGCCGAACCACTCGGTGGGATAGGTCGGCACGGCGTAGCCGGCGTCGAGCACCTTCTCCAGCCAGGCGATCCGCTCGGGTGACGACACCCACGGGTCGTCGGACTTGGGCAGTGGAGTCCAGTTGTCGCGCAACCATTCCCGGACCTCGGCGCGCAGCTCGTCGGCGGTGGGCAGGGCGTCCAATTGCGCAGGAGTCATGTCAGGCACCTCTCGAGACGAGGTAGCGCTCGCGATGCAGGCGCGGGCCGCCGAACAACTGCAGGCCGGTGCGCGCTCTGCGCAAAAACAGGTGGGCGGGGTGCTCCCAGGTGAAACCGATACCGCCGTGCATCTGGATCGCGTTCATGGCGATGGTCTCGTAGGCCTCGGCGCAGGCGAAACCGGCCAATGCGACCGCCCCGTCGGCACTTTCGCTCCGCGTGGCCCTCTCGGCGGCCGCGTGCTGGGCGGCCGATGTCGCGTTCTCGACCTCGATCAGAAGGTCGGCGGCCATGTGCTTGAGCGCCTGGAAGCTGCCGATCTGGCGACCGAACTGGACGCGGGTCTTGAGGTAGTCGACGGTCAGATCGAAGAGCCGGCGCGAGCCGCCCACCTGCTCGCCGGCCGAGGCGATCACGGCGTGGTCCAGGGCCTGCTGTACGGCGTCCCATCCGGCGGTGCCGAGCCGCCGCGCGGGTGTAGAAGCGAAGGTGAACGTCGACAACCGCACGGTCGGGTCGAAAACCGTTGCCGCGGTGCGGGTGAGACCCTCGGCGTCCGGCGCCACCTCGAAGACACCGACACCGTCGGCGGTGCGCGCGACGACGAGCAGGACATCGGCCACCTGACCCCAGGTGACGTAGTGTGCTGCGCCGGTGAGGGAGCCGTCGGCGCCGGCCTCGACGTCGACACCTTGCGCCGTCCAGGAGCCGGACTGTCCGGTGACCGCGACGGTGCCGATGGCCGTGCCGTCGGCGAGTCCCGGCAGGAGTCGGCGCTTGTCCTCGTCGGAGCCCGCGGCCTGCACGAGCGTCACCGTCAACACCGCGCTGGAGATGAACGGAGCGGGCAGAAGTGCCGCACCCGTCTCCTCGGCGACGGCCTCGAGCTCGAGTGCGCCGAAGCCCAGACCGCCGAGTTCGTCGTCGACGAGCATGCCGAGCAAGCCCTGATCGGCGAGCCGGCGCCACAAGTCGCGGTCGAAGCCGTCGTCGGAGGCCATCACTCTGCGCACGTCGTCCTCGGTGCACCTGTCACCCAGCAACTCGCGCACCGCCGAACGCAGTTGCGCGCGCTCGGCCGCACTGATCGTCATCCCAACCGCCTCTCCTGGCTAGCTGGGTCCATGGTTGGGCCTCGGCGGCCGGGTGTAAATCACGAATCGCGACACCGGGGGATTTCCGATTGGGACATCCGAGAGGCGGCCGGCGGGCCCGGGTCGCTACTGCATACGAGCCTGGCCCCGGCCGTCGATCAGGCTGTCGAGGCCCCGCTGCCACCGGGCGGAGCGGACGCGGTTACACACCGCGCGGGTGATCAGCACGACAGCCGCCGCCGTTCCGAGGGCAGCGAGCAGGACGAGTGCGCCGGCCGTGACGGCTTCCATCGCCGCGTGGGGAGCCCCGCGCTTGGAGTCGAACAGTGCGGTGCCGACGGTGCCGGCGATCGGCACGGCGAACAGTGACAAGGCGACGGCCAAGGTCATGATCAGGGCCTCGATCCGATCCACGGAGCGGACCAGGGGATCGCGCCCCCGCAGACGCATCAGCGCCGGCCACCTGGGCACGCGGAGGGTGAAGGTGGCCCACCCCTGGTCGTCACCCAACCGAACGACGTTCTGGGGTTGATCGTTGCGACCCGGGCGGTACACCGTGCTCTCCTCTCGCGCTGTTGCCTCTTTCACCCATGGTGAGCCCGATCGCCGCCCTTTGCTTGCCGGTGCCCGACAACCTCGACGCAGCCGGTTGTCGCCGTCCCACAACGCCGTGAGCACGGGCCGGGGTGCTTCGGCGCGGCGGCGGACGGGTACCCCTGACCGTCATCGATTCGGGGAAGGGCCGCACATGAGCGAGACACAGCGACGTCAGATGGGTGAGTCGAACAGCCCGATCGAGGACGAGTTGGAGGGCGCCTTCGCGCGGATGGTCGACGAGGGCACCCAGCGTCTGCACCGGACGTGGCGCGAAGTTCTGGTCACCGGCTTCTTCGGCGGCACCGAGGTCGCGGTCGGCGTACTCGCCTACCTGTCGGTGTTGGCCGCCACGCACAACCACCTGCTCGCCGGTATCGCGTTCTCGATCGGGTTCCTCGCGCTGCTGCTCGGCCGCAGCGAGCTGTTCACCGAGGGGTTCCTGGTGCCGGTCACCACGGTCGTGGCCAAACGCGCCAGCGTCGGGCAGCTGCTGAAGCTCTGGAGCGGGACGCTGATCGCCAATCTCGTTGGGGGCTGGGCGATCATGTGGCTGATCATGACGGCCTACCCGAAACTGCATGCGCAGACCATCGAGTCGGCCACCCACTTCGCCACCGCCCCGCTGTCGGCGGAGACGGTGACGCTGTCCCTGCTCGGCGGCATGGTCATCACGTTGATGACGCGCATGCAGCACGGGACCGAGTCGACGTTCGGCAAGATCGCCGCCGCGGTCGCCGGCGGTTTCCTACTGGCCGGCCTACAGATGTTCCACTCGATTCTGGACTCGCTGTTGATCTTCGGTGCGCTCATCGCCGGTGCGCCATTCGGGTACGGCAACTGGGCGACGTGGTTCGGCTACACGGTCGTCGGCAACGTGGTGGGCGGTCTGCTGCTCGTGACCCTGCTTCGTCTGCTGCGCAGCAAGGACCGTCTCCAAGATGAGCGGCAGGAGGCGGATGCGTCATGAGCCGCGGGTGCGTCGGCAGCGTCGACTGCGGTCCTGAGACCCGGGAACGGAAGGTCGAGGCGCGATCACGGACACGCGATGGATGAGTCGGCGCCGATCGGCGTGATCGTCGACATCGACGGCATGTTGCGGTTGGGAACAATTGCCCGGCAGTGGCTGCGCGTGCGGTCGAGGCTGCGCCGATCGACCACGGACAGGCGATCGGTGTTCGGAATGCCGCACCTGGTTGGTGAACTGGCGCGCGGACGAGACGATCCCGTCGTCGTCTACGTGAGTGCCGTTCCCCAGAAGCATCGGCGTTCGCTGCGCAGAATGCTTGAACGGGACGGATACCCCGCGGGCCGGTTGCTCGCAGCGCCGGACACCAAAGCGCCGACCTGGTTGTTCGGTGGCGGCTTGACCGCAAAACGGGCGGCCGTCGAAGGTGTTCTCGCCGACCGGCTCGACGTGCGGTGGGTATTGATCGGAGACGACGCAGGGCACGACCCCACCCTGTTCGGTGATCTTGTCCGCCGGGCGCCTGGGCGCATCGCTGCACTGGGGCTGCGACAGGCCGTCGACCCGCCCGCTGCGAGAACCGTTCGCTCCGTGGAGGTTTCCGATGTCCCGGTGGTGAAGGCCCCCAACGGTGTCGAGCTGCTGCCACACCTGCGCGAAGCGGCCGGGCTGGGGCCGGCTCGGGGTGGCTCGCCGGAGGACTGGCTGCTGACGGCCGCGGAGCGCGGGAACGACGCGAGCGGACTGCACGCCTTCACCGAAGGCAACACCGTGCGGCCATTGGTGCACGGCGACACGTACTTCGCTGCCCTTCTCGCCGCCTGCGAAGGACTCGGTGAGGATGATCTGCTCCTCTTGCTGGGCTGGCGGATGGACCGCACGGAGTTGCTTCGCACCGAAGGTCCGACCGTCTCGCGGGCGCTGCGGGCGGCGGCTCGACGCGGCGCGCACGTCCGCGGGCTCCTCTGGCGCTCATACCCGGCCGCGCTCGGCTACCAGCTCGGCCCCAACCGGGACTCCGCCCGCACCATCAACGCCGCCGGCGGTCACGTCATGCTCGACCAACGGGTGCGAGCCTTCGGCTCACATCACCAGAAGGCTTTCATCGCACGGTATCTCGCGCGGCCAAGCGAGGACGTCGCATTTCTCGGCGGCATCGACTGCGCGCACGGCCACCGCGACGACGCCGAACACGCCGGTGATCCCCAACCGAGCGCCAGCAGCGATCGATACGGTCGTACCCCCGCACAACACGATGTGCAATTGGAGTTGCGCGGACCCGTCGTCGCCGACGTCGAACGCACCTTCCGTGAACGTTGGCAAGACCGCACCGCGCTGTCGCGCCGGCCATGGGAGTGGGCCAACGACCGGATACACCGCCTCCCGAAAGCGGCGGTGCCACTGCCGACCCGGTCCGACCCCGCACCTGCCGGAACGTGCGCGGTGCAGATTCTGCGGACGTATCCGAGGCGCCGAACCAGCTGCTTCGCGCCGCGCGGGGAACGCAGCATCGCGAGGGCATATGTCAAGGCGCTCAGCCGAGCCGAGCGACTCGTGTACATCGAAGACCAGTACCTGTGGTCGATCGACGTCGCCCGCCTGTTCGCGGCGGCGCTGCGCCGAACCCCGGGGCTGCAGCTGATCGCCGTGGTGCCCCGATTCAGCGACGTGGAGGACAGGTTCTCCCGGCAGGCAGCCCTGTTCGGCCACCACGAAGCGCTCGACATGGTGCGTGAGGCCGGCGGGGCACGGGTGCAGATCTTCGACATCGAAAACCACCGGGGGCTACCGGTGTACGTGCACGCCAAGCTGTGCATCGTCGACGACGTGTGGGCACTGGTCGGCAGCGCGAACCTCAACATGAGGTCATGGACCTACGACGCCGAGATCGCCGCCGCCGTACTCGACTCGCGGCGCGACCCGCGCGCACCGGAAGACCCGGCCGGGCTCGGAGACGGGGCGCGCCACTTCGCGCGCGAGCTACGGCTGCAACTCATGCGCGAGCACGTCGAGACACAGGACGACACAACCCTTCTCGACCTCGACCAGGCTGCCGGGACGATGCGGAGAAGTGCCGCGAACCTCGACGGCTGGTACCGGTCCGGCCGTCGCGGAACCCGGCCCACCGGACGTCTGCGCACGCATGTGCCGGTTTCCGCCGGCAAAAACCCGGGTTGGCACCGTTGGCTCGTCGAACCGGCCTACCGCGCGGTGTACGACCCGGACGGACGACCCGCCTTCATGCGGCTCAGACGCAGCTACTGAACAGCGGGGCGGCCCCTCAACGACACGCGTTGTTGCCGGCCCCGGGCAAGGCCAGGAACGTGACGGTCGCCGGTTCGAATGTGACGTCTCCCGCCGGTGTCGGTTCGCCAACGAGTGGCGGCATCTCATCGTTGGGGCCCAACTTCAGTTCGGTCCCGTTCAACTGAACGCTCTTGGCCTGGAGGTCATCTGACGACATCGACGAGAGGGTGTAGCTCTCACCGGGGGTCGGGATCGACAGCGTCTGAGGTGCCTGCCTGTCGTTGTTGATCACCAGCAAGGCGACACCGCCGGGGGTGCCGCGCAGGCAGTGCGCGTAGACGTGGCGACCGGTTTCGATGGGTATGCCCGAGTCCAGAACCGTCGTGCCCATGAGATTGCGCCACAGCCACGCGCCCCAGTAGTTCGGCTTCGGGGTCAACGTCTTGTCATCCAGTAGGCCGTAATCGCTGGCGACCAGCGTGTTGTGGGCGACCACCGCCACCTCCTGCCTGGCCAGTCGTCCCAACTGGTCGAGATATCGGAAGGTGTCGAGAAATGTTCCGCCCCAGGGGTTTCCGCCACATGCGGCGTCGGCGGTTTCGGTATTCCAGAACTTCTTACCCCGCTCGAATTCGTCGCGGAGCGTCCGGTAGAACTCGAGGGTCTGGTCGGTGCGCCGCAGCCACTGTTCGGTGAGCGCATCCTCGGGAGATGTCTGATTTCCCATCTGAATACACCGTCGCGAGACGGCACCGTAGTGATGGTAGGAGAAGGCGTCGACGCTTGCCGGTTGGGACTGCGCGAGCAGATCCCTGGTCTTCAGGAGGCCCTGGGCGCCGTAGGTCACGCCCCAGTCGCCGGTGGTCTCGCCGACGGAACCGGGCCCGAGGACGATCATGTCGGGCACCCGCTGGTCGGCGAACGCGCGGAACGACTGGAAGTCTCGGCCGTAGTCGCCCGCGTCATAACCCGTTGGCGCACCGCCCATTTCGGCTGCGGTCGGTTCGTTCATGAACTCGGCCGCGGCGATCTTCCCGCCGGCGGACTCGGTGAAATCGATCCACCGGCGGGCCTGCTCGGGTGTCCAGGCGCCCGAGGGATTCCGCGTACCTGTGCCGGTCGCGAACGACGTGGCGATCCGGGCGTCGACCGCGTTGGCGAAGTCGATGACGCCTTTCCACTGCTCGTGCGTCAGTACGCCCATGAAGCCAGGGGGCGGCTCCGTGAGAGCCTCCGCCGTCTCGGGGAAGTACGTGGTGTTGGCCCACGTACCGCTGACGCGCACATAGGCGGGACCCAGTGCGGCGGCGAGCGTGCGCAACCGCGGGTTGCTCAGGTCGATCGGCGGGCGGTACTCGTAGAGAGCGGGATCATTCCCGACGGCGTGTCGCTGTCTTCTGGCGCGCTCGACGGCGACGGTTCCTGCAGCGCGGCTTCCAGTTCCGGACCGTAGGGTTTCCAGAATTTCCCGCCCGTCACCTCGAGCATCTCGACGTTGTAGGACTGGTACCGGTCGTCGATCGTGCCGACGTGACCCATGTCGGCGGGGGCGACCGAATCAGACGACTGCTGATTGGGTTCGGGTTCGGATTGGCATGCGGCGATGAGCCCTGTCACGCACACGAGCGCCCCCAGTCTGACGATGTTTCTCATCCGCACTCCAGCCAATCGTTGTCGACCCGCTCAGCAGGGCGCCTACCCCGTGGCGACCGGGGCAAACGTTTGACGGTGCCGCTCACCGCGCGGGCCCCGGGTCGTGCGCGATCGGCACCTGGGCGCCGGCCGGGTAGGTGCCGAGCGGAAGAAGTCCGCTGTCCCATTGCCGCAGAACGGGATCGAAGATTCGCCATGCTTCGACGGCCTCGTCGCCGGTGACCGAATACTCCTGGCCGCCGGTGAGAAAGTCGGAAAGGACGTAGCCGTAGGGCGGCAGGGCGGCCGGGGGAACCGGTGCGCTCAGCGACAACGGTTGATTACCCGCCGGCGGGCCCAGCGAGGAGCCGAGCATTTCCAGTCGAATGTCGTCGGGGCCGTCGATGCCGACCCACAGCGTCTGGTGGGCTCCTGCGTAGTGCACCACGAGGCCCTTACGCCGCTCGGGCAGCGCCTTACCCGCCCGCATCACGAACCTGGTGCCGCGCCAGCGCGGCGTGTCGATCTCGAGATGGACTTCGGCCAGCGTCTCTGTTTGCCGCTCCGGGTCAACGCCGGGTTCGTTCACATAGTCCGGCACCGGTGTCCCGTCGGGAAGCACGCCGCTGGTGTAGCGGGCGCGGTGGGCCTTGAAGGTACCGTCGGGGCGTTGCGCGGCACGGGTTTTGCGCAACAGGGCCAATTTGGCCGCGTGGATGTCTGCGGACGCCGAAGTCGTCGGTGGTTCCATGGCGGCGACGCACAGGACCTGGGTCATATGGTTCTGCATGACGTCGCGGAGGGCACCGGCCTTGTCGTAGTAGGACGCCCGTCCTTCCAGAGCAAGCGTCTCGTCCCACAGCACGTCGATCTGCTCGATGTTTTCGTGATTCCAGGTGGCAGCGATCAGGGAATTCGAGACGCGAAAAGTCAACAGGTTGTGCACGTTCGTCATCCCCAGCGCGTGGTCGACACGATAGGTCCCGGCTTCGCCGGCGTCCCCGACGGCGCGCAGCAGAAACGCGTTGAGTTGTCGGGCGTTTCGCTCGTCGGTGCCGAAGGGTTTCTCGACCGCGACTCTGCTGCCCTCCGGCAGTGCGGTGCCGCTCAGCGCGTCGAGCGCGGATTCGACCAGAGCGGTCGGGAGGGCGATGTACACGCCGAGGGCGCCGCCGCCGCGAGCGATGTCGGTTACGACGCGGCGGACGGCATCGGCGTCGGTGACGTCGAGTTGTCGATATGCCGCGGTGCCGGCGAGCCACTGTCCGACGTCGTCGCCCGTGTCGTCGGCCGCGGCGCGATGGACATGGGTTCGGAATTCGTCGTCCGTCCAGTCGTCGAAGGCGGCCCCGATGAGCCGGAACCCGGTGGGCAGCGCGTCGCACGCGCGAAGGCGAGCGAGCGCGGGTATCAGCAGTCGCGACGTGAGGTCACCGGTGGCGCCGATGATCAACAATGTGGCGATCATCCGGCGTACTGCCTTACCGGGCGGCCCGTCACCCCGGGCCGAGTGCTGAAAAGCGAACCGGCGAGCGGGTCTTCGCCGGGCGCCAGTCCTTCCCGCGACGTGGTGATGAACAGGGTGCCGAGGTCGTCGCCGCCGAACGCACAGGCGGTGACCTTGGGCGTGGGCAACGTGATCACCGCGTCGAGCCGGCCGTCCGGTGTGTACCGGTGCACGGCGCCACCGCCGGACAGCGCCGTCCAGACTCCGCCCTCGGCGTCGACGGTCAGCCCGTCGGGTCGGCCGTCGTTCGGGATTTCGACGAACGACCGCCGGTCGTGCAAGCCGATGTCCTCGTTCCACGAGAACGCGTCGACGCGGTGGGTGTCGGTGTCGTTGTAGTAGGCCAGATTGTCGTCGGGGGACCAATCCAAGCCGTTGGACACCGTGACATCGGTGAGAACGACGGTGACGGTGCCGTCGGCGGCGAGGCGGTACAGCGCGCCCGCGCCGGCCCGTTTGTCGTAGGCCATGGAGCCGCAGTAGAAGGATCCGTCCGGTGCGCATCCGCCCTCGTTCATCCGCACGGTCGGGTCCGACCACACCGGCGGCAACGGCACCGTCGAGCCGTCCGGCTCCTCGAGGAGGAAGCCGCGCTCGACGGCGATGACGGCTCCTCCGCCTCGGCGCGGTCGTAGCGCCGCGGCGATCGTGCCGACCCTGGTCCGCGTGACCGAGCCGTCGTCGGCGAACGACAGGATGTCACCTGCCGTCATGTCCACCCATCGCAGACCGCCCCAGGTGGGTGACCACACCGGTCCCTCGCCGTGCGAGGCGATCGAATCGGTGAGGCGGTCGACGTCCACGGCGCCTGTTATCCCCCGATACGACATGGTTAACCCTCACTTGATCGTCAATACCGTCTTCTGTGGCCACGGGACGCCACCGCGATCGCGATGACGAGGAGGACCGCCATGGCGGTTCAGGGCACCGGAAAAGCGACACTCCTGGCGGCCGCTGCCGCGTGCGGCGGATTCCTGTTCGGATTCGACACCTCGACGATGAACTCCGCGATCAACGGCATCGCGCCCAGCCTTGCGCTCAGCAGCGGACAGGTCGGCTTCGTCACCGCGATAGCGCTCATCGGCGCGGCCGTGGGGGCGTGGTTCGCGGGCGGGATCTCGGCGCGGTTCGGTCGCGACAGGGTCATGGTGGGCGCCGGTGCCCTGATCGCTGCCGGCTCGGTGCTCGCGGCACTGGCCGACGACGTGTGGGTGCTCGGCGCGGTGCGGATCCTCGCGGGGTTGGGTATCGGTGCCGCGAGCGCGGTCGTGCCCGCCTATGTCTCGGAGATCTCGCCTGTGCAGATTCGCGGGCGCCTTGGCACGTTCTGGCAGTTCGCGATTGTCTTCGGGCAGTTCCTCGGATTGCTCAGCGGCTACCTGCTGGCCAGTCTCGGTGGCGGTTCCGAGTCGGGCTCGGTGCCGTGGGGCGGGGCCGCGTGGCGCTGGATGTTCGCCGTCGTCGCGGTCCTGGGACTTGCCTACGTCGTGATGGGGCTGCGATTGCCGGCCTCGCCGGCCGATCTCGTGCGGTTCCAGCGCTACGACGATGCCGCCCAGATGATGACCGAACTGGGCGATGAGGCGCCGAAGGAACGGATCACCGCGATGCGGGCGCAGCTCGACGAGGATCGGTCAAAGGCCGGGCTCGCGGCGCTGCGCGGAAACCGGATGGGCCTCAAAACCATTGTGTGGGTAGGGGTTTTACTCGCAGCGTTTCAACAGCTCGTCGGCATCAACGTGGTGAAGACCTACTCCAACGCCGTGTGGCAGTCGGTCGGGGTGCCGGTGGACGCCTCGTTCATGGTCAGCTTGATCACCGTCGGCGTGAGCATCGTCAGCACCGTGATCGCGATCGCCATCATGGATCGGGTCGGCCGGCGCACCCTGCTCATCGCCGGGGCGCTCGGTATGGTGCCGTCGCTGGCGACACTGGCGATAGTGTTCGGCAGTGCTGTCGGCGAACCGTCGCTGACCCCCGGGAGTGGCATCGCGGCGCTGGCGGCGATGAACGTCTTCGCCGTCGCATTCGGCATCACGTGGGGGCCGGTCATGTGGCTCATGCTCGGGGAGCTGTTCGACACTCAACTGCGCACCGCCGCCGTGGCGGTGTGCACGGCGGTGAACTGGCTGACGAATTGGCTCATCACCCGGACGTTCCCGCTGCTGGCCGACATCGGTCTCGGCTTCGCCTACACTCTCTACACGGTATTCGCGGTGGCCGCCTTGGTGTTCGCGTGGAAGATGTTGCCCGAGACCAAGAATCGCACACTCGACTGACGCACCCATGGCTGATGTCGCACGCGTCCGCACGCTGATCGGAACCCGGGCCAAGACCGCCGGGATCGACGCCGGCCGTCGGATCAGAAACGTGGCGTGGCCGGTCCTGCAGCAGAGCGCCGCGGCGACGGCGGCGTGGGTGCTGGCGCTCTACCTCGCCACCGATCACGTGCCGTTCTTCGCGCCCGTCGCCGCGATCGTGGCGCTCAACACCCGACTGGGCGGCCGAGGCCTGCAGGCGGTGCGGCTCCTTCTCGGCGTCACGGTCGGCATTCTCGTCGGTGCTCAGGCCACCCAGCTGCTGGGGATCCGCCTGATCGCCCTGCCGCTGGCGGTTCTGGTGGCGATGCTGTTCGCCGCCGCGGTAGGCGGTGCCGCGGTGACGATGGCCCAGAGCGGTGCCAGCGCCGTTCTGACGGTCACCATTCCGTACGGCGGCGTCGGTGGTTTCCAGCGGTTGTTCGATGCGCTTCTGGGGGTTGCCGTGGCACTGGTCTTCAGCCAGCTGCTCTTCCCGCCGCAGCCGCTGCGGCTCATGCGCCGAGCCGAAATCGCTGCCCTGCAGAAGATGGCGCTGGGTTTGCGGCACACGGCCGCAGCCCTGAACGGCGATGTCGACTCCGGGGAACAGGCCCTCCGCACATTGCGCGAGGTTCGCCAAAGACTCGATGATGTCGGCTTCGTCTCCTCCGCCGGGCTTGCCATCGCCCGACGCTCGCTGACCTGGCGACACCAGCGTCGTCCCGTGGTCGCCGAACAGGAGGTCGCCGCACAACTCGAGTACGTCGGCCCCGGCTGTCTGACCGTCGCGCGGACGGCACTGGCCGTCGCCCCGCAGCAGCGCGCGCCGTTGACCAAGGCCGTCGAGTCGATCGCCGACGCGCTCGAGCTTCTCGCCCTCGATCCGGCATCGGCGGCGGTGCGGTCGCGAGCAGCCGATCTGCTGACGACGACCGCGACGGAACTCGATTCCGATGCCGCCGACCACAGCGACGTCCACCACACCGACGATGGCCGGCGGATCGCGATCGCATCCATCGACCTTCTCGTCGAGGACATCCTCGAGTTCTGTGGCATCGGGCCGGGGCCGACACCGGCGGCGCGCGGCTGACGGGTGTGAGGTCAGCGGCCGCGCCATCGCGGTGCGCGCTTCTCCCGCCACGCTGTGATGCCCTCGCGCACGTCCTCGGTCGCAGCGGCCACCTTGCGCATCGTCTCGCCGAACCGCACCGATTCGATCCAGCCCATGTTGGCCGTGCGCCAGGCCACCTCCTTGGTGGCGCGTTGCGCCAGCGGGGCGGCCTCGGTGAGGGTGCGCGCCCAGGACCGCGCCTCGGCCTGCAGGGCGGCGGGTTCGACCAGACGCCACACCAACCCGATCTCCTTGGCGCGTTCGGCGTCGATCGGCTTACCGGTCAACAGCAGTTCCATCGCGTCGGCCCACCGGACGCGTTCGGGCAGCCGGATCGCACCCACGATCGTGGGCACGCCAAGCGACACCTCTGGGAACGCGAAAGTCGCTGTGGTGGAGGCGATCACGAAGTCGCAGAACAGCACACCGGTCAGGCCGTAGCCGATGCACGGTCCGTTGACCGCCGCGATCGTCGGCTTGAACAGTTCCATGCCGCTCTCGAACGAGTTGATCGTCGGCTTCTCCCAGAACGTGCCCCCGAAGGTGCCGACCGAGCCCTCGCCGTCCTTGAGGTCGCCGCCGGCGCAGAAGACGTCACCGTTGGCGGTGAGGATCCCCACCCACGCGTCCTCGTCGTCGCGGAACCGCTCCCAGGCCGCGTTCAGGTCTCGCCGCACCTCGCCGTTGATCGCGTTGCGCGCTTCGGGGCGGTTGAGGGTGATGGTGGCGATGTGATCGTCCAACTCGTAGGTGACGAGGCTCATGGCTGCACCCTAGCCAGGTGACATCGCGCCGATGTCTGACGATGTCAAGAATTCCGCGATGGCTCCGTCCCAGGGGTGAGCGACCAACTAGGGTCGCGACCCGAACGACAAAAGGAACAACGATGGCCAAGTATCTGCTGCTCAAGCACTACCGAGGCGCGCCGGCCAGCCTCAACGACGTGCCGATGGACCGGTGGACACCCGAGGAGATCGAGGCGCACATCAAGTACATGAACGACTTCGCGGCGCGCCTTCAGACCACAGGCGAGTTCGTCACCCATGCGGCCCTGGCGCCGGAGGGCGCCTGGGTGCGCTCCGACGGAGAAGGTAAGCCGCCCGTGGTCGACGGCCCCTTCGCCGAAACCAAGGATCTGGTCGCCGGCTGGATGGTGATCGACGTCGATTCCTACGAACGCGCCGTCGAGTTGGCCGGAGAACTGTCGGCGGCCCCGGGTGCGGGCGGGCGGCCGATCCACGAATGGCTCGAGGTCCGGCCGTTCCTGACCACCCCACCGACGGTCACCGAGTGAAGCCCGGCGCGGTGGACGAGGCGGCGCTGCGGGACCTGATTCCCGCGGTCCTGGCGACCCTCGTCCGCCGCGGTGCGGACTTCGCGACCGCAGAGGACGCGGTCCAGGAGGCCCTGCTGCGCGCGCTCGACACCTGGGATGACCGGCACCCGGAGGACCCGAAAGGTTGGCTGATCACCACCGCTTGGCGCCGGTTCCTCGACCTCACCCGCTCCGACGTCGCCCGGCACCGGCGCGAGCAGCAGGCCGCCGACGAACCGGCCCCGGGCCCGGCCGCGCCCGTCGACGACACGCTGCAGCTGTATTTCCTGTGCGCGCATCCCAGCCTCACCTCGGCGTCGGCCGTCGCGCTGACGCTGCGGGCCGTGGGCGGCCTCACGACCCGCCAGATCGCCGCCGCCTACCTCGTACCGGAATCGACGATGGCGCAACGGATCAGCCGGGCCAAACGGACCGTGAGCGACGTCCGCTTCGACCGTCCCGGCGATCTTCACACCGTCCTTCGCGTGCTGTACCTGGTGTTCAACGAGGGCTACACCGGCGAGGTCGACCTGGCCGCCGAGGCGATCCGGCTCGCCCGCCAACTCGCCTCGGCCACCGACGATCCCGAGGTTGCGGGCCTGCTCGCCCTGTTCCTGCTGCACCATGCGCGGCGCCCGGCGCGCACCCGCTCCGACGGGAGTCTGGTACCGCTCGCCGAACAGGACCGGCGGCTGTGGCGGCGCGACCTGATCGCCGAGGGCGTCACCGTCCTGCAGGCCGCGTTGGCCAGGGACCGGTTGGGGGAGTACCAGGCGCAGGCGGCGATCGCCGCACTGCACGCCGACGCGCAGAGCGCCGGCGAGACCGACTGGGTGCAGATCGTGGAGTGGTACGACGAGTTGGTCCGCCTGACCGACAGCCCGGTGGTGCGACTCAATCGCGCCGTCGCGGTCGGCGAGGCCGACGGGGCGCAAGCGGGATTGGCGGCGCTGTCCGAACTCGATCCGGTCCTGCCGCGCTACACCGCCGCGACCGCTTACCTCACCGAGCGAGCCGGGGACCTCGCTACGGCCGCAGCGCTTTACGTGGAGGCTGTGGACAAAGCGCAAAACCTGGCCGAGCGCAACCATCTGACCTTGCAGGCCGCGAAGCTGCGTCAGCGGATGTCGGGCCCCTAGACCGGGGCCACGCGATCGGACCAGGGCATCGCCTGCTCCAACTGGGCGGCCAGCCGGATCAGCAGCGACTCGCCCGCCAGCGGTGCGACGAACTGGACCCCCAGCGGCAGCCCGTCCGCGGTCCAGTGCAGCGGCAGCGAAATCGCAGGGCGTCCGGTCAGATTGGCGAGCTGAGTGTAGGGCACCCAACCGAGGTTCTTGTCCACCATGTCGTCGACGATCTTGGTGTAGCGCAACACTTTTGCCGTGCGCGTTTTGATCAGCACGTCCGCGGCGCGTTGCAGCACGACCGGTAGATCGAACTCACCGATGGTCGGCGGCGGGGTCGCCAGGGCGGGGGTCAACAACAGGTCGTACGACTCGAAGAACGTGGTGAGCCTGCGCGTGTGCTCGTGGCGCCGCTCCACGGCGTCCACGTAGTCGACGCCGCTCGTGGCCCGGCCGAGCGCGGCAAGGATGAGGGTGTCGCGTTCGAACGCGTCGTCCCCGGCGCCCGAGATGCGTTTGGCTTCATCGAGTTCCCACGCGGTGTAGACGAACCACGTGAGCAGGAAGTCGCGCGCCAGGGCCGCGTCGTCGAAGGGGGCACGCGGAAGCTCGTCGACGTGGTGGCCGAGTTCGGTCAGCGTCCGTACGGCCGCCTCGACGGCGGCGGCGGCTTCGGGATGCGGTGACGGGTTGATCGCCGACGGTACCCACACGCCGATACGGAGGGTGCCCGCATCGGCTCCCACACAGGACGCGAATGTCGAGGACGGGATGGCGGGCACGTAGGGTCCCCACGGTTCGCCACCGCGGATGACGTCGAGCATCGCGGCCGTGTCCCGGACCGTGCGCGACACCACGCCCTGCACGGCCGCACCGTGCATGGACTCACCGGTCGCGGGTCCTGACGGCGTCAAACCGCGGCCTGGTTTGAGCCCGACCAGTCCGCAGCATGCCGCAGGTATGCGAATCGAACCGCCGCCGTCGTTGGCGCCGGCGCACGGCACGATCCCGGCCGCGACCGCGGCCGCCGACCCACCCGACGAACCGCCCGGCGTCCGGGTCAGGTCCCACGGGTTGCGGGCCGGGCCCCACGCGTCGGGCTCGGTGATCCCCTTGGCCCCGAACTCGGGGGTGTTGGTCTTACCGAATATGACCAAGCCGGCGTGCTGCCACCGCCGGACGACTTCTGAGTGTTCGGCCACCGGTTCTGACATCAGCGCGCGCGATCCCCGCGACGTCGGCAGCCCCGCATAGTCCTGGGCGAGATCCTTGATCAGGAACGGAACGCCCGAGAACGGGCCTGCCGCCGCATCCGCGGGCGAGGCCGGGACGTCACGGACGATCGCGTTGATTCGCGGGTTAACCGCGGCCGCACGGTTCCTGGCCAGGTCCAGCAACTCCGCGGCCCTCACCTCTTTGTCGGCGACGAGCTGTGCCAAGCCGGTCGCGTCGTGACGGCGGTATTCCTCGAAGTTCACGGTCTGACCGTATGACGCACAGCCCCGGTACGGCGAACCACCCCGTGTCAGAGCCAGGGCGGCGGGTCCGGCGCGTCACCGTCGAGCCCGACCGCCCCCCGTCCGGCCGCCCACCGCACCACCGAGGGCAGCGGCCCGCTGATCGTGCGCCGACGCAGACCATCCCCGATGAACACGGGCGCGCTTCCGGTCACCTCGAGTACCAGACCGTCGCCCAGGCTCTTCTTCCGCCACATCGCCACGATGTCGGACAGCAGTGATTCGAGCACGACATCGGGTAGGTCGCCGAAACGCCCGCCGTTGTCCATGTCGACGGCGTGTATCCAGACCTCGCGGGTGCGCATCCAGACCGTTTCGGACGCCGGGACGATACGGCCTTGTGCGGTGCGGACCTCTGCCGACCACGCGGAGGACGGCAGCGTTCGCCATTGCTTGTCGAGCCGGGCGACGGTGTGGTCGAAGAGGTTTCGCAGCGCGGCTGCGCTGAGTGTGGCGCCTTCCTTGATCTCCTGGCTGCGCTGCTCGGTGGATTCGTACATCGGAGTTTCGATGCCCGTGAGGGCCCAATCCAGCAGACGGCACAGTGCCGCGGCGTTGTAGCCGACATGGGCCACCAGGTGGCGACGGGTCCAGCCGTCCAACAGGGTGTCGCCGTCGAGCGCCTCGTCGCCCAGATCGGCGAGATGCCGAGCGAAGTACGATGTTCCGCGCCGAGCTATCAGCAGCCGCTCCTGCAACGCGAGATCATGAAAGCTCATGTCTCACTTCACGATCGTCTTGTTCTTGACCGAGCCGATGCCCTCGATGCTGATCTCGATAGTCTGTCCGTCGCCGATGTAGCGGGCGGGCTTGCGCGCGTGCCCGACACCGCCGGTGGTTCCGGTGATCACGACGTCGCCGGGCTGCAGGGTGACGATGTGGCTGATGTAGTCGACGAGCGCCTCGGGTGTGAACACCAGGTCGTCGGTGCTGGCGCGCTGGACGACTTCACCGTCGAGGCGGGCCTCGATGGTGGTGCCGAGCGTGTAGTCGGTCACCAGGTGCGGGCCGAATCCACTGGTCTTCTCGAAGTTCTTGCCTTGATCCCACTGCAGTGTGCGGTACTGGAAGTCGCGCATGGTGTAGTCGTTGATCACCGAGTAGCCGGCGATGTACCCGGCAGCCTGCGCTTCGGGCACCTGGTAGGCCGGCTTTCCGATGACGAACGCGAGCTCGGCTTCCCAATCCAACTGTCCTGCAGCATATTCCGGAACGACAACGTCGTCGTAGGGTCCGGTGAGCGCGTCGGCGAACTTCGCGAACAGCGTCGGGTGCTGCGGCAGTTCGCGGCCCATCTCCTTGATGTGGGTGGCGTAGTTCAGCCCTACGCAGACGATCTTGCCGGGGTGCGGAACCACGGGTGCGTAGTCCGCATCCGCGAGGCCGATTTCGGCACCGGCGGCGCGCTCGGCGATGACCCGCCAGTCGGGATCCGCGAGCAGCGCGGAAAGGTCGGTGTAGCCCGGGATTACGGTGGCGGTGTCGGCGCTGTCGACGCGGACCGCGGCGGTGCCGCCGGCCATGCGCAAAGTGGCGAGTTTCATGTCAGGCTCCTTGGTGAGTGAGGGTGCGGTTGAATCCGAGCCGCTCCATGATCGGAGCGTCGGAGAAACTGAACAGGTCGAGTTGGGTATCGGCGCACACCGACCAGTCGACCCACGAGGGCACGACGATCAGGTCGCCCTTGGCGACGAGGTGAACGGAGTCGCCGAGCCGGAACTTTCCCTCCCCGTCGAACACCTGGTACACCGTCGACCGGACCTCGCGTCGCGTCCGGGTCAGCGCGTCGGCGCGCAGCCGGTGGAACTCGGCGCGGATCGTGGGCAGCACGTCGCCGCCGGTGGTGGGGTTGGTGTAACGCACCGCGGCGTGGCCGGGTTCGACGGTGGCGGCGAAACCCTCGTCTTCGAGCGCCAGCTGTTCGCGCAACGCGGCGTCGGTGTGCTCCCACCGATAGGCGGCGATCGGCGAGCTGTTCCGCGCGTCGAGCCCCACCAGCGGCCGCAGGCCCGGGTGCGCCCACAGCCGTTCGGAACGGGAGATGTCGGGGGTGGATTCGTCGGTGACCCCGTCGGCGCCGAATTCGAAGAACCCGGTGTCGGTGTAGTGCACGAACGGGGTGTCCAGGCCGTCGATCCAGGCCATCGGCTCGTCGGTTTCGTTGTGGTGGCCGTGGAACGCCCAGCCGGGGGTGAGCAGGAAGTCGCCGCGCCGCATCGCCACGGGGTCGCCGTTGACGACGGTCCACACGCCTTCGCCCTCGATGACGAACCGGAATGCGTTCTGGCTGTGCCGATGCTCCGGAGCGGTTTCCCTCGCGCCGAGATACTGGATCGCGGCCCACAACGTCGGGGTTGCGTACGGCACGCCACCCAGGCCGGGGTTGGCCAGTGCGATCGCGCGTCGCTCGCCGCCGCGCCCCACCGGGACCAACTCGCCGGCGCGCCGAGCCAGCGGATACAGCGTGGACCATCTCCAGACGAACGGGACCGCGCGCGAGGTCGGCGCGACCGGCATCAGCGAGTCCAGTTGGGTCCACAGCGGGTTGAGGTTGGCTCGATCGAACTCCGTGTAAAGCCGGGCCAACTCATCGACTTCACGGACGGGTGTGATGGTGGTCATGCTGTGACGCTAAGACGGTCCACACCACAATCGATACTTAATTCTGCTCTACAGAATGTTGCTCGTCTGTGGCCTCACGCGTCGACGTCGTCGAAGCGGGCGTCGAGGTCCACTTCGATCTCGTGCACCGCTCGGCGCAACTGGGTCACCAGGTTTCCGTGCGTATGCCGCTTGTAGCGGATGATGGGCACCGCGACGCTGATCGCGCCGATGGCCCGGCCCCACCGGTTGTGCACCGCGGCGCCGAAGGCGGCGACGCCTTCTTCGGTCTGCTCCACGTTCAGCGCGAAGCCCGCCGCGCGAATACCTGCCAGCTCGGTGGTGAACCTCGCGAGTTCGTCGGGCGTGAGACCGGTGTAGAGGCGCCCGATGAGCGCATCGTCGAGTTCGGCGAGAAGCGCCCGTCCGCCCGCCGTGCGTTCGGCGGGCAGCACCTGGCCCTTGCGGTCGCCCACCCGCAGCATCGCCGTGGACTGCGCGGACGTCAGGAACCGGACTTGCGTACCGACCCGGATCACGAGGTTGACCGTCTCTCCGCTGACCAGTGACAGCGTCTCCATATGCGGCGTGCAGACGTCGGTGAACTCGCGGGTCCAACCGCGCTGCGCCGGCCCGGCGCCCATGGCCGGTCCCGGGTGGTACAGCCGTCGTTCGTCCTGCACTGCGAAGCCGCGGTAGACCAGCATCGCCAGCAGTCGGTGCGCGGTCGACGGCGCGATCGCCAATTCCTCCGCGGCCTCCTTCAGTCGGATCGCCCCCACGTCGCGCAGCATCTGCAGCAGGCGCAGCGCATTGTCGACCGACTCCAGCAGGTAGCTCGGCGGTTCGAGCGCCGGACCCGGCTTTTTCTGCACAGAAGAACTATATTGCCCGCCAGTTGTGGCCGCCATCACTGTTGACGCATGGCTGTTACCAGCACCGCACCCCCACTCCCCGCGGTCCGACTGAACCGCACCTCGATCATCGCCGTCACGGTGTGCTGGTTGTTCGTCGTCTTCGACGGCTACGACCTGATCGTCTACGGGAACGTGATTCCCAGCCTGCAAGCCGAGTGGGGTATCAGCGCCGCGGCGGCGGGCACGCTGGGCAGCCTGGCGTTCCTCGGCATGATGATCGGTGCGGTGCTGGCCGGTCGGCTCTCCGACGCGATCGGTCACAAGCGCGCCGTCATCGGCTGTGCGATGGTGCTCTCCGTCTTCACCGCGCTGTGCGCGCTGGCTCCCGGACCGGTGACGTTCGGGGTGCTGCGCCTGATCGCCGGTCTCGGCCTCGGCGGTCTGGTGCCCACGGCCAACGCCCTCGCCGCCGACCTGACGGCGCCGAAATGGCGTGCCGCGATCGCGACCATGATGATGTCGGGCGTTCCGATCGGCGGGTCGATCGCCGCGGTGATCGGGATACCCGTGATCCCGAACTGGGGCTGGGAGCCGATGTTCGCCTTCGCGCTGCTGCCCCTTGTCGTGCTGGTCCCGATCGCGATCAAGACGCTGCCCGACCGCGCGATCGGACATCCGGCGCACAACCGCGGCCAGGGTTTCGGCGCGGTGCTCGGCCCACAGTTCCGCACGGTCAGCGTGCTGTTCGCGTTGGCCACCGTCGCCACGCTGCTGGCCTGGTACGGGCTGGGCACCTGGCTGCCGAAGCTGATGTCGAGCGGTGGCACGCACCTGGGTAGCGCGCTGACGTTCGCGCTCGCCCTCAATCTCGGCGCGGTCGCGGGATCGTTCATCACCGCCTGGGGCGGTGTGCGGTTCGGCACGATGCCCACGAGCATCGCGGCGGCCCTGTTGGCGGGTGTGGCGTTGATGGGGCTTCTCACCGCGCCGCCCCTACCCGCGATGTATGCGATCTTCGTGCTGGCCGGCGTCGGAACGCACGGCACACAGTGCCTGATCATCGCCGCCGTCGCCTCCCACTACCCGGATGAACTACGCGGCACCGCGCTCGGCTGGACGTTGGGTGTCGGTCGGGTCGGGGCCGTCGCCGCACCGCAACTCGGGGGTTGGCTGCTGGCCGCCGGGCTGGGAGCGGGTTCGAACTTCGTCCTGTTCGGCGCGAGCGCACTCGTCGCGGCGCTGCTGTTGATCGCCACTCGAAACCACACAAGGAGTTGAGGGGAACCCATGTCGAAACTCGACGGAACCCATGTCGTGATCGCCGGCGGTGGAATCGGCGGTGCCGCAACCGCGCTCGCGCTCGCGCAGAATGGTGCGCGCGTCACGTTGTTCGAGCGGGCCCGCGAATTCGGGGAGGTGGGCGCCGGCCTGCAGGTCGGGCCGCACGGTGCGAGAATCCTGGCATCGTGGGGTCTGCTCGATGAGGTGCTCGCCGACGGTGTACTGCCGCGCAACATCGTTTTCCGCGATGCGGTCACCGCCGAGGAGCTCACCCGGATCGACCTCGGCGATGAATTCCGTGCCCGCTACGGCGGCCCGTACTTCGTCACCCACCGAAGTGACCTGCACGCCAGCCTGATTCGCGCGGCGACGGCCGCCGGTGCCGATCTGCACACCGGGATCACGGTGACCGATGTGGTGACCGAGGTCGATCGGGCGTTCGTCATGACCGACGACGGCCGCACGCATGAGGCCGACGTCGCTCTGGCGCTCGACGGCATCAAGTCCCGGTTGCGTCGAAAGATCGTCGACGACGAGCCGGTGTCATCCGGGTACGCGGCATACCGGGGGGCGATCCCGTACGAGGATGCCGGGCTCGACGAGGACATCGAGGACGTCATCGGATACATCGGACCGGACTGTCACTTCATCCAGTACCCACTGCGCCGAGGCACGATGCTCAACCAGGTAGCCGTCTTCAAGTCACCGGGCTACCTGAATGGCGTCGAGAACTGGGGTGGCCCAGCCGAACTCGTTCCCGCTTATGCGCACTGCCATGAGAAGGTGCGCAGCCGGCTCGAATACATGTGGACCGACCGGTGGTGGCCGATGTACGACCGCGACCCGATCGAGAACTGGGTGGACGGCCGGATGATGCTGCTCGGCGATGCCGCGCATCCACCGCTGCAGTACCTCGCATCCGGCGCGGTGATGGCAATCGAGGACGCCAAGTGCATCGCGGACTTCGCCGCGGCCGACTTCGCCTCGGGCGGAGGTAATGCGGCTTGGCCACAGATCCTCAAGAGCGTCAACACCGAACGGGTGCCGCGCTGCAACAGGATCGTCGCGACGTGCCGGATGTGGGGTGAGCTCTGGCACCTCGATGGGGTCGGCCGCATCGCGCGCAACGAGTTGTTCCGGACCCGCGACGCCTCGGATCACAAGTACACCGACTGGTTGTGGGGGTACGCGTCTCCGGAGCGGAGCGACTGAGCCCGACCGGTCAGTGCACAGCTGACCGCGGCCTGGCGCAACCGACCGAGACGGGGGCCAGGCTGGGGACGGTCGGTCGCTGCTGACGCTCATCGCGCGCGATCCGCCGGGACAGGGCTCGTTCGTCGCGCTTGGTCAGCGCGCGCCTGCGGCTGACCAGGAGATCGAGTTGCTCCCAGCTGAGCCCGTCGAGCTCGCCGTCCTCGTCATGGGTGGCCACGACGACGCATCCCCGCAGCAGGGGAACCGTCTTGGCGGTGAACGTGCTGGTCGCCAGCAACAGCTCGGTGGCCTTTCGGTTGGGGCGCCGCTGGCAGCGCTGCGTCGACGGGCTGAACCAGAAGTCGAACTGCCGGTCGGCGCTGGTCAGGCACTGCAGGCCCTGATCCTCTACGAGCTGGTCGATATCCGCGGTGGTGTACGCGCGGGTTTCATAAACGGGGCCGTTGGTGCTGAAGTACAGGACGGTGTTCATGGCGAATTCCCATTCGTCTCTTTCTTCGGTGTGGGCGCCGGCCGTGTGACCGGTCTGTTATCAAAGTTACCCGAGTGACGAAAGTGACAAACCTCGGTAACGATCCAATCACGCCGGAGGTGTGCGTAACCGCAGCTCAGAGCCGGTTCTCCAGGTCAAGAGGGCGTTGGGCAGGGGTGCGATCTGGGTCAGCCGAACTCGAGCAAGGTGTACGCACCGCGGAAGTTGCGCGTCGGCTTGAACCGCCAGAACGCGGGAAAGGCCTTCTCGAAGAACCAGCCCCGCCCCGAGGGCATGGGGAGGTCGTGTACGGCGCGGATCCCGGGGATGGTGTCGGGGAGTGCGGCCAACTGCGCCGCGGACAGACTGAAGGGCATCGGCGGCACGCGGTATCGGCGCGACGACCGCATCCCCTTGGGCGCGAGCTTCTTGACCAGGACCGGCGGAAGGTCGAAGACCATCTGGCCGCCGGGGAAGCGAGCCGCGCACGCGGCGATCAGCCCCATGGCCTCGTCGGGCTGCAGATACATCAGCAGGCCCTCCGCGGTGATGAAGACGCCGTTGCTGTCGTCGACCTTCTCCATCCACGAATAGTCCAGCGCCGACTGGGCCAGCGTGGTGATCCGCGGCGATGCGGGCAGCAGTCGCTCGCGCAGGTCGATGACCGGCGGTAAATCGACCGTCAGCCAACGGAATTCGGCATGAGGTAGGAGGGTGTTCAGGCGCCAGAAGCTGGTTTGCAGCCCCTCGGCCAGCGCGACGACGGTGGCGCGCGGATGCTCCGACAGGTAGCGGCCGGCTGCCCGGTCGAACGCCAGCGAGCGCAAGCCCATCTCCTGGCCTTTGCGGCCGAACTTGTCGAAGTCGAAGTCGATCGCGTCGACCAGGCGGATCGCCATCGGGTCGTCGATGATCGCATTGGGGTGACGGGCCTGATGCGCCCGGCCGTTCAGCGTCAGCAGCGCGGTCTCCGAGACCCCGGTGAGGGTGATGTTGTCGGCTTTCCGGTCGTCTGCGTCATCCACCACACCGAACGTACCCGGTGCCGGAGAGCTCGATGTCAGACCAGGTAGATCACGAACACCGTCACCAGGAGCAGGCCCAGCCAGGCGTCGGTGGACCGTTTGAGCCAGCGTGGGCCGGTGTTCACCTCCATGAAGTTGCGAATGATCAACCGCGCCTTGACGAAGGTCAGTGCCAGAACCAGCGCGGTGATCGAGGCGCTCGCGTGCACGGTGTCGGTGAAGTGGGCCGGCGCCAGCCACCATGCGCCGACCGTGATGGCGGTGAGGACCACCCAGGTCCACGCCATGGTCCGGGTCGCGGTGCCCCGCCGTCGAGTATGCGATGTGCTGGTCATTGTCACCTCATCACGTAGAGCAGTCCGAAGATGATCACCCAGAGAAGGTCGACCATGTGCCAGTAGACGGCGCCCGACTCGACCATCGATGTCCTGCGCCTGCCGGGGTTGTTCAGTTCGCGCACGACGACTCCGAGCACGATCAGGCCGATCAGCACGTGCACCAGGTGCACCCCGGTCAGCACGTAGTAGAAGGAGTAGAACATCTCGGAGTTGGTGTGGCCCGCCGAGATCTTGCTGGCCCATTCGTAGCCCTTGAACCCGATGAACAGCAGTCCGCAGAAGCCGCCCGCGTAGACGAACCTGATCGCTTGGACGTGGGAGCCGCCCCGGGCGGCCAGCACGCTGCGGGCGATGAACCAGGAACTGGTCAACAGGATCACGGTGTTGAGCACCCCGATGTTGATGTCGAGGTGCTGCTGGGCGGCGAGGAACTCGTCGGGGTTCATGGCTCGGTAGACCATGAAGATGACGAAGTATCCCGCGAAGATGATCAGGTCACCGAGCACCATCACCCACATGTGGATGTCGCCCGGGAGATGACCGGCCGGTGGGGCCGTGGTGGACACCGGCGCGGCGCCGGCGTGAGCCGGTAGCTCCCGCGAATCAGACTGTGTCACAGCGCAATCCTCAATCCAGGGCCGGGGCATCGACCGGTTCGCGGTTGGTGGCCCGTTTGAGCAGGACGATCAGCGCGCCCAGCCAGAGGCTGAACACCACGACCGACCACCAGAACGCGAGCGAACCGTTCCAGGCGAACGGACCCGAGTAGGCCACGAACATCTGGGTCGCGATGACCTCGGTGACGATCTGCCAGATGGTCACGTAGGCAAACCATTTCGGGAAGATGTCGTGCTTGTCGTAGAGGATCGCCAGCGCGAACACCAGATAGGCCGCCGAGAAACATCCCAGCGAGCCGTTGTAGGACAGCATCCCCAGGTCGTAGAGCATGCTGACGAGTTCGGGGTCGCGGTCGACCCGGAAGGTGGCGGTCAGAAAGCAGACCGCGACGAGAAGGAACCCCGGCAGCGCCCCGACCCCCATGCCGCCGATGTAGCCGTAGGCGAAAACGGAGCCGACGGACATGCGCAGGATGAAGTACGCCACCAAACCGTTGGTGACGGCCGCCCCGCCGAGCAGGATCAGCAGCACGCAGAAGCCGACCCGAATCGTCAGCCCGTTCTCGGCGAAGAACGCGACCTTGTCGGCGGCGGTGACGTCAGGACGCGGCGGCGGTGTCACCCTGGCCAGGACGCAGATGATGACGCCGAAAACCGCGTACCAGGCGGGGAAGAACCAGCAGACCAGCCGCACATCGGGTTTCCCGCCGGGTGGCCGGTCGGGGTCCCGGGTGAACCGGCGCGTGAGCAGCGTCGTCACCGCGTGACACCTTCGTCGTGCGCCTGTTTGAGCACCGCACGGCGCAGCACGAAGAACATCACGACGACGAACAACGCGAACGCCCCGTCGCGCACCCAGAAAGACAGCAGCCCGTCCCAGGCCAGCGGGCCGGTGTGGAAGACGGCCGCCCCGGCCGCGGGCACCATCGCCACGCCGGTCGCCAGCGAGTAATGCCCGACCCAGCGCGGGAAGACCGGGTCGGGCCCGTCGTCGAAGTAGACCGCCACGGCCAGCAGCACGAACTGCGTGACGACCATGCCGACCGGGGCGATGAACACGATCCACGCCAGATCGTTGAGCACCAGCACGACGTCGGGATTGCGGTCCGGGCGGAACGCCGCGACCAGGAAGAAGATGTTCGACAAAGCGAAAATCGTTGCGCCGCTGACGATCGCGGTGAGATAGCAGTAGGCGAAGACGTGGCTCTGCGTCTTCATCCGTTTCATCTGGACGACGATCACCATGAAGAACGGCAGGATCATGATCCCGCACAGGTTGAACGTGACCTGACTGAATCGGATCCACGCCGTGTTGTCGGCGTAGAACGCCGCCACCTGGTCGGCGGACAGCAGCGGTGACAGTGGCGGCCAGAAACCGGGGAACGCCAGTAGCGCGGCCAGCAGCACCGCCCCGACCGCCGGTCCCGTCCACAGGCTCACCCACTGTGCCCTGATGTTGCCCGCCTTCGGCAGGTCCTGCACCTGTTCCAGGATCTGCACCGCATCCTCCGTTTGACTCGAGTCAGTTCCTCGGCGGCTCGGGTGTTGCGGCACGCGCCGCACGTAACCCGGGCTGACGACCCAAAAGCGTTCGCTTTCAGTCGGTGTTCCTGCAGGACCGTATCGGTTCGCGCCCCGAATGGGAACCCTGAAATCTGATTTGAGTCAGTTCGCGTGGTGACACCGTAGAGTCTCCGCAAGCGGAGCCCACGAACACGGAACGGACATCAGTGCTCAAACCCGAGAAGACCGAGCGCGGCAGGAAGGGGCTCCAGACGCGTGAGCGCCTGCTCGGCGCGGCCATCGCCGAGTTCAAGCGCGGGGGTATCGCGGCGGCCGACATCGGTGCCATAGTCTCGGCGGCCGGCGTCGCGCACGGCACCTTCTTCTTCCACTTCCCGACCAAGGAACACGTCCTTCTCGAGCTGGAACTACGTGAACAGGAGCGCATGGCCGCGGAGTTGACGCGGTACTACCGACGGCCTCACGATGTGCGGGCGACGTTGTCGAAGGCGGTCACCGTGCTCGAGGCGCTCGAACGCAGGCTCGGCGCGCGCCTGTTCAAAGACTTTCTCGCCCTGCACTTCTCCACGACTCGAGCCCCGTCGGAGGAGTGGACCGTGCACCCGGTGATCGTCGCCGTCGTCGAGGAGCTGCGCCGGGCCCAGGAGCGCGGTGAGATTCCCGGCGACGTCGATGTGACGCTGAACGGGATCTCGTTTCTGGTCGGCCTCTACGCGTTGCTCATCACGATGCCCGAGGCTCCGAAGATCCGCGGTCCGGTCATCGAGGAGTACCTCACCACGTACATGTACGGGTTGCGGGCCCAGTGAGGGGCGCGATCAGCCGGCGAGTACGAACGACAGGAAGAACCCACCGGCGGTGGCGAACGCGTTGAGTGGCCGGCCGTGTTCGAAGGCCTCCGGCATGAGCGTGTCGGCGAGGGAGGCCAGCACCGCGCCGCCGGCGAAGGACAACGCGACCGCCAGAAGGGTTTCGTCGAGCCCGGAAGCGACCGTACGGCCCAGCACGACGGCGGCGGCCAGCAGCAACGCGCACAGCGACCACGTCAGAACCACGGCGCGGGCGCTGGTTCCCGATTCGCGCATCGCGACCGCGCCGACGAGGGACTCGGGCAGGTTCGAGAAGAAGATCGCCACCAGCAGCGACAGTGAGACACCGCCCACGAGCGACACACCCAGCGCAAGGTTCTCGGGCACGCCGTCCAGCGTCACCGCGGCCAACAAGGCGAGGCCGACCCCGCCGCGTGCTCCGGAGGTGGCGACCTCCCGGGTGTCGGGCCCGGATTTCCCGCTGATGTATCTGTCCAACGCGGTGTCGACGGCGACGAACGTGGCGGCGCCGGCGAGCAGGCCGAGGCCCGAGCGCACCGCACCGCCCATGTGATACGCGTCCTCGAACAGCTCGAAAGCCAGCGCCGAGATCAGCGCCCCGCTCGCGAAGGCGAGCAGAACACCGGTCACCCGTTTCGGCGGGTTCCATTTCGCTCCCACCAGCGAGCCGATGACGAGGGCGCTGGATGCGGCCAGGCCGAACCACACTGCGGTCAGCACGGCGCCTTGATGCCCCGGCCCGCCGATTTTCAAACCGGACGCATTCGGGCGGCGATTGCCGCAGGCAGGTGGTGGGTATCTGAGCTCAGCGTCGAGGGGAGGCACGTGACATCGCCACCGGAGCTGGGCTGTCCCAAGCGGATGGAGTTCGGTCCGTGCGGTGGTGTGCGCCCCGACGGCCAGTGCGAGATGCGACCAGGCCCCTGCATGTTCACCGAGGTGGTGCCGTGGACAGGACCGCGGCACGAACCCCTCCCGGTCAGGGCGCCGCTGGTGCTCACCGACTTCAGCAGCGTCGCTTTCGATGCGCAAGACGTCGCCGCGACCGCCGCTCTGCTGGCACCTTCGTGCGACGCCGTTCTGGTCGGGGAGCATCAGAACAAGCCGGACTTCCCGCCGACGCTGATGGGTAGCCTTCTGCTCGACGCCGGCGTGACGCCGTGGATCACCCTGTCGTGTCGCGACCGCAACCGGGTGGTCCTCGAGCAGGAACTGCGGGGGTTACGCAGCATCGGCGTAAAGACCGCGATGTGCGTGACGGGCGACGGGCGAGGTTACGACGTGCGCCCCGACGTGACGCAGACCTTCGATCTGGATGGGCCACGCCTGGTCGAGCTGGCGGCATCGATCGGCATGGTCGCGGCGGTACCCGAGACTCCGACGGCGCCGCCGGTCGCCGGCCGACCCGCCCGTCTGGTGGAAAAGCAGCGCGCCGGAGCCAGTCTGGCAGTCCTCAACCACGTACCGTTCCCGGCCATGATCGCCGATTTCATGCGGTCGGCGCGGGCCGCGGGCCTTTCCATCCCGGTGATCGCGGCCGTCGCGGTGTTCACCGACAACGTGTCCGCCGCCGTACTGCAGGGCCTGCCGGGACTCGACCTCGACCCGTCGGTGACCGACCACGTCCTGGGTGCCGCCGATCCGGTGGCGGCGGGAATCGAGGTAGCGGTCGTCGAAGCGAAGGCGTTGTTGTCGATCGAGGGCGTCGAGGGAGTGAACGTCTCCGGGCTGGCCTCGGCATCGGGTGCCCGCGTCGGCGCCGAGATCAAGGCCGAAGTGGGGCGCCGCGTCCAGGAGGTGGCCGGGTGAGTGAGGCGATGGAGGCCGAGTTCGACACGGTCGCCGAGTGGACCGCGCAGGTGGCGGCGGACCTGGGCCCGGACTATCACATCCCCGCGGCGTGCCGCGGCAGCGGTAGCCCCGCCGCGCTGGATTGGCTCATCGAGCACATGGGGCTTTCGGAGGGCGACTCGCTGCTGGATTGCGGCGCAGGCGTCGGCGGACCGGCGGCCTACGCAGCGCAGCAGCGCTCGGTGCGGCCGGTGCTGGTCGAGCCCGAAACCGGAGCGTGTCACGCGGCGGGCAGGCTCTTCGATCATCCGGTGATCTGTGGGCTGGGCTCGGCTCTGCCGATCGCCGACGCGAGGTTCGACGCGGCGTGGTCGCTGGGGGTCCTGTGCACCACACCGGATCAGCTCTCGCTCTTGAACGAGTTGCGTCGCACGGTCCGGCCCGGCGGGCGCATCGGGCTGCTCGCGTTCGTAGCGCACCGCGCGATCCCCGACGATCTTCTTCCGGACAATCACTTCCCCACGCCCGAGCGCCTCGACGCGTTGATCCAGCAGGCGACCCTCCTTCCCGAGGAACGGCTCAGCACCGCCGATCTGCCCGAAATCCCCGCGGCCTGGAACGAACGCGCCGAGAAGGTGGAGGCCGCGCTGTCCGAGCGGCACGGCCACAAGCGAGCGTGGCGGCTGGCCGAAGAGCAGAGCAGCGACATCGGCCGGCTACTCGAAAACGGAACGCTGACCGGCGAACTCCTGAGCCTGCGTCACGCGCGGTGACGGGCCGGGTTTCGGCCCGCGACTGTTCGGAAACCCTGACGCCATGGGCCGGACCGTACGTGGTCTCGCCGCCGCGGCCGCCTCGACGTTGGGTGCCGTGGCCGCGCGTGATCTGTTCCAGCGCAGGCACGCACTCCTGCGAAACTTCCCCGTCGTCGGGCATGCGAGGTACTTACTCGAAGCGATCGGCCCGGAGTTGCGGCAGTACATCATCGCGGCCAACGACGAGGAACGGCCCTTCACCCGGGACCAACGACGGTGGGTGTACGCGTCGGCCAAGAAACAGAACAACTACTTCGGCTTCGGCACGGACAACGACCTGGAGTACACCGCCGGCTATCCGGTGATCAAACATCGCACGTTCGCCAGGGCCGTCCCGCCGTCGTCGCCGGGAACCAGCCGCGAGATACAGGTGCCGTGCGCCAAGGTGATCGGGGCGGCGCGCGACCGGCCTGGCGCGTTCCGGCCGAACTCGGTGGTCAACATCTCCGCGATGAGCTTCGGATCGCTGTCGGCCAACGCGATCGAGGCGCTCAACAGGGGCGCGGCACTGGCCGACTGTCTGCACAACACCGGTGAGGGCGGCATCTCGCGATACCACCGCCACGGCGGGGAGTTGATCTTTCAGATCGGCACCGCCTACTTCGGGTGCCGGGACGCCGACGGTCGCTTCGATCTGGCCAAGCTCAAAGACGTCGTGGCGGGCGCGCCGGTGCGGGCGCTGGAGATCAAGCTCAGCCAAGGCGCCAAGCCGACGCTGGGAGGGCTGCTGCCGGCACCGAAGGTCTCCGCCGAGATCGCGGCCGCGCGCGGGATCCCCGAGGGCCGCGACTGCGTGAGTCCGTCGCGGCACGCCGAATTCTCCGACGTCGACAGCCTTCTGGACTGGGTGGAGTTGCTTGCCGCCGAGACGGGCCTGCCGGTGGGCATCAAGTCGGCCGTTGGTGATCTCGAGTTCTGGTGCGATCTGGCCGATCTCATGCGTGACACGGGCCGCGGCGTCGATTTCATCTCCATCGACGGCGGCGAGGGTGGCACGGGCGCGGCACCGCTGATCTTCACCGACACCGTGTCGCTGCCGTTCCAACTCGGCTTCGCGCGCACGTACCGGATCTTCGCCGAGCGGGGCCTGCACGAGGATGTCGTCTTCATCGGCGCAGGCAAGCTCGGCCTGCCGGACAACGCCATCGTCGGCTTCGCGCTCGGTTGCGACCTCGTCTATGTCGCGCGTGAGGCGATGCTCGCGATCGGGTGCATCCAGGCGCTGAAGTGCCACACCGACACGTGTCCGACGGGAGTCGCCACCCAGAACGCATGGTTGGCGCGCGGCCTGGTGCCCGACGTCAAGGCCGAGCGTGTCGCGAATTACGTCAAGACCCTGCGCCGCGACCTGGTGAAGGTGGCCGAGGCGTGCGGCGTCGAACATCCCGGATTGATCAGCACCGAAGATGTCGACATCCTCGACACCCGCACCGATTCCACACCGCTGCACGAGGTGTACGGGTACACGCCGGACATGGGCATGCCGTCGGAAGCCGATCGCAAGGAGATCGTCCGGTTGATGACGCACGTCGAGCCCCAGGGACGCTCCGCACCGCCTTCGTCGTCCGCCGTCGGATGACCTCGCGCGGCAGGGCCGCGAGTGGGAAGCTGGGGTTGTCGCCGTGACGTTGCGCGGCCTCGCACAAGTTTGTCAAACGGCGTTGAGGGGGATGTTCAGAACGAATTCTGAGCGTTCACGAGCACCGGAGTCGGAGTCTGCATGCAACCGATATCACCCACCGATCTGATCTTTCTGCTCGGCGAATCACGCGAGCATCCAATGCATGTCGGCGGGCTCACGCTGTACAAGCCCCCGGAGGGCACCGGACCCGACTTCCTGCGTGGGATCTACGACGCCCTTGTCGCGCAGACGGAGGTGCAGCCGACGTTCCGGAAGCATCCGGCGTTCTTCGGCGGGGTCACGAACCTGGTGTGGTCGTTGGACAAGGAGGTCGATCTCGACTACCACCTGCGTCGCTCGGCCCTACCCGCGCCGGGCCGGGTTCGTGAGCTTCTGGAGCTGGTCTCGAGGTTGCACGGGACGCTGCTCGACCGCCATCGCCCGTTGTGGGAGGCGCACCTGATCGAGGGGCTCGAGGACGGTCGCTTCGCCGTGTACACGAAGTTCCATCATTCGCTGATCGACGGGGTGTCGGCGATGAAGCTGATGCAGCGGACGCTGACGACCGATCCGAGCGACACCACGGTCAAGGCGCCGTGGAGCTTGCCGCCGAGGCGCGGTAAGGGTCCGAAGGCCGGACCGTCATTGCTGCGGATGCTGACGGACGCCGCGGGTTCGGTCGTCGGTATCGCCCCGACCACGTTGTCGCTGGCACGTGCCGCGCTGCTCGAACAGGAACTGACCCTTCCGTTCCGCGCGCCGAAGACCATGTTGAACGTGCGCATCGGCGGGGCACGACGCGTCGCCGCGCAGTCGTGGGCGTTGGAACGCATCCAGAAGGTGAAAAGCGCTGCCGGCGTGACCGTCAACGACGTCGTCCTGGCGATGTGCGCTGGGGCGCTGCGGAAGTACCTCGCCGATGAGAATGCGCTGCCGGACACACCGCTGGTGGCGATGGTCCCGGTGAACCTGCGCACCGAAAAGGATGCGGACAACGGCGGGAACCTGGTCGGCGCGATCCTGTGCAACCTCGCCACCGACGTCGAGGATCCGGTGCGGCGGCTGGAAGCGATCGCGAAGTCGATGCACGACAACAAGAAGGTCTATGCGGAGCTGCCGCGGGTTCAGCAGTTGGCGGTCTCGGCGCTGTTGGTCGGTGGGTTGGCGCTCGGACTGCTGCCGGGATTCGTCGCCACCGCGCCGCCGCCGTTCAACATCGTGATCTCGAACGTGCCGGGTGCCCGGCAGCCGATGTACTGGAACGGCGCTCGGCTCGACGGCAACTATCCGTTCTCGATTCCGCTCGACGGGCAGGCCCTCAACATCACGTTGGCCAACAACGCCGAGAACCTCGACTTCGGGCTGGTCGGGGACCGGCGAAGCGTGCCTTCGCTGCAGCGGCTGCTCGGCCACCTCGAGACGTCGCTGAAGGACCTGGAACGCGCGGTCGGCGTCTAGGACGCGCGTACCCGTCGGGTATCCCGTCGCCCTTTCGGTATACCGTGCCCATATGAGCCGAGTGTCGATCATCACGGGTGGTGCGGGTGGTATGGGCCAGGCGACCGCCCGCATCGTCGGACAAGACCACGCACTTGTCCTCTGCGACGTCAGGAAGGACCGGCTCGACACCGCGGCCGCTGCGTTGGCCGACGCCGGCATCACGCCCACCGTCGTCCATGCCGACGTCACCGACCGGGCGGCCGTCGACCGGCTGTTCGAGACGGCGGCCGGCCTCGGGACGATCGCCTCGGTGATCCACACCGCGGGTGTGAGCCCGAGCATGGGCGATGCCGAATACGTCATGCGCACCAACGCGATCGGCACGCTCAACGTCAACGAGGCGTTCTTCGGGGTGGCCTCCGAGGGCGCCGCGATCGTGAATGTGGCATCGATGGCCGCGCACATGCTGCCCGACGAGCTGCTTCCGAAAAACGAGTTCCCACAAGCGTTCGCGGATCAGGAGGCGTTCATGACGCGCATGCTGTCCGCGTGCGACATCGCCGGTCCCGAAGCAAGTTCGGGTATCGCGTACGCGATCAGCAAGAGCTTCGTCAGGTGGTACAGCTCGTCACAGGCCGAACGGTTCAATGGCAAGGGTCTGCGCATCGTCTCGGTCTCCCCGGGGTCCGTCGACACCGAGATGGGCAGGCTGGAGGAGCAGGCGGGCGCCGGTGCGATGGTGGCCGACGCGGCCGTCCCACGATGGGGTAAACCCGAGGAGATGGCCGAGTTGTTCGCGTTCTGCGTGAGTCCCAAGGCGGGCTACCTCACCGGCACCGACATCCTCAACGACGGTGGGGTGGTCGCCTCCATGACGGAGCGGGCGCGGAAGGCGGCCGAAAGCGGTTGAGGCGCAGACACCTATACATGTGCCGGTAGCGGGCCCACCAGTTTGGCGGGACGACTCCACAGCGCAGCGGTCAGACAGAACACCGCCGCCACCCCGAAGGCGACCTGCACGTTGAACAGGTCGGCGGCGCCGCCGAGCAGCGCCGCGGCGATAGGCCGTGAACCGAGGAAGCCGACGAGCCACAGCGCCATGATCCGGCCGCGCAGCACCTCGGGTGCCCGTTCCTGAACGAGGGTGCTGAGCCCGGTCATGGCCCACCCGAATCCCAGGCCGGCGAGCGCGAACCCGGCCAGCGCGAGCGCGGGGGTCGGCGCTACGGCCAGCGATGCGCAACCCGTGCCGAGACCGGCCATACCGAATGCAGACACGTTCTGTGACGCCATCCGGCCCCGCATGAGCGCCAGCGTCGCCATCCCGACCGCCGCGCCGACACCGAACACGGCGGACAGCGTCCCGACCAAACTGGCGCCGCCACCCAGTTCGTCGGCCATCGACGGGGTCAGGGTGATCGACGAGTCGGATGCCAGCCCGACGGTGGTCACTGCGAGCAGCGCCAGGAACAGCGGGCGATCCCGCCAGACGTATCGGAGCGCCACGCGCACGCGGTAGTCCGTGTCGGCGTGCCGGGTCGGCGGTGCGGGGAATCGCACCGCGAGAAGGGACAGCGCGAACACGAGATGCAGTCCGGCACTGACTCCGAACGCGGCACCGGCACCGAGGTGCGCGGCGATGTAGGCGCCCGCGGCGGGTCCGACGATGCGTCCGACGGTCATCGGAAAGCTGTTGAGCGCCATGGCTGTCGACAGTTCGCCGTCGCGGATGAGGTTCGGCACGATCGACTGCATCGCCGGTCCGCCGACCACGAATCCGAAGCCGACCAGCAGGGTGCCCAGAAGCACGGGTATGGCATCGGAGATGTCGTGTCCGGCGGGATCGGCCAGCAACCACACCGCGGTGAAACCGGAGCCCGCCACACACAACACGCGGCCGAGCAGGATCTGTCGCGCCGGGTCCCCGGTGTCGGCCCATTTGCCGCTGATGGGACTCAGGATCAACTGCGGTGCGAACTGGACAACACCGACCAAACCGACCATGAGGGCCGATCGCGTCGCGTCGTACATCACGATCGCGGCGACGATGCCGTGCGTCCACACGGCCACGACCGAGAAGATCTTGCCCCAGAACAGCGCGCCGAACACCGGATCGAAGATCAACCCGAAAGCGCCGCGGGCCTGCGGTGGGGCGGTGGCTTGGGCGGTCATCGGGCCGACGCCCGTTCGAACCGTTCGGCCAACCGGTCGAGAAGATCGACCAGGGTGTCGACGCTGGTGTCGGGCCAGTCTTCGATCATCTCGGCGACCAACTCGCGCCGTCGATCGGTAACCGTCTGCGATGCCTGGTGACCGGCTTCGGTCAGCACGAGCATGCAGCGGCGCTGATCGTCGGCGGCGAAGGTTTTCGTCACGAGGCCGGCGGCGACGACCGCGGTCACCGACCGGCTCGCGGTCGAATGGTCGACGGCAAGGAAATCGGCGACGTCGCGGATGGAGGCGCCGCCGGAAAGCTGTTGGCACTGCTCGACCGCGCGCAGCACCCGCAGGGTCGAGGCGCTGGTCACGGGGCCTGCGTCGGTGAGAAGGCGATCCCGCCAGCCCGGCCGCTGCCGCGCGACCGCGATGCGGGTCAGCAGTTCGTCGAGTTGGTCGTATCGGGACGGAGCCACTAAGTATGCATAGCACATACATATATTCGGCGGGAAATCGTCGATGGGCAGCAGACCGAGTGGGGTCGCTCCTCGCGTGTCGGAGCCGCACCCGGACGGTGAAAGGATGAGGCGTGACGTCTCGTCTGCACGATCCCGACCGGCGAGGTTTCGCCAGCGACAACAATGCCGGCGTGCATCCAGAGGTGCTCGCCGCGCTCGCCGCCGCCAACGGCGGTCACCAACCCGCCTATGGGCGGGACGCCTATACCGCGCGGTTGCAGGAGGTGATCGGCGAACATTTCGGCGCCGGCGCCGAGGTCTATCCGGTCTTCAACGGCACCGGCGCGAATGTGGTTGCGCTGACCAGCGTCCTGCCGCGCTGGGGTGCCGTCGTCACCGCGTCGACCGCCCACATCCACACCGACGAAGCCGGCGCGCCCGAGCGCATGACCGGGATCAAGCTGCTGACCGTGCCCACACCGGACGGCAAGCTGACCCCGGAACTCGTCGCCCGCGAAGCGTGGGGATTCGGCGACGAGCACCGGGCCCAGCCGCTCGCCGTGAGCATCACCCAGACGACCGAGATGGGCACCGTGTACACCCCGGCCGAGGTGCGAGCGGTGGCCGACTTCGCCCATGCCAACGGAATGGCGGTGCACATGGACGGCGCGCGGCTGTGGAACGCGGCGGCCGCGCTGGGCGTGCCGGTTCGGGCGTTCACCGCGGACGCGGGTGTCGACGTCCTCAGCTTGGGCGGGACGAAGAACGGGTTGCTCGGTGCCGAGGCCGTCATCGTCCTCGACGCGGCCCGCGCGAATGGCCTGCGGTATCTGCGGAAGCTGACGATGCAGCTGGCGAGCAAGATGCGCTTCGCCTCGGTCCAGCTGCTGACGCTTTTCGAGAACGACCTCGGCCTGCGCAGCGCCACGCACGCCAATGCGATGACGGCGCGGCTGCGCTCGGCGCTCGAGGCGAACATGGCCGAGGGACGGCTGAGTGGGCTCGCGTTCACCCACGACAGTCCGGCGAACGCGATCTTCGCGACGCTGCCGACCGACGCGGCCGACCGCATCCGCCGGCGGGTGCGGTTCTACGACTGGGACCGGTCGCGCGGCGAGGTGCGCTGGATGACGGCGTGGGACACCACCGAGGCCGACGTCGACGAGTTCGTGGCGGTGATCCTCGCCGAGGTGTGACGCGGCCAAGCCCTGATGGCGGCCAGCAGGACGGCCCCCGGCCGCACCCCACACAGTGCTCACGTCTACTACGTGCGCGCAGGCGATGCCCGCTATCCGGTCGATCTCCACGTGGACGTCGCCCGCGACGGCGGAACGCTGTCGACCCGCCAGGTCACCGCGCGCCAACACGACCAGATTCTGCTCGAGGCGCTGGTGTCGCTGAGCGCGCCCGTCGATTCACTCGACTACCAACAGCCGATTCCCGATGTGCCGCAGCCGGATTCGCTCCCGCCGGTGCAGGAGCACCTGGCGGACTTCGCCGACGAACACAACGGCTTCTGGGTGCGGCCACAGCCCTTCGACCTGCGCTACGTCGACGCGCCGCCGCGCCTGGCGCTCGAGCTCGGCGAACCGTCGCCGCGGATGCGGATGTGGTGGCGGCCCGGTGAGCCGGTAGCCGACGACGAGGTGCTGCACAGCTGCCTGCTGGCCTATCTGTCAGGCACCACCATGGTCGAAACGGCGCTGGCCATGCGCGGCGCCACCCCGATCGGGACGTTCAATGCGCTGATCGACCACGCGCTGTGGTTTCACCGGCCGGTCGACATGTCGGATTGGGTGCTGTCGGACCAGTTTTCGCCGAGCGGTATCGCCGGGCGCGGGCTGAGCACATCGACGATGTACAACCGGGCGGGACAGCTCGTCTGCCTGGCCACCCAGGAACTGTATTTCGGTCGGGCGGCCGCCTGAACGTCAGCGCCCGGTCGCCCCGTCGATCTGCTCACGCAGGATATCCATGTGGCCCGCGTGCCGACCGGTCTCCTCGATCATGTGCACCAGCGCCCACCGCATCGAGGGCCCGGAGCGGCCCTTGGCCGGTCGTGGTGCGCGCGACTCCAGGTCCTCACAAGCGGCGATGACGGCGTTGGCCCGCGTGACGGCAGCCCGGTATGCGTCGACCAGGCCGTCGACGGTTTCGGCCGGTCCGGCGTGAAAGGTCGCCGACCAGTCATCGACATGCTCACCGAGGAACGTGTAGCGCTCTACGTACGCAAGGTGTTTGAGCAACCCGAGCAGGTTGGTGCCGGAGGGCACACCCGCCGCGCGCGCCGCGGGTTCGGGTGCACCTCGCACCTTGTCGACGACACAGGTCCGCAGATAGTCGAGAAACCCGACCAGTACCTCCTTCTCGGTCGAACCGGTGGAGGGTGGCCGATGATCTCGACGTCGTTGCGACACCGTCGAACTATCTCATCCCCGCCCGGGTGCGGTCTCGCCCAGCGAACCGAGTGTGAAGACGCGAACCTGGCCGGCGACCTTCGCATGACATTGCGACAGAAGGGGTTCGGACAACTCCTCGTGCAGGATCACCTCGATGGGCCCGGCCTCGCCGTCGAGCAGGACCTGGATCCGGTGTTCACCGCGTTCGACGTGCAGAGGGTGCAGCGCATCGATACGATCGTCGCCGTAGCGCTCGCGGGCAAAATACTGGGCGGCCTGCACGGCGTGCGGTAGCGATGTGCGTCCGCGCAGGAACTGGTTGTCCAACCGCCCCTCGAGGTACAGGCGTACCAGCCCCGCGGCGTCGGCGGAGTCGACCCGGCCGTAGCACAGGCCTTCAGGCAGGATGAGCATGGTGGCCGCGAACCGGTCACCACCGAGATGCGAACACTCCCAGGTGAATTCCGGATACTCGGCGGCGATCGCGCGGCACGCGCTGCGACCGCGCACCGCGCAACATTGGTCGTGTTTGCCGTGCGAGCAGATCGCGATCACCGGATCGGTCGTCACGCTGCCGTCACTGCCGTCCAACGCGAGCTCGAGAAAATCTCGGGGGTCGTCGACCTCACCGTGGTGAAGCGCCTCGTCCCCGACCCCGCAGTGCGCCACATACCAGCGCCACCGCGACGTCTCGGGTCGACGACCGTGCTTGCGGATCGCGGTGATGCGCATACCCGCTTTCTCCACCCGTCGCACGATCGCGCGGCCGAGTTGCGGGTCAATGCAGTTGGGCGACTGCAGGAACGCCGACGGCCCCCAGGCGCCGTTCAGCTCCAGCAGCAACCACGACGAACCCGCCGATGCGGTGCCGTACATCGGATCGTCGCGGGCCAGCGATTGGTCGCTGCACGGGATTCTCTTGGCGGTCGTCATCCGGCATCTGCCGGAGCGGTCCGTTGCACGGGAACGACGCTGTTCACCGGAACGAGGACCCCCTCTCGCAGCAACCGCCGGATGAGGACCGTCGCATCGGCGGCGTCCAGGCCGGGCATGCTTGCCGCATCGACGGTACTGCCCTGGTGTACGGCCCGAATGGCATCGGCGCACATGTGAGGAAACGTGATGGTCCGGTCCGGCAGGCGCAACACGATCCGGTCACCGGACCGGTCGACGGTCGCGCTCAGCCCGTGTCGCCACCGCACCATCGTCTCCCCGGCCCGATCGGCCGCCGCGAGAGAGGCCAGCGGCCGCACGGCCACCGGACGGGTCCGGTCGGCGTGACGCTGTGACAGGTGCGCGGCAGCGCCCGCGCCCAGAGTCGCCGCGTCATCTCGCAACGACCCGACCATTTCCGCCATGACCTTCGACACCGTCGCCATCGTCTCATCCGCGTCGGCGCCACCCATGGGCAGCGACTCACGGAAGGTCGGGTCGGCGGCCAACTGGTCGACGACGGCGCGCGCCACGTCGACCGCCGTCACCGGCGAGACCCCGATGGTGAGATGGATCGACGTCATCTGCAACGCCTGCGCCGAATGCACCCACCCGCGCGGCAGATAGAGGGCGTCACCCTCCTTGAGCACCGTGTCGATGACCGGTGCGTCCCCGGCGACCCGTCTCTCGATGGCAGCGCGGTGGCCCGTCCACGGCTGCGACGGCAGCGGGTGCTCGAACACCGGCTCGTGCACGATCCAGCGCTTCTGACCCGAGACCTGCAGAACGAAGACGTCGTGCACGTCGTAGTGCGGATCGAAACCCCGGTTGACCGGCGGGGTGATGTAGGCGTTGGCCTGCACCGGGTGGCCGAGATCGTCGACCGCCTGCCGAACGAAATCGATCAGCGGAGGCCAGAGCCGGTGCAGCCCCTGCAGCACTATCGTTGCGCCCGAGGTGAACTGGCTCAGCAGCTTGGCCGAGTCGATCTGGTCGCCGATTTCCGCACCGAAGCCGGCGGGACCGAGATAGCAGTCCTTGGGCAAGACATCGCCCTCTTTGGCCAGCCGGATGAACGGCGCGCGCACCCCGCGCTCGGCGATCAGTTCGTCGACCGCCTCGGGTGACAGTAGATCGCTGAAGTCGCGGGGCAACGCCTCGGCCCGGGTGAGCAACGGCTGACGGCCCCAGTACTCGTCGGAGAACCGCCGGGCGTCCACCGCAACGCAGCGCCCAAGCATCATCGGATGAGGATCACGCGGTCCCGTCGGCGCCCCCGTCGTGACCTTCGGGGTTGGAGCCGCCGTCGGCCGGGCCTTCACCACCGGCTGTGCCGTCGGCGCCGCCGTCGTGGCCTTCGGGGTTGGAGCCGCCGTCGGCGGGACCTTCACCACCGGCTGTGCCGTCGGCGCCGCCGTCGTGGCCTTCGGGGTTGGAACCGCCGTCGGCGGTACCCTCGCCGCCCGCGCCCGAGGTGGTCATGTCGTCATTGTCGAGTGCCATGTCGATCCCTTCCGTTGGGCTGTGGTCCCCAGGGGGTTGCCCCGGACGGTGTCGGCGAAACACCGCGAAACTATGGTCGAGCGGTGACGATCTCCTACGACGAGTCGCTGCGCGAGCGGATCCAAGCGAACCTGTCGGGACACGAACGTCGCGCGGTGAGCGACCCGACGAAGAGGCACGCCGCGGTCGCCGTCGTGCTCGTCGATTCCGAGGTCGGCGAGGACAGGGTCGACCCGGTCGACGTCGACGGCTGGAACGACGGCCGAGGGATGCCCGACGCCGGTCTGGACGGCCGGATGGTCGACGTCTCCGGTGGCGCCGCTTTCTTCCTGTGCCGCAGGACATCCCGGCTGACCTCACACGCCGCGCAGTGGGCGCTGCCCGGTGGACGGCTGGACCCGGGCGAGACCGTGGTCGACGCGGCGTTGCGCGAGCTCGACGAGGAGGTCGGCGTCCGGCTGCCGGACTCGACGGTGCTGGGCCTGCTCGACGACTACCCGACGCGGTCGGGATACGTGATCACCCCGGTGGTGATCTGGGGCGGGGGACGCCTCGATCCGCGGCCGGCTCCCGACGAGGTCGTCGCGGTGTACCGGGTCGGGTTGCACCAGCTGCAGCGCCCCGACTCCCCGCGGTTCATCGAGATCCCGGAGAGCCCACGGCCGGTGGTGCAGGTCCCGCTGGGCAACGACCTGATCCACGCTCCGACCGGAGCGGTGCTCCTGCAGTTGCGCTGGCTGGGCCTGGAGGGTCGGCACGATCCGGTCGACGAACTCGAGCAACCGGTCTTCGCCTGGAAGTAGAACGAGCACAATGCGGATGAAGCGACATCGATGGGCGAACGGGGCCGAAGGCGGGTATCCGGCCGGCAACCGCACGAAAGGAACGGGGTAGACGTGAAACTGGCGCTGAGTGACGAGGACGCGGCATTCCGCGAGGAGCTGCGACGGTTCTACACCTCCGAGATCCCCGAGGACATCCGCGAGCGGGGCAAGACCGGGCACTCGAAGTTTCCCGAGGACATGGTCACCAGCCAGCGGATTCTTCACGCCAACGGGCTGGCCGTGCCGAACTGGCCGGTCGAGTGGGGCGGCAAGGAATGGACGCCGCTGCAGCGCCAGATCTGGCTGGACGAGATGCAGCTGGCCGGCGTGCCCGAACCGTTGGCGTTCAACACCAAGATGGTCGGCCCGGTGATCGCCCAGTTCGGCTCGCAGTCCATGAAGGAACGCTTCCTGCCGCCGACGGCCAACATCGACATCTGGTGGTGTCAGGGCTTCTCCGAACCGGAGGCCGGCTCGGACCTCGCGTCGCTGCGGACCACGGCCGTCCGCGACGGGGACACCTACGTCGTCAACGGCCAGAAGACGTGGACGACGCTCGGTCAGTACGCCGATTGGATCTTCCTGCTGGCGCGCACGGACCCGAACGCGCCCAAGCGGCAGGCCGGTATCTCCTTCCTGTTGGCCGAGATGTCGACCCCGGGCATCACGCTGCGCCCGATCGAGCTGATCGACGGCAGCTACGAGGTCAACGAGGTCTTCTTCGAGGACGTGAGAATCCCCGCCGACCAACTCGTCGGCGAGGAGAACCAGGGCTGGACCTACGCCAAGTTCCTGCTCGGCAATGAGCGCACCGGCATCGCCCGCATCGGGCTGACGAAACTGTGGATGGCACAGGTGAAGGAACACGCCGCCAAGCTCGAGGTCAACGGCACACCGCTACTGGAGGACCCGTTGTTCGCCGCGCGGGTCGCCGAGATCGAGACCGGACTGCTCGCGCTGGAGCTCACGCAGATGCGGGTCAGCGGATCGGAGGCCGACGGCAAGCCGAACCCCGCGTCGTCGATCCTCAAACTGCGTGGCAGCCAACTGCAGCAGGCCGCAACCGAGTTGTTCGTCGAGGTGGCCGGGCCGGAGGCGTTACCGTTCGACGCCGGCGACGTCGACGTGCCGACCTGGGCGCAGGACGCCGCGCCCCGCTACTTGAACTATCGGAAGACGTCGATCTACGGCGGTACCAACGAAGTTCAACGCACCATCATCGCTTCGACCATCCTGGGATTGTGAGACTGCCGTGGACTTCGACCTGACCGAGGAACAGCAACTGCTGCGTGACGTCACCCGCGACGTGCTGGCGGGCCGCGAGAGCGTCCGGCCCGAAGGGGACCCGGGCTGGAGCCGTGAGGTCTGGGGCCAATTGGCCGAGGTCGGCATCCTCGGGCTCGGATTCGATCCGGACGAGGCCGGCCAGATAGAGGCAATGGTGGTGCTGACCGAGATCGGCAGACGGCTCGCGCCCGAACCGGTCGCCCAGGCCGCGATGATCCCCGGCGTCCTGATCGCCGAGGTGGGCAGCGACCAGCAGAAGGAGATCCTCGACGCCGTGGCGGCCGGTGAGACCCTGCTGGCCTTCGCCCACGCGGAGCCCGGGTCGCGGCTGCCGGCCGCCGAACCGACCACGCGCGCCGAACAGAGCGGCGATGCCTGGACGCTCACCGGTCGCAAGAATCCCGTGCTGGCCGGTGACACCGCCGACACCATCGTCGTCACCGCGGCGCTGCCCGGCGGTGGGGTGGGGCTGTTCGTCGTCGACGGTGCGGCGGTGAACCGGGCGCCGTATCGGACGTTCGACGGCCGCGGTGGTGCCCAACTCGACTTCGACTCCACACCGGCCGACCCCCTCGGCGACGGCGGGGATGCGAGCGAACACGTCTCCCGCACGGTCATCCGTTATCAGTCGGCGTTGTGCGCGGAGGCGGTCGGAGCGATGGAGGAGGCGCTGCGGCTCACCACCGAGTACCTCACCAGCCGAAAGCAATTCGGCGTCCCGCTGAGCAAGTTCCAGACCCTGACGCAGCGCGCGGCCGACATGTACGTCTCGCTCGAACTCGCGCGCAGCATGAACTTCTACGCCGCGATGTCGATCGCCGACGGCAGGTTCGACCCGGTGATCGCCGCGCGCGCCAAGTTCCAGATCGGACGGTCCGGACGGCACATCGCGCAGGAGGCGATCCAACTGCACGGCGGCATCGGGATGACCGCGGAGTATCCCGTCGGCCACTACGCGGCGCGGCTCACCGCCATCGACAACACGTTCGGCACCACCGACGACCAACTCCGCACGCTCATCGAACACGTCGGCGACTACGGAACGGTGTCGCTGTAAGTCCTGGCGCGAGCGCGCACCCTTGTACGGGTTTCCGGCCGCGTAGCTGTACAAGGCTGAGTGCTCGGCCCGGCGGCTTGTTGGGCTGAGGGCATGATGGGTGAGCCCGCGCATCGCCGCGGATGCTCGGCAGCGAAGGGTGTGCATGTTCATCGTCATCCTCGGCACGGTGCTGGTGCTGATGCATGCCTATCTGTGGAAGCGGCTGATCAAGGACACCACCCGGCCCGGTCGAGTGCGATGGATACTGAGCGCCGCCTTCGCCGGGCTGGCAGGACTGTTGCTCGCCGCGCTCTTCCTGCCCCGCCTGACAGGTCCGGCCGACGCGGGCTGGTACGCCTGGCCGGGCTACGTGTGGTTCGGCCTGGCCGCATATCTGCTGTTGGCGCTGCTGGTGCTCGAACCCGTGCGACTGGTGCTGCGGCGGTGGGTCCGCGGGGATGCGGCGCCGGAACCCGAGGACGTGATCGGCGTGAGCCGCCGGTTGTTTTTGGCCCGCGCGAGTGCCGTCGCCGCAGGCGCAGCGTCGGTGGGTCTGGTCGGTGTCGGGACGGCCACCGCGCTGAGTCCGCCCGAGGTGTTGCGGGTGCCGGTGCGCCTGCGCAATCTGGACCCGGCGTTTCGCGGGTTCCGTGTCGCGGTGGTGTCCGACATCCACCTCGGACCGCTGGCAGGCAGGGCGCACACCGAGCGGATCGTCGACATGATCAACGAGACCGGCCCCGACCTCGTCGCGATCGTCGGTGACGTGGTCGACGGCTCGGTCGCCGAACTCGGCCCGGCCGCAGCGCCATTAGGCGATCTCAGCGCCCGCGAGGGTACCTTCTTCGTCACCGGAAACCACGAGTACTTCGTCGACGACACACTCGAGTGGTTAGGCGAGATGGAGCGGTTGGGCATCCAACCGTTGCGCAACGAGAACACCGTGATCCGCCGCGGCGGTGCCGTGTTCAACCTGGCGGGGGTCAACGACATCGCCGGTGAAAGAGTCTCGGACGGGCCGGATTTCGACCGCGCCCTGGCGGGTGTCTCCTCGGCCGGGCCGACGGTGCTGCTCGCGCACCAGCCGGTGCTCGTCGAGGAGGCCGCCGCGCGCGGAGTGGACCTGCAGCTGTCCGGACACACCCACGGCGGGCAGATGTGGCCGTTCCACTACCTCGTGCGCGCCGTGCAGCCCTCGCTCGCGGGCCTTTCGACATTCGACGACACCCAGCTGTACGTGACCCGCGGCGCGGGGTTCTGGGGTCCGCCGGTACGCATCGGGGCTCCGCCGGACATCACGGTGCTTGCGCTGGAGCCATAGTCGCCTGGTACGGCCGTACCAGGAACGACGCGGGCGCTCCTTAGACTACTGCCATGACGTCCCGTTCCGTACCGCACGACGGACTGCTGCGGATCGAGGACTGCCTGGACGCCGACGGCCGGGTGGCGGTACCCGCCGGGGTGAACCTGATATCCCTGATCGACCGCAACATCGCCAACGTCGGTGACGCGCCGGCCTACCGCTACCTCGACCACACCGGCGACGGGCGGGTCGTCGAACTCACCTGGAAACAACTCGGGGAACGCCTGCGGGCGGTGGCCGCGAGCCTGCAGCGCGTGACCCGGCGAGGCGACCGGGTCGCGATCCTGGCGCCGCAGGGACTCGATTACGTCGTCGCGTTCTTCGGTGCGATCAAGGCGGGCGCGATCGCCGTCCCGTTGTTCGCGCCCGAGTTGCAGGGGCACGCACAACGACTGGATACCGCGCTGCGCGACTGCGAACCGTCGATCGTGATGACCACAGCGGCCGCGGTATCGAATGTGCGCAGCTTCCTGGCCGATCTCGAGGGCGTACCGACCCCGCGCGTCGTCGTTCTCGACGACATCGGTGCGACAGGTGATTTCGAGCCGGTGGAGCTGGCGCTGGACGCCGTATCCCATCTGCAGTACACCTCCGGTGCGACGCGGCCTCCCGCCGGCGTCGAGATCACGCACCGCGCGGTCGGCACGAACCTGATCCAGATGATCCTTTCCATCGATCTGCTCGACCGAAAAGTGCACGGCGTCAGCTGGTTACCGCTGTTCCACGACATGGGCCTGTCGATGATCGGATTTCCCGCCGTATACGGCGGACATTCGACGCTGATGTCCCCGACCGCGTTCATCCGCCGCCCACAACGCTGGCTTCGGGCGCTCTCGGACGGGTCGCGCGAAGGCCGCGTCGTCACGGCCGCGCCGAACTTCGCCTATGAATACGCGGCGCAACGCGGCCGGCCCGCCGACGGTGAAGACCTCGACCTGAGCAAGGCGGTGCTGATCATCGGCTCGGAGCCGGTCAGCATCGACGCGATCACCGCGTTCAACGACGCATTCGCGCCATACGGGCTGCCGCCGAACGCGTTCCGGCCGTCGTACGGAATCGCCGAAGCCACGCTGTTCGTCGCGACCATCGAACCCACCGCCCACGCCGCGGCGGTGCACCTCGACCGTACGCATCTCAGCGCGGGCCGCGCCGTTCCCGTCGCCGCCGATTCACCCGATGCGGTGGCCCACGTGTCCTGCGGACGGGTCGCGCGCAGCCAGTGGGCCGTCATCGTCGATCCCGACACCGGCGCCGAACTGCCCGACGGAACCGTCGGCGAGATCTGGCTGCACGGCGACAACCTCGGGCGCGGCTACTGGGGTCGGCCCGACGAGTCGCGGCACGCCTTCGAGGCCCGGCTCACGTCTCGGACAGCAGCCAGCCACGCGGAAGACGCTGACGAGCAAGCGAATTGGCTGCGCACCGGTGATCTCGGCGTCTACCTCAACGGCGAGCTGTTCGTCACCGGACGGCGCGCCGATCTGATCGTGATCGACGGCAGACACCACTATCCGCAGGACGTCGAGGCGACCGCCCAAGGCGCCTCTGCGATGGTGCGCCCAGGCCACGTCACCGCGTTCACGGTGCCCGCCCCCCACAGCGATGCGCTCGTGATCGTCGCCGAACGCGCGACCGGAACGGCCCGCAAGGATCCTGCGCCCGAGATCGACGCGATCCGCGCCGAAGTGCTTGCGCGGCACGGGATCACGGTCGCTGACATCCGCTTCGTCGCCGCCGGTGTCATCCCGCGCACGACCAGCGGCAAGCTGGCCCGCGGAGCCTGCCGCAGCGAGTACCTCAGCGGGAAGCTGAAAGGTTAGCCAACACCGAGCTTCTCACGCACCGTGTCGGCGAGGAAGCGCGCTGCGGATACCGGGCGGAACGCGCGGGCGGCGGCGGTGAGCGCCTCCTGCGCCTCGGCGCTGAGCTCGATATCGGCGGCTGCCACGTTGAACTCGAGCTGTTCGACGCTGGACGCACCGGGGATCGCGACGACGTTGGGCAGGTGGATCAGCCACGCCAACGCGACCTGCGCGGGTTTGGCGCCGACGTCCGCGGCGACATCGCGCAGCGTCTGCAGCAGCGGTTCGGCGCGCCGCAGGTTCTCGGTGCCGAACAGCGGGTTCGTTGCGCGCACGCCGCCGGGCCGGTTGTCGGGACCGTACTTGCCGCCGAGCAGTCCCTGCGCCAGCGGGCTGTAGGCGATCACGATGCGGTTCTCTCGTTCGGCGAACGGCACCAGACGATCGAGCGCCTTGGGATGGGCCAGCGAGAAGTGCACCTGATTGCTGATCACCGGTCGTCCGAGCGCGGTGTCTGCCCGCTGCCAGCGCGACAGCGAGTAGTTCGACACACCCGCCGCGCCGATCACACCGTCATCGATCAGGTCGCGCATCCCCGGCATGATCACCGAATCGGGCACCACCGGATTGGACTGGTGGATCTGATACAGCGGGATCTTCTGCAGCCCGAGCCGCTGCGCGCTGGCGTGCGCGCGTTGCTTGACCACCGCCGGGAACGGGGCCACCGGGAAGACCTTGCTGGCCACGGCCACGTCGGCGCGCTGCTCGCCCAGCGCTTCGCCGAGGATCCTCTCGCTCTTGCCGAAACCGTAGATCTCGGCCGTGTCGAACAACGTGACGCCCAGCGCCAGCGAACGCTGCACGATTTCTCGGGCGGCACCGGCGGCGTAGCTGTCGCCGTACCCCCACTCCCGAGACCCGAATTGCCAGGTCCCGAGCCCGATACGGCTGACCCGCCCCACACCCTCGACGTCTAAGTACTTCACGCTCACCACAGTACTGACGCTGCAGATCGATAACGGTGGGTTTTGGCGCCCCGAGGCCGGGGTATGTGAGGCGGGCTGCAGAAAGTCGGCATGACACAAGTCTCGAAAGGCGTAACGCATGCTCGAGTTCATCTGCCCCACATGCGGGTTTTTCAGCCTCGAAGAGGCCGTTTGCGAGTCCTGCAGCGGCCGGGCCGGCGACACCGACCTGGCGATGGCCGGCTGACCATGTCTGTTTACCGTTCATTGCATCCGTTCGACCTGGTCATGGCTTCGACGCGGATGTACGCGTCACTTCCCGTGGTCGGCAGACACCTCGAGCCGTTCGCCGGCCTGACCGCGATGATGATGTACGGCCACCACTACGCACCGGCAGCGCTGCGTGGCATGGTGTCGCGTCGTCTCAGCGCCGATTCCGCGGCCGCCGCGCCCGCCGATGTCTCCGATGAGGCCATCACGCCCGGGCGCGGGAACCGGATGCCGCCCTACCTGCGCTTCCGCGCCCAGCGTCAGCGGTGCCTCTATCGCAGCTCGGTGCGCTACGGCGACCACCCCGCGCAGTTGCTCGACGTGTGGCGGTTGCCCGACCTGCCGCCCGACGCCCCGGTGCTGCTGTTCGTTCCCGGCGGCGCATGGGTGCAGGGCTCCCGCGTCATGCAGGGGCACACGATGCTGCACCACTTGGTCAAGCAGGGCTGGGTGTGTCTGACGATGGACTACCGGGTGTCCCCGGTGAACCGGTGGCCCCGCCATATCGCCGACGTCAACGCGGCGATCGCCTGGGCGCGGGCCAACGTCGACAAGTTCGGCGGCGACCGGAACTTCGTCGCGGTGGCCGGCTGCTCGGCGGGCGGGCACCTGGCCTCCCTGGCGGCCCTCACTCCCGGTGACCCGGCGTTCCGCGGCGAACTCACCGAGGACGCCGACACCACCGTGGACGCGGTGGTCGGAATTTACGGGCGCTACGACTGGCAGGACCGCTCGACCCCCGCCCGCAAGAACTTCCAGAACTTTCTGGAGCGAGTTGTCGTGGGACGCAAGCAGTCCCGGCACCCCGACGTCTTTGCTGCGGCGTCCCCGCGGGCCCGCATCCATTCCGATGCACCACCGTTCTTCCTCATCCACGGGGACCAGGACACCATCATCCCCGTCGACGAGGCCCGCGTGTTCGCCGAAGAGCTCAGCGCGGTGTCACGAAATGTCGTGGAATACAGCGAAATCCGGCGTGCGGGACACGCGTTCGACCTCGTCGACTCGTCGCATGCACGTCGGCTGGCGGTCGAGGTCGGCAGGTTCCTCAACGACGTGCGGGCCCGCCAACTCCAGGGTGAAACCGCCGCGGCCGTCTAGTCCGTGTTGATCGGGCGCGATGCGGGAAGTCTTGTCGCATGCGCATCGTCATCACCGGAGCTTCCGGCAACGTCGGGACCGCGCTGCTGCGGCGGCTCACCGAAAGCGACACCGGACACGACATCGTCGGGGTGGTACGAAGGCCGCCGGAGCCGACCGGCGTCTACGGTCGGGTCCGCTGGCACCAACTCGACCTGGCCGATCCGGACGCGGCGACCCAGCTACGCGGGGTCTTCGACGGCGCGGACGCCGTCATCCACCTCGCATGGGGCTTCCAGCCGACCCGCAACACCGAATACCTGAACCGCGTCGGCGTCGGCGGCACAACGGCCGTCCTCGAAGCGGCCCATGACGCGCGGGTCGGCCGGCTCGTGCACCAGTCGTCGGTGGGCGCATACGCACCGGGCCGCTACGGGCAGTACGTCGACGAGTCGTGGCCGACCACCGGCATCCGGACCTCCCCCTACAGCCGCGACAAATCGGACGCCGAAGCGCTGCTGGACGGCTACGAACGCGAGAACGGGGAAGCGGGCGTTCCCATCGCGCGGATGCGGCCCGGCTTCATCGTGCAGCGCGACGCCGCCAGCGGCCTGATGCGCTACGCGCTGCCCGGTTACGTGCCGATGCTCGCAATTCCCCTGTTACCGGTGCTGCCGTTGGACCGGCGCCTGTGCATCCCGCTCGTGCATGCCGACGATGTCGCCGACGCATTGGCCAGGGTGGTCGAGCGTGGTGCGAGCGGGCCGTTCAACGTGGCGGCCGAACCCCCGGTGGGCCGCGAGCAGGTCGCCGAGGTGCTGGGTGCGAAACCGGTCCACGTGCCGTCGGGAGTGCTCGGGGCTCTGGTCGATGTCAGCTGGCGGGCGCGGCTGCAGCCGATCGACCGCGGCTGGCTCGACATGGCGTTCAGCGTTCCGCTGCTGGACTGCGGGCGGGCCGAGGCCGAACTCGGCTGGAACCCCCGATGGAATGCGGTCGACGCGCTCGCCGACGTCATCGGCGGGGTGGCCCGACAAGCGCACACCGAGAGTCCGCCCCTGCGGCGCCGGTCGCTGATCGAGCAGTTCCAACGCGACCTCACCGAGGGCCTGCTGACGACAAGACGCCTGCCGTAAATGGCCGAGCACGACGAGTCCGTCGTCATCGTCGGCGCCGGTCCCTGCGGGCTGGCGATCGCACGACAGCTGCGCCACGAGTGCGGTGTTGACGCGCTCGTCGTCGATCGCGCGGACGCGGTGGCATCGGCGTGGCGGAACCGCTACGACGGGTTCCGGCTCAACACCTGTGGGTGGTGGTCACATCTGTCCGGGCAGCGGATACCACTGCGCTACGGACGCTGGCCGACCCGCGACGACATGGTCGACTACTTCGACGATTACGTGCGCCGACAGCATCTACGAATAGCACTGGGGTGCAACGTGGTTCGGGTAGACCGAGGGCGGTACGGCTGGCGGCTGCAGACCGACGGCGCGCCCTTCACCGCCGCGGCCGTCGTCGTCGCGACCGGCAACTATCACACGCCGGTGCTGCCCGAGTGGCCTGGAATCGAGGCGTTCACCGGCGAGGTGCTGCACTCCGAGCACTACCGCAACGCCGCGCCTTTCGCCGGCCGGGACGTTTTGGTGGCGGGCGCGGGGAACTCGGCGACCGACATCGCGTTGCAGCTCAGCGACAAGGTGGCCCGCCGGGTGTGGATGGCGGTGCGCACGCCCCCGCATCTCGTACCACGGTCGGCCGCCGGAATTCCGGTCGACGCGTTCAGTCCCGCGTTCGAGCACCTGCCGGTGGCCGTGCTCGACCGGGCCGCGGCCCTGATGCGCAGGGTGTGGTTCGGAGATCTTCGCCGCGAGGGCCTGCCGGTGCCGCGGCGGGGGATCTATTCGGCGCTGCTGACCGACGAACAGATCCCGACGATCGGTGACCAGCTCGTCGCACACGTCAAAGCGGGACGCATCGACATCGTCGCCGCCGTGGAGTCGTTCGACGGTGAGAGGGTGGTGCTCGCCGACGGCAGCTCGCTGGCGCCCGACGTGGTGATCGCCGCGACCGGCTATCGGCGGGGACTCGAACCGCTCGTCGGCCACCACGGCGTGCTGGACGAGGCGGGCCGGCCTAAGGTCAACGGGCTTCCGTGCGCCGCGCCGGGGCTGTGGTTCGCCGGTTACGACGAGCCGCTGATCGGGCCACTGCGGTCCTTCCGGCTGCAGGCCTCGCCGATCGCGCGCGACATCGCGAGCCATCTCGGCGGACGTGACGAACATCATTGGAGCTCAACAAGATCAACTGCATCGGAGCGCGGCCGGCGTTCGTTGAACGAGGCGTGACGATGGCCGACGACTACGCCGTGACGCGACGCACCCCGATCGCCCTCGCCGACCGGCTGCTCGACATCAAGCGGATCTACCACGAGCCCGACATCGAACGGTTCGCTCGCGCACGTCAGGTGCTCCAGCGCTTCCCCGACGCCGAGCGCATCGAAGTGCCCTCGCACCAGGCGATACCGGGTCTGTACGGAAACGAGGGCAGCGTCGAGGACTGGGTCCGCAACAAGCGGGAAGTCCTGGTGCTGGGCGAGAAGAAGAGCCTGAGCGCGCGGCGCAACGAGCGCTCCAGCGACTGGATCGCACCGTCGACCGCCAACGGTTGCGCGATGGCGTGCTCGTACTGCTACGTTCCGCGCCGCAAGGGCTACGCCAACCCGATCACGGTGTTCACCAACATCGAGAAGATCACCGGATACCTCGAGCGCCACGCCGCTCGCCAAGGTGTGAAGCCGCAACCGAACCAGTGCGACCCCGTCGACTGGGTCTATGACATCGGTGAGAACAGCGACTGCTCGGTGGACGCGATGGTCTCCGACAACGTGCGCGATCTGGTCGCCCTGTTCGGTCGAATTCCCAACGCCAAGGCCAGCTTCGCGACCAAGCTCGTCAACCGCGACCTGCTCGCCTACGACCCGCGGGGCGGAACCCGCGTGCGGTTCAGCTTGATGCCGGCCGAGACGTCGCGGGCGCTCGACGTGCGCACGTCGAAGATCGCCGAGCGGATCGCCGCGATCGACGACTTCGTCGACGCCGGATACGAAGTGCACCTGAACTTCAGCCCCGTTGTCGTCCACGAGAATTGGTTGTTCGATTGGGCGGAGCTGCTCGAACAGGTCGCCGACGGCACGTCGGACCGCACCAAGCAGCAGCTGGCCGTCGAGATCATCTTCCTGACCCACAACGAGGGCCTGCACGACGTCAACCTCGGCTGGCATCCCAGAGGTGAGGATCTGCTGTGGCGGCCGGATCTTCAGCAGGCAAAGCGCAGCCAGAGCGGGCAGTGGAACGTGCGCTACAAGACACCGTGGAAGGGCCGCTGGGTGGGCGAGCTGACCGACCTGATCGCCGCCAAGCTGCCGACGTGCCGGGTGCGCTACGCGTTCTGACGGTTTCAACTGCCGCGAGCGGGTCTTTCAACTGCCGCGAGCGGGTCCCTCAACTGTTGCCAGTGGGTCCCTCAAGTGCCGCGAGCGACCGCGCAACGCCAGCTGTGCGCGGCGTGTCGCGTGCAGACCCGGTCGCTCGCGGGAGGAGCTTTCCGGCGGCTGGGATGAGTTCGCGTGCGGCTATCCGTTCTGGTGGGCAGGAAGCTGTCGACCAAACGGAAGGCTCATCATGAAGATCGTCGTCATCGGCGGAACCGGCCTCATCGGTTCGAAACTGGTGCAGATCCTGGACCGGCAGGGCCACGACACGGTCGCTGCGGCGCCGTCGACCGGCGTCAACACGTTCACCGGCGAGGGCTTGCGGGACGCGCTCGAAGGGGCGGCGGTGGTGGTCGACGTCTCGAACTCGCCGCAGCTCGACGACTCGGCCCGAGAGTTCTTCCAGACCGCGACGACGAACCTGCTCGACGCCGAACAGGCCGCAGGCGTCGGCCACCACGTCGCGCTCTCGGTGGTGGGTACCGATCAGATGGCCTCGCAGAGCGGCTACTTCCAGGCCAAGCTCGATCAGGAACGGCTGATCAACGACGGGCCGATCCCGTTCACGATCGTGCACGCCACCCAATTCTTCGAGTTCCTCCAGACACTCGCCGACTCGGCGACCGAGGGTGACACGGTGCGGATGCCGCCGGCGTACTTCCAGCCGATGGCCGCCGCCGACGTCGCCGAAGGGCTCGCGATCGCCGCGGTGAACGAGCCGGTGAATCGCATCGTCGAGATCGGGGGACCGGTGCAGTTCCTGCTGCCCGACTTGATCCGGACCGCGTTGACCGCCCGCGGCGATACCCGGCAGGTCGTCGCCGACCCGTCGGCGAAATACTGGGGCATCGAACTGGCCGAGCGCACGCTGGTGCCCGGTGAGGGCGCGACGCTGTTCGGCACTCGGTTCGAGGACTGGATCCTGGAGGCGGCCGCGACGGCCTGACCCGGCCCCCCGGGGAGCGATTTGTGAGTGAAAACGTTCGGTGAGCGAGCGGAATCACTCACAAATCGCGGTGTGGACCCGTCGTCGCGGGCCTCGTACGATCCAAGATCAGATCGGGTAAGCCGGCGACCGTCGCGGGTCCACCCCAGAGCGCGGTGGTGTCTATGTCTGGCCAGGGTGGAGCACAAGCCCTCCGTGGCCGCACCCGCGAATGCGAGGCGCTGAAGAACCTGGTCGCGACGGTGCGATCGGGTAGTTGTCAGGTGCTGGTCCTGCGCGGCGAGGCGGGCGTCGGTAAGACGGCCCTGCTCGATTACGTCTGCGAAACCGCGTCCGGATTTCAGGTCGTGCACGTCGCCGGGGTGGAGTCCGACATGGAACTCGCCTTCGCGGGCCTACAGCAGCTGTGCGCGCCGCTGATGACGCATCTCGACGCGATTCCCGAACCGCAGCGCGAAGCGCTCAACGTCGCGTTCGGCCGCGGCGTCGGGGAGACGCCGGACCGGTTCCTCGTCGGCCTCGCCGTGCTGAGCGTGCTGGCCGCCGCGGCCGACGAACAACCGGCGCTCTGCGTCGTCGACGATGCCCAATGGCTCGACCAGGTTTCGGTGCAGACACTCGGTTTCATCGCGCGCCGGTTGCTCGCCGAACCCGTCGCGTTGGTGTTCGCCGTCCGGGACCGACCCGAACTGCTGGCGGGCCTGCCGGAGCTACCGATCCACGGGTTGTCCGACACCGATGCGCGAGAACTGTTGGAATCGATCATGTTTGGCGGTATCGACCCTCGGGTGCGAGACCGTATAGTCGCCGAGACGCGCGGCATTCCGCTGGCCATCCTCGAGGTGCCGCGCAGCGTGTCGGCGACCGAACTCTCGGGTGGTTTCTGGATATCGGGTAAACGCTCGTCAGCGGCAGCGGTCGAACAGGGCTTCATTCGCCGTATCCAGGCGTTACCGCGACCCACCCGGCAATTGCTGCTCATCGCCGCCGCTGAACCCATCGGCGATGCGGCGTTGTTCCTCGGCGCTGCAGCGCAATTGGGCATCCCGGTCGACGAGCTCGCCCCCGCGGAAGCCGACGGCCTCATCGAGTTCGGCCCACGGATGCGGTTCCATCACCCGCTGATCCGCTCGGCCGCCTACCGCGCCGCAGAGCTGCCGGACCGCCGTGCCGTCCACCGCGCCCTCGCCGACGTCACCGATCCTTCGGTCGACCCGGACCGTCGCGCGTGGCACGCGGCCAACGCCGCGGCGGGCCCCGACGAGGGGATCGCCGCCGAGCTGGAGAACTCCGCCGCCCGGGCCCAGATCAGGGGCGGAATGGCCGCGGCGGCAACATTTCTGGAGCGCGCCACCGCGTTGACCTCCGACCCGTTGCTGCGTGGGGCGAGGGCGCTGGCGGCCGCTTACGCCAAACGGGACGCCGCGGCACCGGGAGCTGCGCACGAACTCCTCGCGATCGCCGAACTCGGCCCCCTGACCGACCTGCAGCAGGCACAGATAGCGCGGCTGCGGGCGCAGATGGACTTCGTCCGGAGCCGGGCAGGTGAAGCCGGTGCGCCGCGACTGTCGCAGACCGCGCCACCGCTGCTGTACGCCGCCCGCCGCCTCCACGGTGTCGACGGTTATTCGTCCAGGGAGAGCTACCTTGAGGGGATCGCGGCTTTGATGTACGCGGGCCGCCTGGGGGAGTCCGGTGCGCTCATGCGAGCCGCCGAGGATGCACGCGTTGCGCTGCAGGATGTCTCGGAACTGCCGCGCGCCATCGACCACCTTCTCAAAGGGGCGGCCGAACGAATCACCGGTGGGGTCGGACAGGGTTGGGCCGCGTTACGGGCGGGGCTGGAGGCGATGTGTGAGCAGGCGGAGTCCGACGAAACCGCGGCCGGCCGATGGTTGAAGGTACCCGGATTCCCGATATTGCAGGAGTCCTCGGCCCACGAACTGTGGGACGAGCGGACATTGCGAAAGTTGTCGACCGCCGCGGTGCGTTACGCCCGTTCAACCGGGGCGCTCGCGGGCTTGCCGCGAGCCCTCATCTACCGGGCCGGCGTGCACACTTTGGCCGGTGAATTCGCCACGGCAGCGGAGCTTCTCGAGGAGGCCGCCTCGATCACCGCGGCCACCGACCACAACTCCCCGGTGCGGTACCACTGGGTGCTGCTGAGCGCGTGGCGCGGCGACGCGGCGGAGGCCGTTCCGCTGCTCGAGAGCGCCGCGGCCGACGGAATCGCCAGGGGTGAGGGACGCCTGTTGGGGCTCACCGGCTATGCGACCGCGTTGTTGTACAACGGGCTCGGCCGCTACGAGGAGGCGCTCGCCGCAGCGCGCGAGGCGTGTGACTACGACGACTTCGGAATCCACGGGTGGTGTCTTTTCGAGCTCATCGAGGCGGCGACGCGCGCCGGAGCCGACGACACGGCCAGGTGGGCCCTTGGCCGGCTCGAGGAGCGGGCAGGCGCCAGCGGCACCGACTGGGGACTCGGCGCGCTGGCCAATGCGCAGGCCCTGGTGGCCGACGGCGACGACGCGGATCGGCTGTTCACCGAGGCCATCGAACGCCTGGAGCGCGCCGGCATCGTCGTACACGTCGCGCGGGCCCGGCTGCTCTACGGTGAATGGCTGCGCCGGGCCAACCGGCGGATCGACGCGCGCCGCGAACTCACCGAGGCCCACGAGACGTTCACGCGGATCGGCGCGCGGGCCTTCGCCGAACGCGCGCGCCGCGAACTGGTGGCCACCGGGGAGAAGGTGCGCAAACAGCAGCAGAGCCCGGGCGGCGAGCTGACCGCCCAGGAAGCACAGATCGCCCGACTCGCCGCCGACGGCCTGACGAATCAGGAGATCGGCGCCCAGCTCTTCATCAGCACACACACCGTCGAGTGGCATCTGCGCAAGGTGTTCGTCAAGCTCGGAATCACCTCGCGCAGACAGCTTCGCAGCGTGTCGTGGGCGAGCTAGTCACTCGACGAGCTTGCCGACGAGCAGGACATCGCTTCCTTGCTCCGCCAACGTGATCGCAGCACGCAGACCCGAACCGCCGGTTCCGATCACCAGGACTGAGGTCGCGATCTGCCGCTGCGCTCCGGTCATGTCGACAAGAACGAATGGCCGGCGACCGAATCATCCGCGGAGTTCGTAGACCCCGGCGACCACTGGCGTTCAAGGGTTCGCCAGATCGTGGATCGGGTGAGGCTTTAAGCACAGCCGAAAGGCGTGATCTTCAGAAAGCGGAGCCATGGACGTCTACGACGCAGTCAAGAGCAGACGGGCGGTGCGGGGCTTCACCGACGAACCCGTCCCCATGCAGGTGCTCGAGCGTGTGCTCGACGCCGCCAGGTGGTCACCGTCGGGGTCCAACCTGCAGCCGTGGCGGATCTACGTCGTGACCGGCGAACCGCTGGAGCGGCTCAAGAAGCTCGCCACGGAGCGGGTGGCCGCGGGAGACCCGTGGGATGAGCGCGAGTACCAGCTGTACCCGCCCGAGCTGAAATCCCCCTACGGTGACCGCCGATCGGCGTTCGGCAGGGAGCGCTACAGCGCACTGGGCATCGAGCGCGAGGACTGGGAGGCCCGGCAGCGGGCCGCGATCGCGAACTGGGACTGCTTCGGCGCCCCCGCGGCCCTGTTCTGCTACATCGACCGCGATCTCGGCCGGCCGCAGTGGGCGGATCTGGGGATGTACCTGCAGACCGTGATGCTGCTCCTGCGCGCCGAGGGTCTGCAAAGCTGTCCGCAGATGGCCTGGTCCCAGGTCCGTGAGACCGTCGCGTACGCCGTACAACCGCCCGACGAGCTCATGTTGTTCTGCGGTATGTCGATCGGCTACCGGGACCCCGACGAGAGCTATATCCGCACGGGGCGGGCCCCGCTCGAGGAGACCGTCAGCTTCGTCGGCGACTGACCCACTACGGACTACGGACCGTGGACTACGGGTTCTCAAGGGTTCCTTTTGCCTGAGCGACGACGAGCGTGAGGTGTGACACCCGCGACTCGAGGAGACCGGATCATGACCATCACGTCCCTTCCCACCAGGACCGCCCCGGACCCAGAACTCGCCGCGCGGTTCACGCGCGACGTTCAACCCCTATTCGAGGTACTGGCGCGGGGAGCGCGCCGGTTGGCCCGCAACGACGCGGACGCCGAGGACCTGCTCCAGGATGCGCTCCTGCACGCCTACAGCGGGTTCGAGTCCTTCCGGGAGGGCAGCAACCTCAAAGCGTGGCTGTTCCGCATCCTCCACAACCGCTGGGTCAGCGCGCACCGCTGCAAACAACGCCGTGTGACCGAGGTCCCGGCGGACAACATGACCGAAGCCGAGTTGTTCGATTGCGCCGCAGACCAACCCGGCGCACTGCGGTCGGCGGAAGCCGAGGTGCTCGACACCCTGCCCCACGGTGACGTCAAAGCCGCGATGGCCGCGATGCCGGAGGGTTTCCGCGAGGTTCTCTACTACGCCGACGTCGAGGGATACACCTACGCCGAGACGGCGAAGATCCTCGATATCCCGATGGGCACCGTGATGTCGCGGATCTCGCGTGCCAGGCAGCGACTGCGCGTCGCGCTGGCCCACCTCGCCCACCACCCCGCAGAAACCCTCGAACACTGCATCGCCTGACTGGAGAACACCAATGGAGTTGGCCTACAAGAACGCATTGATCACCGGTGGCACAGCCGGGATCGGGCTCGCCTGTGCGCGGCTGTTCGCGCGCGAGGGAGCCGCGGTGATCATCACCGGTCGAGACGGCAAACGAGGGGAGCGGGCCGCATCCGGTATCGACGGCAACGTGCGCTTCGTCCGGACCGACCTCTCGGACATGGATTCGGTCGCATCGCTGCTCGAGCAGGCCGGCGACGTCGACATCCTGGTCAACAACGCCGCCGCTTTTCCCGCGGCGACCACCGTCGATCAGCAGATCGGCGCGTTCGAGCTGACCTTCGACACCAACGTGCGTGGATCGTACTTTCTGGCGGCGGGTCTGGTCCCGGGAATGCTGCAGCGAGGACACGGTTCGATCGTCAACGTCACCACGATGGTCGCGTCCAAAGGCGTGCCGGGCGCGGGGGTCTACAGCGCATCCAAGGCCGCCATCGAGTCGCTGACCCGTACGTGGGCCGCTGAGTTCGGCCCTGGCGGCGTCCGTGTCAACAGCGTCGCTCCCGGCCCGACGAAAACCGAAGGGGTCGAGGCTGAATGGGGTGAGACCAATGAAGAGCTCGGCCGCGCGCTGCCCTTGGGGCGTACGGCGAAGCCCCGGGAGATCGCCGAGGCGGTGCTGTTTCTGGCCTCACCGCGCGCGAGCTTCATCACCGGCTCGGTATTGCACGTCGACGGTGGTGGCTCGGCCACCTGACCCATCCAAAACGACCGGAGGAGAACGACAATGACCGAAAATCAGGACCCCTCGTGGGAGAACGCCCTGACCGTTGTGCAGGAGGCGCAACCGCCGTTCATCCCCGCCGAGGCACACGCCATGACCGTCGTGATCGACTACCCGCCGGGGAGTCCCGGCGCCCCGCCACACCGGCACCCCGGTGGACCCGCGTTCGGATATGTGCTCGAAGGCGAGATGTTGTTCGAGCTGGAAGGCCAACCGCCGCGGGTGATCCGGGCCGGCGAGGCGTTCTGGGAACCCGGCGGTGACGTCATCCACTACTCCGACGCCAACAACCGCGACGACACGCGCTGCCGGTTCACCGTGACGATGCTCTGCGCTCCGGATCAGCCGATGCTGGTACTGGTCGACGAAGCAGAACTCGCAGCGCGCAGGCATCTTCGGGTGCTCGTCGAGTCCGCTGCGCAGGAGTGAGCTCCGATGTCAAGAATCCTGTTGCAGACGACGATCTGTGCTCACCCCGAAGATTGGGACGTCTCGAGGTTTTCGCTGTTGGCCGACGAATTGCGCGCCGCAGGCCACGAGGTCCTCACACGCAACCGGGTCGACGGAGACGACGATCCGGTGCTCAGCCACCTCGACCGGCTCGGCTACGACCAGCTGTGGCTGATGGCCGTTGATGTCGGAAACGGGTTGACCGCAGCCGAAGCCGCGGCGATCATGCGGTTCCGCTACGCCGGCGGTGGTGTGCTCACCGCGCGGGACCACCAGGACCTCGGCTGTTGCCTCAATCGGCTTGGATCGCTCGGCCTTGTCAACGAGTTTCACGACGCCACAATCGATCCGGAGACGATGTGCGACGACCGAGACACGCCTGCCATCTCGTGGCCCAACTACCACTCCGGGGCCAACGGGGACTACCAGCGGGTGTTGACGTCCGAGCCGGCTCACGAGCTGCTTCGCACCGGGCGCACCGCCAGCGGGCGGATCGAGTGGTTCCCCGCGCATCCGCACGAAGGGCTGGTCTCGGCGGACGGCGTGCCGAATGCCACCGTGCTCGCGCAAGGCAGGAGTGCGACAACCGGCCGGGTGTTCAACCTCGCGGTTCTGCTCGACGGGGAGCGTGCGCCGGATGGCAGGCCGATGGGCCGGGCCGTCGCCGAGTCGACGTTTCATCACTTCGCCGACTACAACTGGGATATCGACTGCGGGGCACCATCGTTCGTGACCGAGCGGCCCGGCTCGCAGATCAAGGAGGATCCGTCGCGGCTGGATGCGTTCAAGGACTATGTCCGCAACGTCGCTGCGTGGTTGCATCCTGCCGCGCGGTTGGCGGTGGCCGTCTGAGGTCCCTCAGGTGCCGCGAGCGACCGCGAAATATCGCCAGAGCGCGGCGTGTCGGGGCGCAAACACGGTCGCTCGCGGAGGAGTGGTCAGCGCTTGCGGGCGCCTGCGCCGTAGATGATGTCACTGCGGTCGGCGTCCCAATGGTTGCGGAAGACGACGTCGGAGATGGGGCGTCGGCGCACCGGGCCGTGCCTGCCGCGCGGCCAGCCCACGACGATGTGCCCGGCCAGCGCCCACTCGTCCGGCACCCCTACCGCCCCCCGGATCAGCGCCTCGCCGTCGTAGGACGCCCAGCTGGTGAAGCACGCGCCGAGACCCTGCGCGCGGGCCGCGAGGTAGAAGTTCTGCATCGCGGGAAAGATCGAGCCGCCCTGCAGGAACTCGGACGAGAACTCGTTGCGGAATGCGGTGAAGAGCACCGAGGTGAGTTCGCCTGCGCGGTCGTGGAGTTCGTAAGTGGCACGGTTGTTGCGGGCGGCCCGGCTGTGGTCGTCATCGGCGGGTCGGCTCATGCCGTAGATCGACTCGATCGACCGCAGCGCCGCCTGAGCCGCCTGCGCGACGACGGTGCGCTGTTCGGGCGAGTCCAGCACGACGAACCGCCACAGCTGGGCGTTGGCGCCGTTGGGAGCCCAGGTCGCGGCCTCCAGGCAGCGGTCAAGCGTGGCCGCGTCGACCGGCTCGTCGGTGAACCGGCGGATGGCCCGCGCGGTGGCCAGAGTCTCCCAGACATCGTTGGTGGGCTGCGGCATGCTCCTCCGTTCGGCGGTCCTGCTCCTGCCCGTCGACCTTAGCGGGAAGGACCGGCGCGTTGAGGGAATGCTATACGATCGTATAACGTGCTGTACGGCCGTATAAGACGCCACGGAAGGGGCCCGCCATGACCACCGCCGACGATCTCGACCAGCTGCGCAGCCGGCTGCGGTACGTCGAGGACAGGATCGCGATCCTGGACTGTGTGATGAATCAGGCCCGCGGCCACGACCGTCACGACGCCGAACTGATGTCGAGTGTCTACTTCTCCGACGGCGTCGACGAACACGGTCCCGTGGTGAAGGTGGGAGCCGAGTATGCCGAATACGCCAACACCGCACACAGCGCGGTGTTCGAGGATCACCTGCACAACATCACCACCCACACCTGCGAGATCGACGGTGACGTCGCCCATGCCGAGAGTTACGTGATGGGCTCGATGCGGGCCAAGGGCGGCAAGGTGGTCGCGCTGATGGGCGGGCGCTACCTCGACCGCCTCGAACGCCGTGACGGCGAGTGGAAGATCGCGCTGCGGCGCTGCACGATCGAATGGATGATGCAGGGCGACTCGTCGGTGCTGGCGTCCGGTGCGGTGAAGGGCTTCATCAAGGGCAGGTGGGATCGGACCGACCTGTCCTACGCCCGGCCGCTGCAGATGGACAGCGAACCCGTCGACCGGTGGTGAGGCCCTAATGCACCTGCCACGGCGGGTCGCGCTGATCACCGGCGGCGGGTCAGGCATCGGACGTGCCGCAGCTCAACGCCTTTCGGCCGAAGGTATGCGCGTCTGCGTGCTGGACATCGACGGCGACGCCGCGCGTGCGGTGGCCGAGCCGCTCGGTGGGATGTCGCTGACGTGCGACGTCGCCGACGCCGACCAGGTGGCGACGGCGTTCGCACAGTGCGTCGAGGAGCTCGGCGGGCTCGACCTCGCGTTCCTGAACGCCGGGATCACCATCCGGTGGTCGGGCGACATCGGCACCCTCGATCTGGCCGAGTACCGGAAATCGTTGGGCGTGAACCTCGACGGTGTGGTGTACGGGGTGGCCAACGCGGTGCGCACGATGCGGACCCTTGGCCAGGGCGACCGTGCGATCCTGGCCACCGCGTCGCTCGCCGGACTCATGCCGTGGCATCCCGACCCGGTGTACTCGCTCGGCAAGCACGCCGTCGTCGGGTTGATGCGCTCGGTCGCTCCGGGCCTCGCCGCCGACCACATCGCGGTGCACACCATCTGCCCGGGCATCACAGAAACCGGTGCCCTCGGGGACCGGCGAGCGCTGGTCGAAGGCATCGGAGTGCCGGTGATGGAGCCGGAAGCCAGCGCGGACGCCGTCGTCGCGGCGGTGACGGCGCCACTTGACGCCACCGGGTCATGCTGGGTCGTCCAGCACGAAACCGACCCGTGGCCAATGCAATTCGCCGAGCTCGACACGCCCGACAACCGGCTCAACGTGCCGGCGAGGCGCTCCCGACACTGATCACCGCGCGCCGATTGTGCGTCCTACGACGGGTTTCCGGCGTGTCGCGTAGCTGAACGCACAGTCGGCGCACCGAAGGCCTCAGCCGAGCACCGCGGGCATCGAGTCCCAGCCACGTACCGTCGCCGTCGGTGCCCGCACGGCGTTGTCCGTGTCGATGGTCCAGTCGGGCCAGCGCTTGAGGATCTCCTCCAGGGCCACCCGGCCTTCGACGCGGGCCAGCGATGCGCCGAGGCAGAAATGCGTGCCCCGCCCGAACGACAGGTGGTTGTTGGCGACGCGGTGGATGTCGAACGTGTCCGGATCGTCGAACTTGGCCTCGTCACGGTTCGCCGATCCGCTCATCAACAGCAACGCGCTGCCGGCCGGAATCGTCTGCCCGTGGTACACAACGTCATTGGCGACGTAACGTGCGATGTGGTGTACCGGCGGCTCGTAACGCAGCACCTCCTCGACGGCGTTCGAGATCAGGCGCGGATCGCGGCTCAACTCGCGCCGCTGGTCCGGGTGTTCGCCGAGCAGCTTGCCCAGCCAGCCGAACAGCCGGCCAACGGTCTCGGTCCCCGCGTTGGCGATCACGCCGAGGAAGACCAGAAGCTCGTCGGTGCTCAACCGCCGCACCGCGCCGTCGATGTCGGTGAATTCGACGTTGAGCAGTTCGGTGACCAGATCGTCCGACGGGTTCTGTTCGCGCCAGGCGACGTAGTCGGCAAACATGTTGCCGTTGAAGTAGTTGTCCTTGCTGACGGGTAACGGCTCACCCGGCTTGTTGCGGAGCCGGCGACCGGCGACACTGCGCACCGATCGCTGCAGCGAGTCCGGCATGCCGACCAGCATCCCGATGACGCGCATCGGCATCTCGGCGCCGAGGTCCGTGGTGAAGTCGAAGCGATCACCGTCGCGCAACGGATCCAGGCATGCCCTGCAGAAGTTCCGCACCTGGTCCTCGATGGCCGCCATCTTGCGCGGGGTGAATGCGCGGGAGACCAACAGGCGGTGCACGGTGTGCAGGGGCGGGTCCTCGTTGATGAACACCCCCAGCGGCATAACCGGTTCGGCCTTGACCACCTCGAGGATGTCGCCCTTGGCCGAGCTGAGGTTCTCGACGTCGCGCAGCGCCGCCTCCACATCGGCGAACCGGCTCAGGCCCCAGAACCCGAACTTGTCGTTGTAGTACACCGGTGCCTCGTCGCGCAGCCGTCGGTACACCGGATACGGGTTGACGTCGATCGCCACGTCGTACGGGTCGTAATACAGCTCGTCGGTGATGGGCGCGGTCACGATGCAAGCCTTCGAGCCGGAGCTGCGCTTGTTGTACGAACGTATGGCATTGTACGATCGTATGGCACAACCGGCGGCGGCGTAAAGGAGCGTGACGGTGGACCTCGGTTTCGTCTCGCTCAACACACCGCGCGACCTCCCACCCGACGTTCTTGCCGTCGAGCTCGAAGCCCGTGGATTCGAGTCGCTGTGGGTCGGCGAACACCCGCAGATTCCCGTGGCCGCCCGCGACCAGCTCCCCGCCGGCCTACTCGACGCGCAGAAACAGATGTGGGATCCATTCCTGTCGCTGCTGATCGCTGTCCGGGCGACGACGACGTTACGGGCCGGCACCTCGGTGGTATTGCCGCTGGAGCGCGAATTGTTCACGTTCGCGAAGCAAGTCGCGACTCTGGATCAACTGAGCCAGGGGCGCCTCGTGCTCGGCGTGGGGGTCGGAATGCGCACGGAACTGGAGACGAGCAGCCCGATCGCGTGGAAGGACCGGTACCGGGCGCTGGCCGACATGGTCGCCGCGCTGAAGAAGCTGTGGACCCACGACGAAGCCGAACACCACGGAGAGTTCTACGAATTCGAGCCGGTCTGGTCCCAGCCCAAGCCGTTCCAGCGGCCGAACCCACCGCTGTTGGCCGCCACCACCGGGCCGAAGGCGACACGCGAGTGCTTGGCCTGGGCTGACGGCTGGCTGCCCGGAGATGCCGCGTTCCGCGATCTTGCCGCGGCGCTGGCCGACTACCGGCATGCGGCCGAGGACGCGGGCCGCGACCCGGCGACGCTGGACCTGACGGTCATGGCCTGGGGTGACCCGAAGCCCGAGCGACTCACCCGGTACCGGGACCTCGGCTTCAACCGTGTCGTGCTGGGCGGCGGCCGCCGCGACGGTAACGACCCGTCGACGACGCTGGACTACCTGGATCGCTACGCGAGTGTCACCGACGAACTCCGTGGACCGCCAACCTGATAGACCACACCAGAATGGAAAGGACGTGCATGTGAACGACAGATTCTCGATGGAGGGACGGGTCGCCGTCATCACCGGCGGCGGAACCGGCATCGGCCGCGGTTCGGCACTGACACTGGCCGAGCGCGGCGCCGACATCGTGCTCGCCGGACGCCGAACCGAACCGCTGAAATCCACCGTCACCGAGATCGAGGCGCTCGGGCGCCGCGCGCTCGCCGTGCCGACGGACGTGACCCAGGCCGACGCATGCCGCGAGCTGGTCGCCACGACACTGGCTGAGTTCGGCCGCCTCGACGTGCTGGTGAACAACGCCGGCGGCGGTGAGACGAAGTCGATCATGAAGTGGACCGACGATGAATGGCAGCACGTCCTCGACCTGAACCTGTCCAGTGCCTGGTACCTGTCCCGCGCCGCGGTCGAGCCGATGATCAAGCAGGGCAAGGGAGCGATCGTCAACATCTCGTCGGGCGCCAGCCTGCTGGCCATGCCCCAGGCGGTCGCCTACGCCGCGGCCAAGGCCGGACTGAACAACCTGACCGGATCGATGGCGGCCGCCTGGACCCGCAAAGGCGTGCGGGTCAACGCGATCGCCTGCGGAGCGATTCGTACGCCGGGCCTCGAATCCGACGCTGCGCGCCAGGGTTTCGACATCGACATGATCGGCCAGACGAATGGTGCCGGGCGTGTCGGCGAACCCGACGAGATCGGCCACGGCGTGCTGTTCTTCGCCTCCGATGCCTCCAGCTTCTGTTCGGGCCAGACGCTGTACATGCACGGCGGCCCCGGTCCGGCGGGGGTGTGACATGGGTGTCAGTCATGTCGGTCTGCGCGTGCGCGACATCGACGCCTCGAAGCGGTTCTACGAAGCACTCGGCTTCACCGAGGTGAAAAGGTTGACCATCCCCGACGAGATGGCAGCCGGGCTTCTTCCGCTCTCACCGCCGATCGGATTCGAAGCCGCCTATCTGCAGCAGGAGGACGGCTTCGTCTTGCAACTGCTGACGTTCTCGGGGCACCCGGCACCCGATGAGCCTGAACGCGGCATGGTCGGTGCAGGCCTGACGCACCTGTCGATCGCCGTCGACGACATCGCCGCGGCACAGGCGGCGCTCACCTCCGCCGGCGGCACGATCGTCGCCGACCCCGGCGGCGGATTCGCCTGCATGGCCCGCGATCCCGAGGGTCAGCTGATCGAGTTGGTGCATAACAAGGTGCGACCGGTGCCGCCCGCCTGATCGGCTAGAAATCGATCACCGCAGCGTCTTTGCGCTCGGTGATCGGGCGGGCCAGGCCCTGCTCGTCACAGATGCGCTGCAGACGGTCGACCGTTTCGTCCAGTCCCGGTCCAAGCGCCCGACCGGGCGTGAAGGTCGCGGGCAGGTGACGCATGCCCTGGATGACGCCGATGGTGTCGTAGTGAACGGTGCCGTCCGGATCGCACCGGTAGTCGGGCATACGGTCGAGCACCGCGCACAGCATGGATTTGAACACCGTCCGGGCGACGTTGGAACCGATTCATCGGTGTACCCCGAGCCCGAAACTGAAGTGCCGGTTCGCCTTCCGGTCGAGAACGAGGTCATCGGGATCGTCGAACAGAGATGGGTCACGATTCGCCATCGCCCACGACAGCCACAGGCGCTCGCCCTCTTTCAGCGTGACGCCGTCGAGGTCCATGTCCTCCGAGATCGTCCGGGCATCACCCGGCGCGGGGGTGAAGTAGCGCAAGAACTCCTCGGTGGCCGGGTTGAGCAACGCCGCACGTTGCGTGCTGAGCCGCTCGCGTTGGTGGGTGTGCTCACCGAGCCACTCGAGTGTGTGTGCGGTCAGAGCCGTCGTGGTGTCGAAGCCTCCACCGATGAGCAGGTTGAGCATGCCGATGAGCTCGATATCGGGTGGCGCCTCACCGTCGATCCGTAACCGGGCCAGCGCGTCGATGATGCCCGGACGCGGGTTGTCGCGGATCTCGGCGAGATTGGTGAACAGGTCGACGCCCATCGCCATGTACAACTCCCGAACGCGTTCTGCATCGGGTGAGTCCGGCGGGGTGTAGACCGACGCGTGTGCCGGTTCGTTGTACATCCGCCACTTGGCCAGTGGGACTCCCAGCATGGCCAGGGTCAACACCGCGGGCACGACATTCGCGAGGTCGTCGACGAAATCGATTCGGCCCGACTCGATGTGGTCGTCCAGGCAGGCGCGTACCACCTCGTCGACGAACGGCTGCCACCGCTTGACCGCTGCCGGAGACAGGTAGGGGTTCAACGCGTCGCGGTAGTAGCGGTGCTCGGGGTCGTCCATCTCCAGCATGCCGCCGCGGAAATTGCCCGCATCGAGCATGGTCGGAATCGAGATGCCCTTGTAGCCGCGCCGCTCGTTGTGCACATCGTGGTCGTTGGAAACGTGCGGGCACCGGGCGAGTTCGAAGACCTCGTGACCACCCGCGGCGACCCAGTGCCCGCCGTAGGTGCCGGTCCACGCGAGCGGGCATTTGCGATGCATATCGTGGGTGATGTTCAGAAACTGGCTGCGGTACTCCGGTCGGTGGCGGTCGAAGTGGTACTCGCGCCGTGCGATCTCGTCTGTTGTACTCACAGCACCGCTCCTCCGTTTACTCCGATGACCTGACCGGTGACGTAACCCGCACCCTCCGAGCACAAGAACGCACAGGTGGCCGCCACATCGTCGGGAGCGCCGAGTCGTCCGGCCGGTATCGCGCGCACCAGCATCTCGGCCGGCGGCAGCTTCTTGGCGCGCTGTTGTTCGCGCAACATCGGGGTGTCGATGACGAACGGCGGGACGGTGTTGGCGGTGATTCCCCTCGCCGCATACTCCGCGGCGACCGTCTTGGTCATCGCGATGACCCCACCCTTGGTCGCCGAGTAGTGACCCTGACGGACGGCGCCGTTCTGACCCGCGGCCGACGAGATCGTCACGATCCGCCCCCACTGCGATGCGACCATGTCGGGCAGCGCGGCCTGTATGCACAGGAAGGTGCCCGTCAGATTGACCGCGAGGTAGCGGTTCCACTCGTCGAGGGTGATCTCCTCGAACTTGGTGAACCCGGCCAACGCGGCACTGGTCACGAGAATTTCGGTCGGGCCCAACGACTTCCGTGCCGTCTCGAACGCTCGATGCACGGCTGCCTGATCGGATACGTCGGCACAGATACCGACCGCGTGGGCTCCCGCAGCCTGCAGATCGTCGGCGACCTGGAATGCGGAGTCACCGTTGACATCCAGCACCGCGACGGAATGCCCTGCCCGGGCGAGATGTTCGGCTATCGAGCGGCCCAGCCCCGAGCCGCCGCCGGTGACCACTGCCACGCGGTTCACGTCGTCCATCCCCTCGCCATAGCACTGCCTGCTGTACGAACGTACAACCTATGCAGTCGTATAGCAAGGTCAGCGGCGAGCGGTCGAGTCCTTCCGCGGCTTGCGACGCGCGGGCCGCGGTTCGATCGCGTCGAGGTATTTCTCGACCGCCTTGACGACCTCGGTGTGGGCGGCGTCGACGCCGACACCCTCTTCGAGGTTGAGGAACTTGGGGATTCCGGTGATCAGCAGGACGGCGGCGCCCAGCGACAGGTCGCCATCCAACCGGGTGCGAGCGCCGTACCGCTGTGCCAGCGCGTCGATCTGGATCTTGCGGACCCGGTTGGTTACCTCGGCGATCTCCGAGGCGATGGACTTCCGATGGTTGCCCAGGGCCATGAACTCGGTGATCAGTGCGCCGGTCGCCTCGTCCCAGCTGTACTCCCACAGAGCGTGCAACGGGTCCTCGGACCGCGTCTCGAGCGCCTTGCTCAGCACCGCGAGGTTGCGCTCGGAGTAGCGGCGGATCGCGGCGAGGAAAATGTCGTCGAGCGAGGGGAAGTAGTACTGCACCAGGCTCGCGGTGACGCCCGCTCGGGCCGCCAGCGCGCGGTAGCTCACGCTGGCATATCCCTCTTCGAGCATCATCTTCTCGACGGAGTCGAGCAGGGTGTCACGCGTCTTGGACGTCTCCGCGCCGACGCGGCGGGGCGCTGCTGCCATCGTCACCTCTCAGATTGGCTGACGAACATTCTCGCACCCGTCGCGCCGCGGCCCTCAGCTGAACATGCCTCGATATCCGAACGCCGGATGTCGTGGGCTGATGTGGGGGTCGTCTGCGTCGAAGATCTTCTCCCGCAGAGTGCCGGGCCGGTACTCGGCCTGCATCAGGCCCTTGTCCTGGAGCACCGGTACGACGTGGTCGAAGAACTCGTCGTAGCTCTCCGGCATCAGCATGTTCATGATCTGCACGCCGTCCGACCCGGCGGCCTGGAACTCGAGCAACCGGGTCGCGATGGTCTCCGGCGATCCGACCACCATCTGCGGCAACGACATCGTCGACAGGAAGTCGTTGATGGTCGGCGTTCCGCCGTCGGGCCACGCGTTGATCAACGAGAGAAACGCTCCGCGGATCCCCGGCATCTCGTCGATGAGATCGACCAGCGGTGTCGCCGGGTCGTACTGACCCAGGTCCATGCCGCTCAGGCTGGCGAAGTACGCGGTCTGCGCCTCGGCGCTGCGCCACTGTTCCAGCTCCATCCATTTGCGGTTGGCCTCCTCGTCGGTGGAACCGACGACGAACATCAGCCCCTGCAGGAACAAGATGTCCGCTTCGGAGCGCCCGTGCTGGCGTGCCAATCCCCGCACGGTGGCGACCTGCTGGGCGATGGTCTCGGGGGTGAACGCCGACAGGAACATCAGTTCGGCGTGATGGGCTGCGAATTCGAGGCCCGCAGGCGAGCCGCCGGCTTGTGCCAGCAGTGGGACCCGTTGCGGCGACGGCTCCATCAGGTTGTAACCGCGAACGCTGTAGCGCTGTCCGACGTGATTGATCTCGTGCACCTTCGCCGGATCGGTGTAGACACCGCGTGCCGGGTCGTCGACCACCGCGCCGACGTCCCAGGACCCTTCCCACAGTTTGTAGGCGACGTCGACGTACTCCTTCGCCCACTCGTAACGGTCGTCGTGTGACATCCCGCCGGGCACACCGAGATTGGCGAAAGCGCGCTCATTGGCCGAGGTGACGATGTTCCAGCCGACCCGGCCGCCGCTGAGATGGTCGAGCGTGGAAACCTGTCTGGCGAAAACGAAAGGGTGCTGCTGGATCACCGAACTCGTGTAGAGGAACCCGATGTGCTCGGTCTCGCGTGCGAGCGCGGGGATCAGCATCGTGCAGTCGCCGATCGGCACGTTCATGGCCTGTTCGAAGACCACGTCGCCCGACCCGTTGTACTCGCCCTGCACACCGAGCGTGTCGGTGAAGAAGAACGCGTCGATCTTGGCGGCCTCGGCCTTGCGCGCCAGGTCCGTCCACAGGTCGAAGGTCTTGAAATCCCGGTTGCGGGCGCGCGGATGCCGCCAGCCGCCGTGGAAGTTGTGACCGACCGAGTTCATCACGAGCAGGGTGAAGATCATGCGCTTGGCCATCGACTCGCTCCTTCTTCGTCCCTATACGACCGTACAGCCGATGCTATATGCTCGTACAAACTTTCCGAGGAGAAACGGTGTGAGCGACCTTTACTACGACCCCTGGGACGTCGCAATCGATCTCGACCCCTATCCGACGTACCGCAGGCTGCGCGACGAGGCTCCGCTGTATCACAATGAGCGTCACGGCTTCTGGGCCGTCAGCCGCTACGACGACGTAGACGCCGCGTTGCGGGACACCGCGCGGCTCAGCTCGGCCAAGGGCGACATTCTCGAGGTCGTCATGGTCGACCCGGTGATGCCGCCGGGAGTGTTCATCAACGAGGACCCGCCGCTGCACACCATCCACCGCGCGATCGTGTCCCGGGCCTTCACACCCAAGCGGATCAGGGCGGTCGAGGAGAAGGTCCGGGCCTTCTGCGTCGCGTGTCTGGACCCGTTGATCGATGGCGACCGTTTCGACTTCGTGGTTGACCTCGGCGCCGAACTGCCCATGAAGACCATCGGCATGCTGGTCGGTATCCCCGACGCCGAACAGCCGGCGGTCCGGGCCCACGCCCACGAGACGCTGCGCAACGAGCCGGGCAAGCCGTTGCCGGTGGACAAGGACCACTACTTCGACGGAGACATGTTCGCCGATTACGTTGCGTGGCGCGAGGACAACCCGTCCGACGACCTGATCACCGAACTGCTCAACGTGGAGTTCACCGATGAGACGGGCGCCGTCCGCGGGCTCACCAAAGAGGAGATCGTCGTTTTTCTGGCCGTCGTGGCCGGTGCGGGTGTCGAGACGACCGGCCGGCTGTTCGGCTGGATGGGCAAGGTGCTCGCCGAACATCCGGATCAGCGCAAGGAGCTGGCCGCCGACCTGTCCCTGGTGCCGGGCGCCATCGAAGAACTGTTGCGCTACGAGCCGCCGGGTCCGCACGTCGCGCGCTACGTCGCCACCGAGGACGTGCAGTTCCAGGGACGAACCGTGCCTGCGGGCAGCGCGCTGTTGATGATGCTGGCGTCGGCCAATCGCGACGAGCGCCACTTCGCCGACCCCGACCGCTTCGACATCCACCGCAAGCCCGGCGGGCATTTGACCTTCGGCCGTGGGGCGCACTTCTGCGTCGGCGCACCGTTGGCCCGGTTGGAGGGCCGGATCGCGTTGGAGGAGGTGCTCAAGCGTTGGCCCGAATGGGACATCGACCTTGAAAGTGCCCGCCGCTCAAGGTCGTCCACCGTGCGCGGGTGGGACACCATGCCGGCGGTCGTCAGCCGTCGATGATCCGGTCGGCGGCCCGCCAGGCCATCGCCATGATCGGCCCGTTGAGGTTGCCCGCCACCATGGTCGGCAACACGGAGCAGTCGACGACCCGCAAATCGTCGACTCCGCGGACGCGCAACTCGCTGTCGACCACGTCGTCGTCGCCGGGGCCCATCGCGCACGTACCGATGGCGTGGTAACCGCAGTATCCACCCTCGAGGGCGGCATCGACGAGTTCATCGTCGCTGCACACCTGGGGACCGGGGTACGTCTCGTGGCTGATCCGCTCGGCGATCGGCGACTGTTCGAAGATGGTGCGCATCCGGCGCAGCAGACGCACCGTCGTGTCCCGGTCCCCGGGGCTGGACAGGTAATTGGGGTCGATCCGCAGCGCAGTGTCGGGCCGGTTCGAGGTGATCTCCACGCTTCCTTGTGACGTCGGGCGCAGCACCATGCCGAGGCAGGAGATGCCGGGCTCACGTTCGATGCTCACCGGTTCGCCGCTGGTGTTGTAGGGCGGAAGCGTCCATGGGCCCATCATGATCTGGCCGTCGACGCGGTCGGCGTCCTCATGTGACTTGGCAAACGCCACGATGTCGAACGACGGTGCGGCCAGCGGGCCCTTCCGGCTCGCCAGGTATTTCATGCCGGAGATGGCCTGGCCGACGTTGCTCGAGAGCAACTTGTTGTACCCGAGGTCCTCCTTCAGCCTGAACCGCAATGCCGCACAGCGGTGTTCGCGCATCCGGCGGCCGACGTTGTCCCGCTCGAGGACGACGGGCACGCCTGCGGCCTTCAAGACCTCCCGCGGGCCGATCCCGGACAGCTGAAGCAGTCGTGGGCTGTTGAGGCTGCCGAGCGAAAGGATGACTTCTCGGCGGGCCCGGACCTCGGCGGCGCCGCGCGGACCGTGGATCACCAATCCGACCGCCCTGCCGTTCTCGATCAGGATGCGACGGGCGACGGTGTTGGTTGCGACGGTCAGATTCGACCGCCGCAGAGCCGGTTTCAGGAATGCGCGGGCCGCACTCACCCGCCGCCCGTCGCGGATGGTGGAGGTGGCGTACCCGACCCGCTCGGCGTCGGACTCGTTGATGTCTTGGACCCTGCCGAAACCTGCACGGGTGGTCGCCGTGATCATCTCTTCGCACAACGGATCGGGGTCCTTGGGCACCGAAATGTGCAGTGGGCCACCGGTGCCGCGGGTGGGGGAGGCGCCGAACTCGTTGTGCTCGAGGGCTTTGAAGATCGGCAACATGTCGTCCCAACCCCAGCCCTTGTTGCCGAGCCGTTCGAGGTGATCGTAATCGGCGCGGTTGCCCCGGTTGTAGATCATCCCGTTGATCGAACTGGAGCCGCCGAGCACCCTGCCGCGCATCCACTGTTCACTATGGCGGTCCGGGCCGAAGGGGGTGGTGGTGTAGTGCCACATGTACTTCTCGTTCTCGAACAGCATCCCGGAACCCTTGGGAATCCGAAGCAACGGATGGCGGTCCGGACCGCCGGCCTCGACGAGTAGCACCGAGACTCGGGGATCGGCTGACAATCGGTTGGCGAGAACACATCCGGCCGATCCGGCCCCGGCGACGATGTAGTCGTACGTGGTCATTCTGGTCCTTCCGAGCCCGGGTCGAACTGATCCGCTGTACGAGCGTACAGTACAGCCTCGAAGTCGATCCGGCGTTCGAGGAGAGTGATCAGGTGAGCGAGACCGTCGCGGTGGTGACAGGGGCCAGCCGCGGTGCAGGCGCGGGTATCGCACGCGCACTGGGGAGCCACGGGTGCACCGTCTACGTCACGGGGCGAACCCAGAACGGCGGCAACACAGAGGGTTCGCGGTTGTCGGGCACGATCGACGAGACCGCGCAGGCGGTCACCGACGCGGGCGGCAAGGGTATCGCCGTGCGCGTCGACCACGGCGACGACGATCAGGTCAAGGCGCTGTTCGATCGGATCGCCCGCGAGCAGGGGCGTGTCGACATCCTGGTGAACAACGCGGCGCTGATCCGCGACGAGATGATGGGCCGCACGAAGTTCTGGGAAGAACCGCTGAACGTCATCGACACCCTCGACGTCGGGCTGCGCAGCAGCTATGTCGCAACCGTCTATGCCGCGCCGCTGATGCTTCCCCAGCGCAGCGGCCTGGTCGCGTTCACATCGTCGTCGGGCGCCGTGCATTACGCGTTCGGGCCGGCGTACGGAGTGCCGAAGGCCGGTACCGACAAGATGGCCGCTGACATGGCTTTCGACTTCCGGGAATTCGGGATTGCCGCGGTGTCCATATGGATGGGTTCGCTGTTGACCGAGCGGGTCCGCGGGATCATCGCGAGCAACCCCGAAAAGTTCGGGCACATCACCGATACCGCCGAAACACCCGAGCTGACCGGGCATGTCATCTGGGCGCTGTATCGCGATCCGGATCTATCGGAGGTGAGCGGCCAAACGCTCATCGGGGCGGAGTTGGCGGTCAAGTACGGCATCAAAGACGACGGCGATCGTCAGCCACCGTCATACCGCGACATGTTCGACGTTCACCCGGCCAAGCAGTATCCGCACGTCATGCGGTGATTTACGCACGCTGGCGGAGGTGTGAGCGTGCGCCAACCGTCGAAATTTCGCGGCGCGTCGTGTGCAGACATGCACGCTCGCGGGTATTCGGTACGCACGTGCAACCACCAGCGAGGAGGCCACGATGGCGAAGGATCACGGTTCCAGCGTCAAGAACGACAAACAGTACGAGGGCCTGCGCAAAAAGGGCATGAGCAAGTCGCGTGCGGCGGCCATCGCGAACACGCCCGATGCGTCGAAGAAGGGCGGCAAGAAATCCGGCGGATCCAAGAAAAGCTGACGATGACTTTCGGCCGCTGAGTCGGTCATAACCTGCGAGTGCCACCACCACCGCAGGAGGAACATCGGATGTCCGTCCCGACCCAACCGGCCGCCTTACCGCCCGTCGTCGATCAGGCGACCTGGCGCGCCGCCCTCGACGACCTGCGCCGCCGCGAGAAGGCGGCGACACGCGAACTGGACGCCATAGCCGCCCAGCGCAGACGGCTGCCCATGGTCCGCATGCCCGATTACACGTTGATCGGGGAGCACGGGCCGGTCCGGCTCGCCGACGTGTTCGAGGGGCGCTCCCAGCTGATCGTCTACAACCACATGTGGACCGACGGCGCGCAGTGGCAGTGCGGCGGCTGCACCGGGTTCACCTCGCAGTTCACCCGGCTGGAATTCCTCGACAACTACGACGCCCGCTTCGTCGTCGTAACCAACGGCCCGATCGAAGAGGCGCTGGCCTACCGCACCAAGGTCGGTAACCGGATGGACTGGTACTCGTCGTCGGAGAGTTCGTTCGGGGCCGACGTCGACGCCGCGCCCGGTGAAGGCTTCGCGGTCAACGTGTTTCTGAGAGACGGCGATGCGGTCTACCGGACCTGGCACACCAACGGTCGCGGCACAGAACAACTCAGCCACTCGTTCGCGCTCATCGACCTCCTGCCGTGGGGCCGCCAGGAGGAGTGGCAGGATTCGCCGGAGGGTTGGCCGCAGCGGCCGACGTATTCGGGCTGGCTGGATTCGCCCGACATCGCGCGAGCGTACGGCCCGGGCTGAACCCTCGAGGCATTGCTGATGCGCGACTGCCCACCTCTCAGCGAATGATTCGCTGACAACGAATATTTCGCTGCGAGGTGGGCACTAGCCCAACGGTCTCCCGACCGGCTGTTGTCGCGACCGCCCGCGTTCATGGTCGGCGCAACGGTGGCATCCTGGCTTCATGGGATTGGTATGGGCCTGATCATCCGCCTGCTCGAGTTGCTGATCGTGCTGGTTCCGCTCGCCGGCGTGCTCTACGGGGGGTGGCGGGCGTTGACGGCGGCGCGCGCCCGGCAGGACGCCGGCCGCGAGCAACTCGCCGACACGGCACCGCAGCCTGCGAGCGGAACGGCGATGCAGTGGCAGGCGGTCGCTCGTGCGGTGAAGGCGCACGACCGCACCGACACCCGTTGGCTCGAGTACGAGCTCGACGTCGCAAAGCTGCTCGACTATCCGCTGATGACCGACATGCGCGATCCGCTGACCGAGCGGTTCCATCGGACCAAGTTGCGGGCCGATTTGTTGCGTCCGGGCACGGCCGAGGATCTCGTCGACGACGTCGAAGCGGCGCGCGAGTACGTCGACGCCGTCACCGAATACGTCACCGCATTCGAGGCCGCCGAGAGCGAGGCGGTCCGTCGTCGGCGCAGCGATTTCTCCACACAGGATCAGCAGCGCATCGCCCGCGCCCAGAGCATGTTGCGCGTCGCGACCGACACCGCGGCCACTCCGCAGGAACGCGAACGCGGCTACGAGCTCGCCCGCCGCGAACTGGAGGGCCTGGTCGTGCTGCCCGAGCGCGCCCGCGTCGCGATCGAGCGCGGTATCGCCGGCGAACTCGACGGCTGACACACCGGACCGCTCACACGCCGCGTCGCAGGAATTCGGCGAGCACGGCGGCCATGTCCGGAATCGCCTGCTGCGCAATGACTTCGTAGCCGTGCGTGCTGAGTGTGGGCAGGCACAGCAGACCGGCCCTCGGCGTGAGCCCGCTGGCCTTCGCGTGTGAAGCGTCGGATTCGAATGCGCCGAGCACCGCGGGCTGAGGTGACAAGCCGAGGTCGGTAGCGGCCTCGAGGAGCGCATCGGCCACCGACTTGTCGTAGATGGTCTCGGCGTCGCTGTATGCCACGATCGGGCCGCCGCTGCAGGAGGTCCCGTACTCCGCTTCGGTCGGACCCACCTCCAACGCCAGCGTCAGGTCACCGGGCAGCGTGCGGCTGGCGTAGGAGCCCCCGACACCGCCGACCTCCTCGGCGGTCGTGAACACCAGATAGGTGTCGCGTGCCGGGCGCGCGTCGCTCGGAGCCAGCCGGCCGGCGACATCGAGCAGCGCGGTCACCGCGGCGCGATCGTCCATGAAGTAGCACCCGAGATAGTCGGGGCCGACGTCGATGAGCGTGCGCTTGCTTCGGTGGACGCATGCGCGCGTACCCGCTCTGATGCCCGCCTCGGCCAGCTCCTCGGGGGTGTGGCCGGTGAAGACGTAGACGTGAAGCCAGTCGAGCGCCTGATCACCCTGGTCCGGTTTCGTCTCCCAGATCTGCTGACTCTCTTTGGTGGTGTGCTCGGAGCCGAGGGTGAGCACGCCGCACACCGTCCGCTGGTCACCGAGCAACGCGACCGGCCCGAGGCCGAAGTTGCCCGGATACATCGTGCCCAGCGGTGTCATGTGCAGGGTGCCGTCGGACTCGATCCGCTTGACGAGCATCGACAGCTCGTCCAGGTGGGCCATCACCCGAGCCGGCTGGGCCTCGCGGTCCTCACCGCGGAGCAGGCCGATCAGATTGCCTGCCTCGTCGACCCACATCTCGTCGACGTGCGGCTCCAACTCGCGGCGGCACACCTCGCGCACGTCATCTTCCTGACCGCAGGGGCCGTACGCATGGAGCAGTTCTTGCAGCAGGTCACGGCGCAGGGTTTCGTCGGGCATAGATCTTGAATTGCCGACACCGCGTCGGCCTAACCTTCGGCAGACCGGCCGACGCGCCTCAGGCCACCGGCGGATGCGGATACGGCGGCGGGACCGGCACGCACAACCCCGTGCTGGTGTCCAAGGCCTTTCCGTCGACGCAGAACGATGCGCAACCATAGATGACGCCCGTCTGCCCCGGCGGGCAGCAACAGTTGCCCGGCTGGGCCGCGGCGACGACGGGGGACACCGGTACGGCCAGTGCGGCCGCGAAGAGCCCCGCGATCAGTGACCGTCGCAAAGTCATGAGGGCAGTCTAAGTGCGTGCCTCAGGTCCCACAGAAGGTTCGGTACTTCCCGAAATCCTCGGGTGCGGGCTCGGCGTACCGCTGCAGACCGGGACGCTCGTCGTACGGCGCGGTCACGGCGTCCAGCAACTGGTACAGCGGGTCGAGATCCCCTGCGGTCGCGGCGGTCAGCGCCTCCTCGACCAGATGGTTGCGAGGGATGTAGATCGGGTTGGCACGATCCATCACCGCCGCGTCGGGCCGCAACGCGTGCCACCGTGACAGCCACTCGTCGAACGCGGCCAGGTCGAGGAACAGGCCACGCGCGGGCTCGTCGTCGCCGCGGGCCGCATGCCCGAGGTGGCGGAAGAACGACGTGAAGTCGACGTGGCTCTGATGCAACTGTGTGATCAGGTCGTTCATCAACGGCACCGCGATCTCCTCCGGGGTGTCCGTCAGCCCGAGTTTCGCGCACATGCCCGCAGACAACGCGTCCTGGAACTTGGGCGCGAAACCACCCAGGCTGCCCTCGGCGATGGCGATCGCCTGCTGTTGGTCGTCGGCGAACAATGGCAGCAGCGCCTCGGCCAGCCGGGCCAGGTTCCACACCGCGATCGCCGGCTGGTTGCCGTAGGCGTATCGGCCCCACGAGTCGATCGAGCTGAACACCGTCTCGGGGTCGTAGGCCTCCATGAACGCGCAGGGCCCGTAGTCGATGGTCTCTCCGGAGATCGTCATGTTGTCGGTGTTCATCACGCCGTGGACGAAGCCGACCAGCATCCACTTGGCGACCAGCGCCGCCTGCACCGCGATCACCGACTCGAACAACGCGACGTACCGGTTGCCCGCCTCGGCGGCCTGCGGGTTGTGCCGCTCGATCGCGTGGTCGGCCAGGCGCCGCAGCACGTCCACGTCACCAGTGTTGGCGGCGTACTGGAAGGTGCCGACGCGCAGATGGCTGCGGGCCACCCGGGACAGCACCGCACCGGGTAGCGGCGTCTCGCGCTGCACCTGGCGGCCGGTCGCGACCACGGCCAGCGAGCGGGTGGTCGGGATCCCCAGCGCGTGCATCGCCTCGCTGACGATGTATTCGCGCAGCATCGGGCCGACGGCGGCCAACCCGTCGCCGCCGCGGGCGAATGGCGTCGCGCCGGACCCCTTCAGATGCAGGTCACGAAGCTCTCCGAAAGTCGTCGTGAGTTCGCCGAGCAGGAGCGCGCGGCCGTCGCCCAACCGGGGGACATATCCGCCGAACTGGTGACCGGCATAGGCCTGCGCGACCGGGTTCGCACCGTCGGGAATCTGCGTGCCGACCAGCAGCCGCAGGCCGTCGGCGCTGCGCAGCCACTCGGCGTCGATGCCGAGTTCGGCCGCCAGGGGTTCGTTGAGGACGAGCAGCCGCGGGTCGGGCGCCGATTCGGCCTGCCAGCGGACCGCCAGCTCGGGTAGGTCGCTGGCGTAGCGGTCGGCGAAGGTGACGGCGGTCGGTGCGATGCTCACCCTTTCCACAGTACGAGCGGCACCCGCCCGTCAGCCGACGGCGAAACGCTCCGGCGTTCCCAACAGCACACCCCACTCGGCAAGCACCGCGGCCCGCGCCGCCGCATTCAGGCATTCCGCTTTACCGCCCGCGGCCGTGACGAGCGCGTCGGCGAGCGTGAACAGCGGCACCCGATGCTGTTGCGCCGCGCGGACGATCTCGCGGAACGCCTCGTCGACCGTGCAATGGCGAAGCGCGATGAGAACACCTTCTGCGGTGTCCAGGCATTGTCGTCCGGGTGTCATGGCTCCGTTGATACCGATGCCGGCCGGTAGCCAGGTGATCAAACGCTGGGAAACGGCTGCGAGCCTTCGAGCGCCGGAGCCGAAATGGGTCTGGACGGCGCTGTCTGTATGGTGAGGCTTCCTGGCGAGCGCGGATAGTGGTCAGAGAGGACCTGCCGCGCGCGGGAAGTAACCGTCGGATGAGGAGCAGCTCGGTGACGCTGAACACCATCGCGCTCGAACTCGTGCCGCCGAACGTCGAGCGTGGGCACGAGCAGGCGTTGGAAGACGCGCAGAAGGTGCTGCGATGCTCCGCCGAAACGGGTCTCGACGGCCGCATCCGCCACGTGATGATCCCCGGCATGATCGAGGAGGACGACGACCGTCCCATCGAGATGAAGCCCAAGATGGATGTGCTCGACTTCTGGGCGATCATCACCCCCGAGCTGTCCGGGATGAACGGGCTGTGCACCCAGGTCACCGCGTTCATGGACGAACCGACGTTGCGTCGGCGGCTGACCGACCTGTCCGGCGCCGGGTTCGACGGCATCGCGTTCGTCGGGGTGCCGCGCACGATGAGTGACGGCGAGGGCACCGGGGTCGCCCCGACCGATGCGCTGTCGATCTACTCCGACCTGGTGCCCAACCGCGGCGCGATCCTCATCCCCACCCGCGACGGTGAGCAGGGCCGCTTCCGGTTCAAGTGCGATCAGGGCGCCACCTACGGGATGACCCAGCTGCTGTATTCCGACGCGATCGTCGGGTTCTTGCGCGACTTCGCCGAGGAGACCGACCACCGCCCGGAGATCCTGCTGTCCTTCGGGTTCGTGCCGAAGCTGGAGAGCAAGGTCGGCCTGATCAACTGGCTGATCCAAGACCCGGGCAACCCGGCCGTCGCCGCCGAGCAGGAATTCGTCAAGAAGCTCGCCGCCACCGAGCCGGGGGAGAAGCGCAAGCTGATGGTCGACCTGTACAAGCGGGTCATCGACGGAGTCGGCGACCTTGGTTTCCCGCTCAGCATCCACCTCGAGGCCACCTACGGCGTGTCGGTTCCGGCGTTCGAAACATTCGCCGAGATGCTCGACTACTGGGCGCCCGACAAGCCCTGACGGTTAGGTCCCCGACCGCGAAGCCGACCTGCCGACCTCCTGACCGGACGCCTATCCTGGCCGGAGTGTCGGGCCCCTCTGTCGCGCAGCTCCGCAAGCGCCTCGACGGGCTGACGATCCGCGATGCGGCCCGGTTCGGCAGACGACTGCGCCAACTCCGCGACGCGAGCCCGGAGAAGGTCGGCAAACTCGCCGAACAGATCGCTGCGGCCGAGGGACTCGTCGCGACCCGCCTCGCCGCGGTGCCGACGATCACCTATCCCGACTTGCCGGTCAGTGAGCGCCGCGACGAGATCGCCAAGGCGATAAAAGAGCACCAGGTGGTGATCGTCGCGGGGGAGACCGGTTCGGGGAAGACGACCCAGCTGCCCAAGATCTGTCTCGACATCGGCCGCGGCATACGCGGCACGATCGGGCACACCCAACCGCGACGCCTGGCCGCCCGCACCGTCGCCCAGCGCATCGCCGACGAGGTGGGCAGCCCGCTCGGCGACACGATCGGCTACACGGTGCGCTTCACCGACCAGGCCGGCGACCGCACCCTGGTCAAGCTGATGACCGACGGCATCCTGCTCGCCGATATCCAGCGGGACCGCCGGCTGTTGCGCTACGACACGCTGATCCTCGACGAGGCCCACGAGCGCAGCCTCAACATCGACTTCCTGCTGGGCTATCTGCGCGAGTTGCTGCCCCGCCGACCCGATCTCAAGGTCATCGTCACCTCCGCGACGATCGAACCGGAGCGCTTCGCTGAGCACTTCGCAGGTGCACCGATCGTCGAGGTGTCGGGCCGCACGTATCCCGTCGAAATACGATATCGCCCTTTGGAACTCACAGTTCCTATCGACGAGACCGATGACCCCGACGATCCCGACCACGACGTGGTGCGTACGCAGACGCGCGACCAGACCGAGGCGATCGTCGACGCCATCGCCGAGTTGGAGCACGAGCCGCCGGGTGACGTGTTGGTGTTCCTGTCCGGCGAGCGCGAGATCCGTGACACCGCAGAAGCCCTGCGCGGCTCGAGGAATACCGAAGTGCTCCCGCTGTACGCGCGGTTGCCGACGGCCGACCAGCAGCGTGTGTTCGCACCGCGCCACACCGGGCGCCGCATCGTGCTCGCGACCAACGTCGCCGAGACGTCGCTCACGGTGCCCGGCATCCGCTACGTCGTCGACCCGGGCACCGCCCGCATCTCGCGCTACAGCCGCCGAACCAAGGTGCAGCGGCTGCCGATCGAGCCGATCTCCCAAGCATCGGCGGCGCAGCGGGCCGGGCGGTCCGGGCGCACCGCACCGGGGGTGTGCATTCGGTTGTACTCGCAGGAGGATTTCGCGGCGCGACCGCGCTACACCGAGCCGGACATCCTGCGGACCAACCTGGCGTCGGTGATTCTGCAGATGGCGGCGCTCGGGTTGGGCGAGATCGAGACCTTCCCGTTCCTGGACCCGCCGGACCGGCGCAGCATCCGCGACGGTGTGCAGCTGTTGCAGGAACTCGGCGCATTCGATGCCAGCGGCGCGATCACCGATGTGGGTCGCAGGCTCGCGCAGCTTCCCGTCGATCCGCGCCTGGGCCGCATGATCCTGCAGGCCGACACCGAGGGTTGCGTGCGGGAGATCCTGGTGCTGGCCGCGGCGCTGTCGATCCCTGACCCTCGGGAGCGCCCCGCCGACCGCGAGGACGCCGCGCGCCAGAAGCACGCCAGGTTCGCCGACGAGCACTCGGATTTCGTGTCCTACCTCAACCTCTGGCGATACCTCGGTGAGCAGCGCAAAGAGCTGTCGGGCAACGCTTTCCGCCGGATGTGCCGTGACGAGTTCCTGCACTATCTGCGGATCCGGGAGTGGCAGGATCTCACCGGGCAGTTGCGCAGCATCGCGCGCGACCTCGGAATCAGGGAGTCCGATGAACCCGCCGACCCGGCGAGCGTGCACGCGGCGCTGCTGGCCGGGCTGCTGTCGCACATCGGGCTGCGCGACGGCGACGGCCGCGAATATCAGGGCGCGCGCAACACCAAGTTCGTCCTGGCGCCCGGTTCGGCGCTGACGAAACGCCCGCCGCGATGGATCGTCGTCGCCGACCTCGTCGAAACCAGCAGGCTGTTCGGCCGCATCGGGGCCCGCATCCAACCCGAAGTGGTCGAGCGCATCGCGGGCGATCTCGTGCAGCGCACCTACAGCGAACCGCACTGGGACGCGCAGCGCGGTGCGGTGATGGGCTACGAGCGGGTGACCCTGTATGGGCTGCCGCTGGTCCCTCGTCGACGGGTCGGCTATTCACAGGTCGAACCGGACCTGGCGCGCGAGTTGTTCATCCGGCAAGCATTGGTCGAGGGCGACTGGCAGACGCGGCACCACTTCTTCCGCGACAACGCCCGTCTGCGCGAGGAGCTCGAGGAACTGGAGGAGAGGGCCCGCCGACGCGACCTGCTGGTCGGCGATGAGGAGATCTTCGCGTTCTACAACGCCCGCATCCCGTCGGATGTGGTGTCCGCGAGGCATTTCGACGCGTGGTGGAAGAAGCAGCGCCACATCACGCCCGAGTTGCTCACATTCACCCGCGACGATCTGCTGCGTACCGAGGACGCGGCCGACGGCCAGCCGGACGCGTGGCGGGCCGGTGATCTGGCGCTGCCGCTGAGCTACCGCTTCGAGCCGGGCGCCGAGGACGACGGTGTGACGGTGCACGTACCCCTGGAGGTGCTGACCCGGCTCGGTGGCGACGAATTCGCCTGGCAGGTCCCGGCTCTGCGCGAGGAGCTGATCACCGCACTGATCCGGTCGCTGCCGAAAGCGTTGCGGCGGAACTTCGTTCCCGCGCCGGACGCCGCGCGTGCCGTGCTCGCGGCGATCACGCCTGGCGCGGAACCGCTGCTCAAGGCCGTGCAGCGCGAATTGCACCGCCGCACCGGTGTGCTGGTGCCGATCGACGCGTTCGACCTCGACAAGCTGCCATCGCATCTGCGCGTCACCTTCGCCGTCGAAAGCGCCGACGGCACCGAGCTGGCGCGCGGTAAGGACCTCGACGCGTTGCAGCACGAACTCGCCGCGCCGGTGCGGCGCGCGGTCGCCGACGCGGTGGCAGGCGGCCTGGACCGCACCGGATTGCGGACGTGGCCCGAGGATCTCGACGAGGTACCGCGGAGCGTCGAGCGCACCCTCGGCGGCCACACCGTGCGTGGATATCCGGCGCTGGTCGATACGGGAGACTTCGTCGACCTGCATGTGTTCCCGACCGCCGCCGAACAACAGGCGTCGATGGGGCCCGGCACCCGCAGGTTGCTGCGCCTCGCGGTGCCCTCACCTGTGAAAGCCGTTGAGCGGCAATTGCAGCCGCGCACCAAGCTCGTGCTCGGCGCCAACCCCGACGGATCCCTGCAGGCGCTGCTCGAGGACTGCGCCGACGCCGCGACCGATCTGCTCGCGCCCGCCCCGGCGTGGACACGCGAGGAGTTCACCGCGCTGCGCAACCGCGTCGCCGCCGACCTGGTGCCGACGACCAACGGAATCGTCACCCGCGTGGAGAAGGTGCTCGCGGCGGCGCACGACGTCGAGGTGGACCTACCGACGGCGCCGTCCGCCGCGCAGGCTGATGCGCTCACCGACATCCGCGCACAACTGGACCGGTTGTTGCCACGCGGCTTCGTCGCCGCCACCGGAGCCGCACACCTGGCCGATCTGAACCGCTATCTCCTGGCCATAAGCAAGCGCCTGGAGCGGCTGCCGCACGGGCCCGCCGCCGACCGCGAGCGGATGGACCGCGTGCATGCCGTGGAAGACGCGTACGACGAGCTGGTCTGCGCGTTGTCGCCCGCGCGCACCGCCGGTGCCGACATCCGCGACATCGGTCGGCAGATCGAGGAGCTGCGCGTCAGCCTGTGGGCGCAGCAGCTGGGCACTCCGCGCCCGGTCAGCGAACAGCGCATCCACCGCGCGATCGACGCGGCGCTGACCCGCTGAGCCCTATAGCCGCACACGACGCCCGCCGATCCGGTAGGCATTAGCCCTATGTATGCCTCGCTGGTCCGGCGCGCGGCCGCCGTTCTGCTCGCAGTCGCGGCGGTGTCGTGTGGTGGCCCGTCACCGACCGCCCAGAGCGACACACCCACTCCGTCTGGACCCGCGCCGGTCATCAAACCTGTTGTGTTCGAGGAGATTCCACATGACGTCACGGCGTGGACACAGGGACTCGAGCTCGACGGGGGTACCCTGTACGAAGGCACGGGCATCGCGGGAAGGTCGCAGCTGCGCGAGCTCGACCCGGCTACCGGCGCGGTGCGGCGCGCCGCACCCGCCCCGAACAACTACTACGGCGAGGGCATCACGGTCGTCGGCGACCGCATCTGGGAGCTGACGTGGCGCGACGGGGTGGCCGTCGAATGGGACAGGGCCACCCTGACCCCGGTGCGGGAGGCCCCCGTCGACGGGGAGGGTTGGGGCCTGTGCCACGACGGCGACCGGCTGATCCGCAGCGACGGCACCGACCGGCTGCGATTCCACGATCCGGCGACATTCGCCGAGACCGGCTCGGTGGCCGTCACCCGCGACGACGAGCCGCAGCGCGATCTCAACGAGTTGGAGTGCGTCGACGGCCAGGTGTGGGCCAACGTCTGGCACTCCGACCAGATCGTGCGGATCGACCCGGCGACGGGGCGGGTCAACGCCGTCGTCGACGCCGCCGGGTTGTGGCCCGGTCAGGGCGAGGACTCCGAGAAGGTGCTCAACGGCATCGCGCACGTCGACGGCGACGAATACCTGCTGACCGGCAAGTTCTGGCCGTCCATGTACCGGGTTCGGCTCGACCCGCCGAGCTGAGGGTTTGCGCCGGGGCCGAACCGTCAACGTAGCGATCATGACCGCTCTCGACACCACCAGGGACACGACGAGGCTCGTCGCCGGGCCCATCGCCGGCGCTTATCGGCGCACCGGCGCCGATCTGCCCTTCAGCGACCCGCTGACCTCGCACGGCACCGAGATGGAGGGCTGGTTCTGGCGCATGACCGACGCCGCGTCGGGACGCGTCGTGGTGGCGTTGTTCAGCGTCAACAAGCATCCCGACGGCGACTGGGCAACCACCGCGGTGGCTTTGCACCCGGGCGAGCGGGTGTACAGCGCGGCGCTGGACGGCGCCCGTGCCGGGGCGGAGCCGTTTCGGCTCGACGCGGACGACGGACGGTTTCACGCGACCTACGACCGGCTGCGCGCCGAGCTTCCCGGCGTGCGCGTGGACATGCGGTTCGACGACCCGGTCCGCTGGCCCAAGGCGCTGGCCGGCGGCGGGCTCGCCTCAGTCGTCCCCTTCCTCAACCAGTACTGGCATCCGTACCGGCTCGGCGGATCCGCCAGCGGCACCGTCGAATTCGACGGTGAGCGATGGGAGTTCGACCGCGCCAAGCTCTACACCGAACGCAACTGGGGTGCGGGGTTCCCGCAACGGTGGTGGTGGGGGCAGGCACACGACTTCGGCGACGCCGACGTCTCGGTGGCCTTCTCCGGCGGCCTGCTTGCACTCGGACCGCTCAAACAGGACGTGGCAGGCGTCGTGGTCCGGCTCGGAAACAAGGTGCTGCGGTTGACCCCGCCGACGGCCTGGGTACGCTCTGACATCGGCAACGGCACCTGGACCCTGCGGGCGACATCGCTTCGTTACCAGGTCGAATTGCACGGCGACGGAACGCATCTCGATCCGCACGTGCTTCCGGTGCCACTGCCAGCCGAGCGGCGCAACGTCGACACCGACTTCGAACACCTCGCCGGCAGGTTGCGCTGCGTGGTCAAGGATTTCGGTCGGGTGATCTTCGACGGCGAGTCCGAGATCGCGGGTCTGGAGGTCGGCAGCCTGCCCGGTGACTAAGGTGACCGAATGCGACTCGGCAGGATCGGCGGGCGGTGACCCGCCCGCGGGTGGTCGTTGCGGGCCTCGGCGACAGCGGTGTGCTGACCGCGATCAAGCTTGCGCGGCACGCCGACGTCGTCGGTGTCTCCGCCAAACCGGGGCTGCTCAGCGGGCAGGAACTCGGCATGCGCATCAGCAGGCCGCAGGACTGGGCTCGCTACAACTGGATTCCGTTCCACCGGTTCCGCGGACTCGACCACGTTCGCACCGTGCATGGCACACTGACCGGGCTCGAGCCGTCGGCGCAGAAAGTGCTCGTCGAGACCGCCGACGGCGGCGCGGTCGCCGAACCCTATGACGCGCTGGTGATTTCGACGGGCGTCAGCAACGGCTTCTGGCGGCGGCCGCATCTGCAGACGGCCGACGAGATCACCACCGAACTCGATGCGGCGCACCAGCGGCTGGCGTCCGCGCGGTCGGTGATCGTCATCGGCGGGGGCGCGGCCGCCGTCAGCAGCGCGGCCAACCTGGCCAAGGCGTGGCCCGACAAGCGCGTCGACCTCTACTTCCCTTCCGAGCGCGCGCTCGTGCACCACCACCCGCGGGTTTGGCAGCGGATCAGCCGTCAACTGGCGGAACTCGGCGTCGGCCTGCATGCGGGCCACCGCGCGGTGCTCCCGGACGGGTTCGGGTGCGATGAGATCACCGATGCACCCGTGCAGTGGAGCACCGGGCAGCCGGCGTCGACGGCCGACGCGGTGCTGTGGGCCATCGGCCGGGTCTCGCCCAATACCCAGTGGCTGCCGCCCGAGTTGCTCGACGAGCAGGGTTTCGTGCGCGTCACCCCCGAACTCCGCGCGCCCGGGGCCCCCGGGGTATTCGCGGTCGGCGACGTCGCGGCGACCGACCCGCTGCGAAGCTCGGCCCGCAACCGCGCCGACGGGCTACTCGCCCACAACATCCGCGCCCACTTCGCAGGCAAACCGCTGCGCGCCTATCGGCCCGCGAGCCGGCGGTGGGGTTCGGTGCTCGGCCCGCAGGCCGACGGCCTCGAGGTGTTCACGCCGAAGGGTCAGGCGTTCCGCTTCCCCGGGTGGTCGATCGATCGCGTGCTGATGCCGTGGATCGTGTGGCGCGGTTTCTACCACGGCGTGCGGCCGGACCCGTCGAACTCAGTTTCGCCGTAGTTCGGACGTGATCGTGTCCAGCAGGGCACCGTAGCGGTTGGCCTCGCGGTGCGGGCCGGGCTTGCCGCTGCTGATCACCCCCGCGGCGAGCCGACGCTGCGGATCCGCCCACACGGCGATGTTGGTCAGACCCGTGTGCCCGAATGCGGCGGGGGCACCGCGACCGAACGGCCCGAACCGTTTCGACCCGAGCATGAAGCCGGTGCCCCAGCGCAGCGGGGCCAGCCCGACCGCGACGTCGGGTCGCAGCCGCCGGGCCTCCGCGGTCGCGTTGCGCAGCGTCTCGGGTGCAACGATGCGCACCCCGTCGAGTTCGCCGCCCCGGCGCAGCATTTCGGCGAACCGCGACAGCTCGAAGGCCGTGGATACCGTGTTCGACGACGGCAGCACGCTGGTGAGGTACTGGGGGCTGTTCGAGAACGGGATGATCTTGTACAGCGAGCCGCCGACCGCCAACCGGAACACCGTGGCGGCGGGCTGGGGCAGCTCCTTGCCGGTGGCATGGCTCGGTGCGACCAACGGAACATCGTGTGCCGCAACGCCGTAATTCGTCCACCGAAAACCCAGTGGTTCGAGGATCTCGGTGGCCAGGATGTCGCGGATGTTGCGTCCGGCCGCCGCGCCGACGATCTCGCGGACCAACGGTCCCCAGGTCAGTCCGTGGTAGACGTGCACGAGCCCCGGCCGATACAGCGGTTTGAGTTCGCCGAGTTTCTCCCGGGTGTATTCGCTGTCATCCATGCGGCGCAGGTCCGGTCGGGGGCCGGTGTGGATCGGGATGCCCGCACTGTGGGTCATCACGTGCCGGATCGTGGTGCGGTGCTTGCCGTGGCTGGTGTAGCTGGGCAGATATTCGCAGACGCGGTCGTCGAGAGAGAAGACGCCCCTCTCGACGAGCATGTGCACGACCGTCGTCGTGATCGCCTTGGCCGCCGAATACGCGCAGAACGGCGTTTCGGTGGTGACGGGGATCTTCTCCGCATCGGGGGGATCGGCGGGACCGTTGCCCCATCCGTGCCCGATCGCGCGGTTCAGCACGACCTTGCCATTGTGGCGCAGGCATATCTGGATCGCGGGGTGCATCCCGGCCGCATACCAGTGGCGAGCGGCCTGCCAGATGCGCTCGATCGCCATGGGGTCGACGTCGGAGTGGTCTTCCTCGCCGACCGCGGTCACGTCGGCGAGATCGTCGGGCACTCGTATCCTGCCGTCGGCTGCCGTCATTCGGCCGTCCTGTGCAGCGTCGCGCCGAGATGATGTTGCAGGGGCAGGCCCATCGCCGCCATCCGCAACGAGTAGACCAGTTCGTCGCCATCGACCCGAATCGAACGACCGAGCGCGGCAACGTTTTTCGCGGTGGAAGTGAGACCGATCGAGGTCGCGGTCAGTTCGAGCTCGATGCACGCGCGCTCGACTACGAGGGTGCCCTCCTCGATCTCGGTGATCCCGTTCGGATGGGCCAACACCCATTCGGCGCGGCCGGGCGACGGCACCCGCAGAAAGCCCGTCTCGGCATGCAAAGGCCGGCCATCGTCGGCGGTGGTCTTCTGGCGGTATGTCAGGAACGGTTTGCCGACGTGGTCGAACGCGATCTGCTCGGTGTAACCGAACGGTTCGATCGTCGGATATTCGCCCGCGCCGCGGCCGGACCAGACGCCCAGCAGTGGGTGCAGCACGGCGATGTCGGGGTGGAGCTCGACCACACCGCCAGGCTAGCGGGGGCCGCCGCTCAGGACGCCCTTGCCGATGAACGACCCGAGTTGGGCCAGCAGGTCGGTGGGGGAGGCCTGCGGCGGTGGTGCGGCGTTCGTCTGCTGCCACGGCTGGCAATCTCGCGTCGTGAACGCGGTGTCGGTCGCCTCGATGCGCACCACCTGGGGCTTCTTGGTGAGTGCGTTGTCGGGGACCTGGTCGTTGTTGTCCCGCTTCCAGTAGCAGGCGCCGCCGTCGACGGGACCCGCCGACGAGTACGTACCCGGCAGAATTTCGGTGCCGACCCTGTAGGTGCCGTCCTTGTCGATGGAGGTCAGCGGCCCGGCGGGGGGCGGTCCCGGCGTACTGGACGGGCCTGGGGCGGCCGACGGTCCCGGGGCCCCCGGATCTGGATGGTGCGGCTCGTCCGGTTGGGCCTGCGCGACACCCAGCCCGCCGAGGGCGAGCAGCGCCGTCGCGGCAACGGCGGCCAGTCGCGGCAAAGTCATGCGAGCCAGTCTAAACGGACAGCGGGCCTGGGAAAGCAAAAACCCGTCGCCGCAGCGGGGAGCTGCGGCGACGGGCTCTGTTCGATGGAGTCGACCGGACTCAGCCGGCCATGAACTCGTCGTAGGCCGACGCCAACTCCGGAGGCAGCGCCGAGATGTTGCAGGTGCGCTGCACGTCGCCGATCGGCGCGAGGATGCCACGCAGGTCGTAGTACTCCTGCGGGTTGGCGTTGAAGTACCCGCGCAGCGTGGCCGACGCTTCGTTGCGAGGCTGGCTGAACGCGGTGGTCACGGCCTGGTTGGCACCCGGATGGCTGTCCAGGTACGTACGGGCCGCACCCGTCACATTGCTGACGGTGCCGGACACGGCGCTTGCGCTGCAATCCGGTGCGGCCATCGCCGACGGCGCGGCGATGGTTGCTGCGGCGAGGCCGCCGAGCAGGCTGGCGGCACAGGCGCCGGCGATCTGCCGGCGCGCGGCGATACCACGAATCTTCATATCGTTTCTTTCCTTCACTGCGTTTGTCGCTGATTCCCCCGTCCCCGAAAACCAAGGTACCCATGGCAAATGCGGACAAACGCCGGAGCAGGACGCGGAATCGAACCACACGCAGGCGTTACACCGCAGCGGCGTGATCTGTACCGCAATTTCGGCCGAATTCGATAAGCGCGCAACCAGAAATTTCGAGAACTCTGAGAATTTGCTGCCGATATTTAATTGATCGTGATCTGCATGGTGACCGAATTGTTATCCACGCCTATGGGCGGAGGCGTCGAACAGGAGCCTTGAACATATGGTGGTCCTCGTGAAGCTGGACCTGCTGAGCCCCGGTGTCGAAGTCGGACTCGTCACCACGAACCGAGACGAGATGGTCGCCTTCTACGAAGGATTTCTCGAACTCGAGCCCCAAGGCGAGATCGAATTCCCCGGCGGTTCGCAGCGGCGGTACGCGCTGGGCGGCAGCGTGGTCAAGCTCGTCACCTACGAGACACCGCCGCCGCAACCGGTTGCGGCCGGAGGCGGCAGGGCACAGGCGGGGATCCGGTACTTCACGGTGGGGGTGAAGAACCTGCGCGGCATCGCCGAGGAATTCGCCGCCTCCGGGTACGACGTCGTCGAACCGTTGACCGAGTTCGCGCCGGTGCCGGGGATGGGCTGGATGTTCGTCGCCGACCCGGACGGCAACTGGATCGAAATGTTCGGAACGCTGTGACCGGCTTCCAACCCCTGCCGACCCCGCCGGTGGCGCCGACGTGCTACCGCCACCCCGACCGGGTGACCTATGTCCGCTGCGCGCGGTGCAACCGCTACATCTGCGCCGAATGCATGCGTGACGCGGCGGTCGGGCATCAGTGCGTGGAATGCGTGAACGCCGGCGCCCAACAGGTGCGCCAGGTGCGGACCCAGTTCGGCGGGGTGCCATCGGACAAGCCGATGGTCACCTACGTGTTGATCGCCGCGAACGTGGTCATGTTCGCGCTGCAGATGGCGGTGCCCGGTCTGCAGCGCGAACTCGTGCTGCAATCCTTCCCCGTCGCTGATGGGGAGCTGTACCGCCTGCTGACGTCGGCGTTCCTGCACTACGGGGCCGCCCACATCCTGCTCAACATGTGGGCCCTCTACGTGGTCGGCCCGCCGCTGGAGGCGGCGCTGGGCCGGTTGCGGTTCTCAGCCCTGTACCTGCTGAGCGCGCTCGGCGGATCCGTGCTCGTCTATCTGCTGTCCTCGCCGGTCGCGCAGACCGCGGGAGCGTCGGGCGCGGTGTTCGGGCTCTTCGGAGCGATATTCGTGGTGGGCAAGCGGTTGAACATGGACGTGCGGTGGGTGGGCGCGATCATCGCGATCAACCTGGCCTTCACGTTCATCATCCCGCTGGTGAGCTCGCAGAACATCAGCTGGCAGGGCCACATCGGGGGCCTCGTCACGGGCGCCGCGATCGCAACGGCGTACGTGTACGCGCCGCGTGGCTCGCGCAATATGGTCCAGGCCGGGGCCAGTGCGGCAGCTCTGGTGGTCTTCGCGGCCCTGATCTGGTGGCGTACCGCCGATCTGCTGGCGTCCCTCGGCCTGGCCTGAACTTCTTAGAGCTGGATGCGGGAGCCGACGATCACGGTGCGGTCGAGCGGCAGGCCGAAGTGCGCCGCGGCGTCGGCGGTGATGTGCGAAGTCGCGATGAACAGTCGTTTGCGCCACGGCGCCATGGTCGGGGCGTCGCCGGGAGAAATTTCGAGCTTGGACAGGAAGTAGGACGCGGTGGCCAGGTCGACCGGGCCCTCGGTGTCCGCGGGGTCGAGCAGGGCCAGGGCCCGCGGCACGTTGGGCCGTTCCATGTAACCGAACCGCGCGACGACGTGGACGATCCCGTCCCGGGTGTAACCGAGGTCGTCGTGCGTCACCCGCTCGGCGTCGGGCACCCGCGGCACTGTCTCGGTCTCGACGGACACGATCAGCACGTGCTCGGCGAGGACGCGGTTGTGTTCGACATTGGTCCGCATGGCCAGCGGTGCGGTGTGCATGCTGCGGTTCAGGAACACGGCGGTGACCGGTATCCGAATCAGCGGCGGTTCGCGGTTCGGCAGGCCGGCGACGAATTCGCGCAACGGGCCTTCGGCGCGTTCCCGTGCGGCGGTGATGACCACGCGGCCGCGCTGCCAGGTGGTCATCACCGTGAACGCGGCGACAGCGATGGTCAGCGGTAGCCACGCGCCGTGCACCAGCTTGGTGAGGTTGGCGCCGAAGAACATCAGGTCGACCACCAGCAGCGCGCCCGCGCCGGGCACCACCGCCCACAGCGGCCACCGCCACCGCGTGCGCGCGTAGTAGAAGAACAGCGTCGTCGTGATCGTGATGGTGCCCGTCACCGCCATTCCGAACGCGTAGGCCAGCGACGCCGAACTACGGAAGGCGAAAACCAGGATCAGCACTCCCAGCAGCAAGGCGCCGTTGATCCACGGCACGTAGATCTGCCCGATGGTGGACGCCGAGGTGTGCTCGATGCGCAGCCGCGGCAGGTAACCGAGGCGGGCGGCCTGCGAGGTCACCGAGAACGCGCCGGTGATGACGGCTTGCGAGGCGATCACCGTCGCGGCGGTGGCCAACAGCACCAACGGAATACGCGCCCACTCCGGTGCCAGCAGGAAGAACGGGGCGGCCACCGTCGACTCGTCGCCCAGCACCAGCGCGCCCTGACCGAAGTAGCTCAGTGTGCAGGCGGGCAGGACAAGGCCGAGCCACCCGAAAGTGATTGCCCGCCTACCGAAGTGGCCCATATCGGCGTAGAGCGCCTCGGCTCCCGTCACCGCCAGCACGATCGCCGCCAGCGCGAAGAACCCGAAGTGGAAGTGTTCGGTGATGAACGTCAGGGCGTAGGTCGGCGACAACGCCTTGAGGATCTCCGGATGCCCGGCGATGCCGCGCACCCCGCACAACCCGATCGAGACGAACCACAGGATCATCACCGGGCCGAAGAACCGCCCGATGGTTGCGGTGCCGCGACGTTGCACCGAGAACAACGCGACGATGATCACCGCGGTGACCGGTACGACGAAGTCCGCCAACTCCGGGTCGATCACCTTGAGGCCCTCGACCGCGGACAGCACGGAGATCGCCGGCGTGATCATGCTGTCGCCGAAGAACAGCGCGGCGCCGAACAGACCCAAAGCGGCCAGCGCCGCCGTCACCCGCCGTCCGCGCCGGCCGGTCCACCGGCGCAACAGCGTGATCAGCGCCATGATTCCGCCCTCGCCGTGGTTGTCGGCCCGCATCACCAGCGTCACGTAGGTGAGCGTCACGATGATCATCACCGACCAGAAGATCAGCGAGACGACGCCGTAGACGTGGCTGTGCGCGACGGGTACCGGATGCGGATCGTGCGGGTTGAACACCGTCTGGATGGTGTAGATCGGGCTGGTGCCGATATCGCCGAACACGATGCCGAGCGCGGCGATCACCACGGCCGGGCGCAGCGACGTTGTACCCGGCCCTGCCCGCATCCGATGATCATGGCCGAGTGGGGGACCTGTTCGCGGCCCTTCTCCGCGGATGGGCACGCAACCGCGCGGTTTTGGGAGGATGAGGTCGTGGCCGACGACGCGCTCGACGAACTGTATGCCGCCAAGCTCGAGGACTTCACCGCGCTGCGTACCAGGTTGGCCGGCGAGGCCAAGAAGCGTGGCGACGCGGAGGCGGCCAAGCGGATCTCGGCCGCGCGGAAACCGACGACCGCTGCGTGGGTGGTCAACCGGCTCGCGCTCGGCGACGACGACGTCAAACAACGCCTGAAGAGTCTCGGTGAACGGTTGCGTGACGCACACGCGGCGATGGACGGTGAGCGGATCCGGGAGCTGTCCACCGAACAGCGCCGGCTGGTCAACGATATGACCCGTACCGCGTTCGAGGAGGCTGAGCTCAGAAGCCCGACCGGAGCGTTGCGCGACGACGTCACCGGCACGCTGCAGGCCGTTGTCGCCGACCCCGACGTCGCGGATCGGCTCGGCAGGTTGACCAAGGCCGAAGAGTGGTCCGGTTTCGGCGAGTTCGGAGACACCGCAATCGTTTTCAGCCCGACCACGAAACGCAAACCCAAGCCTGGACCCGAGCCCGAAGCCGCAGAGCCGAGCGACGATGGTCGCGACGGCAAGGACGCGGAGGCGCGCAGACAACGGCAGCGGGCCCGCGCCGAACTGGCCGCCGCCGAGCGCACCAAGGCCGAAGCCGACGACGCACTGGCCGAACTACAGTCCGATCTGGCGGCCGCCCGTCTGCGGCACCAGGACGCTGGACGCCGGTTGCAGGAAGCTGAGCAAGGGCTGGCCGCGGCCGAGGATGCCTACGACAAGGCCAAGCAGGTCGGCCGGGATGCCGCCGCCGCGGTGAAGGAGGCCAAGACGCGCCTGCGGCGCGTTAAGTGATTGCTCGGCAACTGATCTCCATGCTGTCACTCTCCCGCGCCGGGATGGGGACGCTGACGTAGCCGTTCGCCGGGTCACGGACGTAGTCGAGGTAGGGGACCAGTTCGTCCATCGACGTGTTGTCCGCGACGACCAGCGCACCGGGCGTCAGGCGTGGTTCCAGCAGCTCGAGCACCGGCACATACAGCTCCTTCCATCCATCCAAGAGGACGAAATCGACTGTCCCGGCGAGGGTTTGCAAGGTATGCAGCGCATCGCCTGCGAGCACCGTGATCACGTCGTCGAGTCCGATGTCGACGAACGTCTTGGTCGCGGCGGCGACCTTTGCGGCGCTCAGCTCGGTGGTGACGACGCGGCCCCTGCCGTTGTCCCGCACCGCCGCGGCCAGGTGGATCGCGGAGAGGCCGAGGGACATGCCGAACTCGACGACGGTGGCAGGTCTACTCGCCCGCACCAGCGCGTACAGCAATCGGCCCGCTTCCGGCGTCACCGGCAGATAGAACTCACTGAGAGCGTCGGCGCGCTCCTGCGGAGTGGCCTCCGACAGGCGGGCGAAGTCGGCGCGCCGCAGTGCCTCCATCTGATACCGCGCCTCGGCGTACATCCGGTCGATCGCCCCGGCGACGCGGGACTGATGCAGTGTGATGGTCATAGTCGTCGAACGTATCGGGCCGACGGCCATTCGTGTCAGGATGACCACAGGGCCATGGGAAGTTCCGGCACGTCGACTGGACGCGTGATCGCGGTGATCGCGCTCATGGTGCTTGCGGCTTGGGCGTTGCGTGGATACGTCCCTGGCGTCGAGCGAACCGCCGAACAGGTGCAGCAACGCCAGAGCAATCCGCTGGCGCTGGCGGCGGTCATAGTGCTGCTGTGCGCGGCGGTGGCGATCATCGGTTTCGCGGTCATCGTGCGGATGCGGGACAAACGGCCGCTCCCAGCGCCGGCCGGGAGTCTGCCTCGGGACCGACGGCCCGGCGACCGGCCGTCGTGGCGGTTCACGCTCGTCGCGCTGGCGGCGCTCATCGGGTTGGTGCTTCTGGTCGCACTGCTGTCGCGGCTTTCGCTACCGGTGCCAACCGAAGAGGCGCCGCCGGCCGTCACACCCGACGCTCCTGCTTCCGGCGATCCCGGCGATCCCGTCCCGCCGCGTCCCGTCGAGGACGACGCCGCCGACGGCAACGTCGTGAACTACCTGATCCCCCCGATGCTTCTGTTGATGGCGCTGATCGTCGTCGGGACTGCGGTCGCATCGCGGCGACAGGCGCGCCCCCCGACCTCATCCGCCTTCGGCGAGGCGGTCGACGAACCGGCGGCACCTGCGAGTGCGGCATCGCTCGCCAGGGCCGCCGAGGTCGGGCTCGCCGAGATCGGCGACCTGAGCCGTGAACCGCGGGAGGCGATCATCGCCTGCTACGCCGCGATGGAACGCGAACTGACGCGGGTACCAGGGGCGGCGCCGCAGGCGTACGACACCCCAACCGAGGTACTCGCACGTGCGGTCGCCAGCGGGGCGTTGCGTTCCGACAGCGCCACCGAACTGGTCGAGTTGTTCGAAGAGGCGCGATTCTCGCCGCACGTGATGAACGAGCAGCACCGTGACGCCGCGGTGCGGGTGCTCAACCGCGTGCTGACCGAGCTACCCGAACGCACATCGGGTGTGGCGTCGTGAGAAGGCTTGCGGCAGCGGCGCTTCTGTTTGTGGCAGGCGCGGAACTGATCGCGGTCGCCAGCCGTGACCGTGAGCTGATCTTGATCGTTTCCGGCGTCGCGTTGGCGTTGGCGTTGCTCGGCTTGCGCTGGCAGCTGGCCCGCGAGGCTGAATCCAGTGACGTCCAAACACCTTCCGACGATGCCGCTGAGTCGCTGCGCCGCTGGCGGTCGCGCACCGAGACGCTGATCAGCCGTGCCGAGGCCACCCGCACCGACTGGGACCGGCACTTGCGGCCCATGCTCGCGCGGCAGTTCGAGCTGGCGACCGGCCAACGTCGTACCCGTAACCGCACGGCCTACCACGCCACCGGTGAGATGCTGTTCGGCCCGGAGCTGTGGGGTTGGGTCAACCCCGAGAACGTCGCCAAACGCGGGGCGGACGAACCCGGACCCGGCCGGGCGACTCTCGATGAGATCCTGCAACGGTTGGAGCGGGTATGACGACAGGACTGCCTGCGGCGGCCACCACCGCCAACTGCGAAGCGGTGCTCGACGAGATCGGGCGGGTGGTGGTCGGCAAACGTGGTGCGCTGGCGCTGATCCTGACGACCGTGCTGGCAGGCGGACACGTTCTGATCGAGGACCTACCGGGCCTGGGCAAGACGCTCATTGCGAGGTCCTTCGCCGCGGCGCTCGGGCTGGAATTCAAGCGCGTGCAGTTCACTCCCGACCTGCTGCCCGCCGACTTGCTCGGGTCGACGGTGTACGACATGCAGTCGGGTCGTTTCGAATTCCGTCGCGGCCCGATCTTCACCAATCTGTTGCTCGCCGACGAGATCAACCGCACACCACCCAAAACACAGGCGGCGCTGCTCGAGGCGATGGCCGAGAGCCAGGTGAGCATCGACGGCGCGACGCACCCGCTGCCCGCCCCGTTCATCGTCCTGGCGACCGACAATCCGATCGAATACGAGGGCACCTATCCGCTGCCCGAGGCTCAGCTCGACCGCTTCACGATCCGGCTCGAACTGCGGTACCTCTCCGAACAGGAAGAGGCGTCGATGTTGCGTCGCCGCCTCGAGCGCGGCTCTGCCGAGCCCACGGTCAACCGGGTGGTGGACGCGCACGATCTCGTCGCGATGCGTGAGTCGGTGGAACAGGTCACCGTGCACGACGACGTGCTGCGCTATGTGGTGTCGTTGGCCGCCGCCACCCGGAACCACCCGCAGATCGCGGTCGGCGCCAGTCCCCGCGCCGAACTCGATATCGTCCAGCTGGCCCGCGCCCGCGCACTGCTGCAGGGACGCGACTACGTCGTGCCCGAGGATGTGAAATCGCTTGCCGTTCCGGCAGTTGCGCACCGGATCACGTTGCGGCCGGAGATGTGGGTGCGACGAGTACGGGGCAGCGATGTGGTCGACGAGCTACTGCGGCGGCTACCGGTGCCGCGGACCGACCCGTGACCGAGAACCGCTGCACCGAGGCCGAGTTACGTTGGCGCGCTTCACCTCTGGCCCAGACGCTGCTGACCTGTGCCGCGGTCGCCATGGCTTTGGCGGTTCTCGGGTCACGTTGGGAGCTCATCGCGTTCGCCGCACCACTGATCGGGGTGCTGTGCTCAGTCGCGTGGCAGCGAGAAGTTCCCACGGTGCGCGTGTGCGCCGATCCCGGCACCCACCGATGCTTCGAAGGTGAGCCGGCGCGCGTCATGATGTGGGTGGAGGCAGACGGCGAGACGGCGAAACTGCTGAGCGGCACCGTCTCAGGGATGACGCTCGAGGTCGCCGAGGCGGGGAACGCGAGGCAAACGGTGGTGGCGACCGCGCGACGCTGGGGCCGCTATCCGCTGCAGGCACACTTGACGGTCGCTGCGCGCGGCGGTCTGGTCGAGGGGATCGGGAAGGTCGACGCCGCCGACGTCTTCGTGTTCCCGATGGCGCCGCCGCAGTCGACGGCGGTCCCGCGCACCGAACTGCTCGATCGCCTCGGCACCCACCTGACCCGCCACATCGGTCCTGGTGTCGAGTACGCCGACGTTCGCCGGTACGTGCCGGGAGATCAACTGCGAACGGTGAACTGGGCTGTCAGCGCGCGTAGGGGCAGCCTGCATGTCACCGAACGGTTGACCGACCGCGCCGTCGACGTGGTCGTGCTGATCGACAACTACGCGCAGCCGGCCGGCCCGGCGACCGAGGCCGCCGAGCGCACGGCGCGTGGTGTGGTGCAGGTGGTACAGAGCGCGTTGCGCAGTGGCGACCGGGCCGGCATCGTCGCGCTCGGCGATCGGCACCCGCGGTGGTTGGGCGCGGACATCGGCCGACGGCAGTTCTATCGGGTCCTCGATGCGATGCTCGGCGTAAGCGGTGGTTATGACACCACGTCGGGGACTCTGGCGCCGCGCGCGGCGGTGCCGCCGGGTGCGATCGTCGTCGCGTTCTCCACAATGCTCGACACCGAGTTCGCGCTGGCGTTGATCGACCTCTGCAAGCGTGGCCACACCGTCGTGGCGGTGGACGTCCTGCAGGGTGCGCCGTTCGAGGAGGGGTGCGACGCATTGGTGGCGCGGATGTGGGCGCTGCAACGCTCTTTCATGTATCGAGACATGGGCACCGTCGGCGTCGACATCGTGGCGTGGCGCGAGGGTGACACGCTCGACCAGGCCATGCAGCTGGTGCCCCAGCACCGCAGACCGGTGCGGAGGCGACGGTGAATCGCGCGCTGTCGACGGGGTTCGGTTTCGTCATGGTGGCTGCGGCCGCGCTATCCGCTGACGATATTGCGCTGGTGGTGTGTGGCGTTGCGGTGGTCATGGTGCTGCTGGGCAATGTGTTTCGAGTAGCTGCCACCTTGGCGGTGCTGTTGACGGCTGCGGCGATCGTGATGGCATCGGCGAGTCCGGTGTTGGCGGCGCTGTGCGGTTTGTCGGGTGCGGCGTATCTGGTGTTGCGGCATACCGCCGACGTCACCGTGCCGACTGTCGTGGGGGCACTGGGGTTTACAAGTATCGCTTTGACGGCGGTTCTGCTCTCACCGGAGTTGCCGTGGTTGCCGTTGGCGGCGCCGCTCGCGGTGTTGGCGGTCGTCGTGCTCGCGACGCGGCCGTTCTGGTTGAGCGCATCGGAGCGGTGAACCAGGCGCCACTCGACGCAGATGCGTGCCTACGCGCGCATTTCTGATGAGTCAACGCGGTGTCATACCCCGGTGGCATACTCGAACGCATGTTCGGATCGGAGTTTGGGGCTGCTGACGATGGGTCGGTGGTGGCGGCGATCCAGGAGTGCGCGCGCGCTGAGGCGGTGTGGGCCGCGCGGCGGTTGGCCGCCGTTGCGGAGTTGACCGCGCGCTACACCGAACCCGATGAGGAACGCGAGCATTTGGCCGTCGATGGGTGGCGGATGGCCTCGGCGGAGGTTTCAGCGGCGATGCGGGTCGGGGATCGGGCCGCATCGGGGCAGATGTGTATTGCGATGGCGCTGCGTGAGCGGCTCCCCAAGGTGGCGGCCCTGTTCGCCCGGGGGCAGTTGAGTGCGGCGATGGTGTCGGCGATTACCTGGCGCACTCAGCTGGTCGTGGATTCGCAGACCGCCGAGCGCATCGACACCGCGATTGCCGCGCGCGCCGGTGCGTGGGGGGTGTTGTCGGTGGCGCGGTTGGAAGCAGCCATCGATGCGGTGGTCGATCAGTACGATCCCGATGCGCGCCGGCGCCTGCGTGAGGCCGCCCGTAACCGTGATGTGCGGGTGGGCAAGCGCGATGACGTGACCGGCACGATGTCGTTGTGGGGCCGGTTGAGCACCGCTGATGGAGAACTGCTCGAGCGTCGGCTGGCCCAAATGGCCAGCCAGGTGTGCCCCGATGATCCGCGTACCACCGGGCAGCGGCGCTCCGAAGCGATCGGGGCGATCGCCGCGGGTGCTGAAGGTTTGAGTTGCCGGTGCGGCAACCCGCAGTGCCCCTCGCCGGGCACGACGATGCCCGCGCAGCCCACTTCCTCATCAACATCATCACTGACGCCACCACCGTTGACGCAGCACAAGCCGAAACCGCGCCAACACCAGCCGAAACCGCGCCAGAGCCGGCCGAACCCGCGCCAGCACAAGCCGAACCCGCCCCAGATCCGGCCGAAGCCGCAACCGGGCCAGAGACTGAGCAGCAGTCGCCGCCTGCGGCAGGCCCGCAGCCCGCCGAGCACCCGGCGCCCTCAACCAGGCCCAAGGCGCAGCCGCCTGCGGCGTTGATCATCGGTGGTGGGGTGATCCCGACACCATTGTTGGCTGAGCTGATCCGCAACGGAGCCAAAATCCAGCCGGTGCCCCAGCCCCAGACCGCCCCTGGCAATGGTTATCGGCCCTCGCCCACCACCGCGCGGTTTGTCCGGATGCGCGATATGACGTGTCGGTTCCCCGGATGCACGCGCCCAGCCGAGTTCTGCGATTTCGACCACACCACGCCCTATCCGGCCGGGCCCACCCATCCCTCCAACATCAAATGCCTGTGTCGAATTCATCACCTGCTCAAGACCTTTGGCGGGTGGGGCGATCAGCAGCACCCCGATGGGACCGTGCTGTGGACCGCACCCTCGGGGCGAACCTATCTCACCCACCCGGGGAGTCGATTGTTTTACCCCGGCTGGGACACCACCACCGCCACCCTGCCCACCATCACCCCACCCGCAGCGCGCGCCGACAAAGCCGCGATGATGCCGCGTCGACGACGAACACGAGCCCGACCGGCTCCAACGAATCACACGCGAACGCGCCCTCAACGCCCTCGACCGCCAGCGCAGCAGCAGGCCCACACCCGCGGCCACCCAACCCAGCAGACCCCCACCCGTCGACGACGCATACAACATCACCGTCGACGCCGGCATCCCCACCGCCGACCCCGACCCCCCACCGTTCTGACCAACTCGTCGCCTCGGCGAAGGCTGAAGGCGTCTTGACGAGGATGGGCCGTCTTGGGATGAACCAGTCCGGTCACTCGCGGACGGGGACCCAGCCCGATATCTTCTTGGGATCGCTTACCGGTCGGGTAAGCGAAATGCTCAGCGCAGCGCTTACTTTCGGGAGGTCGGATGCCAAGCGATGTGCGCAAGGCGGTCACGGGCGCGTCTATCGGAAACGCGGTCGAGTGGTTCGACTTCGCGATCTACGGCTTCCTGGCGACGTTCATCGCGGCCAACTTCTTCCCGGCGGGCAACGAGACGGCGGCGCTGCTGAACACGTTCGCAATATTCGCGGCCGCCTTCTTCATGCGGCCGCTCGGCGGATTCGTCTTCGGACCGCTGGGCGACAAGCTCGGCAGGCAACGGGTGTTGGCATTGGTGATCCTGCTGATGTCGGGAGCGACCGTACTCATCGGCGTGCTGCCCACCTACGCGTCGATCGGTGTCGCCGCGCCGCTGCTGCTTCTGCTCCTGCGTTGCCTGCAGGGCTTCTCGGCAGGAGGTGAATACGGCGGGGGCGCCGTCTATCTCGCGGAGTTCGCATCTGAACGCCGCCGCGGACTGACCATCACTTTCATGGCGTGGTCCGGCGTGCTGGGCTTCCTGCTCGGCTCCATCACCGTGACCCTGCTCCAGGCGCTGTTGCCCACCGAGGCGATGGAAAGCTACGGCTGGCGCATCCCGTTCCTGATCGCGGGCCCGCTGGGTCTCGTCGGCCTCTACATTCGGCTGCGCCTCGACGACACACCGCACTTCGCCGAACTCAGCAAGACCGACCGCGTCGTCGAGTCACCGCTGCGGGAGGCGCTCACGACGTCATGGCGGCCGATCCTGCAAGTCATCGGCATGTTCATCGTCTTCAACGTCGGCTACTACGTCGTGTTCACGTTCCTGCCGACCTACTTCATCAAGACGCTCCAGTTCTCCAAGACAGACGCGTTCCTGTCGGTCACGCTGGCCAGCCTCGTCGCGCTCATCCTCATCCTTCCGCTGGCCGCATTGTCGGACCGGATCGGCCGCCGTCCAATGCTGATCGCCGGATCGGTGGCCTTCGCGGTTCTCGGCTATCCGCTCTTCCTGCTGCTGAACTCCGGGTCGCTGGTCGCCGCGATCGCCGCCCACTGCGGACTGGCGGTCATCGAGTCGATCTACGTCTCCACCGCAGTGTCGGCGGGCGTCGAACTGTTCGCCACCACCGTGCGCTACAGCGGATTCTCGATCGGCTACAACATCTGCGTCGCCGGATTCGGCGGTACCACCCCGTACGTCGTCACCTGGCTGACCGCCGAGACCGGCAACGACCTCGCACCCGCGTGGTATCTGATCGTCGCCGCGGTCGTCTCACTCGCGACGATCATCACGCTACGAGAATCTGCAGGCCAACCACTCGCGCAGACCGCGGATCGCCAAGCCGAGACTAGGGTGGGTCCATGAAGCTTCGCGTGATGCCGTACGTCACGGTCGAGATCGACGATCGGTTGCGTCGCCGCGTGCGATCCGCCGGCGAGCGACTTCGCGTCAATGTGCGCGCTTACCTGTTGAGCGCTGCCGACGACGTCGACACGGCCAGCGACAAGGTCCGCGGTCTGTGTGACCGGGCGGTCGACCGCGTCGACACGGTCGTCGCCACCGTCAGCGACCGGATCGCCCCCGAACACGAGGCACCATCGCTGCGCGTGGTCGCCGGCGGCCGCGAGGCCAGTTAGCGCCGCGAGGTCGGACGGGTCAGCCGGCCCGCGCGGTGCGCCCGCCGACCAGGAAACCGGCGGCGAGCACGACCAAACCGATGATCGCCAGGGGGATCGACCACATGCGCCGGTCGGAGACCGCCGAATGGCACTGCGCGACATAGTCCGGCGGATCCTCCGTCAGCTCATCGATGATCGGCAGGTTCTTCAACTGGTTCGGATCGTTGCTGTTGGCCTGGCTGGCTTCGGTGTCGTCCGCGGCGATGGCGTTGCCACACGAGATCTTCTGATTGTCCGGTCCGGAGATCGAGACCGGGACCAGCAAAGCGATGACTCCGACCAAGAGGACCACCGCACCGACCAGTACAAGCAAACGTCGCAGGTTCATGATCGGTTTGATGCCCCGATAGGTGGGGCACCAAACCTCGCAACGGTCACCGCCGCCGAGCCAGGCGGGCGAGTCCGCGGTCCGTAATGTTGTGCTTGTCCGATCCGCAGTCGGGCCGGGAAGGAGCCAACGCTTTGGTAGGCCACTCGTGGTAGAGCAGGGTGTCGTAGTCCTGCTCGCCCTGCTCGCCGCGGTCTTCTTGGCGATCGGCATCGTGGTTCGGCAGCGCGCCACCATGGACGTCCCGGAGGAGCACGGCGTCAGCACCGTGATGGTGATGACGCTGCTGCGCAGACCACTGTGGTGGGCCGGCACGGCCGCCGCACTGGCGGGCTATGGCTTTCAAGCCCTCGCCCTGATCAATGGATCGTTGCTACTGGTGCAGCCGATCCTGGTCTCGGCTCTCCTGTTCGCTCTGCCGCTGAGCGCCCGGCTCGCCAACCGCCGCGTCACCCGCGGCGAGTGGATGTGGGCGGTGGTACTCACCGCGGCGCTGGCGGTGTTCGTGGTGCTGGCCAAGACCCGACCCGGCGACTACGAGGCGTCCGTTCCCTTGTCCGCGCTCGTGGCCGTCGTCTGCACCGGTTTCGTGACGGCGTGTGTGATCTTGGCCGTCCGCACCGCGGGATGGAGACGTGCGGTGCTGCTCGCGGTCGCCGTCGGATTGCTGTTCGGAGTGGTCGCGCTACTGACGAAGATCGTGATGTTCCTGCTCGCCAACGGCGGAGTGGGCAAGGTGATCACCACCCCGGCGCTCTACCTGCTCCTCGTGCTGGGCGTCCTTGCGGTGTTTCTGCAACAGTCCGCATTCCACGCCGGGTCCCTGCAGACCTCGGTGCCGACGATGCTGGTGTTCGAACCGGTGGTCGCCGTCGTGCTGGGGGCGGTGGTCCTCGGCGAGCACATGACCGTCGGCGGCGTGAAGGCTGTCGCGATCTCAGCCGCCGTCGTCGCGATGGCGGCGGCCACGATCGCGCTCGGTCGCGAGGAGGGCGCGCTCGAAGAGGAGCTCGAGGCGGAGGCCGCCGCAGAGGCCGCCGCAGAGGCCGCCGCGGCGTCGAAGCGCGGCCCCTGACGGCGAAGCTACGGCCCGCCGGATCGACGCTCCTCGTTCGCCATTGCCGTCCACAACAGCCGAGCAGCGTCACGCGCCGACTGCTGAGGAGCGATCGGCTCAGCGACACCTGGCTGCTGGGCCGGACGACCGCTGATGTGTTCCAACAACGCCACCGCCAGCTCGCGCAGTTTGACGTTGAACTCCTGGCTCGCGCGACGCAGCATGCTCCACGCCTGCTCGGCGTCGCAGCCGACCAATCCCATCAACGCGCCCTTGGCCTGCTCGATGGCGCCGCGAGACTGCAGCGCGGCCAACAAATCCTCGAACGCGGCCTCGTTCTGGGCGGCGGTGGTGACCAGTGCCGCTGAGACGAGTTGCTCGTAAGCGATCAGCGTCGTAACCGTGATCGCCGAGGCCGGCTCGGTCAACGTGCACGACAAGACGATTGCCGCGTCCTCGCGCCAGAACCCCGGCACCGCCGCCGCTCCGTGAACAGCTTTCAACTCGGCGGTGATCCCATTGGCCTGCTCGGACGCCGCATCGAATGTCAGTTCGGGCCAACGGTCATCGGTCCACAGATCGAGGCTCAGCACCGGCACCTGATGAGTCAGCGCGTCGGCGACCGGACCGCCCAGTCCCGACAGCTGCACGGCGATCATCTCGCCTTCGACACCGAGCGTCGCGAGGGCTGATACGTCTTCGTTGAAACGCTTGTCTTGAACGGTGACAGCGACGCCCAGGGTGTTGGTCAGGTCGGCCTGCAATCGTTGCAGGATCCGATGCAACAGCGTGATCAGCTCGGGGTGCTGGCGAGGCTGAAAACTCGGTGCTGGCACGGCTATCCGCTCAATCGACGACGGTGACCGTCGCGACCTTGTCGAGGCCGGAGATACCGAGCAGCGTGGTGATCGGCCCGTACGTCGGCACCACCAGCTCCAGTTTGGCGTTCGCCGCGACAGAGAACAGCTCCCGCAAGGCTGCGCTGTCGCAATAGGTGACCCCGGTGAGGTCGACCGTGACGGAGGAATTGGCCGCGACCGCCCGCGACAACACGTCGCTGAACTCGTCGACGTTCGCCAAGTCGATCTCACCGACCGCGGTGACGACCGGGGGCGTCTCAGCGCCCCCGGACTCGAGCCGGAACTGGTTGCGGGTCACTACTTTCAGTCCCCCACCGTCAACGAGCCACACCGATGGACGGCAGCGTGAGCGAATCCGATCACAGAACCTCCCGATGTCCTAGCGGCCCCACCGCCCCTGCGCACGCCAAACAGTCCGCATCGCTGCCTCTTCCCGACAGACATTCCTTGCCGATAGTTTTAATACCACGGCGGCGGTGTCCAGGCGGGCAGAGCTGGTTCAAACTCGAATCTCCGGTAAGTGAAACGTCATATCCACGGTGGTGCCGGCCGCTGTGCCGTCGAGGTCTACGCGATCGCTGACGGCGCGCATCAACAACAGGCCGCGGCCCCGGGTGCCGGGGTCGGGGGGCGGCGGCTTCCACGATCCGAAGTCGGTGACCCGCATGTGGATCGCCGCGTCGTGAATCTCGGCCTCGACGCGCACGCGTCCTGGCTCATGACCGCGGTAGGCGTGCTCCACGCTGTTTGAACAAGCCTCGTTGACGACGAGGATGAGATCCGACGTCGATTCGTCCGAGGCGCCGTTGGCCGCCAGCCACGCCGCCAATTTGTGCCGGATCTCGGTCAACTTCGCCGCGGTCGCGGTGTCGTCGATGACGAGGGAGGCCTTCGGCGACCGGTAGATCACGATCGCCACGTCGTCATCGAAACCGCCGTCGGGTACCAGCGCGCTCAGCACCGCGTCGGCGACGCCCTCGATCGGCAGGCTCGCGGTATCGGCCAATACCGCGGACATCCGGTCGATCTGGGAGTCGATCGACCGGTCACGGCGTTCGACCAGGCCGTCGGTGTAGAGCATCAGCGTCGAGCCCGCGGGCAAGGGATGCGTCGTCTGGGGCCGGGGCCGGGAATGGGTCACGGCGAGCGGGACCGTAGTCGCCTGGTCGAGCAGTTGCGGCGGTGCGGTTCCCGACACCAGCACCGGCGGGACGTGACCGGCGCTGCTGTACTCCACGGTTGCCGACACGGTGTCGACGATCGCGACGAACACGGTGGTGCAGTAGGCGTCGGGGATGAACTCCGCGACCGAGTTGAGGTGTTCGAGCACCGTCGACGGTCGTGCCCCGGTGAGCAACAGGGCGCGTGTCGATGCGCGCAACTGCCCCATCACGGCGGCGGCAGCGAGGCCGCGGCCGACGCAGTCTCCGACCACGATCCCGATCCGGCCGTCACCGACGGGAAGGACGTCGTAGAAGTCGCCGCCGATCTCCAGTGGATGGACGGCAGGTTCGTAGCGCACGGCGAATCCGGGCGGCAGATCGATCGGGGACAGCAGCGAGCGCTGCAGCGTCAGCGACGTCTCCCTGGCGCTCTCGAACTGCCGCACGTGCTGCAAGGCCGAGCTGAGGTGGCCGACGAGCGCCGAGACCAGGCGTCGGTCCTCGGGGCTGACCATCCGCGGAACGTTGTGCTCGAGGCACAGCACCATGTCCCGGGCACCCGACAGCACCGCGACGAAGCCCCTGGTGGTGCCCGCGCTGGGTACCGCGCCGACCGGCGTCACGGTCAGCGGGATCCAGGTTCGGGCGTCTTCGAACGTGCGACGCCAGTCCTCACCGAGGCCCCGCCATGAGCTCACCGCGGGTTCGCCGGCCACCCGAACGGTCGGCTCCTCACCCTCGGCCTGCGGCCACGTCACCGTGATCAGGCGCTGTGCGTCCAGCGGCACGCGGCACTGCGCGAGCGTTATCGCCAGCACCTCGTCGACGTCCTTGGCGACGCTCACGGCCGTCGCCAACCGCGCCATCGCCCGGTCGCGCTCCGCTGCTGCCCGGGGCGCAGTGATATCGCGGATGGTGCCGACGTAGAGACCGCGCCGCGAGTGGTGGTCCGGGACGGCGTTGATGCTTATCGCGACCCACCGCGTTCGTCCATCGCGGTGCCTGATCTTGGTTTCGGCGGTCAGGCGGCCCTCGCGGACCAGGGTGGCCCTACGATCGTCGGCCGCGACCCCGTCGACCGCCCAGGGATGCGGCATCGGATAGGGCAAGCCGTCCTGACCGTAACCGGTGATCTCCGCGAAGGCGTCGTTGATCTCGACCACGCAGCCCGTGGCGTCGGTGACGAAGAAGCCCTCTTGCAGCGAGTTGACCAACGCGCCGCGGAACACGTCGCGATCGGCGAGATCGTCGGCTCTCGCCCGTTCGCGCTCGTAGCGCTGGTAAAAATCTGCGGTGTCGGTCATGTTCGCGGCAGTCGGCCCTTCCAGCTCGCGCTCACACCGGAATCACCCAGCGCACAAGTCTGTCCTCGACATTAGCCTGCGTATCGCAGCATCAACCGCTGAAGCACTGATCTGTGTCAGGGCGCGACGGGTTAAGCTCGCCCCATTGCCGTCGTGGTGGCGGCGCGTACCGGAGGACCACCGTTGTCACGTAATGAGCCGATAAGCACTTCGATCTCCCACGAGGACGGCATCGCTGTGTTGACGGTCGGCGGTGACGTCGACCTCGCCACGGTCCCGACGTTCCAGGCGGCGATCACCGAGGCGCTCACGCAGGAGCCCACCGCCCTCGTCGTCGACCTGCTGGCGGTGGACTTCCTCGCGTCGGCGGGGTTGCAGGCGCTGGTCGCGACACACGAAACCGTGAGCAAGTCAGCACGCTTCGCGGTGGTGGCCGACGGGCCGGCGACCAGCAGACCGATCCAGCTGACCGGGCTCGACCAGGTGTTCTCGCTGTATCCGACGCTGGCCGAGGCGCTCGGCGCGCTGAAGTCCGGCTCCTAATCCGCAGCGTCGCTAGCTGCGATTTCGAACTGAGCGCGGGTGCCGATCTTCGGTTAGAGTTCGAACGCCGGCTTTGATCTTGAAGCCTTCTGGCACCGGTCGCGACAGTTAGGACTGCAACATGAGGTCAGCTCGGATCGGTCGTCGCATCGCCGCCGTCGCGGGTGGTGCCGCCGCGGTCGCGATGGTCATGTTCAGCGCGTCGTGCTCCACCGAGGAGAAGGCGCCGGAAGAGACCACCACGACGACGACCACGACAACCACCACCGAGGCCCCGCCGCCGATCGAGACCACCGACAAGGCGCCGCGCCTCTCACCCGGGCCCAACCCCTTCTCGCCGACGGTGACTGCAACGCCGGCGCCGACTGCCATCCCTGGCGACAACTAGCCGTCCACCGATCCGGGTTCGCACGGTGAGTCCGCGGCAACTCGGCGTGCTGGCGCTGATCGCGGCGGGCGTATTCGTTTTCGTCTCCGATCTGCGCCCCGCCGCCGTACGCGCCGGCGGCGAGGTGATCGCCGACCCCTACTCCTACCTGTTGGCGAGCTCGACCGATCTGGGAGCCTCGCGTGACAGCGGGGTGCAGCTGACGATGGCGTTGCGCGACGGGCACCGCCCAGCGGGGGTGTACGCCTGGGCGGACGGCCGAGGCCTTTCCGTGCGGTGGCGCCCCGGACATCAGTGGGCCGTGGTGGAGGGTCCGGCGGCATCGGTCGCCGAGGCGTTCGACGTCGAGGTGCGTGACTACCGCGGGCGCCGCGGCCAGGTGTTCTACGCATCCCCGCAGCAGCCGGACGTGCCGGATGTGTTGCGTGACGAGGTATTCGAGGTCGGGCGGATCCTCGGTTACGTGCCGCATCACACGTCGCACATCTGGACGCTGCCGCTCGATGTTCCGGACAAGGGCCTGACACCCGAGGCGCTGCGCAACACCTACAACGCCGCGCCGCTGGCCGCGGCCGGCTACACCGGCAAGGGCACCACGATCGTGTTCTTCGCCTTCGACGGGTTCGACCAGGCCGATCTCGACAGCTTCGCCGACACCTACGACCTGCCGCGGTTCACCCCCGAGGTGGTCGGTGAACTCGACGAACCGCGCGGCGAAGCCACGATGGACCTTCAGGTGGCGCACGCGGTCGCTCCCGATGCCCGCAAGGTCGTGGTCAGTGCCCTTCCGACCGTCACCGCCGACGGCGCATTCGAACGCATCGGCCAGATGCTCGAGGAGACCGACCGTCGGTATCCGGGCGCCGTGTGGAGCTTCTCCATCGGATGGGGCTGCGACAAGCTGATCACCGCCGCCGACCTCGCCCCCGTGCGGTCGGCGCTGGCCACCGCGCAGTCACGGGGAACGACGGCGTTCAACGCCAGCGGTGATCTCGCGGGGCTGGAGTGCAAAGGCGGCGACGACTGGTCCTCGCCGCCAGGTGAGTCCGACATCGGCCTGGACTCGATCGCCTCGCTGCCGGAGATGACGGACGTGGGTGGCACCACGCTGTCCACGGACGGCGAGGGTCGGTGGCTGTCCGAGCAGGCGTGGTTCGACGTGCCGCTGTCGGTGGGCACGGGAGGTGGGGTCTCGGCGGTGTTCGACCGTCCCGACTGGCAGCGCCAGGTGTGGCCCGACCGCGACACCGACCGCCGGCTGACTCCGGACGTCGCGGCCGTCGCTGACCCGTTCACCGGCGTTCGCATCGTCTTTGAGCAGACGCCCCTGGTCGGTGGCGGCACGTCACAGTCGGCACCGATCTGGGCCGGGCTGGCCGCGGTGATGAACCAGTACCTGCTCGCCAACGGCGGGCGCCTGCTCGGTGACCTCAACCCGCTGCTGTATCGGATCTCGCAGGGTGCCCCGCTGCCGGCCTTCCGCGACGTCACCCTCGGAGGTAACGCGGTCGCGGACGCGCTGCCCGGCTACGACCTGGTGACCGGCCTCGGCACCCCGGACGTCGACAACCTCGTGCGCAACGTGCTCATCCTCCAGAAGGCGGCCGCGTGAGCACCGGCGACGACGGCACCGTGCCGACCGCGGAATGCCGGGTCTGCAAGACCGACGTGCCGGCCGGCGAGTACTGCGGGTTGTGCGGATGTCACCTGACGCCGCGGCCGCGGGAGGGCCCGGATTGGTTGCGCCCGCTCGATTTCAGCGCCGCGCCCAACGAACACCTCCTGCAGGTCTCGGTCGCGAGCTCGCTGTTCCCGCACCTGCCGCAGCGGTCTCGCAGCGCGTTCCGGATCGGCCTGCTGGTGTTGGTGGTGGCGCTCATCGCTTTCACACTGCTGCGGTTACCTGCCGCCGTGGTGACCGTTGCTGCGTTGGGTCTGCCGCTGCTGTTCGTGCTGTATCTGCGCGAGTCGGATGCGTTCCGCGACTTTCCCGTTGGCACACTGGTTCTCACGGTCGTTCTGGCGGTGGGGCTCGCGGTTGGTTGGGCGCTGTTGACCGGTGCGATGTTCGCCAAATCCTATGGTGTCGCGTTAGGTTCGGCGATCGTCGGCACGCGCATGTTGAGCATGGGCATCGTGGTTCCACTCGGCGGGGTCGTTCTGATGTTGTTACCCGCCGTGATCATTCGCCTGACTCGTCCGTCGTCACGAGAAGCGCTGGACGGCTTCATGATCGGAGCGTTGGCCGCGTTGAGCTTCTCCGCGGCGGCGACGCTCACGCGGCTGGCCCCGCAGTTCGGCACCGGCGTGGTGAGCAAACGGCCGCTGGAAAGCCTGCTGGTCGAGGCGGGCATCCGGGGACTGGCGGCGCCGTTGATCGCCGCGGCGGCCGGCGGATTGATCGGTGCCGCACTGTGGTTCACCCGGCCACCGAGCAAACGCGATCAACGCCCGGGTGTCGTGCGCGCGATGCTGATCGGCTTCGCCGCCGCGGTGCTCATCGTGTATGTGTCTCTCGGCCTGATCGACGTGGCCCGTTTCCCGCAGGTGCTGATGCTGGTTCTGTACCTCGCGTTGGCGGGGGTGGCGCTGCTGCTGCTGCGGCTGGGTCTACACCTGGCGTTGCTCCACGAGGCGCACGACGAGATCCGCGCGGAGGAACCGCTGTTGTGCCCCCACTGCGGACACGTCGTGCCGGACATGGCGTTCTGCCCGGCGTGCGGGGTGGCGACGCGCGCGTCCTCGCGCTCATCACGCAGGGCGCGGCGCGAATCGCGGCCGGTTCGCGGTGACCCGGAATGAGCGGGACCACCGATTTCTTTCCCGGCTACGCGGTTCCGGCCGGCGCGTACGCGGCCGCGGCGCCGCGGCGCACCTCCCGCAGGCGGCTGGTGCTGACGTGGTTGGTCGCGATCGTGCTGATCGCCGCCGCCCTGGTCGGGGTGTCGGCGATGATGGCCAAGCCGCCGGTGCGCTACGTGTGCCCGCCAGACTGCGGACGTCCCCCGACCGGCACGCCGGTGTCGATCAACCCGCGATTCACTTCGCCGGACGGCGCGTTCTCGGTGTCCTATCCCGCGCCCGAGTCGGCCTACCGGGTGAGCACCAAACCCAACGGTGTGACCGCCGAACTGCTCGCCGGGGACGGCGGGACTCTGCAGTTGTTCAGCGAACCCGCCGCGGGCCGATCTGCACAGGAGATCGCAAAGTCGTTGGTGAAAGCCACTTTTCCCGACACCCGGACCGCATATGCGATTCCCAACGCCATGGTCGGCTTCCATCCGGGATACGGCGAAGTCGCCGACTGTTGGCCACAGGGCGCCAACAGCAGCTATCTGCGCATGCGGGTCCTCGTGGTGGCCGCGGTGAAGAATGACCTGGCGTTGGTGGCGGCGGCCGTGGGGCCGTACCACCAGTTCAGCCCCGACTTCGGGTTCGGCAAACCGTCCGGCGCCAACCTCCAGATCGCCCTGGATATGGGCAAATACGTCAACAGCTTCAGTTGGCGTGGGGACCGGCCCCGGTGATGTGCTCAGACCGCTGATGCGACCTTGGCGGCAGCGTGGTCGGGCATCGGGTCGTAGCGGGCGAAGGTCCTGCTGAACGTGCCGGCTCCGTGGGCCAGCGAACGCAGATCGATGGCGTAGCGGGTGAGCTCGACCTCGGGGATCTCGGCCTTGACCAGTGTGCGGTCGTCGCCGACCTTTTCGGTGCCCAGCACGCGGCCCCGTCGCCCGGCCAGATCGCCCATGATCGCGCCGACGAAGTCGTCGGGAATCAGCACCGTCACTTCGTCGACAGGCTCCAGCAAGTTCACCTTGGTCGCCGCGGCCGCTTCCCGCAGCGCCAGCCCGCCCGCCATCTGGAAGGCGAAGTCCGACGAGTCGACACTGTGGGATTTGCCGTCGAACAGCGTGACGCGGATGTCGACGACCGGGTAGCCGGGTCCGACACCCTTCTCCATCTGCGCCCGAATGCCCTTTTCGACGCTCGGGATGAACTGGCGGGGCACCGCGCCGCCGACGACCTTGTCGACGAACTCGAAACCGGAACCTTCGGGCAGCGGCTCGACCTCGATGTCGCAGACCGCGTACTGGCCGTGCCCGCCGGACTGCTTGACGTGGCGGCCATGTCCTTTGGCCTTGCCGCCGAACGTCTCTCGTAACGGGATGCGTAACTCGACGGTGTCGACGGCGACACCGTAGCGCCGGGAGAGCGCGTCCAGGACGACGTGGGCGTGCGCTTCGCCCATCGTCCACAGCACGATCTGGTGCGTCTCGGGGTTCTGCTCGATGCGCAGGGTCGGATCTTCGGCGGCCAACCGTTGCAGACCGCCGGACAGCTTGTCCTCGTCGGTCTTGGCTCTGGGCTGCACCGCGATGGGCAGCAGCGGTTCGGGCATGCTCCATGGCCGCAGCACGAGCGGATCGGACTTGTCGGACAGCGTGTCGCCGGTCTCGGCCCGGCTGAGTCGCCCGATCGCGCAGATGTCGCCGGCGATCACCGAGGGGGCGGGACGCTGTTGCTTGCCCAGGGGAAAGGACAGCGACCCGATGCGCTCGTCTTCGTCGTGGTCCTCGTGAGTGGCGAGCGAACCGGTCAACGAGCCGCTACCGCCGAAGAACGACGAGAAGTGGCCGGACACATGCACTGTCGAGTCGGGCGTGATGGTTCCCGAGAACACCCGGACCAGGCTGACCCGTCCCACGTAGGGGTCGGACGTCGTCTTGACCACCTCGGCCAGCAGTGGACCGTTCGGGTCACACGGAAGCTCGGCGCGCGGTTTGCCCTGCGGCGTGAAGACCTCGGGTAACCGGTGCTCGGGCGGTGAGGGGAAGCCGGCGGTGATGATCTCGAGCAGTTCGAGCGTGCCGACGCCTGTGCCGCTGCACACCGGAAGTGCGGGGAAGAACGTCGCCCTGGCGACGGCCTTCTCCAGATCGTCGATGAGCACCGACTGGTCGATCTGCTCGCCACCGAGGTAACGCTCCATCAGCGTCTCGTCCTCGGATTCCTCGATGATGCCCTCGATCAGCGCGCCGCGGTGTTCGGCGATCGGGCCGGCGTACGACTCGTCGGGTTCGTGGGCTGCGGCGCGCTTGCCGTCGGCGTACTCGTAGTGCGTCTCCGACAGCAGCCCGATCAACCCGGTGCACGGCGAGTTCGCCGGCAGGTACAGCGGAAGCACCTTGTCACCGAAGGCCTGCTGGGCGGCGGCCAACGCGTTGGCGTAGTTCGCGCGGGCGTGGTCGAGTTTGGTGATGACCACGGCGCGCGGCATGCCCACCTGGCTGCATTCGAGCCACAGCGCCTTGGTGGGTTCGTCCACGCCCTCGTTGGCGGCGATGACGAACAGCGCACAGTCCGCGGCTCGTAACCCCGCCCGCAGTTCCCCGACGAAATCGGCGTAACCGGGAGTGTCGATGAGATTGACCTTGATGCCGTCGTGTCGCAGCGACGCGAGCGCAAGGCCCACCGAACGCTGTTGGGAGATCTCGGCTTCGTCGCTGTCGCAGACCGTGGTGCCGTCCTGCACGGAACCCTGTCTGGTCAGGACTCCCGCGGCCACCAGAAGTGCCTCGACGAGTGTTGTCTTGCCGCCACCCGATGGGCCCACCAGCACCACATTGCGGATGGCGGCCGGACTGTCCGCGGTCGGGGCGGCTCCGGCGCCCTGGGAATGTGTCGTCTTGTCAGCCATGACGTTCCCTTCCACGACGGCTGCGCTGCCGCCAAAGTGTGTGTTAGACCACAATTGCCCTAACCGACAGCGAGCACAAGGGCTTGACCGATTTCGCGCTCAGGCCTGCCACGAAGCCCACTTCGTGATGGTCACGCTGACGACCGGGCCGTCGAGGGCGATCCGCTCGTACTGCGGATACTTGTTGCGCAGCAGCGTGTACCCGGTGGCCAATTCTTCGCCGCTGTAGTGAATTTCGGCTCGGCCGTCGACACGCACCCACCACAGCTGCGCCCAGTCGTCGTCGTAGTGGTCGACGAGCATGCTCACGTGCGGGTTGCCCTCGATGTTGCTCAACCGCCGCAGATTGCGCGTCGACTTCCGTTTGGCGTCGACGGCGGTGTAGACCGTTCGGGCGTGCACGGCGAATACGACGGGCACCAGGTGTGGCGAGCCTGCGGGCCCCATGGTGGCGAGCGCCGCGACGGGCGCCGCGGCGAACATGGCCTCGGCATCGAATGCTGCCATCATCGCTGAGGCGGGCTGGGCCGCTGCGGCGCGACGCTGATCGGTGACCGGGTCACCGGTGTGCGGGTCACCCCGATCTCCGGGTCGCGGCCGGTTCTGCTCGGGGGAGTGCGCGGCCGGTAGGTCGCGGGCGGCGGAGGGGCGACCGGCGCCGCCGAGGTCTCGACCCGCGGGGGTGGAGCCGGCCGCTGCGGCTGGGTGCTCGGTGACTGGGTCTGCGTGCGCGCCGGTGCGGTGGTCTGGACGGTCGGGCGGACCGGTTCGGGTTCCCGGCCGGCGGGTTCTGCGGGCGCGCGCAGAACCAGCAGGACAGCGGAGACGACGAGTGCGACGGCCGCGATCGCGGCGGCCAGAAGAAGGCTGAGATTTCGTCTCGTTCGATACCAGGGTGGCGGGGCGGGCTCGAAATACCAGGAGTTCTCGTCGAAGGCGTCGAACAGCATGTCCCGGCCCGGCACCTTCGCGGGATCGAAGACGTCCGCGTCCGCTTCCGCCCCTGAATCGGCGGCTTCCACGACATCGACCGGGTCGTCTATGAGGTAGTCGAAGTCCCCCGAAACTTCGCGTCGCGCCACACGAGAATGCTAACGCCGGGCAAAGGCGGCGGCCTGGCAAACTCCGATGCAACTTGCACGTCGCCACAACCGCCGCGATAGGGTTTCGGACGCCGTCGCGCGGAGTCGTTCACCGCGGCGATCCGGTGCGGTTACCGCTGCGTCGCCGCGCCGACTCCTGACCATCGGAAGGTTCGGCAATGAAGATCACCAGCCTGGCGGCCACGTTGGCCGCATCCGTTCTGCTGCTGGCCGGTTCGGTTGCGTGCGCGCCGCCGGACAAGAGCGGTGACGGGCAGCAGACGCAGTCCGGCGTCAAGGCTGCCGAAGCCACTTCGGCCGAGGACTTCGGCGGGATCGACGGGCTCGTGGAGGCGGCCAAGACTGAGGGTGAGCTCAATGTCATTGCACTACCGCCGAATTGGGCGAACTACGGCACGATCATCAAAGCGTTCACCGACAAGTACGGCATCAAGGTCAATTCGGCGCAGCCCGATGCATCGAGCCAGGACGAGATCAACGCGGCCAATCAGCAGAGGGGCAGGAGCACGGCCCCCGACGTGTTCGACCTCGGCCAGTCCGTCGCGTTGGCCAACACCGGAGAGTTCGCGCCTTACAAGGTGGTCAATTTCGACGACATCCCGGCGGCGTTCAAAGATCGGGACGGAACCTGGGTCAACGATTACGGCGGATACATGTCGATCGGCTTCGACTCGGCCAAGGTGCCGCCGGTGACGCGCATCGACGACCTGCTCAAGCCGGAGTACCAAGGCAAGGTGGCTCTCAACGGTGACCCCACGCAAGCGGGCGCCGCGTTCTCCGGTGTGCTGATGGTCGCGCTCTCCCAAGGCGGTTCGGTCGACGACATCGCCCCGGGCGTCGAATTCTTCCGGAAACTGGCCGACGCCGGCAACTTCCTGCCCGTGGACCCGACGCCGGCCACCATCGGATCCGGTCAGACGCCGGTGGTGATCGATTGGAACTTCACCAACGCGGCGCAAAGCAAGAAACTGCCGTCGTGGCAGGTTCTGGTACCGCCGGACTACGCCGTCGCGGGCTACTACTACCAGGCGATCAACAAGGACGCGCCGCACCCGGCCGCCGCGCGCCTGTGGCAGGAATTCCTCTACAGCGGCGAGGGCCAGAACTTGTTCGCGCTCGGCGGTGTTCGACCGGTTCGCGCCGACAACATGGCCACCGACGGCACATTGGACGAGGCGGCCGCGCAGACCTTGCCCGTCATCGACGGACCGGTGACGGTTCCCTCGCCCCAGCAGACCGAGGCGGCCACCAAGTATCTGTCGGAGCACTGGGCCGCCGCGATCGGCTGACCGAGCACGGGAGCGAGCGAGTCTGACCAGGTTGCGGGGCACCGCGCGAGACATCCTGCCGCTGCTGCCGTTCCTGGCGGTGGTGGTGGTCTTTCTGCTCATCCCCACCGTGACGGTGATCGCCAATGCGTTCTTCGTCGACGGTGTGTTCTCCTTGGAGAGCATCAACGCGTTGTTCTCTGGTCCGGCGTTGTCGGCGCTGAGCAAGAGCATGGTGCTCTCGGGCAGCACCGCGCTCATCGGCGCGGTCCTCGGGGCGGTGCTGTCCTGGTTGATCGTGTCCGGCCCGCCGACGTCGATGGTGCGGCGCGCCGTGCTGGCGCTGTGCAGCGTGCTCGCGCAGTTCGGCGGTGTCGCACTGGCTTTCGCGTTTCTGGCGACGATAGGGCTCAACGGCGTGTTGACGTTGTGGCTGGAGCACCCGCTCGGATGGAACCTCGCGGCGTCGGGGTGGTTGTACGGGTTGCCGGGCCTGATTCTGGTCTACACGTACTTTCAGATACCGCTGATGGTGATCGTGTTCATGCCCGCCCTCGAGGGTTTGCGAGAGCAGTGGCGCGAAGCGGCGCTCACCCTGGGCGCGTCACGGCTGCAGTACTTCCGCGAAGTGGTCGTGCCGTTGTTGAGGCCGGCGTTCCTGGGGTCGGCACTGTTGTTGTTCGCCAACGCATTCGCGGCGTATGCGACGGCCGCGGCGTTGGTCAGCCAGGGCAGTCCGATCGTGCCGTTGCTGATCAGGGCGGCGCTCACCAGCGAGGTGGTGTTGGGTCAGACGGGCTTCGCGTATGCGTTGGCGCTCGAGATGATCGTCGTCGTGGCGGTGGTGATGGTGGGCTACCACAGGTTGGTGCGACGTTCGGCGAGGTGGCTTCGATGACCGGCGGCACCAAGGTGATTCGCGGCGCGCTCTGGGTGCTTTTCGGAGCGTTCTTCCTGTTCCCGCTCTACGCGATGGCCGACTTCTCGACGCGCAACATGCTCGCGGGTGGGCGCACCCTGCGGGCGTGGGGCAATCTGATCGCCGATGACGCGCTGTATGCGGCCATCGTCGTATCCCTGCTGCTCGCGGTGTTCACCGTGATGGCGATGTTGGCGATCCTGTTGCCGACCATGATCTGGGTACGGCTGCGGGCGCCGTGGGCGAAGGGCGCAGTCGAGTTCCTGTGCCTGTTGCCGTTGACCATTCCCGCGTTGGTCATCGTGGTCGGGTTGCGCAATGTCTACCTGTGGGTGACGTACTTCCTCGGAGAATCGGCATTGACGCTGACGTTCGTCTACATCGTGTTGGTGTTGCCGTTCGCATACCGCGCGCTGGACGCGGCGCTGTCGTCGATCGACCTGCGGACCCTCACCGATGCCGGCCGATCGCTCGGAGCCGGTTGGGCGACAACGATTCTGCGGGTGGTCGTACCCAACATCTGGTCGGGGATTCTGTCCGCGTCCTTCATCTCGGTTGCCGTCGTTCTCGGCGAGTACACCATCGCATCACTGAGCGGTTATGAGACTTTGCAGGTGCAGATCGTGGCGATCGGCAAGGCGGACGGCCCCACGTCGGTGGCCGCGTCGTTGGCCGTGCTGCTACTGGGTTTCGTTCTGCTGATGGGCCTTTCGCTGGTGAATCGTGGCCACCGCCGAGTTCAGGGAGTCACCGCATGACCGCCGGAGTCGCCGTCGAACTCAACGATTTGACGCGGGTCTACGGGTCGATGAGGGCACTCGACGGGCTGACGCTGCGCGTCGAACCCGGCGAGCTCGTCGTGCTGCTGGGTCCGTCGGGATGCGGTAAGACCACCGCGCTGCGCATCCTTGCCGGGCTGGACACGGCGACGTCGGGCACGGTGTCCGTCGACGGGAGAGACGTCAGTCGCGTACCCGCGAACAAGCGCGATATGGGCATGGTGTTTCAGGCATACAGCCTGTTCCCTCACCTCACCGTGCTCGACAACGTCGCGTTCGGCCTGAAGATGCGCGGGACCTCCAAACGCGAACGCCTGTCCCGGGCCGCCGAGACGCTGGAGCTTGTCGGGCTGTCGGCTCACACCGACAAGTACGCCAGCGAATTGTCCGGCGGGCAGCAGCAACGCGTCGCACTGGCCCGCGCCCTGGCGATCACGCCGCGAGTGCTACTGCTCGACGAACCGCTGTCGGCGTTGGACGCCACAGTCCGGTCCCAGTTGCGCGACGAGATCCGCCGCGTGCAGTCGGAGGTCGGTACGACGACGTTGTTCGTCACCCACGACCAGGAGGAAGCACTCGCGGTGGCCGACCGTGTGGGTGTGATGAACCAGGGCAGACTCGAACAGGTGGCCGCGCCCGCCGATCTCTACGCCAACCCGGCGACGCCTTTCGTCGCGGAGTTCGTCGGCCTGAACAACAAAGTGCGCGCGACGGTTTCGAACGGCCGCGCCCAACTGCTCGAGACATCGTTGCCGACGCTCCCGGGTTCGGTGGCGTCCGGGCCCGGGCTGGCGATGGTCCGGCCGGAATCGGTGACGGTAACCGCTGACCCGGCAGGGACCTCGACCGTCAGCTCGGTGGCGTTCCTCGGCGCGATCTCGCGGGTCTACGCCGCGATGGGCGACGGCACGGTGATCTGCGCGCAGATGGCGAGCCCGGCGGCGCGCCACCTCGCACCCGGCGACTCGGTCAGCGTCGGTGTGGAATCCGACGGCGTGCTCGTCGTGCCGGCCTAACCCCGCCGAGTGTGGGCTCGTGTCACGCTCCGCGCGCGAAAAATGTGCGGGTAACCCACGTTCGCGGAAGAGGGGCTAGACGTCCTTGACCGGTTCGATGCCGAGGTCGCGGTAGGTGACCAGTGCGGCGAACGGCACACCCCGTGCGGCAAAGCGTTTGGCGGCGATGTCGCCACGGTCGACCATCGGGATCACGCCGGTGACCACCGCACCCGCGGCGGTCACCCGGTCGAACGCGATCTCGGTCGAGCCGCCGGTGCTGATGACGTCGTCGACCAGCAACACCCGCGTACCCGGCGCCAAACGGGTGCCCTCGATCCACTGCTCGCGTCCGCGCGCCTTCTGCTCCTTGCGCACCGAGAACCACGCCTTGCCGGTGACCATCGCGACGCCGTGCGCCAGCGGGTCGGCGCCCATGGTCAGCCCGCCCACCGCGTCGAACTCGATGCCCCGGCTCTCGGCCAGCTCGGCGACCGCGCGACTGACGATCGTCAACCGCTCACCGGTGTCGATCGCGTACTTGCCGTCGATGTAGTCGTGGCTGAGTTGACCGCTGGCCAACTTGAACGGCTCGTCGCGTCGCTCATGACCGCGGGTGGCGATCAGGTCGAACGCCGCTTGCCAGGTGGCCGGTCGCCCGGAGGGAGCCGCAGCAGTCATGAGGTGATCGTATTTCAGCCGCGGCGCGCCAGGCGGGTCAGCTCGACGGCGGCCGAACGCAATTCGTCGATCGAGTCGATCTTCTTCGGATAGCCGATCCGGGTGTATGCCAGCCCACGGTCGGTGGTGAGCCGCAGGTCCAGGCCGTACCGGTCGGCGCCCGTGCACGTCGCCGCGGTGGTGTCCGGGTAGCCGCCCAGCGCCTTGGCCATCGCGACCAGCGTGTCGGCGTGGTCGGCGTTGAGATGTGCGACGGCTCCGGCCGCCAGCGGTTGCACCGGATCGGGCTGCGCGGCCGAATACGCCTCACCCGTCGTCGACTCCATCCGCCCGTAGCCGCCGACCCAGCGCACCCGCCGCACCCGCAGCACCCACAGCGTGAAGTCGCTGTAGTCGATGTAGTACTTGGCGGCCGCCACGGCCGACAGGTGTGCCTCGCGCGCGGCGGCGACTTCATCGTCGGCGGGCCGTTCCACCACCCCGGCCAGCGTGACCCTCCCGCTGGCCAGCGGGTCGGTCTCCGACGTCGGCGCGACGATCGCGATGCTCGCCCGCGGGTCGGCCAACAGGTTGCGGCCGTGCTCGGCGAGGTTGGACACGCACAGCACAGGGGCACCGTCGAGCAACCCGTACGTCACGAACGACGCCCACGGATCGCCGTCGGCCGTCAGCGTCGCCAATGTTGCGGTATTGGTGGATGCGGCGATGGTGCGAGCTTCCTCGGCAGCCGTGGGTCGGACGGAGTTGACGACCTCCGTCAGCGGCGGAGGAATCGACGGTGCGTCACCCGGGTCGCCGTGATCACGTGTGGCCACGCCGGAACGATACCGAAGTGAGCGCCCGCCCGATTTCCACCGATTCGATTCTTCGCGACGTGGGTAGGTTGAACACGGTATGGAACTACACCGGTTGGACCAGCACAGCGGTGCCCGAGCATCCGACGACCACGACCCGGCGGAGGGCAGCCACGTCGAGGACGGTGTCGTCGAGCACCCCACCGCAGAAGACTTCGGACACGCCCGGGTCCTGCCCGAGGACCGCACGTGGTTCAAACGCGCCGTCTTCTACGAGGTGCTGGTGCGCGCCTTCTACGACTCGAACTCCGACGGCATCGGAGACCTGCGCGGACTGACCGAGCAACTCGACTACGTGAAGTGGCTTGGCGTGGACTGTCTTTGGCTCCCGCCGTTCTACGATTCGCCGCTGCGCGACGGTGGTTACGACATCCGCGACTTCTACAAGGTGCTGCCCGAGTTCGGCACCGTCGACGACTTCGTCGAACTGCTGGATGCCGCGCACCGCCGCGGGATCCGCGTCATCACCGACCTCGTGATGAATCACACGTCCGATCAGCATGCGTGGTTCCAGGAATCGCGTAGGGATCCCGACGGACCATACGGTGACTTCTACGTGTGGAGTGACACCAGCGACAAGTACTCCGACGCCCGGATCATCTTCGTCGACACCGAAGAGTCGAACTGGACGTTCGATCCGGTGCGACGGCAGTTCTACTGGCACCGCTTCTTCAGCCACCAGCCCGACCTGAACTACGACAACCCGGCCGTTCAGGAGGCGATGCTCGACGTCCTGCGGTTCTGGCTCGACATCGGCATCGACGGTTTCCGGCTGGACGCTGTGCCCTACCTCTTCGAGCGGGAGGGCACCAACTGCGAGAACCTGCCGGAGACGCACGCGTTCCTCAAGCACTGCCGCAAGGTGATCGACGACGAGTACCCGGGCCGTGTGCTTCTGGCCGAGGCGAACCAGTGGCCGGCCGACGTCGTCGAATACTTCGGTGATCCGGACACCGGCGGCGACGAATGCCACATGGCGTTCCACTTCCCGCTGATGCCGCGGATCTTCATGGCCGTCCGCCGGGAGTCGCGTTTCCCGATCTCGGAGATCCTGGCGCAGACGCCCGACATCCCCGAGATGGCGCAATGGGGCATCTTCCTTCGCAACCACGACGAGTTGACGCTGGAGATGGTCACCGACGAAGAGCGCGACTACATGTACGCCGAGTACGCCAAGGATCCGCGGATGAAGGCGAACGTCGGCATCCGCCGACGACTGGCGCCGCTGCTGGACAACGACCGCAACCAGATGGAGCTGTTCACCGCGCTGCTGCTGTCGCTGCCCGGGTCGCCGGTGTTGTACTACGGCGACGAGATCGGGATGGGCGACATCATCTGGCTCGGCGATCGCGACGCGGTGCGCACCCCGATGCAGTGGACACCGGACCGCAACGCGGGCTTCTCGACCGCGACGCCCGGGCGAGTGTATCTGCCACCGAACCAGGATGCGATCTACGGCTATCAAGCCGTCAACGTGGAAGCGCAGCGGGACATCTCGAACTCGCTGCTGAACTGGACCAGGACCATGCTCGCGGTGCGCAGCCGCCACGAGGCATTCGCCATCGGCAGCTTCCACGAGTTGGGCGGTTCCAACCCGTCCGTGCTCACATATGTGCGAGAGATCGACAAAGCCGACGGGCACAAGGACACCGTGCTCTGCGTCAACAACCTCTCCCGGTTCCCTCAGCCGATCGAGTTGAACCTGCAGGCCTACAACGGATACACGCCGGTCGAGATGACCGGATACGTGGAGTTTCCCCGCATCGGCCAGTTGCCGTACCTCCTGACCCTGCCCGGCCATGGGTTCTACTGGTTCTCGCTGAAGGCGCCCAGCCCGGAGCATGGAGAACTGTCATGACCCTGCCGTTCGAAGAATGGCTGCCACACCAACGGTGGTACGCCGGCCGCACCCGCGAGTTGTCTGCGGTGCACCAGGCGGCCTGCACCGCACTGCGCGACGATCTGGACCTCGTGCTGCTCGACGTCTCCTACACCGACGGCTCCGGCGAGCGCTATCAGGTGCTGATCCGCTGGAACTCCGGACCGATCGAGGAGTACGCCGAGGTCGCCACCATCGGCGCCGACGGCGACCGCACCGCGTACGACGCGCTCTACGACCCCGCAGCCGTGCAGTTCCTGCTGTCGCTCATCGATTCCTCGGCGACGGTCGGGGACGTGCGCTTCGTGAAGGAACCCGGCGTCGAGTTGCCGCTGGATGCGGCGCCGCGGGTATCGGCAGCCGAACAGAGCAACACCAGCGTGGTGTTCGAGGAGAAGGCGATCCTCAAGCTCTTCCGTCGCATCACGCCGGGAACGAACCCGGACATCGAGTTGAACCGCGTGCTGGCCCGCGCCGGCAACCCGCATGTGGCGCGGCTGCTCGGTTCGTTCGAGACGACGTGGGACGGGCGCGAGGACGGTGAGCCGTGTGCGCTCGGCATGGTCACCGAATTCGCCGCGACCTCGGCCGAGGGCTGGGACATGGCGACCGCCAGCACCCGTGATCTGTTCGCCGAGGGGGACCTGTACGCCGACGAGGTGGGCGGCGACTTCGCAGGCGAGTCGTATCGGCTCGGTGAAGCGGTCGCGTCGGTGCACGCCACGCTGGCCGACGAAATGGGCACCGAGACGACGGTTTTCCCGGCCGACACCGCGCTGGAGCGGCTGGACTCGGCAACAAAGTCCGTGCCCGATCTCGAGAAGTACGCGCCACTGATCGAGGAGCGGTACCGCAAGCTCTCGGAGGAGGCCGTCACCGTTCAGCGCATCCACGGCGATCTGCATCTCGGTCAGGTGTTGCGGACACCCGAGGGGTGGCTGCTGATCGATTTCGAGGGTGAGCCCGGTCAGCCGCTCGAGGAACGGCGCCGACCGGATTCCCCGCTGCGAGACGTGGCCGGGGTGCTGCGGTCCTTCGAATACGCCGCCTACCAACGGTTGATGGAGCAGTCGTCCGACGAGGACCACGACCGTCAGCTCGGGGCGCGGGCCCGAGAATGGGTGGACCGCAACGCCGCATCGTTCTGCGAGGGCTACGCCGAGGTGTCGGGCACCGATCCTCGGGACCATGGACACCTGCTGGCGGCTTACGAACTGGACAAAGCGATCTACGAGGCCGCCTACGAAGCGCGCTTCCGGCCGAGCTGGTTGCCGATCCCGATGAAGTCGATCGCGCGCATCATCGGCTGAGCTGGCCTATCGGTGGAGCATGAGGTCGAGCACGCGCTCGCTCAATTCCGCGGGCTCGCGCGGTGCCGATCGGACCTCGTGCAGCAGGCCGATGCCGGTGGCGAACAGGAGAGCCGAACGCAGATCGGCCTCGCCATCGTCGAAGCCGTAGTCGACCAGCGCGTCCCGCACCGCGCTGAGCACGCGCACATCGCTCTGCTGGACGCTGGCCAGCACCGTCTGGTCGGTCAACGACCAGACCCGCATCGCCCGCTCCAACGCCCGCTGGTCGGGACACACCAGTGTCTGGATCATCGCCGCCAGCCGTGCGCGGGGTTCAGCGCCCCCCATGTCCTCGAACCGGCGCCGCTGTTCGTCGTGGAGGTTGGCCCACGCACGAGCGAGCGCGTCGCGGTAGGCCGACATGTCGGTGAAGTGCCAGTAGAAGCTGCCCTTGGTGACGTCGAGGCGTGCACACAGGCGGCCGATCCGCAGCGCGCCTGGGCCCCCGTCGGCAAGCACATCGAAACCGGCCTGGATCCAGTCTTGAGCGGTGACCCGACGCCCGGCCCTGGTGGGGGCGGTCATGGAGGGCAGCATACGGCTGCCGCACCCCCATTACTGACACTCACGAAAATTTTGGCCTGCGCGCGAGTCCCGGCCAAGTGAGCCGCGAGGAAACAGTAGGACGGCAACCGTGGCCGCCGGTAGGCGCCGCCGCTCATCGGCTCCTACTCGCCCCGCCCGGGCGTGTGACAACTCAGACTGTCATTCGCGACGGCCACGGTTGCTGTGGGACAAACCGTAGCACAACAGCAGGTCCATGTCAGGGATTTGGACGGTCAAGAACCCTGTCGCACAGTCGGTTTCGGTCGCGGCAGGGTCGGCGGCAGCGGACTCCCGCGGCCCAACCGGTGAGCGAGCGGGCCCGTCCCGGCGGGCGATGCGGCGTTTAGCCATCCGGCAGGTGGGCAATCGAATACCCGTGAGCGCAAACCCGGACCCAGGTTATTCACCCAACGACGGCGGTGGCGTCGGCGACACGCTGCGCCCGACGGAGGCGTTGGACTCCGACGACGTGCGCAACGCCGACGGTGACGAGACCGTCGACCCGCCAGAAGGATGGCGTGAAGCCGACAAGATCAATGCCGACGGTGAGGTCGACGAGAGCCTCGACGAGAAGCTCGCCGCCGAAGAGCCCGAGCAGCCCGAGCTGAACGAGCCGATGGGCGAGCCGAGCGGCGACACCGAGCTGCGCCCCGACGACGAGGTCGATCGCATCGACCCCGACCAGCACGGCCGCGACGAAGGCCAGGTCGACGGCACCCCGGAGGACGGCGACTCGTTCTTCCCGGTGGTCGAATAGCTACTCTGCCGGGGCCGCCTGCAGCACAATCACTGAGCGCGCTGCGACCTCGACCTTCTGCCCGGCGTCGACCGGGGCCGGCTCGTCTTCGTCGTCGGCCGACGTGTCGATCACCACGATCCAGGAGTCGCCGAACTTGCGCTCCGGCACCACGAAGTCGATCGGTTCGTAGTGGGCGTTGAAGCACAGCACGAATGAGTCGTCGACGATGCGCTGCCCGCGCACGTCGCGGTCGGGAATGCCGTTACCGTTGAGATACACCGCGATTGACTTGGCGTAACCCGTTTCCCAGTCCTCGTCGCTCATCTCGGACCCGTCGGGTGCGAACCAGGCGATGTCGGGCAGCCCGTCGCCGCCGCGCTGGCGCACGGGGCGTCCGGAGAAGAACCGGCGCCGACGGAACACCGGGTGCGCAGCGCGCAGCGCCGACACCTTGCGGGTGAACTCCATCAGCTCGGTGTCTGGGGTGGACCAGTCGATCCACGACAGTTCGTTGTCCTGGCAGTACACGTTGTTGTTGCCCTGCTGGGTGCGGCCGAGCTCGTCGCCGTGGGCGATCATCGGGACACCCTGCGAAAGCAACAGTGTGGTAAGGAAATTGCGCTGCTGGCGCGCGCGCAGCGCGTTGATCTCGGGATCGTCGGTCGGTCCCTCCACGCCGCAGTTCCAGGACCGGTTGTGGCTCTCGCCGTCGTTGTTGTCCTCGCCGTTGGCCTCGTTGTGTTTCTCGTTGTAGGACACCAAGTCACGCAGCGTAAAACCGTCGTGGGCGATGACGAAGTTGATGGAGGCGACGGGTCGGCGACCGGTCTGCTCGTACAGGTCGGCCGAACCCGTTAAGCGATAGGCCAATTCGTCGAGCGTGGCTGGTTCACCGCGCCAGTAGTCGCGGACCGTGTCGCGGTACTTTCCGTTCCACTCCGTCCACTGCGGCGGGAAGTTGCCCACCTGGTAACCACCGGGGCCGACGTCCCACGGTTCGGCGATCAACTTGACCTGGCTGACCGTCGGATCCTGTTGTACGAGTTCGAAGAACGTCGACAGCCGGTCGACGTCGTAGAACTCGCGGGCCAATGTGGAAGCGAGATCAAAACGGAACCCGTCGACGTGCATCTCGGTCACCCAGTACCGCAACGAATCCATGATCAGCTGAAGCGAATGCGGATGACCGACGTTGAGGCTGTTGCCGGTGCCGGTGTAGTCCATGTAGTAACGCTTGTCGTCCTCGACGAGCCGGTAGTACGCGCCGTTGTCGATGCCCCGCATCGACAGGGTCGGACCCAGGTGGTTGCCTTCGGCGGTGTGGTTGTAGACCACGTCGAGGATGACCTCGATGCCTGCCTCGTGCAGTGCGCGGACCATCGCCTTGAACTCCTGCACCTGCCCGCCGGGATTGGGGCTGGAGCTGTATTTGGAGTCGGGTGCCAAAAAGCCGATCGTGTTGTAACCCCAGTAGTTGGACAGGCCCTTGTCGATCAGCGTCGAGTCGTTGGCGAAGTGGTGCACCGGCAGCAACTCGATCGCCGTCACACCGAGCGACTGCAGGTGCTCGATGATCACCGGATGCGCCACGGCCGAGTAGGTGCCGCGGATGTTCTCGGGGATATCGGGGTGCGTCTGCGTCAGGCCCTTGACGTGCGCCTCGTAGATGACCGAATCGGCGTACTCGTAGTCCGGCGGCCGGTCGTTGCCCCAGTCGAAGTAGGGGTTGATGACCACCGACTTCGGCATGCTCGCAGCCGAGTCGTCGTCGTTGCGGCTGTCGGGATCGCCGAAGTTGTAGCTGAACAGCGACTGGTTCCAGTCGAAGTTGCCGTCGATGGCCTTCGAGTACGGATCGAGCAGCAGCTTGTTGGCGTTGCAGCGCTGTCCCGACGGCGGGTCGTACGTGCCGTGCACCCGGTAGCCATACCGCTGGCCGGGCTCGATGTTCGGGATGAAACCGTGCCACACGAACGCGTCGTTCTCAGGCAGCGTGATGCGGGTCTCGGTGCCATCTGCGTCAAACAGGCACAGCTCGACCTTCTCGGCGGCCTCACTGAACACCGCGAAATTGGTGCCCGTCCCGTCATAGGTCGCGCCGAGCGGATAGGCCTTACCCGGCCAGACCTCATGGGACGCGGATTGGGGGGCGGGGGCTTGGGTCAATTCTCACTCCAGACGACGACACACATGGACAACGCGACGATACGGGTGTGCCCGATGCGGCAGCATCACAACCAACTCCGCACGAAATCACACTAGCCAGGAGAAACGCGTGCCCGCCCGCCCCGACCTGCCCGGTTACCGCACACTGCTGACCGGTTTCGACGACGGGGTCGCGACCATCACGTTGAACCGGCCGCGGCAGCGCAACGCCGTCGGCGACGGCATGCGCACCGAACTCGCCGACGCCTACCGGCGACTCGGCCGCGACGACGAGGTGCGGGTCATTGTGCTGACCGGAACCCCGCCCGCGTTCTGCGCAGGAGCCGATCTGGCCGCCGGTGAGGACACCTTCGCCGTGCCGGGGGCAGGGTTCAGCGCGGCCGGAATCGACGTGCCCGCCTGGACGCTGCCCAAGCCGGTCATCGCGGCGGTCAACGGGCACGCGATCGGGCTGGGGCTGACGCTGGCGTTGCAGTGCGACATCCGGTTCTTCGCCGCCGAGGGTCGCTACGGCGTCGTGCAGGTGCGACGCGGAGTCGTCGGCGACGCCTACTCGCACTGGATCCTTCCGCGCCTGGTCGGCGTCGCCACCGCGGCCGAAATCCTGTTGACCGGAGCGACTTTCGATGGTGCGCGGGCGGTCGAACTCGGCATCGGCAGCCGGGTGTTGCCCGCGCCGCAGGTGCTGTCCGCCGCGCTGGACCTCGCCCGCGACATCGCCGTCAACACCGCGCCGATGTCCGTGGCGGCCAGTAAGCGGCTGCTGTGGGACTCCTACGACCTGGACCGGTCGGCGGTCGGCGCCCGGGAGACCGAGATTCACCTGCGCCTGATGGGACACGACGACGCCAAGGAGGGTGTGCGCGCGTTCGTGGACGGCCGGGCGCCGTCGTGGACCGGTAAGCCCGTCGACCCGACGGCAGGGAACTAGACGATCTGGACGCCGACCGCGCGCAAATCTTCGACGGCCTTGGCCGTCGACTCGACGCCGACTCCGGCGGTCAGGTCGAGCAGGACGCGCGTCGTGAAACCGTGGGCTACGGCGTCGGCCGCCGTTGCGCGCACGCAGTGGTCGGTCGCGATGCCGACCACGTCGACCTCATCGACCCCGCGTTGGCGCAACCAGTCGGCCAGCGACGTTTCGGTTTCGTCGCTGCCCTCGAAGCCGCTGTAGGCGGCCGAATACTCGCCCTTGGTGAAGACGGCCTCGACCGCGTCGGACCGCAACTGCGGATGAAAGTCGGCACCGGGGGTTCCGACGACGCAGTGCCGTGGCCACGACGCCACGAAGTCGGGGTCATCGGAGAAGTGGTCACCGGGGTCGATGTGAAAGTCCTTGGTGGCCACCACATGTGCGTATTCGGTCTGGTCGATGAGCAACTGGCTGATGTTGTGGGCGACGTCGGTGCCGCCGCTGACGGCCAGCGAGCCGCCCTCGCAGAAGTCGTTCTGCACGTCGACGACGATGAGCGCCTTCATGCCCTCCGACGTTACCCGCCGAACAACAGGTACAGCCCGGTGAAGGTGTAGCCGACCATTACCAGCATCATCGCCAGCTGCCCAGTCAGTTGATGGGCCGACGGCAGCAGGCGCAAGGCCCGGTCATGCGCCGCGACCACACCGGCGACGTGCCCGGCCAGAACGAAGCCGACCTTGAGCGTCGCCAGCACCGCGGGGTGCTGCGACAGGAAGTAGCTGACCTCCGCGTCTTGCAGCCAGAACAGGTTCCACCCGCGAGCCAACGGGTCGGCGAGCAGGATGATCGTCTGCTGACCACGCTCGACCAGGTAGGTCAGGTAGTGGGCGAACACATAGCCGATGACGATCGGGATCAGCGAGTGCGCCATCAACCCCGGCAACTGGCGGCGCCGGACGCGGTCCACACCGCCGGTGGCGATGGAGGCGAGCCAGAACGTCACCGCGACGACGGCTGCGAACGTCGCCAAGCCGGCGGTCCTGATGAGGGTCGCGCTCAGCGTCGACGAGGAATGGTCGTCGACGAAGTTGCGCCATTCGGGCATGGCCGAAAAGCTGTCGAACGCGGTAGATCCCAGAAGCACAGCCATGACGGCGACGAGGCCCGGGCGTACCGGCAGCGACGGCAGATGGTCGAACGGGTTGCCGATCGCGATGCGGCCCGTGCCGGGGTCGCGGCGAAACGGCGACAGCCGCGAGGCCACCACGCTGTACATCTCGAAAGGGTCGGCCCGCGTGCACCAACGCTCACCACACACCAGCGCCCCGGCCAGCGTGACCACAAGGTAGATCAGCAGCCAAATACGGATTGCGTCAAGCGAACCCGGATCGGGACTGGCCAGCTCCAACCAGACGAACGCGAACAGCCCGAAGGCAGCGGGCCAGTATCCCAGCCACGCGGGGTAAGTCAGGCGCAGCGACCGTCCGCCCAGCAGCCGAAGGACCGCCCGCACCGGTGATATCGCCCGCCACACCGGCCCGATGATCAGCGAGACCGCGACCAGGCCCACCCACAGCAGAACGTAGAACACACCGGGTAGTGGGTTCCTCGCGTCTTGGGGACCGAGGACGGCAGCCACACCGACCCACACCGCGAAACCCAACCCGGCAAGCGCGAGGGCCCAACGGGTCACCGGCGCATCGATCACCGCCGTCACCCAACCAGGAAGGGGGCGAACCGAATTGTCCGGATCGAACCGCGGCTTCTTCCAAGCGAACGCCACCACCGCGAAGGTGAACGTCAACGCCCATGCGGCCCCGACCACCGCGTAGGTGAACGGAATCGGCAGATCCGTCGAACCGCCGAGGCCGTGGGCCAGTACGGAGACCGACGGCCCCGACATCACTGCTGAACTTGAACGGTGGCGATCACGCGATTCAGGTCATGCAGTTCGATCTCGACGTTGCCGGGCACATCGACGGTGAACTGGAATTGCTGGCCAGGCGTCGGGTCCACCTTGAAGGTGTGCTCGGGCACCGAGTGCACATGCAGTTCATCGGCTGCGTCGCTGTTGACCCGCAGCACGATCGGCTCGCCGACCTTGCCCTGGATCTGCGCGTTCGTCGGGTCGACGTTGCCGCCCTCGATCGTGACGTCGATGGTCAAGCGATCGGGCGGACGCTGCTGGTCGGGCATGTCCGCCGCGCCAACAGTCGACTGGGCGGGACTACTCGCTTCCGGTTCGGTATCGCGCGAGCCTCCGCAGCCGGCGACGACAAGTGTCGCGGCGAAGCAGATCGCGCCGGAACGGATGAGTGTCGGATTCACGTTGTGCTTTCCCCGTTGGATTCTTCTCGTTTACGACGGTTCTTCATTGCTATGTAGACCACCACCCCGGCGACGACGATCGCCGGGGCGAAGGCGGGCACCGCTATCCAAATCGGATGGTCGGCGAGGACCACGACATCGGCGCTGTCGGGCGCGCCCGTCATGATTGCGCACTGGGTTGTAGCTCGGCTTCACTTCCGCTGGGCTCGCTGCGGTTGATCCGGCCGCCGCCCCAGGTGACGCCGGCGACCATGGCGAGCGAGCACAGGAGCACCACCAGGCATCCGATGAGCCACAACGACTCTGGGATGTCCGGGCTGCGTTCGCGCTGGAGGATCGTGATCTCCGAGACGAACGGACGCGTCATGTTCGGCTCGGCGGGCACTTCCTCCGCGCCGATGCCGGGATCACCGGCCAGGTAGATCGGCACCGCCGTCAGCATCCGGCCGTCGTGGACACGCAGCAGCGTCTTCCATGTGCCGGAGACCGGCATCGGCTCGGTGGAGCGGTAGTGGCCGGGCCCGACCTGCTCGAGGTTGTCGACGAACATGCCTCGTTGGTTGGGCAGGCCGCCCTGCCAGCCGAGCACCGACACCCAGTTCGGATTCTCGCTGAGCAGGTTGGCGGGCGTGATCTGCACGTCGGCGGTGACGAACCGGGCGTCGTCATCGCCGGGGACTTCGGTCAAGACGATGGTGGCGTTGGCGTTCTCGGGCACGTTGTAGCGCAGGCCGTTGGCGGCGGCGCCTCCGATCGCCAGCACCGTCAACACGACGAGGCCGACGCTCAGCGCCCGGCGCGGGAGCCGTTGTTCGGTCAACACCATGCCGATCAGCGCGCCGCACGCGCCGGTCAGGATGGCGACGGGTACGGACATCGCGAGCGCCTCGGGCCAGATGCTGCTAGGCCACGGCAGGTGGTAGACGGCGTTGATCCACAGCGACTCGAGCCACAGACCGACGGTGCCGACGCCCAGGCCGGCCACGGCGCCGTAGAGCACTGGACGCCTGATCAGCGGGGTCAGGCCGATGAGTTCGACTACGACGGCCGCGCCGAGATAGAGGGGGAACCAGTTGACCGGCGCGTCGAGCACGGGGGCGACGAGGAACGCCACGATCCCGCGCAGGCCGATGGCGATGACGGCCGCAATGATCGCCGCGCCACGGCCGAGGAAGATGCGCGCGGCAACCAGGGCGAGCGCGGCCGCCGCGGCGATCAGCATGGGCTGGAAGACCTGGCGGAACTGCGGGACGCCGAAGTCGAACTCGATCTGGTAGACGGACATGCCGATCAGAACGCCGGCGAATGCCAGGTACTGGATGAATTTCAGACCGATACCGTCAGGCGGCGTGTCCGGTGTCCTGACCCGCTTTCCTTCGAGTTCGAGGTAGGCCGCGGCCAGGGTGGAAAAGCCTGCGCCACCGATCATCATCAGGTGGGTGGGGCCCCACAGCGTGACGTCCTGGCCGAAGATGCGGTGCCACATGTCGTCGAGGGGGAAACCGAGCAGCGCGTACAGACCGCACCCGGCCATGACAATGCCGCCCACCGGGGCATACCAGTGGTCGGTGATGCGCACCGCGGCAGGACCGGGACGCTCTTCCTCACCGCGGGGCAGCACCATTGCGGTGCAGCCGGCGACGAAAATGCCGAATAGGCCGATGAGGATGAAGTAGTGAGCGGGGTTGGCGAGTGCGCCGTCGTCGCGACCGTTGCCGATGTGCAGGCTGACGTCCCAGATGAATCCGAACAGCGCGCAGATGATCGACGCGACGAATAGCGCGATGGGCAAGGCGACCCATGACGGACGCTTGAAGCGGCGTCCGGACCAGTCGCCGAGACGGGCCAACCACTCGATCTTGTGTGTGCGGTGCATCCAGCCGATCCACAACAGCACGACGGCGATCACAGCGGCGGCGATCGACAGACCGATGATCTCGTGGATGGCGGCGCCGCCGCCCTCACTCTGGGCCACTACCGAAATCTCTGAGGCTTTCCAAGTACTCGTCATCTACCCACCTGCCAGAAGTCGGAGAAACTCCTTACTCGTCGGTAATGTTGCCAGAACCCTCGATCCCGAAACCAGGGGTATCAGGTAGCGACAACACGGATTGTCTCAAGCGTTGTGTTGGCCGCGGCCGGGTGGCCGTAGCGGTTGGCTGGCGGTAGTCGACGAGAGCGTCGAGCAGCGGAGCCTCAGACTGATCCATCGGCATCAGGGCTTCAGAATGGTCTTGACCATGCCGTCTTCCTTCTTCTGGAAGGTTTCGTACGCGCCGGGAGCGTCGTCGAGCGGTAGCCGGTGGGTGGCGAACTGCTCGACGCCCAGCGGATCCTCGGCGGTCAACAACGGCATGATGTCGGGTACCCACTTTTTGACGTTGGCCTGGCCCATCCGCAGCTGGATCTGCTTGTCGAACAACGTCATCATGTTGATCGGGTCGGCGGCGCCGCCGTAGACGCCGGACAGGGAGATGGTGCCACCGCGTCGGACGAGGGCGATCGCGGAGTTCAAAGCGGCGAGCCGGTCGACGCCGGCGTTCTTCATCACGACGCGGCCGATGGGGGAGGGCAGGAAGCCGCTGGCGGTCTGCATGGTTTCGGCGACTGGCGATCCGTGCGCCTCCATGCCGACGGCGTCGACGACCGAATCGGCGCCCCGACCGTCGGTGTGGCTCTTGACGACCTCGTCGGTGTCGTCGGCGCGTAGATCGATTACCTCATCGCAATAGGCGCGGGCGCGAGAGAGTCGCTCGTCGACAAGATCGATGCCGATGACCTTGCAGCCCTTGCGGTGCGCGGCGATCCGGCAGGCCATCGAGCCGATCGGACCAAGACCGAGCACGACCAGGGTCCCGCCGTTGGGTACCGCCGCATACTCCACGGCTTGCCAGGCGGTGGGCAGGACGTCGGAGAGATAGACGTAGCGGTCGTCGGGTCCATCGTGGGGAACCTTGATGTGTGTGTACTGCGCCTGCGGGACACGCAGGTACTCGGCCTGTCCGCCGGCGACTTCGCCGTAGAGCTTCGAGTAGCCGAACAGGGCGGCGCCCGTCCCTTGGTCACGGTTCTGAGTGGTTTCGCACTGGCTCTGCAGGCCGTGGTCACACATGAAGCAGTGGCCGCAGGAGATGTTGAAGGGGATCACCACGCGGTCGCCGGGCTGCAGACCGTCGACCTGGCTGCCGATCTCTTCGACGATTCCCATCGCTTCGTGGCCCAGGATGTCGCCGGGATTCATGAACGCGCCCAGCACCTCGTAGAGGTGGAGGTCCGAACCGCAGATGTTGGTGCTGGTGACTCGGATGATCGCGTCGGTGGGTTCCTTGATCGCGGGATCGGGCACGTTGTCGACGGACACCTTCCGACGACCCTGCCAGGTGACTGCTCGCATGCGCGCCTCCTCGTGGTCTGAGGATGGCGTGCCCATTCGGCTGAGCGCCAAACTTCGGCTACTGCTCTGACGTGACCGCGGCGGTCAGACGGTGGCGTCGGTCGCGATCGCGTCCTGCATGAGGACGCTCAGGTGCTGCCAGTAGATCCAGTCGGCGATGGCGGCGCGCTGGTCGGCGGCGTCGGTCGCGGTGTGCGCTCGGTGCAGCGCAAGCTCCTGGGCGTGGTCGGCATACGTGATGAAGCACTGCAACTGGACCGAGGCACGGTCGGGGGAGTTGCTGAGCAATGGACGGAAGACTTCGAACCACAGCTGCGCGCGGCGGTCCTCCGGGGGAGTGGCGTCAGTGAGTGGTGGAGGCAGCACCTCGGACAGCCCGGTCGGTGTGATGGCGGCCAATCTACTTGCCGCGTCAGGGGATATCACCTGGAGGCGATGGCGACCATCCATCTGGCCGCTGTCGGGAATGTCGTCGGGATGCAGGATGATCCGGGGTGCACCGGGGTCGAAGCCCTTGAACTGATCCTCGGTGGCGATTACGGCGCGAAGTTCGGCGTTGTGGTGCTGTGCCCAACCATGAAGTGCGAGAATGGGATACGTTGCCCAAGACCCGCGAACGTGAGCGGGGATACCTTCGTCGGCGGTGGCCATCTTGACGCGGTCGGGCAGTTTTACATCGTCGGGGATGTAGCCGAGGCCATAGTTGTTGGCGACGACGATGGTTCCATCCTTAGCGAGGCCGGTGACCCAGTAGAAGCCCATGTCGGTGATGCCGACGTTCAGGGCCGCCGCGATCCGCTGTGCGAGTTGAGCGGGGTCGCTGCCGGAGGGCCGCCGAAGGGTGGCGGCCGCGATAGCCTCACGCTGGGCGCGTGCGGCCGAAACCGGAACCGGCGCAGGGGCGCCGACTGTGCTGGCGCCGGGTGCTGCCGTGCCGGGCGCAACGCTGGGGCCGACGTTGGCGGCCGGCGCGACAGGAGCGGCCGGCGGCGGAGTGGGTGGTGGACCCAGCGGTACCGGTGGAGCGGGAGCGGCGCCGGGTGTGGGAAGCGGTGCCACGGGGGCCTGTCCGGTCGTCGGGGCTGTCGCGGGCGGGGCTGTGGTCTGGCTGGGCGGTGGGGGCGACGGCGCGTCCGCGATCGGGGGAAGATTGGACGGCTGCATACTCGACGCGGCAATCGGAGCGGACTGCGGTGGCGAAATTGGCGTTTGAGCAACAGCTTTGGATGCTGACTCGGCCATAGTCCGTTGGAAGTCAGCCATTTGCGCCTGAGCCGGTGTGGCGGCTGCCGGGTTTACGGTGCTTGGTGCGCTCGGCGTGGTGGGTGTGGACGGGGTCGACGGGGTTGACGGCGCGGACGATCCGCCGCTCGACAAGGGACTAGCCGGAGCGGTGATGGGTGGAGATGGTGGAGAAGCGGGAGTGCTTGGCGCGCCGGGGATTCCGGGGATGATGGGTTCCGGACTGGACTTATCAACGGGAACCCCAGGTCCTTTGGCAGATTCGGACAAATCGGGGCCAAGATCCTTCGGTCCAGCAGACACGGGCGGGCTATCCGCTGCAGTGGCGGATGGGCTTTTCGGTCCATCGACCGAAGCTGGAACCAACGATTGCGGAGGCGAGCCAGCGATAGAGGGCTCCGATAGCATTGGTGGACCCGTCGGGCCGTCTTCGGAGCCTCCTCCCATGAAACTGGTGGGCAGCGCAGGTGGCCCTTTCTCAGGCTGCTGGCTGAGCAATTGGAGCTGATCCTCAGCGGCCTCCGGTTTCGAGGGCTCAAAGGGGATTTCCCCGGAGATACGAGCGCCAGCCATGGTTACGAGACCTAGGTTATGCCCGCGGACTGTTTGGATGACCTGATCTATGGCGCGCTGCCTGTCCTGAGGTGAGCCTTCAGCGCTGCCGATTATGCGATCAATGAGGTCGTTCGCTCGCACGACGAGGGTCGTTATCGCTTCTTTCGTGTTCCTTACTTCGTCCCGGCTGCCCTCAAATAACCGCTTAGAAGCGATGAGCTGATTGTTTACCGACTCAAGCTGAGATATACGGACATTCAGTGCACCTAGGGCCGCTCCCGCTGCGCCGCCGGACCAAAGGTCGGCGCCCTCCAAAAGCTTGGACCGCTCCCGGTGCAAGCTATCAACCTGGCTGCTGATCTTTTGAGACGCATCGTCGAATGCAATTGCGGACCTCGCGAGCACATCCTCATCGGCCTCCGGCCAAGCTGGTGGTGCCGCCATTCCGTGTGGATCTAATGGCTTGTCAATGCCCACAGTCAGCTCTCGGCTGCCTTGCATGCTTGATAGACGATCGCAGCGGCTCGGGCGGAAGTGCTCGACAGGTACGAATCGGCCTTGGTATACGTCGGGAGTGCAGCGGCGTAAGCCCGTCGATACTGAGCCACAAAGGTCGCTAGATCCTGGATCAGCGGATTCTCGCTCTCGAGACCAAGCTCTTCGATGTCATCAGCGAATCGCTGCATCACAGGGATTGCATTCTCTGTTATCGCACGTTGCTCAGAAGACCACTCGCTCGCAGGTAGCGCCGGGTCAACGTCCTGCCACTGCTTGGTATCTGAATCGACGCGATCTACAAGTCGATACCAACGCGAGCAAATCGGATCGGTCGACTCCAAGAAGCGCTCAGCTGATGCCGGGTTTGTCACTGGCGCAACCTCAGACGGTTGCGACGGTTGGGCTATCAGGGGTGCCCGCGCTTCCGCCGATCCATATGTGATGGCGTAGCACGCCCACGTGATCGTAGAAGCTGTATTTGTGAAGACACCAGCAAGGTGCTCGTGGGTGGGCTCATACGTTGGAACCGCATCGCTGTAAGCCCGCGCGTATGCGATGAACTGCGCGAAAAGCTCGCGCATTACGCGATGTGGAGTGACCTTGGCAACCGCGACGGTTTGCCCGGCGGCCTCCGCGGCAGCTCGGCCGACCTCTTCATACTTCTGGCGCTCGTCTGGTGTCCAATCTGCAGCGGGAATGCTTGGATCACGCGCGTTCCAACCTCGGCGCTGAATATCGATGAAGGTGTCATTGATCGGCCCCCAGGCCGCACAACTCGGGTCTTCGGTAATGATGTTCGCAGGGCCCTTATCGTCGGCGCTTGCGAGGCCGAAAGTCTGTCCTGAAGGCGCTGGATCGTCACCGTCTCCGCTGTCCGATGTCACCGAAACCGTCACTGCCACAGTGACTCCGATGACAGCCAGCAGAGCCACACCGCCGAGCAACCACTTCCAGACATTGCCGCGCTTCTTCGGCGGCGGGCCCGGCGGCCACTGCTGCTGCCACGGCGGCTGCTGCGGGGGCGGACCGTAAGGTCCCGAATATCCCTGTGGCGGCCCGGGATTGCCCGGCGGCGGACCCCCAGGCGGTGGCGGATAACTCACAGCGCGGTCTCCGGTCCCTCCCTGGCCGCATCGCTGAGCTGTTCGACGCGCTTCCGTATCTCCTCGGCAATCTGCCGGTCCACCGCGTCGTAGGTGTTGGCGGCGTTGACCACTTTCTGCGCGTACTTCGCCAACTCCGCCTTGACGACCGGCAGCTCAGCGATCGCCGGGTCGACCACTTCGGCGACCTTGGCAGCGATCGCCGTCGACAAGGCGTCACCACCCGCCGGCTTGAACGAAGCTGGCGGCTCAGGGATGGCATCCGCGACCGCGCGCAACCGCCCGCCGGCCTCGAGCACCAGGTCGGTATCGATTCGCAGCGTCTCAGTCATCGTCAATCCGCGCAGCCACCAGCGTCGCACCGATCGGTTGGCATGCTCCCTCCCGCATCACCCGGCAAATGCTACCCGACCCGCAACACCGGCCAGCGCGCTAATTTTCATCGCTGCGGCTCGCCACATTCGACGCAGATACCTACGTCCGACACCTTCCTGCCACGGACGACGAGCTACTCACCAGCGCGGCTTCTGGGCCGAACCGTCACCGGACAAGCCGCCACAGCCACAGGCGCCAGCAAACCCCTATTCGGCCAGCCGCCGGGCGTCGCCGCCGAGAAGCGCTTCCGCTATCGTTCCGCAGATGTCCGACCCCGACTCGAAGACGCTCGACGAGCTTTTCAATCGCATCCTGCACACCGAAGACGACGCGCTGCGCGCCGCGCGTGAGTCCGGTAACGCCGCAGGCATGCCACCCATCGAGGTGTCCGGCCAACACGGCAAGCTTCTCTACTTGTTGGCGTCGTTGTCCTCGGCCACCCGCGTCCTGGAGATCGGCACCCTCGCCGGTTACAGCACCATCAACCTCGCGCGCGGCGTCGGGTCGGCCGGCCACGTCGTCACCCTGGAGTACGACCCCAAGCACGCCGAGATCGCCAGGGAGAACTTCGCCCGCGCCGGCGTGCAGGACCGCATCGAGATCATCGTCGGCGCGGCACTCGATACACTTCCGATGCTCGCCGACCGCGGCGACGTGTTCGATCTGGCCTTCATCGACGCCGACAAGGAGAACAACGTCGCCTACGTCGAGTGGGCCATCAAGCTGGGCAGGCCGGGCTCAATCATCGTGGTGGACAACATCGCTCGCTTCGGCCGCGTACTCGAGCCTGCCGCCGACGACGCCCAGGCCCGCGCCGTGCGCGAGATGCTCGAGATGATGGGTGACCATCCGCAATTGGAAACCGCTGCGATACAGACCGTCGGGCTCAAAGGCTGGGACGGCTTTGCCGTCGCCCGCATCGTCGAATAGTCACCTCGACCAGGGTGCCGTCGCGGCCGCGGCCGTCAGCGCCGCGACGATCCGCTCCTCATGGGCCACGAACCTTTCGGTCGGCGCGGGTACCGAGATGGCGACGACGTGTCCGCCGGCCGAACGCCCCGCCACACCGGCGGCCGAAATCCCGACGGTGTGCTCGTCCCGATCGAACGCCACCTCAGTTGCCCCCTTCAACAACGCCGTCGCAGCCTTACCGTTGGCCGTCGACTCCAGTGGAAAGCGCATGCCGACCGCCGACACCGCGCGCAGCCGGTGTGCCGATTCCAGCTGGTCGATGAACAACATCTCGCCGCCCCGCAACACCGACAGATCGACCGTCTCCCCGGTGGTCGCCGCGAGCTCCTCGAGCGTCGGCCGAAACACCGCGGCCAGCCCTGCGACATCGGCACTTCCGAGGCCGAGCAGTCGATGCCCAAGCGAGAACCGGCCTTGGTCGTCGACCGCCGCGAAGCCCACCTCGACCAATCCGACGAGCAGGCGGCGCGCGGTCGACTTGGCCAGACCCAGCTGAGCGCCCAGATCGACCAGCCGCAGCCGACCGGGTGCCGCGGCGATCTCGTCCAGTGCCGCTGCGGCGCGGCGCAGCACCTGTATGCCGTCTTCCCGCCCCGCATCGGTTCGTTCATTTCCGTCCGGACGAGTCACGCCCTCACTATATTGATCCGCATACCGGTTCACAATGATTCGGTATACGGACCAAGGAGGTCCCGGATGTCGCTCCCATCTGGTCGTTCCTTCCCCCGCTCCGACGACGGATACGAGGCTGCTCGCCGCGCGACCGTCTGGAATGCGCGCACCCCGGACCGCTATCCCGAAGTGGTGGTGCAAGCCGCTGACGTCGGCGACGTCGTCGCCGCGCTGCGCTATGCGGCCGCACACGACCTCCAGGTCGGTGTCCGCTCGGGCGGGCACAGCTGGGCGGGTAATCACGTACGCGACGGCGGCATGCTGCTCGACGTCAGCCGCCTGAACGACTGCGCCATCGACGCCGAGCGCATGACGGCGGTGGTCGGGCCCGGAAAAGGCGGCAGCCTGCTGGCCGCGGACCTGGAGGCCCACGATCTGTTCTTCCCGGCCGGACATTGCAAGGGCGTGTGCATCGGCGGATATCTGCTGCAGGGCGGATACGGCTGGAACAGTCGCATTCTCGGGCCGGCCTGCGAAAGTGTGATCGGACTGGATGTCGTGACCGCCGACGGCGAGCGGATCCACTGCAGCCCCGACAGCCACCCCGAGATGTACTGGGCAGCAAGAGGTTCAGGACCCGGTTTCTTCGGTGTGGTGACCGCGTTCCATCTCAAGCTGTATCGGCGCCCCGCCATCTGCGGCAGCAGTGTCTACGTGTATCCCATCGAATTGGCCGACGAGATCTTCACCTGGGCCAGGGCGATCAGCGCCGACGTCGACCGACGAGTCGAGTTGCAGATCGTCGCGTCCAGAAGCGTGCCCGGCGCAGGAGTCGAGCAGCCGGGGATCGTCATGGCATCGCCGGTGTTCGCGGATTCGGAGGACGAAGCGAAACAAGCGTTGGCGTTGCTCGATACCTGCCCGGTGCGCGACCGGGCCGTCGTCGCGGTCCCATACGCACCGGCGGATCTCGCGACCTGGTACGACGGGGTCATGAGCAACTATCCGACCGGCTACCGCTACGCCGCCGACAACATGTGGACCTCGGCATCCGCCGACGAATTACTGCCCGGGATTCGCCGCATCATCGAGACTCTGCCCCCGCACCCGTCACACTTCCTGTGGTTGAACTGGGGCCCCTCACCTGCTCGCCAAGACATGGCGTACAGCCTCGAGGACGACATCTATCTTGCGTTGTACACGGTTTGGCACGATGCCGCCGACGACGATCGCTACGCGGACTGGGCCTGCTCGAACATGGCGGCCATGGCGCATCTGGCCACGGGCATCCAACTCGCCGACGAGAACCTCGGGCAGCGGCCGGCCCGGTTCGCCACCGACGACGCGATGACCCGCCTCGATCACGTTCGCGCGCAATACGACCCCGACGGGCGGTTCTACAGCTGGATGGGCAGGGTGTGACGTGAAGTCCTACCTCGGCTACCGCGACGACGACCTCTCCGTCGAGTTCGCGGAGTTCTACACCCCCGAGATGGCCGCTCTTCCACGACATGTCGTCGAGGCGTTGGAGCACGGGCCCCAGGCCGAGCCGACACTTCCGTCGTTTGACGACCTCACCGCGATGCGTGTCGAGGGATATCAGCAGACCGAGAACGGGTACGGCGTCCTGCGCGACGGCGGTATTCAGGTGTCGGTACGCACCGACATGCCCGGCGTCACACCGGCCATGTGGGACTGGTGGTTCGGGTGGCACGGCAGCGACTCGCGCCGCTACAAACTGTGGCATCCCCGCGCGCATGTGTCCGTCCGTTGGGCCGACGGCGGCGGCCAAGGCGGGTACGTCGGTCGGACGTCTCTGGTGCAGGAATACCTCGGTTCGGCCTTCACCCGACCTGCGATCCGGTTCGTGCAGCCGTCCGAGTTGGGACTCGGCGACCTCGGCGACGGTGTGGCGATCTGCGCGCGACTCGGATCCAGCGACATCCCGGTCGATGTCGGCTGGCTGGTGCATCAGGTCCGCGAGACGGCCGACGGCGCCGAGATGCGTTCACGGTTCTGGATGGGAGGAAGCCATGTCGCCGTTCGACACGGAAATCGGTTGACTGACAGGGTCATTCGTCCGGTCGCGGCGCGTCAACTTCCGGATCCGCGGGATTTGATGGTGCACTGTGCGCAGGAAATGAACCATCTCGCCCGATTCCTGCCCGTACTTTTCAACCGATTCTGCGGGCACTGATCGCCTCGGTGTGCTACCCAGTCCTATGTCGAAATCGTTGCCGGTGGCCGTCTTTGCCGTCGCCGCAGCCGCGGTCGTGGTTCCCGTCGCGCACGCGGACCGCGCCGAACCGCCGCCACTGTACGGGTTTTACAACGTCTTCATCGACTTCTCGAAGCAGACGTTCAACGGCCGTCCGACGCCGATGAACGCAATCACCGTGCCCGTCGAGTTGACCACTCAATGTGACGTCAACGGATGTGTCGCACACTGGAACAACGCGGACGACCATGCCCGCAATCCGGGCGCTCCGATGGTCTACGAGTACAGGTGGACCGGCGACCGTTGGGCGACAAGCGGTGAGTATCCCTATCTGTGCGATCGCCACGACCCGAGCAGCGCGGTGCAGGCCACTCGCTCGGACTATCTGATCCCCAACCCGGACGGCAGCTTCTTCGGGGAGCGGACCCTCGTCATCGACGGGGCGGGATGTCCGGGAGAAGGACCGGGCACCCACTGGCTGCCCTTCTCCCTGACTCCCATCGATCCCCCGCCTCCCTAGTCGTCGTTTAACGCGCCACTTGCCGGGGCATCTGCCAGAGATGGACTTCGGATTCCGGCGCGGGATGCCGACGGTGGAGTTACGCATCGACGCTGCTCCCGAAGCGGTGTGGGACGTCATCACCGACCTCGACACGTGGCCTCAGTGGGGGCCGACCGTGTCGGGTGCCGAGCTGGACGAGGCCGGGGCGCTGCACCTCGGATCGCAAGGCAGGGTGTTCACGCCGGTCGGTGTCGCGCTGCCGTTCACCATCACAGAATTTCGTCCCCGCCGCTGCTGGGCATGGAAGGTCGCAGGCGTCGGCGCCACGCGCCATGAGGTGATCGCTGAAAACGGCGGATCCCGAATCGTGTTCGGCGTGCCGTGGTGGGCGACCGCCTACCTGCCCGTGTGTGCGATCGCACTGCCGCGCATCGCCCGGCTGGCGTCCGCGCGCACAACTCGCTGAATCGGCGACATCCGACGTGGCGCTGTGTTATTCAGAGCCGCAGAGTTCTCAGACCGCGGAGGGCTCCGACGAAAAGGAGCTCCGGTGAAGTCCCAAGCACTGTCCGTGGCCATGGGCATCGGCTGCACCGCGGTGGGGCTGGCACCCGTAGCCAGCGCCGACCGTCCCGAACCCGTGCCGATCTACGGCTACTACAACGCTTTACTCGATCACGCGAGACAGACGTTCAACGGTGCGCCGGCGTCCGCGCATCCGGCCACCCAGCTCGGACTCTTCACCACTCACTGCGATGTCAACGGCTGCGTCGCCCGCTGGTTGAGGGAGACGGAGATCACCCAAGACCCCAACGCGCCAGCGCAATTCGAATACCGCTGGAACGGCGATCGTTGGGAGTCCGCCGGCGAGTACCCCTTCTACTGCAATCCCGACGGCAGCGGCGGCACCGTGACGACGCAGCGTTCGGACTGGCTCAAGCCCAACGGCGACGGCAGCTTCTCCGGTGAGCGCACCTTCACGGTGCCCGCACCGGGATGCCCGGGCCAGGGGCCGGGCACGTACTGGCTGCCCATCGCGCTGACACCGACCGATCCGCCGCCGCCTCGATAGCCGTCGTCGAGTGGCCGGCGCCCTGCGCTATCCGCAGACCGCGCCCACCGCCGCCGACCCGACCAGCTTGGTGTACTTGGCCAGCACGCCGGTGGTGTATCGCGGTGGCAGCGGCTCGAAACCGGCCTTGCGCGAGTCGAACTCCGCGGGATCGACGAGAACGTCGAGCGTGCCGTTGGCCACGTCGAGGCGGATGCGGTCTCCGTCCCGCAGAAACGCGATCGGACCGCCGTCGACGGCCTCGGGCGCGACGTGGCCGACGCACAGGCCGGTCGTCCCGCCGGAGAACCGGCCGTCGGTCATCAACAGCACGTCCTTACCCAGGCCCGCACCCTTGATGGCGCCGGTGATCGCCAGCATCTCGCGCATCCCGGGCCCACCCTTGGGCCCCTCGTAGCGGATGACCACGACGTCACCGGCCTGGATGGTGCCGTCCTCCAGAGCGTCCAATGCGGCGCGCTCGCGCTCGAAAACCCTTGCGGTGCCTTCGAAGACGTCCGAGTCGAAACCCGCCGACTTGACCACCGCGCCCTCCGGTGCCAGCGAGCCGTGCAGGATCGTGATACCGCCGGTCGGATGGATGGGGTCGCTGAGCGCGCGCAGCACCTTGCCGTCGGGATCCGGTGGTGCGATGTGGGCGAGGTTCTCGGCCATGGTCTGACCGGTGACCGTCAGGCAATCGCCGTGCAGCAGACCGGCATCCAGCAGCGCCTTCATGACGACGGGCACGCCGCCGATGTGGTCGACGTCGAACATCACGTGCTTGCCGAACGGTTTGACGTCGGCGAGGTGGGGCACCTTGGCGCCCACCCGGGTGAAGTCCTCGAGCGTCAGTTTGACGTTGGCCTCGTAGGCGATCGCCAGCAGGTGCAGCACGGCGTTGGTGGACCCGCCGAACGCCATCACCACGGCGATCGCATTCTCGAACGCCTCCTTGGTGAGGATGTCGCGGGCGGTGATGCCGCGCCGCAGAAGATCGACGACGGCCTGACCGCTGCGCCGCGCGAACCCGTCCCGGCGGCGGTCGGTGGCCGGCGGTGCCGCGCTGCCGGGCAGGGACATGCCCAGCGCCTCGGCGGCCGAAGCCATCGTGTTCGCGGTGTACATGCCGCCGCAGGCGCCTTCACCGGGACAGATCGCGCGCTCGATCGCGTCGACGTCCTCGCGAGGCATCAGCCCGCGCGCGCACGCGCCGACCGCCTCGAACGCGTCGATGATCGTCACCTCGCGTTCGGTGCCGTCCGACAGCTTGGCCTTACCGGGCAGGATCGACCCGGCGTAGAGGAACACGCTCGCCAGGTCGAGGCGCGCGGCCGCCATCAACATGCCGGGCAGCGACTTGTCGCATCCGGCCAGAAGCACCGAACCGTCCAGGCGTTCGGCCTGCATCACCGTCTCGACGCTGTCGGCGATCACCTCGCGCGAGACCAGCGAGAAGTGCATGCCCTCGTGGCCCATCGAGATGCCGTCGGACACCGAGATGGTGCCGAACTCCATCGGGAATCCGCCCGCGGCGTGCACCCCGTCTTTGACGGCCTTGGCCAACCGATCCAGCGAGAGGTTGCACGGGGTGATCTCGTTCCACGACGAACCCACGCCGATCTGCGGTTTGGCGAAGTCGTCGTCCTCCATACCCACCGCGCGCAGCATCCCGCGGGCTGCGGCCTTCTCCAGGCCGTCGGTGACGTCGCGGCTGCGGGGCTTGATGTCGGGTTCCGCCCGACGGCGGGCTTCGGTGCCGGGAGTTTCTGAGGGCATCAAATAAGTATGCCTTCGGTGTTTTCCCCCGGCCAAACCGTTATCTATACCCCGGTGGGGTATCCGGTACCATCGGGTTCATGACGTCGCTGATCGCTCGCCTCGCCGCTTCCCTGATCGCCCTCGCCACCGCCCTGATGCTCGCATCGTGCACCAGCCCGGCCTCTGACGGACACACCGACCACGAGCATTCCGACCAACCGGTGATCAGCGGGCAACCGGCCGGCTACAACGCCGACGATGTCGCGTTCGCGACGAACATGATCCCGCATCACGAGCAAGCCGTCGAACTGTCGGCACTGGTCCCGGACCGCTCCACGAATCCGGAGTTGCAGGCGCTCGCCGAACAGATCTCGAAGGCCCAGGAGCCCGAGATCCGCACCATGCAGGTGCTGCTCGTGCAGTGGCAGGAAAACCCCGACGCCGACACCGGGCAGGGCGGACACGAGGGACACGGCGGTGCGATGCAGGGCATGGTCGACGACGCCACCATGGCCAAGCTTCAGACCCTGTCGGGCCCCGAATTCGACACCCTGTGGCTGCAGTCGATGATCGCCCACCACCAGGGTGCGATCGAGATGGCCCGCGCGGAACTGGCCAACGGCGAGAACGTCGACGCCAAGCGGTTGGCTCAGACGATCGTCCACACGCAGCAGGCCGAGATCGACCAGATGAATCAGATGTTGAGGGGCTGAACATGACTGCGACGCATGGCTATTCGCAGCAGAAGGAAAACTACGCCAAGAGGTTGCGTCGAATCGAGGGCCAGGTTCGCGGCATCGCGAAGATGATCGAGGACGACAAGTACTGCATCGACGTGCTCACCCAGATCAGCGCCGTCAACAGCGCGCTGCAGTCGGTCGCGCTCGGTCTGCTCGACGAGCATCTCGGACACTGCGTGGCCCAGGCGGTCGCCGAAGGCGGTGAGGGGGCCGACACGAAGCTGGCCGAGGCCTCTGCCGCCATCGCGCGGCTTGTGCGTTCCTAGGAGCCCAGGGCCTCGTCGATCCGTCGGACCTTCGCCGTCAACTGGTCGGTGTGGCCGGGGCGAATGTCGGCCTTGAGTACCAGGCTCACCCGCGGAGAGGCTGCGGCCACCGCGTCGACGGCGCGCTTCACGACGTCCATCACCTCGTCCCAGTCACCCTCGATGTTGGTGAACATCGCGTTGGTCTCATTCGGAAGACCCGACTCGCGGACCACCCTGACCGCTTCGGCGACCGCGTCGCCCACGCTGTCGTCGCCACCCGTCGGGCTCACGCTGAAGGCCACAATCATGCGACAAGCCTGCCACCGGCGAGCGGCCTGGTAGCTGCGCTGCTAACACTTTGCGCCCGTGACCGATGAACAGTGCAGGTCACGAGTGTGGATCGAGCGTTTGCCCGAGGTGGAGGGGCGCGCCGACGGGCGGGGATGCCCGGGGCGTTATGCCACACTGGTTGGAGTTCTGCGACTGGGAGGTTGTGTATGCGCAGGGTAAAGCGCAGTCGGCTGCTCACTGCGATGGCGGCGGCGAGCGTCGTCGGGGGGATGCTGGCGAGCCCGTCAGCGCTCGCTCAGCCGGGTGTCCCGCCACCGCCACCGCCGGCGCCGGTCGATCCGGCCGTCGCCGCGGCGCCGCCACCCGCACCGGTGTTCCCGCCGGCCCCACCGGCGGATCCGTTCGCTGCACCAGCGCCGCCGGCTCCGCCGGCCCCGGCCGCCGAGAATCCGCCGCCTCCGCCGCCGTCGAACCCGTTCTTCGCCCCGCCCGATCCGCTGGCTCAGCAGCAGCCGATTCCGGAGGGCACCCCGGCCGGACAGAACCCCACGCCGTACGTCGGCGCACCGGTGTTCGCGCCGCCGTCCTTCAACCCGACCAACGGTTCGATCGTCGGCGCCGCCAAACCGATCTACATCAACTTCCAGCGGCCGATCGCCAACCGTCAAATGGCCGAGAGTGCCATCCACATCTCGTCGAACCCGCCCGTGCCCGGCCGGTTCTACTGGACCAGTGACACCCAGGTGCGGTGGCGTCCGCAGGACTTCTGGCCCGCGGGCACGGTGGTCAACATCGACGCCTCCGGCACGAAGTCCAGCTTCACCGTGCCCGAACAGCTCGTCGCCACCATCGACAATGACTCCTTGCAGATGTATATCCATCGCAACGGCGAGCTCGAGAAGACGTTCCCGGTGTCGATGGGCAAGAAGGGCCACGACACCAAGAACGGTACGTACTACGTGTTGGAGAAGTTCGCCGACATCGTGATGGACTCGTCGACGTACGGCGTGCCCGTGGACTCACCCGAGGGCTACAAGCTCAAGGTGAAAGACGCCGTGCGCATCGACAACAGCGGTGTCTTCGTGCACAGCGCCCCGTGGTCGGTCGGGTCTCAAGGCGAGAGCAACGTCAGCCACGGCTGTATCAACCTGAGCCCGGCCAACGCGAAGTGGTTCTTCGACAACTTCGGCAGCGGTGACGCCGTGGTCATCAAGAACTCGACCGGGATCTACAACCAGCCCGACGGCGCGTCCGACTGGCAGATGTTCTAAAGCGGGTGCGCCGAGACTACGGTTTCTGATGGGAATCGCGAGTGACCCCGTCAAAAACCGTAGTCTCGCGGCGTTCTGGGGCCGCTAGTTCCAGATGTGGACGCGGCGTTCGGGTTCGAGGTAGAGCGCGTCGTCCTCGGTGACGTCGAACGCCTCGTAGAACGCATCCATATTGCGGATGACGCCGTTGCACCGGAACTCCGGCGGTGAATGCGGGTCGATCGCCAGACGCCGGATCGCTTCGGCGTCACGGGATTTGGTCCGCCACACCTGCGCCCAGCCGAAGAACACCCGCTGCTCACCGGTCAGCCCGTCGAGGACCGGCGCGGGCTCGCCCTTCAGCGACAGCCGGTAGGCCAGCAGCGCGATCGACAGCCCACCGAGGTCGCCGATGTTCTCACCGACGGTGAAGGCGCCGTTCACGTGGTGCCCATTGCTCAACTGCCGGGGCACGTACTCGTCGTACTGCTCGATCAACTTCTTTGTCCGCGCGCCGAACTCGGTGCGGTCCTCGTCTGTCCACCAGTCGACCAGGTTGCCGTCGCCGTCGTACTTGGCGCCCTGATCGTCGAACCCGTGCCCGATCTCGTGGCCGATGACCGCACCGATGCCGCCGTAGTTGGCGGCGTCGTCGGCGTCGGCGTCGAAAAACGGCGGCTGCAGAATCGCTGCCGGGAAGACGATCTCGTTCATGCCTGGGTTGTAGTAGGCATTGACCGTCTGCGGCGTCATGAACCACTCGTCGCGGTCGACGGGCCCGCCGAGCTTGCGCAGCTCCCGCTCGTATTCGAACGCGTAGCCGCGACGGTAGTTGCCGTAGAGGTCGTCGCGCTCGATCACCAGGCCCGAATAGTCGCGCCACTTGCGCGGATATCCGATCTTGGGCGTGAACTTGTCGAGCTTGGCCAGCGCCTTCTCCCGCGTCTGCGGCGTCATCCAGTCCAGGGAGTTGATGCTGACGCGATATGCCTCGCGGATGTTGGCGACGAGTTCGTCCATCCGTTCCTTGGCGCGCGGCGGGAAATGTTGCTCCACGTAGAGCTTTCCGACCGCGTCGCCCAGCAGGCTCTCCACCACCGACACGGCGCGCTTCCACCGGTCGCGGATCTGCTCGGTGCCCGAGAGCCGACGGCCGTAGAACGCGAAGTCCTCGGCGACGAGGTCGTCGGTCAGCAGGAAGGCGCGGGCGTGGATGACGCGCCAGCGCAGCCAACGCTTCCAGTCCTCGAGATCGCCGCCTGACCACTCGGCAGCGAACGTGGTGAGGTAATCAGGTTGGCGCACAACGACTTCTGCGGCTTTCTCTGGGGTGGTCCCGAGTTCGGACACCCAACCGGCCCAGTCGAAACCCGGCGCTTCGGTCGGCAGCTCGGCGAACGTGCGCAGGTTGTAGGTGAGGTCGGCGTCGCGCCGCTTGACGACGTCCCAGTGCGCGGCGGCCAGCTTGGTCTCCAGCGCCACGATGCGGGCGGCGGTGTCGGCGTGATCGCCTGCGCCGTACACCAACTCGAACATCGCCGCGATGTGCTGCGGATAGGCGGCCAGGATCTCGGCGTGCTGCTCGTCGCGGTAGTAGGACTCGTCGGGCAGGCCAAGGCCCGACTGGGTCAGATGAAGCAGGTAGCGGGTCGAGTCCTTGGAGTCGGTGTCGACGTAGACGCTCGTGCCGCCGCCGACTCCGCTGCGCTGCAACGCCCCGAGCACCTTGGCGAGTGCGTCGGGGGAGTCGGCCGCATCGATCGCGGCCAATTCGTCGAGCAGCGGTTGGACGCCGCGCGAGGCGACGGTCTGCTCGTCCATGAAGCTGGCGTACAGATCACCGATGCGCTGTTCGTCGGTGCCCGTTGCCGCGTTGGACGCTGCGGCTCCGGTGATGAGGTCGCGCACGTGCTCCTCGGCGCGGTCGTACAGCGATCGGAACGCACCGTCGGTTGCCCGGTCGCCGGGCATCTGGTACTCGGTCAGCCAGCGGCCGTTCACGTGGCCGAACAGGTCGTCCTGCGGGCGGGCGTCGGCGTCGACGTAGCTGAGGTCGATGCCGGATCTGATTGCTTCTACCGTCACCCCACCAGGGTGCCAGAACGCCCTGCCGGCTTGACTGGCCGCTGCGGCACCGCCAGACCAGCCAGCGTCTCGGCGATGCGGTCGAAGGCGCTCACGGCGCGGATCTCGCGGCTCAACCGGCGCGCCGCGGCGCGGTTGGCACCGGTGCCGAGGATCGCCTCGAGCGCGCCGACGATCTCGGCGCGGCCGGGCCGGGACGTGCCCAGGTTGATACCCGCCCGCGCGTAGGCCACCCGGGCGGCGACCTCCGGTTTGTCGGCCGAACCGCCGGCGACGATCAGGGGGATGCCGTGCGAGAGCGCCTGGTGCACACCGCCGTATCCACCGTTGGTGATCATCACGTCGACGTGCGGCAGTAGTTCGGCATAGGGCAGAAAGTCGGTGACGTAGGCGTTCGCGGGCACTCGGCCCGGAATCGTCGTGCGGCCCTCGCGTCCCGTCGTCGCGACCACCAGGAGATCTTCGCGGCCGGCGAGCGCCTCGACGGTGGGAACGACGAGCGCGTGGAGGTCGTCGTTGTCCCACGTGCCCTGGCTGACGTGGACCACCGTGCGCGGATCGCCGGCCGGATCCCACGGCAGTCCCCGCTTCTGAGCTGCGGGCCGCGGTATCACCGGGCCGGTGTAGACGACGTTCGCCGGCAGATCGCTACGCGGATACTCCAGCGACGGCACGGTGAACTGCAGAAGCCGGTCGGCGAGCACGGGCCAGTCCGTCAGGAAAACCGGAGACGGCGGGGCGTCGACGGCGGCGAGCGCGGCGTTCAGATCGGCGCGGACGTCGCCGAACAGCACCCGGTGGGTCACCCAGGTCATCGGTTCGTAGTTGAGGTCCGAACGCGGGGCCCACGCCGTTCCGAACGGCGGTGCGTCGACGCTCGACAAGGTCAGCGGGCCGACGCCGCACACCAGAATCCACGGCCGGGGCCGGTGGCCGGTCAACAGCGGCAGGGCGCCGGTGAAGGCGACATCGCACAGCACCGCGTCGAAGTGGTCATGGCGCAGCGCCTTGCGCAACGCCCAGTACTGCGCCGCCAGCGGCTCGATGAACACCGAGCGCATCTCGGTGCGCCCTCGGTACCAGCGGTCGAGCAGCGGCGGTAGGCCACGCAGAGCGCTGTCGTCTCGTTTGGGGCGAGCCGCGTCCGGCAGCTCCAGGGCCGCGAGGCCCCTCTCGGCCACCGCGTCCTTGTGGTCGGCGTCCGTCAGCACGGTGACGTGGTGACCGCGCTGCAGCAGGTCTGCGCCGACGTGCAGCAGTGGCATGACGTGCCCGGGGATCGGGCTGGCGGCAATCAGGTAGTTGGCCACGCATCCCTTTCTTCGCCGGTCGCATGCCTGCATACCCGTCTTGTCGTTTTCTCCAGCGCGAGGCGGGTGTGACGTTGACCGCTCACGGGCGTTCGCGCCGCAGCCCGGTACCCTCACGCGCATGCCCGAGGACGCGCCCACCGCAGTCGAGGACGGCCCCGTCTTCACCAAGTACGGCGTCGCATCGGCGGTACTGGGGCTGATCTCGGTCGTGGCGGTGGCACTGGCCGCCCTGATCTGGGTCCAGCACCACGACCACACCGACGAGTTGCGCTACCGCGCCCGCGTCATGCAGACCGCGGTCGACTGGACCAACGTGCTGATCAACATGGACAAGGACACCGTGCAGGCCGACATGATCCGGCTGCACGAAGGCACCGTCGGTCAGCTCAACGCGGATTTCGACTCGGCCGTCGAGCCGTACCGCAAGCTCGTGCAGACCCTGCAGTCGCAGACCACCGGGCAGATCGACTCGGTCGCGGTCGAGTCGATCCATCACCCGCCGCCGGGCCCGGACGGGGCGCCGCCGCGGCGACCTCAGCCCGAGCTTGCGGAGTTCGCGTCGCGCACCGACACCGTCATGGTGGTGGCGACATCGGTCAGCGAGAACGTGGGTGGGGATGAGCCCAGGACGGTGCGCTGGAACCTGCGGCTAGACGTGTCCGACGTGGACGGCAAGCTGATGATCTCGCGGTTGGAGCCGATCCGATGAGGAACGTCTTGCGGGTCGCCGCGTTCGACATCGCCCCTCCGGTGGCCGCGGCCGCGGCGCTGGTGTACATCGGCATCGCCTTGGCATGGCCGCTCTGGTGGGTGTCCGTCTGTTCGGTGTTGTGCTTGTTGATCACCCAGGGCGTCGTGATCAACGTGGTGCTGGCGCGCCGCGATGCGGTGACCGTCGGCACCGACGACGACGGCCCGGGCCTGAGGCTGGGAGTGGTCGCGGTCGCGACGGCGGCGGTGGCGGCCGCAGTGCTCGTCGGCTATCTGCAGTGGACGGTGCCCGACCGCGCGCTGCGCAACGCCAGCACCGAGGTCGTCGGCATCGCCAGCAGTGTGGCCGAAGCATCGGCCACGTTCACCCCGCAGAGTCCGACTGCGTCGATCGACCGCGCGGCGGCGATGATGTCTCCGGAACGCGCCGACGCGTTCAAGGACGAGTTCGCCACGGTGGCAAAGGATTTGGCGAACCGCAACGTGTCGGCCCAGGCGAGCACCGTCTCAGCGGGCGTCGAGGCGATCGGCCCGGGCGCCGCCAGCGTCGCGGTGATCCTGCACGCCACCCAGAATTCGCCGGGGAAACCGCCGGACACCGCGGTGCTGGCGTTGCGGGTCACGTTGTCCAAGACCGACGGTCGATGGTTGGTCGACAACGTGTCGCCGATCCACGCGCGGTGACGGATCGGCTAGCGAAGCAGCCGGGCGTGGTCGACCTTGATGCAGCGGTCCATCACAACGTGTAACCCGGCCGCCTCGCCGTCGCGGGCGACCTGCTCGTCCCAGAGGCCGAGTTGCAGCCACAACACCTTGGCTCCGACCGCGATGGCGTCCTGCAACACCGCGGGCAGATGCTCGCGCCTGCGGAACACGTCGACGAGGTCCGGCACCACCGGCAGATCGGCCAGCGACGGGTAGACCGGGGTGCCCTCGATGTCGCTGACGGTCGGATTGACCAGGTACAGGTCGTAATCGGCGACCGCCTTGAGGTAGGTCCAGATCTCGTGGCTGGCCCGGTCGGGGTTCGGCGATGCGCCGACGATCGCCACCGTGCGGGTCTCCCGCAGAATCTGCTCGAGGTCCATTCCCGGCGTATACCCAGCCGGCGGGCCGTCAGCCGTTGGGCCGGTTCGAACGCATCCGCGCGAACCGCTCCGAGAGTCGCTTCATCCGCACCATCAACGACGCCGACGGGCTGGTCTGGCCGCCGAGGAACGACGCGAACTCATCGGGGGGCACGCCGATCCGCGATGCGAACTCCTGGCGCCCCAGCCCGGAGTGTTCCAACAGCGCGCGGATGTGTCGGGCCACCTCCTCGCGCTCGTTGGCCTCCAGATGTTCGCGGGTTCGGGTGAGCACCTCGGCCAGCGCTTTGGACACGCCGTACGGTCGTGCCGTCTCGAGGACCTCCTCGACCTGACGCGCGGTACGGCCGAACGGGTCTCGCTTGATGGCCGCGACGATGCGCTGCCAGACCGCGAGGTCGTCGGTCTCCAGGGCCGCGCGGATGGCCGCGGTCGGCCAGAACTCGACCGGGCGCTCGTCAGCGGCCTGTGTAGCGGGCGGTCCCGAGCTCTGCTCTGCGGAGACACCCTCGCGGCGGCGGGCATCCCGAATGTCGGGAGTCACCGTCACCTCGCCTCCTCCAGCATCGCGACCGCCACCGAAAGGCAGCGCTCTCGCACTTTCGCCCACTCCGCCTCCGCCTCCGGACCGGACATCCGGGTATCGTGCTCGTCCGAAGGCGCAGGGTCGGCCAGTCGGCGTACCAGCTGAGTCGCCACCCACTGCTTTCTTGACTGTGAACCAGAGTAGTACCGGTCCATTGTGCTCAGTACTTCTGCCGCCGTGCGCGTGTCCGTGCACTCGACGAGGTCGGCGAACTCGGCGTAGTCGCGTGCGGTGTTGCGGCACATGATGAGGTAGCCCTTCAGCCGCAGCGTCTCCGCGCCCGTCGGGATCTGCAGCCGGTCGCCGGTCGGCAGTTGAACATTGGTGGTTTCCATCGGACTGCGCCGCTCCATCGTGGCGTGCTCGCATTCCGATGCGGTCTCGAGCGCGTCGAGGGCGACCGCCAGCCGGCCCCGCCACATCGTCACCGGATGCACCGGCGGCGGGGCGGTGGCCAGCGCGGTACCGCCGCCGCCGCGGTGCCCGGCGTTGAGCCGTCCGACGCTGCGCATCTTCGTGGTCGGTGCGTCCGGACTGCAGCCGCTGAAGGCCAGCGGGTCGGCGACCGTGACAGCCTGCGGTACAAGGGTTTTCAACTTGGCCGCCGACTTGACGACGGTGCGCAGCTCGGATCCGGTCGGTCCCAGCGACGAGAGATCGTCGGGGATGATGATCAGATTGGGAGTGTCGACCTTGGGCAGTGGCTTCTCGAAATCCACCGACGGCAGGATGCGGGCCAGCCAGTGCGGTAGCCACCAGTTCCACTCGTCGAACATCGCCATCAGGGCCGGCACGAGGACCAGCCGGACGACGGTCGCGTCCACGGCGATCGCCACCGCGCAGGCCACACCCAGCTGAGCGACCAGCGGCATCCCTGCGAACGCGAACCCGATGAACACCGCGATCATGATGAGGGCGGCGCTGGTGATGGTCCTCGCGCTGGTGCTCACGCCGTAGGCCACCGCGTCGCGCGTGTTGCGCGTCAGCAGGAAGCGCTCACGGATGCGGGTCAGCAAGAAGATCTCGTAGTCCATGGACAGACCGAACGTCATCGCCAGAACCAGCGGCGGGATCGTACTGTCCAGCGACGAGATCCGGTCGAAGCCCAGGTCTTCGAGCCAGCCCCACTGGAACACCACCACCAGGCTGCCGTAGGCGGCGGCCACCGACAGCACCGTCATCAGAACGCCCTTGAGCGCCAGGACCACCGAGCGGATCGCGACGAGCAGCATGAAGAACGCGATCATCGCTACGAACAGGAACACCAGTGGCTGAGTGGCAGAGACCCGGTCGTCGAAATCCTTGATCAGAGCGGTCGGACCGCCGACGTCGATCTGCACGTTCTCGGTTCCGGGGGTCGATGGCAACTCCGCGCGCATCCAGTCGACCGTCTCGCGTGCGCCCATGTCCTCGGGGTCGACCGACAGCACCGCCGACAACAGCGCGTGCCGGTAGTCCTCGCCGAAGGACGGCGGGCTGACCGACACCACGTTGGGACCCTGCGCCATCCGCTGGCGAATCGCGTCGAGCAGCGGCTCCTTGGCGGGCGCCGACGCGGCGTTGCCGTCGGGGAAGGCCACCAGCACTCGGACCGGACCCAGTGCGCCGGCGCCGAGCGCCTCGGCCGCGGCGTTGACGCCCCCGCGGATCTCGTGGGTCGGCTCGAACTGACGCTGCATGCTGTTGCCGAGCATCATCGAGAACGCGGGGGCGGCCAGCGTGATCAGCAGCGCGGCGGCGGCCATCGCCGATAGCCACGGCCTGCGCATCACCCAGCCGGTCCAGCGCGTCCAGAACCGGGACTGGGTGGCTTCGGGGCGTCGCGACCAATGCAGGTACGACGAGCGTCGGGCCGCCGACCGCCCGAACGTCGCCAGCACGGCCGGCGTCAATGTCGTCGAGGTGAGCACCGCGACCGCGACGGCGAGGATGGCGCCGGTGGCCATCGACTCCAACACCGGGGTCTGAATGAGGTAGATCCCGGTCACCGAGGCGATCACGGTCAGCCCGGACAACACCACCGCCAGGCCCGACGTGGCCATCGCGGCGTCGGCGGCCTGCTCCGGATCGCGGCCGGCGCGCAGTTCCTCGCGGAATCGCATGAGGATGAACAGCGAGTAGTCGATCGCCACCGCGATGCCGAACATCGACACGGTCGACGTCACGAACACCGACATCGTCGTGAACATCGAAAGCAGGTAGACGATCCCCATCGTCACCACGACGGTGCAGATGCCCAGCAACAGCGGCACGGCCGCCGCGGCCAGCGACCCGAACACGGCGAGCAGGACGATCAGGACGATCGGCAGATTCCACCGCTCTGCCTGCGCGATGTCGTGTTTGGTGGCCTGAGTCGCGGCCGCGCCCAGAGCACCCTGGCCGATGACGTACAGCTTGACCCTGCCGTTCTCGATCTCGCCGGGGTCCTCGCCGTCGATACCGACCTTCTGACGGAGTTGTTTGGCGACGTCCACTGCGCCGGTGTTGTCGAAGTCCAGCTGCAGCGTGACGACGTAGGGCCGGTCCGGCTGCGGCGGGGGCTGCTGCGGGTTCGGAACGATTTTGACGCTGGGCACCTCGGCGGCGAGGCGTTCGAGGTGAGCGACGGCGTCGTTCATGTCCTGATACGAGGCGTCGGCGCGCGGTGCGGCGACCAACGCCAGCGGCGAGGCGCCCTGATCGGGGAAGTGCTCCTGGAGCTCGTGCTGCACGCGCAGCGACTGGGAGCCTTCGACCTCGAAGCCCCCACCCGTGAGGTGACTCGACTGGTTGAGCGCCAGCCAGATCGACGGGACGAGCAGGAGCACCCATACGGCGAATACCGCCCAGCGATATCTGCGCAGTTTGCTACTCAAGCGCAACATGAATTGCTGGATTGGATTCCCCGCTTTCTCCCCGGCGTTTCGTAGCCGAAGCGTACAACAACCTGCGGTAAGGTGCCGGTCCCTTCGATCTCCTCTCAGGGTGCCTGAACGGTGTGCCAGCAACGCCCCACGATGTCCCGATTCGTTCTCGCAACCAAGCCCATCGGCGTTACTGCCGTCGCGCGCGGACCGGCGCTCATGGGGCCGTCACCCCGCTGAATTGGCGGGGGTGACGCGACGGGTGGCAGGATGTGGCTTGGCCGTTTTCGGCGTCGGGGACTGATTGCCGTCCATCGCGAGAGCATTTGCGGGCCGTTGGAGATCGTCCGCAAATCGTTAGGAGTTGTCATGAAAACGACCGCCGGGCTGATACGTCGCAGCGTCGTCGGCGTCGTCGCTGCCTCTGCCGCGGGCGGAGCCGTGGCGGCCGCGCTGGTGCTGCCGTCCCTCTCGTCTGCTCCGTCGGCGACCGCCGCGAATGACCCGTGCGCGGCCAGCGAAGTTGCCAGGACGATCGGCGACGTCGCCACTTCGACGGGTGACTACCTCGACGCGCACCCGCAGACGAACCAGGCGTTGACGACGATCTCCAAACAGCAGGCCGGGCCGCAGTCGCTGGGCGCCCTGAAGGCGTACTTCGACGCCAACCCGGAAGTCGCCGAGGACTTACAGCAGCTGCAGCAGCCGCTGGCCAGCCTGTCGGGCAAGTGCAAACTTCCGCTGACCCTGCCCCAGGTGATGGGTCTGATGCAGGCCGCTCAGCAGCAGGGCGCAGGTCTTCCCGCGGGTTTGCCGGCGCAGGCACCGACCGCGAGGACCCCGGCGCTGACCGCACCGGACGCCACGGTCCAACCGCATGGGGCGTCACCGGTTTCGCAGGGCAACTCGCATTCACCGTCATCGGCCATCGCCGGGCTGCCCTGACCCGAAACGACGCACAGCCACTCGTCGCCGAGGGGTTTCAGCTGCGGATTTCGTGTTGTCGGTGTTTCGTTGACCGCAAGGCAAGAAAGTCTGCCGACAATCTGCTTAGCTTTTCTTCGTTGGTCCCAGTTGGTAGACGTCGCTAACCACCCTGGTTACGGCCACCCCACTTCCGATGAAGGAGCTCACCCATGTTTCTCTCGGCCCGTTCTGCGCGTCGTGCGGTTGCTGGCGCGGTCGGCACCGGCGCGATCGCCGGTGCGATGTTCCTCGGTGCGACGCCCCTCGCGGCCGCGGAGCCACCGAACTGCACCGCGGCCGATCTCGCCGGCGTGGCCTCCGGCGTCTCGGCGTCGACATCGGCATACCTGTTCACGCATCCGGAGGTGAACTGGTTCTTCACCAGCCTCGAGGGCCTGCCGCGCGACGAGGTCCGGGGCAAGGTGCAGGACTACCTGAACGCCAACCCTACGGTCAAGGCCGACCTGACGGGGATCCGTCAGCCGCTGGTCGACATCAAGAACCGCTGCGGTGACACCGACGGCGACGGCCTCGCCGACAGCTAGGCCTGCGTCCGTTTGACACCTGGGCCATCCGCTCGGCAGGAGGGTGCGGGCCCCACCGTGCTGATGGTCGACGATGACCCGGACGTCAGGACCTCGGTCTCGCGCGGATTGCGCCACTCGGGGTTCGACGTGCGGGTCGCCGCGACCGGTAAGGAAGCGTTGCGTCTGCTGTCCAACGACCGCGATGCGCGCGGACCTCGACACGCTGCGCATCCACGAACCTGCCCGCCGACGAGCGGGCCGAGGTGGTGCAGGACCTCTCGCGGGCCCAGCGCAGGGTGGAGGCGATCATCACCGCGCCCGGACAGTTGGCCTCGGGACAACTCGCGGGCGCCGAGGACCGCGAAACCATCGATGTCGCAGAGTTGTTGGACCGCGTGGCCCGCGAGAACGTCCGCGCAGGCGGTGCCGTCGACATCGAGGTCGAAGCCGATGACGACCTGGGCACCATCTGGGGCTGGCCCGGCGGGCTGCGTCTGGCGGTCGACAACCTGGTGCGCAATGCGATAACCCACGGCAGGGCCAGCCGCATCGTGCTTGCCGCGCCGGCTGAACGCCACGAAGACGATCGTCGTCGACGACAACGGGTGTGGCCTTCCCGCCGACGAGCACAAGGCCGTCCTCGGCCGCTTCTCCCGCGGCAGCACCGCTGCGCCCGGCGGCTCGGGTCTGGGGCTTGCCCTCGTGGCGCAGCAGGCGGCGCTGCACGGCGGTCGCATCGAGCTTTCCGACGGACCGCTGGGCGGCCTGCGCGACCCTTACGGTGTCAGCGGCGAGTCATGACGTGGATCCCCACACGCCAGCCGAGTAACAGCACGGCCGTCGAAATAGAGGCCACAACAACAAAACTCGGCGCCACGCCGGCAGACGTGAGCTTGCGTAGCAGCATCCCCAGCACGATGGTGCACACCCACACCGCGATGCCGGTCGGGATCAGCGCATAGGGACGCCGCCAACCGAGCGAGAACACCCAACCGGCAAGGGCGCCGGACACGAACGGCCACGCGGTCTCGGCGATACCACCCAGATCTAGGCCCTCGTCGTGGCTGCGCCGCCCGATGGTGGCGAACACGATCAGGCAGACCACGTCGGTGGCCAGTGCGGTCAGGGCGGGCCGCGCCTGTTCTGAGCTATCGATCGGCATAGGTCATCACATCCAGTTCCAAAGGCATGGCGCTCTTTTCGTCACGAGGGGCGACTGTGGGCTGAAACTGTGCGGGGGCGCCCTCGAAGAGGGCACCGATTGTGTCATCGTCGTCGACGAGCCTCGTGTCGAGCCGGAAGTTGTCGAATACGAACGGTAACCCGTTGGAGCCCAACGGGTCCGGTGAGCTCATGACCTGGAAGTGCAGGTGTGGTGCGGTGGAATTGCCGGTGTTGCCGACGTTGCCGATCACCTGCCCCGCGGTCAGTCGGTCACCGGGTTTGACGGCCACGGTGCCGGTTTTGATATGGGCGTACAGCGCGTAGTTCCCGTCACCGAGGTCCTGGACGACGTGGTTGCCTGCGTACTGGTTCAGCGGTAAGCCGGTCGGGTCGCGGCCGGGCACCTGCTCGGGCAAGCCGTCGAGCACGGAGATCACCCGCCCGTCACCGACGGCGTGGATGTCGGCGCCGAAGTAGGCGAAACTCTCGGGCTTCGACGAGTCCCCGGTGACCAGGCGTCCGTCGGGGTCGAGCTGGACGTAGTCGATCGCGAATCGTTCCGCGGCCCACAGCCGGCCGTTGACCGGGTTGAGCGCCGTGCGGTGGGCGCTGGTGCCGCAGCACCCGCCGCCGTCGACCCAGTTCGGCCCCCGCAACGGGGGCCGGATGGCGACGGGTTCGCGGGGTTGAACTTCGACCGGGGCGATGTCGACGGTCTGCTCGGCGGGAAAGAGTGGATCTTGCGGGTCGGGATTGGTCAGTGCGACGGCGTGTGTGAGCCGACTCGGGGTCTGCACGTCGTCGTCGAGGCTGACGTCGAACAACACGACTGCCGTCTGCGCGGGACCGAGTGTCGTTGTGGGGCTCGGCGTTCCGATGATCCGTGACCAATGCGCCAACTGGTCGCCCCGGAGGTCGAGCAGGGCGACGTCGCGGTCCAGCACGGTGATCGACTTCATGGTCAACGGGTGCGGCAGCGTGTTGGTCAGGCTGATCTCGTACACCAGGTGCTTCTTGCCGTCGGTGGCGCGCACCGGCACGGGCTGGCTGATGGCGTCGCCGACGATCGGGGTGGCCACCGACGGGGCAGGGCCTCTTTTCGGTCCCTGCGCCGCCGATGCCGTCGTGGTCTGGGGCGAGGATGGGGCAGGCGATGTCGCGGCGGGGCGGTCGGTGCCCTGCGAACATGCGGCGATCAGCGCGACGGCGCCGAGAGCGGCTACTGCCGGTCGCATGCGTCGGGGTCGACGTCGGTGTCGGTGCGGAACATGAAGAAGAACACCACCCATCCGATCGCGGCGATGAAGATCCAGCTGATCAACCTGAAGATCAGCATCGCCGAGATCGCCGAGGCCAGCGTCATCCCGCTTGACACCAGGCCGGGCACCAGCACCGCCTCCACCACCAGCAACCCGCCGGGCATGAGGGGGATCGAGCCGACCGCGCGCGCGGCGACGTAGGCGACGACGACCCCGAGCAGTGACGGTCGCCCGCCGGCCGCGTAACAGGCGAACAACAGCGTCCCCACGCCGGTCACCAACGTGAACATCGACCAGGTGGACGCGACCGCGAGCTGGCGCTTGCTCAGCCTCACGGACTCGAGCTGAGCCAGCGTCTCACGCCATTTGGTCACCCCGCTGTGGGCGGGTTTCGCGCGGACGTAGTTCACCCACGACAGCACCCGCACCCCGATGCCGTCGAGCAGATCCGGTCGCGAGGCCACCGCCTGCGCCAGCACGATCAGCATGATGAACCCGGCCAGCGTGAAGATCAGCGAGAACGGGTTGTGCTTGGCGCCGAGGAAGAACGCGCTGCCCAGCCCCAGCAACGCCAGGCTGATCACCTGCAACGCGCCCGACATCACGAGCTGCCAGGAGGCGATGACAGGAGTGGCGCCCCAGAGCCGCTGCTGGCGGTAGATGAACGTCGCCGACAGCACCGGTCCGCCCGGAAGCGTCGTGCTCAGGGAATTGCCCGCGTAGAACGCGGCCTGCGAACGCCATTGCCGCACAGGAACTCCCGCGGACCGCAACAGCTTGCGTTGGATGTCGCCGAAGAAGTGCATCGACGCCAGCGCGGTGCCCACCGCCGCCAGCACCCACCACCACTTCGCGGTGTAGAGGCTGTGCCACGCCTTGGCGAGCTGATCCCACACCAGTCCGAGTTCGACGCTCAGCACGACGACCGCGACGGCGAGGACGGCCCACCGCAGCCACCAGTACTTGCCGCGCAGAGAGCGCCCTTGGCTGTGGGCTGCACTCGCAGGCGCGTCGTGTGCCACGGAGTAAGGGTAAGGCGTGTGCTGCGGTTTCCTTCAGATCCGTCGCGGCGACTGCCAGGCCGTTACGCTATCGGGATGCCTGGGGGCCCATCTGTTGATGACGAGTCCGTCTCACCTCTCGTTCGCAAGGGGGCAGCCTGGTCGTGGCGTCTACTGGTCATCCTCGCCGCCATCGTCGCCCTGCTGTGGGTGTTCAAGCGGCTGGAGATCATCGTCGTACCGGTCGCGCTGGCGACGATCCTGGCGGCCCTGCTGATGCCGGCCGTCGACTTCCTCGATCGGCGGGGAGCGCCCCGGGCCGGGGCGGTGGCGCTGATGTTGCTCAGCGGGTTCGCCGTGGTCGGCGGGATTCTGTCCTTCGTCGTCACCCAGTTCATCGAGGGTGCACCGGAGCTGACTCAACAGGTCAGCCGCAGCATCGACGGGATGCGCAACTGGTTGATCGAGGGTCCGCTACATCTGAGCCGGGATCAGATCGACAACGCGGGTAACGCCGCGATCGAGGCCCTTCAGAACAATCAGGAAAGGGTGACGACGGGCGCGCTGTCGACGGCGGGCACGGTGACCGAGATCGTGACCGGCGCCGTGCTGGTGCTGTTCACGCTGATCTTCCTGCTGCAGGGCGGCCGCAACATCTTCGCGTTCGTCACCCAGATCTTCCCCGTCCACGTCCGTGACCGGGTGCGCGAGGCGGGCCGGGCGGGCTTTCACTCGCTGATCGGATACGTACGGGCCACCTTCTTGGTCGCGCTCGTCGACGCCGTCGGCATCGGCACCGGCCTGGCGATCATGGGGGTGCCGCTGGCGTTGCCGCTGGCCTCGCTGGTGTTCCTCGGTGCGTTCATCCCGCTGGTCGGCGCCGTGGTGGCAGGCGCGCTCGCGGTGGTCGTGGCGTTGATCGCGAAAGGTTTCATCTACGCGTTGATCACGCTCGGGTTGGTCATCGCGGTACAGCAACTGGAAGGCCACGTGCTGCAGCCGTTGGTGATGGGCCGCGCCGTGTCCATCCATCCGCTCGCCATCGTGTTGGTGATCGCGGGCGGCGGGGTGCTCGCGGGAATCGTGGGTGCGCTGCTGGCGGTGCCGGTGTTGGCCTTCCTCAACAGCGCCGTGCGCGTACTGACGGCGCGGGATCCAGACGCCGAGAAGGAAGCCCTCGAAGCCGACGAGGGTCCTCTGGTCAAGGCCGAAAGCGACGACGTCGACTGACCTTGGCGACGGAAGCGGCTACAGCCGGCCTTCGCGGCGCAGCAGGTCCTGCGCGCTGACGCCGCCGCGGCGCTGACGCTCTTCATCCTCGCGGGTGTTGAGCTTCTCGGTCGCAGCCTCGGCGTCGTCGGCCTGCTTGCCCGGAGTGGGGATGGCTTGGGTCTTGTCAGAATCCTGGGTCGCGTCGGGATCCCGCGCCGCGGCGGGGTCTCGCGCGGGCTCGGGCGGCTGCGACCGCGGTGTCGGGATCGCCGTGGTGGGCTCATTGCCGGGTACGGGAGGCGTCACGCGCGGGCGTTGATCCCTGCCTTCCGGCGCCGTCGGCATCGCCCTGGTGGGTTCGGCCGACGGCCGTTGCGGGGCGGGTGCCGGCGACGGCGGTGTGCCGGTGCCGCGCAGTTCGCCCAGCCACGACTCGATCTCGCGCTCCTCCCGCGGCGGGCGGCCCCCGCCCGGACGGACCGGAGCCGACGCGGGCGGGGCGGGCGGCGCCGGTGGCCGCGCGGCCTGTCGCGCCGTCGCCGCGGCATTGCTCACCGCGTTGCGCACCGCATTCTTCGCGCTCGACAACCGGGTGGTCTGCGGTTCGTCGGCCGGCGCCGCGGGTGGTGTGGTCGTGCTGGGGATGCGCGTCGTACCGGTGGCCGAGGGGACCCGCTGCGGCGCGGCGCGGGTGGCGCCGGGACGCGACCCCGAGACGGGATGCGTCGGATCGTGGGGCGGGCGCGGCCGAGGCGGTACCGGTGCGCCCGCACCGACCAGTGCCTCCGGGTCCTCGACGGTTTCGCGCACGGCGGGGCGTTTGCGTTCGTCGGGCAGCTCGGTCTCGCCGAGCCCCATGCGCTCCTGGATGCGTTTCATCCACCGCGGCGCCCACCAGCAGTCGTCGCCGAGAAGCTTCATCACGGCGGGCACGAGGAACATCCGGACGATGGTGGCGTCGAGTAGCAGTGCGATCAGCAACCCGAACGCCAGGTACTTCATCATCACCAGGTCGGAGAACACGAAAGCGCCGGCGACCACCGCGAGCACCAGCGCCGCACCGGTGATCAACCGGCCCGTGGTCGCGGTGCCGACACGGATGGCTTCGGCTGTGGACAGACCGCGCTCCCGGGCCTCCACCATGCGGGACACCAGGAACACCTCGTAGTCGGTCGACAGACCCCAGATGACCGCGATGATCAACCCGATCATCGGCGCCATCAGTGGCTGCGGTGTGTAGTTCATCAACCCGGAGCCGTGCCCGACGACGAACATCCAGGTCAACACGCCCATCGTCGAGCCCAACGTGAGCGCGCTCATCACCGCGGCCTTGATCGGCAACACCACCGATCCGAACGCCAGGAACATCAGGATCGTCGTCGTGACGATGAGGATGGTCACCATCAGTGGCAGCTTGTCGAACAGGCTGTGAATGCTGTCCTGCTCCAACGCCGGGGTTCCACCGACGGAGATCGACAACCCGCGCGGCGGCACGATGCCGCGAAGTTCCTCGACCTTCTTCGCCGCGTCGTTACGGTTTTCGAGGCCGTTCTGGATCACCCGAACCGACGGGTCTTGCGAGCCGCCCTCCTGATACGGGCGCGGCTGCCACATCTTGCTCGGGTCGTCCTCGGGTTGGATGAACCCGGGGATCATCAACGCCTTACTGCGGATCTCCTCGACCTGCTGATCGGTGACCGGTTCGCCGTCGTCGTTCTCGATCACCAGCGTCAGGGGCTCGGTGCGGAACCCCGGGAACGACCGGTCGAACGCCTCCTGCGCCTGGCGAACGGCGTTGTCCGGCGGCAGGTACTTCTCGCTGATGCCACCGAGCGAGAGCTGCCCCAGCGGGATGATCATGAGGATCATCACGATGACGATGGGCGCGGCGAAGGCGATCGGCCGCTTCATCACCCGGTTGACCAGCTTGCCCCAGAAGCCCTTCTCGACCTCGGCGCGGGTCTTGGTCTTCTGGGTCTTCTCGGCCAGCCAGTTCAGCCACCACACCGTCGGCTTGCGGACCAGCGAGCTCATGCTCGCGGCCGAGAGCACCAGGATGGTGCCCGCCACGAAGATCGCGATGGCCAGCAGCAGATAGAAGATGCCCGTTCCGAGAGTGTCCTTCGCGGCGAACAGGCCGACGAAGATCCAGGCGAACGAACCGACATAGCCGAGCACCAGGCCCAGCAGGGCGTAGTTGGCGCCCTTGTCATAGGTCCGGCGGATCTGCGCCCTGGCGATGTGTCCGACGGGGATCGCGGCAAAAGGTACGAGAACACCGAGCGGGATCGACGCGATCGCCAGCGGGTTGGTGCGGTCGGTGGTCTCCGCGGGCGACGGGGCCGGATAGGGCTTGGTGAACCGCAGCAGGGTGCGCACACCGAGCGCGTCCACGCGGGGTCCGAGCAGGGCCAGGGCCGCGGCCAGCACCGTCACCGACAGGATCGCGGCCAGCATGACCGAGGCGATGATCGCGTAGGTGATCGACTTCAGGAAGCCCTGCGGGAACAGCAGCAGCGGCACCGACGACGCCACCAGGATGACCGCGGAGAACATGATCGTGCGGCCCGAGGTCATCACGGTGCGGCGGACCGCCGCCTCGGTGTCGTAACCCTCGGCGATCTCCTCGCGGAACCGGCTCACCATGAACAGGCCGTAATCCACCGCGATACCCAGGCCCATCAGCGTCACCACCGGCTGGGCGAAGAAGTGCACCGGCATGAACTCTGCGAGCAGCCGCATGATGCCCAGCGCGCCGGCGATCGTCAGACCGCCGATGAGGCCGGGGAGTGCCGCGGCGACGACACCACCGAAGACGAAGAACAACACCACGCACACCAGCGGGATGGCCGCGACCTCGGCGCGCCGCTGGTCCTCGCCGATGCTGCCGGTCAGTTCACTGGCCAGCGGGTTCAGGCCGGCCAACTCGATGCGCCCGCCGTTGAGCTGTTGCAGGTCCGGTTCGACGGCCTGGTAGTTCTTCAGGATCTCGTCGTCGGTGTTGCCCTGCAGGGGGATGCTCACGAACGTCTTCGACAGATCGCTGGTCTTCATCTGCTGGACGGTCGCGTTCGCGGCGTCCGGCGCCCGCAGCCAGCCGACCCAGCTCACCACCTGGTCGGGATGATCCTTGACGAAGTTGTCGAGCTCGCCGACGACGTCGCTCTGCCATTGCGGGTTGTCGACCTTCTGCCCGTCGGGCGGGGTGAGTATGGCCACCACATGGCTGGTTCGGTCGCGGCCGAAGGCCTCGTCGGCCACCACCGACGCGTGGACCGACTGGCTGCCTTCGTCGTAGAAGCCGCTCTGGGTGACGTGATTGCCGAGGCTGATCCCGAAGATGCCGCCACCGAGGCAGAGCGCGACCATGACGCCGATGACGATGTATCGATACCGGTACACCGTTCGACCCCACCAGGCGAACACGTAAGCTCCTTACTCGATTCTCTCGAAGTCGATGGCGACCCCTGAGCGGTTCAGTTGTTGACCCGCGAGGTCAATAGCGAGGACAGCGGCCGGAACGGCTGCAACCATGCCCCCTGCTCGGGCAGCGAATCGAGGCCGATTCGCGGTAACGGCTCCCGGAAGACATTGGGGATGTCCTCCAGGTCGACGAACTCCAAGGTATCCGACGCTAGCGCCCAGCTCGCATGTTCGCGAAATCCGAGCACCTGGACGGGGATGCCGTCGCGGGCGATCTCTTCCAACGGTTGTTTGAAGGCCTGCCCGTCGGCCGAAGCCACCACCAGCCCGGCCAGACCCTCGCCGCGGCGCAGCGCGATGTGGTCCAGCATGTCGCTGTCGACGTCGCTGTCCTCGTCGATCTTCGGCTTGGCGAAGACCGCGAACCCCACGTTACGCAGCGCCTCCACCCAAGGCCGAACGACGTCGGCGCTGCCGGGTGCGATGTTGGTGAAGACGGTGGCCTCCGGCTCCAGCGAGACGGGACGGGCAGTTCCCTCGAGTTGGGAAGACAGCTCGGCCGTGCGCGTCAGCAGCCAGCGGCCCAACGCGTCGAAGCGTGGCCGGTGTGCGGCCGTCGGCCTGCCGCCGAGGATCGAGCCGAGCCCCATGTCGAGGTTCGGCGCGTCCCAGACCAGCAGCACCCGGGCCGTCGCATCGGCCGGGGCCGGCGACTCGGGGGGCGCCACATCTTCCATGTGCCTGATGTCCTCGGTGAGGCTCATGGCCTCTCCCACAGCAATTCGGCGACGGCGCTGCCGGCGTGCTGCGCCTTGCCTTCGTATTTGGTGACCGGCCGTTCGACGGAGATCGGAAGCCCGTCCGACGGGTTCACCCGCCGCAGCCGTGGCTCCGCATCGCCGACCTCGGCGATCTGCTCGGCGTAGCCTGCGTGGTCGGTCGCCGCGTGGAAGACGCCGCCGGGACGCAGCCGGTCGGCGATCAGCCCGACGGTGGCCGGCTGCAGCAGACGACGCTTGTGGTGGCGGGCCTTGGGCCACGGGTCGGGGAAGAACACCCGCACACCGGTCAGCGAGCCGGGTCCGAACATGTGCTGCAGCACGTCGACGCCGTCGCCGCGGACCAGCCGGATGTTGGGCACCCCTTCGCGTTCGATACCGGACAACAGCTGGGCCAGCCCCCGGCGGTAAACCTCGACCGCGACGACGTCGAGATCAGGCTCGGCCTTGGCCATCGCGAGCGTCGAGGTGCCGGCCCCGCAGCCGATCTCCACCACCACGGGTGCCGACCGCCCGAACCACGCGTCGGTGTCGACCAGCGGAGCGGGCACGTCACCGTCGCGCGCCTGCATGCCGATCTCGGGCCACAGCCGATTCCATGTCGCCTGCTGTGCGGCCGACAGCGTGGTACGCCGCGTGCGGAAGCTGGTGACGCGGGGATAGCGGTGCTGTGGAACGGCCGGTGGACGGGAAGCCTCGGGTCCCGAAGTCGACCCCTCGGCGACGTCGGGCCCGGGCAGATGCATTCGTCCATGGTCGCTCATCGACAGTGGAGTACCCGCATCGTGGTACAGATTGATACCCAACAGTTGCCTTCGACTGGTATCGGCGGCTTATCCCCAGGTGCAGACACGGCCGCTCCCACGACGCTGGCCGAGGTGTCACGATCGTCGAAGGCGGGCCGGGGGCGCTGTTCTCCGCGCCCACGACAGGGGAAGGTCACCAGATTTTCGTCGACACGCTGCTGCAAATCTGTGAGAAACGCCGCGATCCGCGGCTGACGGCGATCGCCAGGCGGCTCTGCGCGCCGACGCGGGTCGCGGTGCGGGGCCGCGAGGGCGTCGGCCGCGCGACCGTGGCCGCCGCGTTGACGGCCGTGGGCGTGGCGGTGTCATCCGACGGCGTCGCCGATGTCGACGTGCTGGTGATCGCCGAAGCCCTCAAACCCGAGGACCGGGTGCTTCTCGACGAGCCCGGCGGACCGGCCGTCGTCCTCATGAACAAGGCCGACCTCGCAGGCTTCGGTGCGGCGGGGCCGATGGCGCACGCTTATCAACGAGCCGCACGGTGTCGGGCCCTGACCGGGCTGCCGACGGTGCCGATGGTCGCGCTGCTCGCCGACGTGAACCTGACCGGCGAGCTGCTCGATGCGCTGGCGACTCTGCTCACCGAACCCGCCGACCTGTCGTCGACCGACGCGTTCGTGGATGCGCCGCATCGGCTGCCGCGGGAGGTGCGCGAGCGGTTGCTCGCTGCGCTGGACCGGTTCGGCATCGCGCACGCGGTGCTCGCGCTGGGCCGCGGCGCGAGCCTCGAATCGTTGCCGAACCACCTGCGCAAGCTCAGCCAGCTCGACCGGGTCGTGGAGTGCGTCGATGCGGCGGGGGCACCGCTGCGGTACCGGAGGCTGCGCACCGCACTGGCCCAGTTACGCGCGCTCGCAACGCAATCCGACGATTCGCGGCTGGCCAACCTGGTAGTGACCGATGATGCCGTCCTCGCGGTGATGACGGCGGCAGTCGACGTCGTCGAGGCCGCGGGGGCGAGCGTCGACCGGGGCGACGATCCGGCCGCCCATCTGCGCCGGGCCGTGCACTGGCGGCGATACGGCAACGGTCCCGTCAACGCGTTGCACCGCGCCTGCGCCGCGGACATCAGCCGGGGTTCGCTTCGCCTGTTAGGACGGTCCCGGTGACGGCCGATGTGACGGGCGCCGATCAACTCGCGTCGGCCGACGCGGTGGTCGCGGCCGTCGAACCGGGGTTGGCCCCGCCGGCGGTGCGCGCCCGCGACGTCGTGCTGGTGACGGGGCCCTGGCTGGCGGGCACGACGAGCGTGGCGGCGGCGCTGCGGGAGCGGATGCCCGAGCACACCTTCGTCGAGGCGGAGGATCTCGGGCAGGCCGAAGCCCCCGCTGCTGTGGTGTTCGTGGTGTCGGCGGTGTCACCACTGGCCGAATCCGACTGTGAGCTGGTCGATTTGGTCTCACGACATACCGACCTCGTGGTCGGTGTGGTGTCGAAGATCGACACCCACCGCAACTGGCGCGAGGTGCTGGCCGCCGATCGTGCCGCACTGGCCGACCGGTCGCCGCGGTACGCCAGCGTGCCGTGGGTGGGCGCGGCCGCCGCCCCGGATCTGGGGGAGCCGCGGGTCGACGAACTCGTGGGCGTGCTGCGGCAGCGGCTGGCCGACCCTGAGTTGGCACGACGAAACCGCCTGCGAGCGTGGGAAACACGTATCGAATCGATGGCACGCCAGTACCGTGCCGACGGTGATGGCGCCCATCGACGTGCCCGCGTGGCGGCGTTGCACGAGAGCCGTGACGACATCGTGCGGAATCGCCGGGTGACGAAGTCCGAACGCAGCATCGCCCTGCGCACCCAGATTCAGCAGGCCCGCGTTCACTTGGGGTATCTCGCGCGCAACCACTGCACCGCGGTGCGGGCCGAACTCGCCGAGAATGCATCGGCGCTGGGCCGCAGGGCCCTCGGTGACTTCGAGTCACGGGTGCGCCAACGCCTCGGCGAGGTCGTCGCGGACGTCGAGCAGGGTGTCACCGCGCACCTGACCAAGGTGGCGGCGCACGTCGGATTGACCGCTCCAACGGTGTCCGACGCCCCGGCGCTCCCCGAGATCGCCCCGCCGTGGTTGAAGTCGCGGCGGCTGGAGACGCAGCTGACAATGATCCTGGGCGCCGGCTTCGGTCTGGGTGTGGCGCTGGCCGTCACGCGTTTGTTCACCGGGCTGGCCCCAGGTCTGACCGTCGCCGGTCTGGTGGCCGGCGGTCTGGTGGGGTTGGTGTTGACGGTGTGGGTGGTCGGCATTCGTGGAGTGCTGCAGGACCGGGCGATGCTGGACCGCTGGCTCACCGATGTCACCGGCACGGTCAAGGCCGCGCTCGACGAACGTGTCGCGACGCGGGTGCTGGCCGCCGAGAGTGCGTTGGCATCGGAGTTGGCCGCCCGGGACGATCGCGAGGCCGCCACCACCGCGGAACGGATCACCGCGATCGACGCCGAACTGCGCCAGCACGCGCTCGAGACCGCACGAGCCGCCGCCGAACGCGACCGCAGGCTGCCGTCGCTGCAGCGCGCGCTGGACGCCGTACGCGCCGAGTTGTACGGCCGTGCGGATTCGCTGCGGGTCGCTGGGCCCGACCCCCAGCCGACCGAGGGTGGCCGTTTTCCAAGTTGACACGCGTCAGGTGACGGCGTTCGATCGGGAAAAGACCTGTGAAACAGCTATCTGAATCGTTCCTGTGAGTGATCGGACACACTCCCGATTCACCGCGCGCTTCTCACCCGCGATAACCTCGGTATAGGGAGACCGCAGCGCTGCCTGTCCCTGTCTGGGCGGCGCACACGGAGCCTTGGGTCCTGGCAGCAACAGACACAGGAGATTTTCATGACCGCAGCGACCATCCCAGGTTTGGACACCGCACCGACGAAGCACGAGGGTCTGCTCGCTTGGGTTCAAGAGGTCGCCGAGCTGACGCAGCCCGACCGCGTGGTTTTCACCGACGGATCTGACGAAGAGAACGCCCGGCTGTGCGAGCAGCTCGTGGCGGCGGGCACCTTCACCAAGCTCGACGAGAAGAAGAAGCCGAACTCGTACCTCGCTCTGTCCGACCCGTCCGACGTGGCCCGTGTGGAGTCACGCACCTTCATCTGCACCGAGAAGGAGATCGACGCCGGCCCGACCAACAACTGGATGGATCCGTCGGAGATGCGCGGCATCATGACGGACCTCTACCGCGGGTGTATGCGCGGCCGCACCATGTACGTGGTGCCGTTCTGCATGGGCCCGCTGGGCGCCGAGGACCCGAAGCTGGGCGTCGAGATCACCGACTCCGAGTACGTCGTCGTGTCGATGCGGACGATGACCCGCATGGGCAAGGCCGCGCTCGACAAAATGGGCACCGACGGTTTCTTCGTCAAGGCGCTGCATTCGATCGGCGCACCGCTCGAGCCTGGCCAGAAGGACGTGCCTTGGCCGTGCAACGACACGAAATACATCACCCATTTCCCGGAGACCCGCGAGATCTGGAGCTTCGGCTCCGGTTACGGCGGCAACGCGCTGCTGGGCAAGAAGTGCTACTCGCTGCGCATCGCCTCGGCGATGGCACACGACGAGGGCTGGCTCGCCGAGCACATGCTGATCCTGAAGTTGATCTCCCCGGAGAACAAGGCCTACTTCGTCGCCGCCGCGTTCCCGTCGGCGTGCGGTAAGACCAACCTCGCGATGCTGCAGCCCACGATCCCGGGCTGGCGCGCCGAGACCATCGGCGACGACATCGCCTGGATGCGCTTCGGCAAGGACGGCCGCCTGTATGCCGTCAACCCCGAGTTCGGCTTCTTCGGCGTCGCGCCGGGCACCAACTGGTCGTCGAACCCGAACGCGATGAAGACCATCGAGGCCGGCAACACGGTGTTCACCAACGTCGCGCTGACCAGCGACAACGACGTGTGGTGGGAGGGCCTCGAGGGCGAGCCGCAGAACCTCACCGACTGGAAGGGCCGCGAGTGGACGCCGGACTCGGAGGAGAAGGCCGCGCATCCGAACTCGCGGTACTGCACCCCGATGTCGCAGTGCCCCACACTCGCGCCCGAGTGGGACGACCCGCAGGGTGTGCCGATTTCGGCGATCCTGTTCGGCGCCCGCCGCAAGACGACGGTGCCGCTGGTGACGCAGGCCCGCGACTGGCAGCACGGCGTGTTCATCGGTGCCACGATGGGCTCCGAGCAGACCGCGGCCGCCGAGGGCAAGGTCGGCACCGTCCGCCGCGACCCGATGGCCATGCTGCCGTTCCTGGGTTACAACGTCGGTGACTACTTCGCGCACTGGATCGACATCGGCAAGCAGTCCGACGAGTCGAAGATGCCGAAGATCTTCTTCGTCAACTGGTTCCGCCGCGGCGACGACGGCCGCTTCCTGTGGCCGGGCTTCGGTGAGAACAGCCGTGTGATGAAGTGGATCATCGACCGCATCGAGCAGAAGGCCGGCGGCCGCACCACGCCGATCGGCACCGTGCCCACGGCCGATGATCTCGACCTGTCCGGCTTGGATGTCGACGCCGCGGACGTGAACGCCGCGCTCGAGGTCAACGTCGACGAGTGGCGCCAGGAACTGCCGCTCATCGAGGAGTGGTTCGAGTTCGTCGGCGAGAAGCTGCCGACCGGCATCAAGGACGAGTTCGACGCGCTCAAGCACCGCCTCGACGCCGAGTAACCCCGCGAGCGCGCGTGTTTGCACACGACGCGCCGCGCAAATACGACACTTTGAGCACGCTCACCGCAGGGTGAGCGTGCTCAAGTGTCTGTAGTCGTCCTCGCGGACCGTTCGACCCGGTCAATGGTCTCGAGGGCATATGCGGCCAACGCCGCGTTGCCCATGGACCGGCCACGGCGGCTGAGCGCCTCGTACCGCGCGTCACCGAGCGCTTCGCGCAGATGCGCGACGGTGCCACCGATCTCCGGGTACGTCGAGCTGGCATCCGAGTCGACGACGAAGCCGGCCATCGTGGCGGCGGCTTCGTGGTCGCCGAGCCGGCAGAGCAGGGTAGCGAGCACCAGGACGGGCGCGGTCATCATGTAGAAGCTGCCCGAATCGAAGTAGTTGTGGATAGCTTGCGCAAGAAACCCGCACGCCTCCAATGGATTTCCGCGCATCGTGGCGATCCGGCCGAGACTCACCGCATGGATCGACGCGATCTGCCGGTTGCCGGTGTTCTGGGCTATCGACAAACCTTTCAGATGGGCCTCGTATGCGGCGTCGGGGTCGAGGTCCCGGTAGGCGAATCCGTATGCCAGGAGTCCGGCGGAGTGTAGATGAGGGTTGCCGGTGGCCTCTGCGTCGACGAGCAGCCCTTCGGTCGCGGCGATCGCCTCATCGACGCGCCCGGAGATCGCCAATGCGAAAACCAGTGATTGCCTTGAGTACAGGCGGTTTTCGGAATCAGAAGCGATCAGTGTTCGGAGATGCTCAACGCACCACTCAGCGTCCTTCATCATGTAGCCCGCATGAATGGTGGCACCCATCGCGTCCGGCACCGGGTCGTACCGACCGCTTTCCATCGCGGCGAGGGCGGCGCGCGAATAGCGGAGGAAGTCATCGACCCGGCCGGCCACCGAGCACTGAGCCGCGGCGACGTAAAGCATCGCCAGCTGCGGATGAGCAGTCTGCCGTGCGGGTTCGAGGATTTCCTCCGCCCACGAGACCGCCTCGAAGACTTCCGCCCAGTAGCCGATGCAGGTGGTGAGTACGACGATATCGATCGCGACATCGAGGTCGCCGTGGTCGCTGGCCCAGCGGAAGGCACTGCGCAGGTTCGGCAATTCGGTGTTGACCCAGTCATGCGCCTCCCGCTGCCGGGGTCCGTCCCAGATGTCGATGAGAACCTGCCGACGACCGGCGAAGTATCGGGCATGCGTGGCGCGGGCGTCGTCTGCGCCGCCGGAGCTCACCAGCTGCTCCTCGGCGAACTGGCGAATCGTCTCCAGCATCGAGAACCGCGTCCGCCCCGATGTCTGGTCGGCAATCAACAGCGATTTGCGCACCAGTGACTCGAGCAGGTCCAAGGCCACGAATTTGTCGCGCGTGTGTGCCACCGCCGCTGCGCCGTCGAGGTCCAGTCCCCCTGCGAATACCGAGCATCGGGCCAAGAGGTCCTTCTCGTCATCGTCGAGCAGATCGAATGACCATTGCACGGCGGCGCGCAATGTCTGGTGGCGTTCGAGTCCCCGCCGCGAGCCCACGAGCACCCGGAACCGATCGTCGAGATGGTCGCGCAGCTCGGTGACGGTCACCGACATCAGCCGTGACGCGGCCAGTTCGATCGCGAGCGGAATTCCGTCGAGTCGGCGGCAGATGTCGACGACGGCGTCGGCGTCCGGTTCGAGCGTGACCGCCGGCGAATCCGCGGAAGCTCGCTCGACGAACAGCGTGGGGCCGCTTGATCGGACGTCGAGGGGCGGCACCGGATGCAACTGTTCATCGTTGAGCCGCAGGCCTTCCCGGCTCGTCACGAGCACCGTGACGCTGTCCGTCGCGTCGAGGATCTTGCCGATGATGTCGGCCGCCGCGTCGAGGACATGCTCGCAGTTGTCGAACAGCAGGAGCCGTACTCGCCCCTCCAACGCGGATGCCACGCTGTCTGCGACGCTCAGCCCCGGCTGCTGGCTGAGACCGAGGACCGCGGCGACCGCCTCGGGTACGGCGGCGGGATCGGTGACCGGACCCAACTCGACCATCCACACCCCATCCGGAAACTCCGGTTGCAGGCGTGCGGCTACTTCTTGTGCCAAGCGCGTTTTGCCGACGCCGCCGACGCCTGTGAGAGTCACCAGGCGATGCGACTTCAAGGCGGCGGCCACCTCACCCACTTCTGCTTCACGCCCGACGAAGCTCGTTGCCGGCGGGCGCAGGTTGCCCTGGCTCGTGTCGAGCGTTCGAAGCGGCGGGAAATCCGACCGCAGTCCTTGTGCTCGGACCTGGAAGACCTCGACGGGCTTGGCGATGTCACGTAGACGTCGTGCACCAAGGGCGACGAGATCGACCCCGGATACGAGATCCGCCGTCATCCGGTCGATGAGGACCTGCCCGCCATGCCCAGCGGCCATCACGCGCGCGGTGCGGTTGCATACCGCGCCGAAATAGTCTCCGTCCCGACACTCCGCCTCGCCGGTCGCGATGCCAATCCGCACCGGCAGACTTAGAGCCCGCTCGGCGTCGACGGCCGCATCCACCGCTTGTCGTGGCGAGGAGAACGCCGCACAGACGCCGTCACCCGTGTGCTTGAACAGCCAACCGCCGTGCGACTCCACCGTCCGACGCATCGTCTCGTCGTGGTCGGCCAGCGCGCACCGCATCGCCTCGGCGTCGGCTTCCCAACGCCGGGTAGACCCTTCGATGTCGGTGAACAGAAACGAGAGAACACTCATCACGCATCGTCTTCGCGGAGAAGATCTGTGCAGACGCGTTCGATCTGATCGAGCGCGTAGGACGCTGTCGCGGCAACGGTCATCTCGGCGCCGGATCGCGTTACCCTTTCAAAATCTGTGTCCCCCAGCGCGTCTCGCGTATGCGCGAGGGCTTCATCGATCTCAGGATAGGTTGCGCGGGAGATGGCACTAGGCGCAAAGGCGCCGACTGTGGCTGCCTGCTCGTAACATCCGCACCGGTCGAGCACCACGGCGAGGAGGCCGAACGCCCCCGAGATGAACGATAGGCTGCCCGAGTCGAGATATGTACGGATGGCGAGCTCCAGGTATCCCAGTGCTTCCGTCGAGCTGGTGTGGCTCGCTGCCACGCTAGCCAGGGTCGTGGCAAGCACCGATTCCATTTGCTTATTGCCGGTGGCTTGCGCGACCGCGAACCCACGCTTGAGGGCTTCGTAAGCGGCGTCGGGGTTGCGCTTGCGCTGTGTATAGCCGTATGCGAATAACGCGCCGGTGAGCAGAGCCGGATTCACGACGCTGTCAAAGCCTGCGAACAGCTCTTTTGACAGGGTCTGTGCTTCGTCATGATCTCCGGCGAACGTCGATGCGAAAATCAGGTGCGGTAACGCCCAGTAGCGATTGTTCGGCCATCTCGAGATCAACCGCCGGCCCCACTCAATGCATCGCTGGGGGCTGGCGGCGTACAGGAAGCCGCCACCGAGGGCGGACTCGAGTCCGAGGGGGACGACATCGAAACGTCCACTGTCGATAGCTCGTTCGCCTGCCTCGGTGTATCGGACGAAGTCAGCGCTCCGTCCGGCCATGTAGCATAAAGCCGCCGACATATAGAGCTGCGCGAGCCGCGGATGGTCGCAAGCTCGAGCGGGCTCGATGATCTCCTCGGCCCAGGTGCTCGATTCGTATTGCTCGACGTAGTAACCGAGGAGGGTCGCGCACACCACGATAGGGGCGGCAGTATCGAGATCGTCGCTGTCGACGGCGAATCGGAAGGCCGCGCGCAGGTTTGCGAACTCAACGGCCAGCCAATCGTGGGCTTCGCGTTGGCGTGGGCCATCCCAGAGGGTCATGATGTCGGCTTCCCGACTCGCGAAGTAGCGCGCGTGGGCGATGCGTGCGGGGAAAGCCGCGCCTGAGGCCACGAGTTGCTCTGCTGCGAACTGACGAATGGTCTCCAGTATTACGTACCGTGTCCGCCCGGTAGACCCGTCGGCGACCAACAACGACTTGCGTACCAAAGCGTCAAGTACGTCCAGCGTCGCCAATTCGTCGCTAGAGCCGGCCACCGCACAAGCGCCAGGCAAATCGAAACCGCCGTAAAAGACGGAACACCGCGCCAGAAGATCCTTCTCGGTCTCATCGAGTAGGTCGTATGACCACTGCACCGCGTGCCGGAGAGTCTGGTGCCTCTCCAAAGCCCTTCGCGAGCCGACGAGCAACCGGAACCTGTCATCCAGCCGATCCCGAATCTCGATCGCCGTCATCGAGACCATCCGTGATGCAGCCAGTTCTATCGCCAGTGGGATACCGTCGAGTCGCCGGCAGATTTCTACGACCGCGGCAGCCTCGTCCGGTGCGGACATCGACGCGTTCGGCGCTACGGTCCGGGCGCGGTCTTGGAACAGAGTGGCTGCGGCCGATTCGGTTCCGGTGGTGACATCCAATGAAGGCACCGGCCAGAGCTGTTCATCGTTCAGCCGCAGACCTTCCCGGCTTGTGGCTAGGACTTTCACTGTTGTCGAGTGCGCGAAGATCGTCTCGATCACATCCGCCGCCGCGTCGAGCATGTGTTCGCAGTTGTCGAACAACAGCAACCTCGAACGACCTTCTAACACGGCGGCCACGCTTTCGGTCATGCTCTGTCCCGGCTGCTGGGTGCTTCCCAACGCGGCGGCGACCGCTTCCGGCACCGCGCTCGGGTCACCGACCGGGGCCAGCTCGATCACGAAGATCCCGTCCGGAAAATTTGCTGAAACGCGTGACGCCACCTCCAACGCGAGCCGCGTCTTGCCCACACCACCGACACCGGTCAGTGTCACCAGACGATGTGCCTTCAAAGCCGTCTCGACCTCGGTGACTTCGGCCTCCCGACCGACGAAGCTCGTCGGCGGTACACGCAAATTCCCGGGCGTGGGGTCCGCAGTCCGGACTGGTGGGAAGTCCGTGCGTAATCCAGCGGCACGCAGTTGAAACAGTTCGACCGGTCGTGCCATGTCACGTAGGCGCTTCGGGCCTAGGGCGGTCACGTTTTCGTCACCTATCAGGGCCTGCGTCGCGCCGTCTAACAAGACTTGGCCGCCGTGGCCGGCGGCCATCACACGCGCGGTGCGGTTGAGCACCGCGCCGAAATAGTCACCGTCCCGGCACTCGGCCTCACCGGTCGCGATACCCATCCGTACAGGGAGCTCGAGAGCCCGCTGGGCGTCGATCGCCGCATCGACCGCATGGCGGGGCGAGGAGAACGCCGCACAGATGCCGTCACCCGTGTGCTTGAACAGCCGGCCGCCGTTCGACTCCACCGCACGGCGCAAGGTGTCATCGTGGTCGGCCAGCGCGCAACGCATCGCCTCGGCGTCGGCTTCCCAACGCCGGGTCGACCCTTCGATGTCGGTGAACAGGAAGGTGACCACCCCGGAGGGTGCCGCTTCCCGCCCGCCATTCATCCGGCCACCGCCGCACCCCCATATGCTGCGGCTTTCATGCTAAGGCGGCGATGGCGGTAAAGGACAGGATCGACCACTTGACACCTGTCAACTGGGCACATCGTAGAGTCGGCCCATGCAGATCCGCGAACATGCCGAGGCCACGCCCGACAAACCCGCCGTCATCATGCATCCCAGTGGCATCACGGTGACGTTCGCCGAGCTCGAGGCGCGCGCCAACCGGTTGGCCCACCACTTCCGGCGGGCGGGACTGGTCGAGGGGGACACCGTCGCTGTCCTGATGGAGAACAACGAACACCTGCACGGCGTGATGTGGGCGGCCCGGCGCAGCGGCCTGTACTACGCGGTGATCAACACGCATCTGACCGCAGCCGAGGCCGCCTACATCGTCGACAACAGCGGCGCCAAGGCAGTCATCGGATCGCAGGCGATGCGTAAGGTCTGCGAGGAGCTGGAGGAGCATCTGCCCAACGGTCTGCCCGATCTGCTGCTTCTCGCAGACGACGACCTCGATGGCTGGCAGCGCTACCCGGAGTGCGTCGCGGATCATCCGAAAACCCCCATCCCCGACGAGATCGAGGGTGACCTACTGCAGTACTCGTCCGGAACCACCGGACGCCCCAAGGGGATTCGGCGCGAGCTACCCCATACTTCCCCGGAGCAGGCCGGCAACATGCTGTCCGCCCTGCTGATGGCCATCCAAATGGACAGTGATTCGGTGTATCTCAGCCCGGCGCCGTTGTATCACACCGCGCCGTGTATGTGGACGATGTCCGCGCAAGCGATGGGTGCCACCACGGTGATCATGCGGAAGTTCGAGCCCGAGGAGGCGCTGACAGCCATCCAGAAGTACGGGGTCACCAGCGGACAGTTCGTGCCTGCGATGTTCGTCCGAATGCTCAAACTCCCGGCTGATATCCGCGATTCGTACGATCTCTCGTCGATCCGCCGAGTCGTGCACGCCGCCGCACCGTGTCCGATCGACATCAAGAAGCAGATGATCGACTGGTGGGGTCCGGTCATCGACGAGTACTACTCGTCCTCCGAGGGTGCGGGCATCACCTTCATCACCGCCGAGGACTGGCTCAACCACCCGGGCTCGGTGGGCAAACCGCTGCTGGGTGAGGCGCATGTGCTCGGTGAGGACGGCGAGGAACTGCCGCCGGGACAGCCCGGTCAGATCTACTTCGACATGGGCCCAATGAGTTTCGTCTACCACAACGATCCGGTGAAGACGGCCGAGTCGCGTGAGCGGCACGGGTGGGTGACGGTCGGCGACGTGGGCTATCTCGACAAGGACGGCTACATGTTCCTGACGGACCGCAAGCACCACATGATCATCTCCGGTGGGGTGAACATCTATCCGCAGGAAGCCGAGAACCTGTTGATCACCCATCCGAAGGTGTTGGACGCGGCGGTGTTCGGGGTGGACGACGAAGAGATGGGCCAGCGTGTGAAGGGTGTGGTGCAGACCGTCGACCCCGCAGACGCCACCGACGAGTTCGGCGAGGAACTGCTCGAGTGGCTGCGGGAACGACTGGCCCACTACAAGTGTCCGCGGTCGATCTCGTTCGAGGCGCAACTGCCCCGTACGGAGACCGGCAAGATGCTCAAGCAGGAGCTGGTCAAGAAGTACTCGTGACCCACGTCGAATTGCCATCGGGCATCATCGTGGCGATCGAATCGCCAACCGACGATGCCACATTCACCCTATCGGAACGTGATTCCGACGACCGTCGGGTCATCACGGTCGAATCTGTGGCCGACGCCCTCGCCGAAGTGACGCAGCGGTGCGCCCACTGGCCGCATGCCGCGGGCATTTGCGACGACGTACTTCGCGCCGTCGACCCCACCGCCCCCGCCTTCGCCGGTGTCATCACCGAATCGCTGGCGTACTCCACGCTGCAGTCGGGGCCGGAGTTCGCGCGCTGGCTCGAGGAGCGCGGACCCTCGCAGGTTCCCGAGATCCCCGATCCCGTTGTGGCCGAACGTATCAACGGCACGGTCCATGTTCGGTTCAACCGGGTGCGGCGGCACAACGCGTTCTCCACCGACGCTCGCGGCGCACTCCTGGAGGCGCTGGAGGTCGCGCGGGTCGACCCGTCGGTCACCGAGGTGATCCTGTCCGGCAACGGGCCGTCGTTCTGCAGCGGCGGGGATCTCGCCGAGTTCGGTAGTTTCGTCGATCCCGTAAGCGCACACTTTGCCCGCACCCGCTACAGCCCCGCGTTGGTGCTGGCCGAGCTGACCGATCGCCTCGGCGAGCGCTGCCGTGCGCGGGTCCACGGTCAAGTGCTCGGCAGCGGATTGGAGATGGCGGCATTCTGCGGGCACATCGAGTCGAGCCCGAACGCCGTCTTCGGGCTGCCGGAACTGACTCTCGGGCTGATCCCCGGAGCCGGCGGCACGGTGAGCATCACCCGTCGGATAGGACGCTGGCGCACGGCCTATCTGGTCTTGTCGGGCCGCACCATCGATCCGCCGACGGCGCTGCGGTGGGGGCTGATCGACGCCATCGTGTGATTTCGGTGCTCTAACGATCGCTGCGCCACTGTTAGGACACCGAAGTCACGTCAACCCGAGCGGCGCAACGTCACCCGGTAGGTGTACTGCTCGGGCAGGAAATGGCTGACCGACAGTTCGACCGGCCGGCGTTCTGCATCCGAGTACAACCGGTCGACACGCAGCATCGGATGACCGGGTTCGCACCGCACCGCGTCCGCGACCTCAGCATCGGCGGGGGCGACCGTGATCGATTGTGCGGCCTCGACAATCGGTGCGCTCAGATGCGGCTCGAGCAGTCCGATGACGGTTTGGGTGCCGACCGCCCCGTCGGTCAACTCCGGTGAGTCTGCCACCGCCGCTGCCACCGTCGGCGCCAGATGCACCGTGGTCAGCACGAACGGCACCCCGGGGTCGGTGCCGTGCAACCGCCGGAACACCACCGTGTACACGATGTCGTCGTCGAGTCGCAGCCTGCTGGCGGCTTCGACGTCGACCCGGCGCCGCAGTCCGCCCAGCACCTCCATCGTGGTGTCATCGGACAGGCTCATCAGGTCGTCGATCGAGCCGAACTGGCGCAGATAGCGTCGCCCCGAACCGCTGGCGTACGTACCGCGGCCCGGCACCCGGTACACCACACCCTCGGCCACCAGGTCCTGAAACGCCCGACGCACGGTCTGGCGCGACAGACCATGCGCGGCAACGAGTTCCGATTCCGTCGGCAGCCGGGCCCCGTCGCGGTAGCGGCCGGCCGCGATCTGCTCGCGCAACTGATCGCGCAGGGTCTGGTACGCCGGCGCGGACCTCATCGCCTACAGGCCACCTCGTGACACCAACTGCGAGGCGATCACGTTGCGCTGGATCTCGTTGGTGCCCTCGCCGACGATCATCAACGGCGCGTCGCGGAAGTACCTTTCGACGTCGTATTCCGTGGAGTAGCCGTATCCGCCGTGGATGCGGACCGCGTTGAGCGCGATCTCCATCGCGACCTCGGAGGCGAACAGCTTCGCCATCCCGGCCTCCATATCGCAGCGCTCGCCGCTGTCGTAGCGCTCAGCGGCGTAGCGCGTCAACTGGCGGGCGGCGGTGAGTTTGGTGGCCATGTCGGCCAGGTAGTTGCCGATCGACTGGTGCTTCCAGATCGGCTGCCCGAAGCTCTCGCGCTCCTGTGCGTACCGAAGCGCATCCTCCAACGCGGCCGTCGCGACGCCGAGCGCCCGCGACGCGACCTGGATACGGCCCGTCTCAAGCCCTTTCATCATCTGGGCGAAGCCCTTACCAGGTTCGCCGCCGAGGATCGCCGACGCGGGCACGCGGCAGTCCTCGAAGATAAGCTCACACGATTCGACGCCCTTGTACCCGAGCTTGGGCAGATCGCGCGACACCGACAGCCCCGTCATGCCCTGCTCGACGAGCACCACCGAGATTCCCTTGTGGCGCGGAGTGGCGGCCGGATCGGTCTTGCACAACAGCGCGATCAGTCCGGATCGCCGCGCGTTGGAGATCCAGGTCTTCGAGCCGTTGATGGTCAGACCGTCGCCTTCGGACGGCAGCGCCGTCGTCGACATGTTCTGCAGATCCGAACCACCGCCGGGTTCGGTCAACGCCATCGTCGCGCGGATCTCGCCCGTCGCCATCGCAGGCAGATAGCGGCGCTTCTGCTCTTCCGTGCCGAACAGCACCAGGAGCTTGGCGACGACGGTGTGCCCGCCCATCGCCCCGGCAAGGCTCATCCAGCCGCGGGACAGCTCCTGGGTCACCTCGACGTAGCAGGGCATCGACACCGGGGAACCGCCGTATTCCTCGGGGATCGCCAGACCGTAGATGCCGATCTGCTTCATCTGCTCGATCCACGCCTCGGGATATTCGTTGGCGTGTTCGACGTCGCGTACTCGCGGTTTGACCTCGCGGTCGATGAAGGCCCGCACGGTGGCGACCTGCATCGTCTCTTCCTCGTTCATGTACGGCCATATTGACACTTTGTGCGGCCCAATGCCAGAGTTGGCACCCGTGAGCGGCCCGTACTTCGACGACCTGCACGTCGGACAGGTTTTCGACACCGCGCCGCCGATGACGCTGACCTCGGGTGTTGCCGCCGTGCACCAGTCGATCGTGGGGGATCGGCTGCGCCTCGCGCTCGACGGGGAGCTGGCCGCCGCGGTGACCGGCGCGACCGCCCCGCTGGCGCATCCGGCCCTGGTCTGTGACGTCGCGATCGGCCAGACCACGCTGGTCACCCAGCGGGTGAAGGCCAACCTGTTCTACCGCGGCCTGGTGTTTCACCGCTTTCCCGCCATCGGCGACACCCTGTTCACCCGCACCGAAGTGGTGGGGCTCAAGGAGAACTCCACCAAGCCCGGCAGAGCGCGGACGGGATTGGCCGCACTGCGGATGACCACCGTCGACGACCTCGGCCGACTGGTGCTCGATTTTCACCGCTGCGCGATGCTGCCGCTGCGCGACGGCGCCGGCGACACCGGGCACGCCGACGACCTGTCGACGATCGGCGCAGAAACCCCGCCCGTACCCGATCCGACCTCGGACTGGGACGCCGAGGCGTACCGCGCGAAGGTGCCTGGAGCCCACTTCGATCCGGGACTCGCGGGCACGGTGTTGCACAGCACCGCCGACGTGGTGAGCAGCGCACCTGAGCTGGCCCGGTTGACGTTGAACATCGCTGCGACACACCACGACTGGCGGGTCAACAACCGGCGGCTGGTCTACGGCGGCCACACCATCGGACTGGCGCTGGCCCAGGTGAGCCGGCTGCTGCCCAACCTGGTGACCGTCCTCGGCTGGCAGTCCTGCGACCACACCGGGCCGGTGTACGAAGGGGACACGCTCTACAGCGAGGTGCACATCGAGAAGGCCGAACCGCTTGCGGACGGTCGCGGCGGCGTTCTGACGGTGCGCTCGCTGGTGTACGCGGTTGATGAGCAGGACCGCAGCGTGCTTGATTGGCGCTTCACCGTGCTGCAATTCTGAGCCGCTCCCACCCCGGGCGGCACCCGCGTGCGAAGTAGGCCGACAATGGGGGGCGTGACGTCGACGATGTTGACTGTCCCCACCGCCGTGCTCGACCGGGCCGGGCGGGTCGCCGACGCCTTCGAAACCTTCACCGGCGTGCGGATCGACGCCGCCGAGTTGATCGGCGGGCGTGCCGCGCTGCTGGGCCTATCGCCGGTTGGTCAAGTGTCGGCGGGCGGCGCAACGCGCATGATGCGCAGCCGTGATGGCTGGTGTGCCCTCACGTTGGCGCGGCCCGACGACATCGCCGCGGTTCCGGCGCTGGTCTCGGCCGATGAGGTCGACGATCCTTGGCCGGCCGTGCAGCGCTGGGTTGTCGAAAACGACTGTGCCGACCTGACGGAGCGCGCCCGGCTGCTCGGCCTACCGGCCGCGGGCCTCGCCGAGACCCCTCCCGAGGGTCCGCGGGTGTACCCGTTCGGCGCGGCCACCGCAACGCGGGGCCCGGCTGACCTCTTGGTCGCGGACCTGTCGGCGTTGTGGGCAGGACCGCTGTGTGGACGGTTGCTCGCGTCGGCGGGCGCGACGGTTGTCAAGGTCGAGAGCGCCGCGCGGCCCGACGGGGCCCGCCACGGGCCGCAATCGTTCTTCGACTGGATGAATGCCGGAAAGCTCTCCTACAGCGTCGATTTCGACGAGCCCTCCGGTCTGCGGGCGCTGCTGGCCGCCGCGGACGTCGTGATCGAGTCCTCGCGGCCGGAGGCGTTGGTTCGTCGCGGTCTCGCCCCGACCGACGTGACGCCGCGAGACGGCCGGGTGTGGCTGCGGGTCACCGGTCACGGCACGGACGGTGACCGCCGAAACTGGGTGGCGTTCGGCGACGACGCCGCCGTATCGGGCGGCCTGGTTTGTGGTGAACCCGACGCGCCGGAGTTCTGCGGCGATGCGATCGCCGACCCGCTTACCGGTCTCGAGGCGGCGCTGGCCGTCGCGCAGTCGTTGCGCAGCGGGGGAGGCGAACTGATCGAGATGTCGATGGCCGCCGTCGCCGCCACCTACGCGCAGTTACCGCGGGACGGGCGATCATCCTGTGCCACAGCACCGCAACTGTCGGACACTGCGTCACCTCTGGGGGCGGACAACGAGGAGGTGGAGCAGCTGATCGAGCAGCGACGGCTCGCGTCTTGCTGATCCAGCGGGCCACCCTGCTCGACGGCAGCGCCGTCGACATCCGGGTCGCAGAACGCATCACTGCCGTCGAGCCGATGCTGACGCCTCTTCGCGGCGAGCCGGTCTACGACGCCGCCGGTCGGACCGTCATACCGGGACTACACGATCACCATGTCCATCTGCGTTCCGCGGCAGCGGCTTTGCGGTCGGTGCGGGTCGGCCCGGCCGAGGTGCGCAACCGGGCGCAGCTGGCCCGCGCGCTGGCAAACGCGGACCCCGGCCCAGACGGCTGGGTACGGGCCGTGGGTTATCACGAGGCGGTGGCCGGCCACCTCGATAGCACTGTGCTCGACGAGGTGGCGCCCGCACTTCCGGTCCGGGTGCAACACCGCAGCGGCGTGCTGTGGACACTGAACTCGGCGGGACTGGCACTCGTCGGAATGGCAGACCATCCTGACGGGCGCTTGCGCAGCGCCGACAGCTCGTGGTCGGATGCCCTGCAGCGCAACGAAACAGGCCTGAGCGAGGTCAGCGAGCAACTCAGCGGTCTGGGCGTCACCGGCGTCACCGACGCCACCCCAAACCTCGAGATCGACGACATGGTCCAGCTTTTGGATACCCATCGCCGCGGCGAGCTGCGTCAGCGCGTGCTCTTCCTAGCGCCCGGTAAGCGAATCCTGCACGACACCGACCTCGACCTCGACGGTCTCACCTCGTGGATCGCCGGACGGCACGACGAGGGCGCACCGGTCGCCGTGCACTGTGTGACCGCAGCGCAGCTCGTCGTCACTCTCGCCGCGCTGCAGGCGTCCGGAACGCATCCGGGGGACCGCATCGAGCATGCCTCCATCGTTCCCGACGACGGCATCGCGTCCCTCGTCGCGAGCGGTGTCACCGTGGTGACGCAGCCGAACTTCGTCGTCGAGCGCGGCGATCAGTACCTCGACGACGTGCCCCCCGGCCAACACCATGAATTGTGGCGCGTCGCTTCGCTGTTGCGCGCCGGCGTGCCGGTCGCGCTGTCGACCGACATGCCGTTCGGTGAGGGTGACCCGTGGGCGACGATGCGTGCCGCGGTGCGACGGGTGACCGGCAGCGGCGCGGTGCTCGGTGCGGACGAACGTATCACCGCGCCCGAAGCGCTGGCCATGTTCTTCGGTGGCGGGGATGATCCGTTGCGGCGCCGGACCGTCGCGCCCGGGGAGCCGGGCGATCTGGTGGTGCTCGAGCCGTCCCCCGACGATGTGTTCGGGACGCTGGCGTCGGACATGGTCGCCGCCACCGTGATCGCGGGCGACGTGGTGTTCGAGCGCGGGTGACTCAAGCGGCCGCCGGCGCCAACGCTCGCTGCAGCATCGCGCACTGGCTGTCGAAGAACCGCTGTGAGACAGAGGCTTTCGGGACGATGCCGTCGAAGCCGTGGAACGCGCCCTCGACGATCTCGACCTCGCACGGCACACCTGCGGCCTTGAGCCGTTCGGCGTACACGATATCCTCGTCGTGGAAGAGGTCCAGCGTTCCGACCCCGATCCAGGCCGGTGGCAACCCGGCCAGGTCGTTCCGGCGAGCCGGTACGGCCACGGCGGGATCAGCGTCGCCGAGATAGGCCGACCAGCCTAGCTTGTTACTCGACTTGTTCCACAAACGAAGCCCAGGTTTGTCCAGTTCCCGGCGGTCCACGGTGCGGTCGTCGAGCATCGGGTAGACCAGCAGCTGGGCTGATGGCGTGACTTCACCGCGGTCCCGCGCCAGCAGCGCCAATTGGGCGGCCAATCCGCCCCCGGCGCTGGCGCCCCCGATCGCGACACGGCCTGAGTCCACGGACGGCAAGGCGGCCAACCACTTCAGCGTCGAATAGCAGTCGTCCAGCGCGGCCGGGTACGCGTGTTCGGGTGCCAACCGGTAGTCGACGGAGGCCACCGTGACTCCCAGTCGCGCCGCGAATCGGCGGCACAGCTCGCTGTCCTGGCCCGGATGGCCGATGAGATAACCCCCGCCGTGAATCCACAGCAGCGCCGGCCCTTTACCCGTGCCGCCGGGCGGCCGGTACAGCCAGACGTCGACTCCCGACGGCAGGGTCAGCGCCTCGACATCGCGTGGCGGTCGGCGCCACATGCGTCGGGTGACCATACGGACGAGGGGCAGAGTCACGGGTGTGATGATCTGCCTGGGTGTACGTCGGGCGGCCCGTCTCAATTCTGGATGGAAGTCGGTGGACACCCGACAAGTATTACCCAACCGACGCGGAGGTCGACGTCGCATCACATGCTGCAGGCTGCCATTGTTTATACAAGTACTAGTTGTATAAACTCTCGGTACGTCGCTACCGAGAGTCGAGGAGGCGTCATGCATGTCGTGGTAGACCGCGATCGCTGTGAGGGAAACGCGATCTGCGTGAAGTACGCACCGGCGGTGTTCGAACTCGATGACGACGACTACTCCGTGGTGACCGTCGACCCGATCCCCGCCGAGCTGCAGGAACAGAGCGAGAAGGCCATCGCCGAGTGCCCGCGGGCCGCAATCTTCACAAGGGATTAGCGATGGCAGGGCGTCGCGAAGCGGTACTGACGACGCTGCGCACCGCAGGCAGGCCCATGAGCATCAGCGAGGTCGCCGAGCGGTTGTCGGTGCACCCCAACACCGCCCGATTCCATCTGGAGACACTGGCCAGGAGTGGCCGAGTGGAAACGGTCGAAGCCGAACGGGCACGACCGGGCCGGCCACCGCTGATGTTCCAGGTGCCGACGGGCATGGACCCGGTCGGTCCGCGCGACTACCGGACGTTGGCCGGTGTCCTGGCCGATGCGCTCGCACGCCAGCGGGACCCGCACACTCAGGCGGTCGCCGCGGGCCGCGTGTGGGCGCGCAACGAGACCGCCGCGACCGGGGACGACACCGTTTCCGGCCCCGGGCAGGCCGTCGACCGGCTGACGGACCTGCTCGGCGAATTGGGATTCGCTCCCGAACGGCGTTCCGCCGACGCCGATCTCGGTGACATCGGATTGCGCAATTGTCCGTTCCTCGAGCTGGCCGTGAACCGCCGGGAAGTCATCTGTCCCGTGCATCTCGGCCTCATGCAGGGCGCGTTGACCGCTTGGGACGCACCGGTCACCGTGGACGCGTTGACTCCGTTCGCAGAGCCAGGGCTCTGCATCGCACATATCGCGCCGAGGAGGCGAGTTCAATGACAGTCGCACAGGCGGTCTCGATCGCGGTCACCTTCGTCTGGTTGGGCATGGTGGTCGCCATCTCGTTCATCGAGGCCCCGCTGAAGTTTCGGGCCCCGGGGGTCTCCCTGCAGATCGGGCTCGGCATCGGCCGGTTGGTGTTCCGCGCACTCAACAGCATCGAGGCCGCGCTGGCAGTGGTCCTGGTCATCGCCGTGGCGATCGCGCGGCCGTCAGGGGTTGCCGTCATCGCGGTCGGTGTCGTCGTCGTGGCATTGGCGGCCCAACTGGTCGCCGTCCGTCCGGCGCTGAACCGCCGCTCCGACGCGGTCCTGTCGGCACCGTCGGGGCAGTCGCCACCGGGGCGGTCACGCGCCCACTACGGCTACGTAGCGCTCGAGGCGATCAAGGTCGTCGCCCTGGTAACTGGGGGAATCGCGTTGCTGGCCTGACTATTTCAGCAACGGGTCGCGCGGTAGACCCAGGATGCGCTCGGCGATCGTGCTGCGGGTGATCTCGGAGGTGCCGCCGGCGATCGTCATCGCCCGGTTACCGAGGTAGGCCAGCGTCAACGTCGGGGTCTGTCCGACGACGGCCGCGGAACCGGCTAACTCCATCGCCAGTTCGGTCATCCGCTGCCCGGATTCGGCCACCAGGAGTTTGGTGACATTGCCCTCGGGCCCGGGTTCCGAACCCGCGATCGCGCGGGTCACCCGCCGCAGGTTCAACAACCGCAACGTGTGCGTCTCGGCGATCACCTCGCCGGCCCGCCGCAGGTAAGTCGCCCTGGTCTCGGCCGACGCGTTGTCGAGCAACTTGACCAGATCGGCCGCGGTGAACCCGGTCGCTCCGCCCGAACCGCCGCCGATCGAGATGCGCTCGTTGCCCAGCGTCGCGCGGGCCACCAGCCAACCCTTGTTCACATCCCCCACGACGTCGGCGTCCGGGACGAAGACGTCGTCGAAGAACACCTCGTTGAAGTGCGCATGGCCGGTCAGCCCGCGAAGCGGATTCACCGTCACACCAGGGGCTTTCATGTCGATGGCCATCATCGTCACACCCGCGTGCTTGGGTGCCTCTGGGTCGGTGCGCACGGTGGCAAGACCCCACTGACACTGGTGGGCCAGACTTGTCCACACCTTCTGGCCGGTCACGCGCCAGCCGCCGTCGACCTTCTTCGCCGATGTCCGCACGGCCGCGGCATCGGAGCCCGCGCCGGGTTCGGAGAACAGCTGACACCACATCACCTCGCCGCGCAGCACCGGTTCGACCCAGCGCTCCCGCTGGTCGTCGGTGCCCGCCTGGGCGATGGTCAGCGTGACCCAGCCGGTGATGCCCAGGTCGGGCCGCTCGACATCGGCGAATTCCTCTTCGATGACCAGCTGCTCGAGCACCTCCGCGGCGCGTCCCCACGGTTTGGGCCAGTGCGGCACCAGATAACCCGAATCGACGAGATAGTCGCGTTGTTGGTCGGCGGGCAGGGAGCGTAGCTTCGCGACCGCATCGCGCGCCTGCTCGCGGAACTGCTCGGCTTCCGGCGGCAGCGTGAACGTCGCACCACGCGCCTGGCCACTGCGCTGCGCTTCGACGACATCCAGCAGCGGATCGCCGGCCTCGGCCATCAGCGCCGCGAGCGTCCTCGCGCGCCGCAGATACAGGTGGGAATCGTGTTCCCAGGTGAAACCGATCCCGCCGTGCAGCTGAATGTTGGTCTGCGCGTTGAAAATCTGCGTCCGGATGGCGTGCGCCGCTGCGACCGCGGCGGGGAACGACGCGCTGTCCAGGTCGTCGGCGCGGGCGGCATCCCATGTCGCGGCCGTCGTCACCTCGGCGTTGACGAGCATGTTGGCCGCGTGGTGCTTGACGGCCTGGAATGTCCCGATCGTCCGGCCGAACTGCTCACGGACCTTGGCGTATTCGACGGCCATTTCCATGCTGGCCCAGCTCACGCCGACGGCCTCGGCCGACGCGAGGATACGAAAGACCGTGTGCGCCTTACGGGCTGCGCCGCGAAGCAGACGCTCGTCGGTGACCGTCACACCGCTGAGCGCGACCTTGCCCAGGCTGCGCGAGGTGTCCATCGACTCGAGGGGGGTGATCGTGACGCCCTCGGCGGCGGAATCGATGACGACGACGTCGTCGCCCGCGACCACGGCCAGCAGGTTCGCGTCGGGAGCGCCCAGCACCGCGGGGCTCTCACCGGTCACGACCAGATCGGATCCCATTGTCACGCTGCCCGAGACCGCGAGCGCACCCACGGTGCTGCCGTCGGCCAGACCTGGAAGCAGTTGTGCGCGAAGTGAATCAGGTGCACACCGGTCAACCACCACGGCCGCCGCCACGGTGGGCAAAAACGGCCCGGGACACAGTTCCCGTCCCTGGGCTTCGAGCACCACCGCCAGCTCCGCGAGCCCGAAACCGGACCCGCCGTATTCCTCGGCGACGGCCAGACCGGTCCATCCGAGGCCCGCCGCGGCCGACCAGATCTCGGCGGGGTGCGACGAACCGCCCTCCAGCGTCGAGCGGGCTGCCGCCCGGCTGTTGACACGATTGAGCTGGCCGAACGCCGCGTCGGCCAGGTCGACGTGCTCTTCGGTGATGGCAAGCGCTGACTTACTCACGTGGGAGTCCTCTTCGAAGTTGACGGTCGGCAAGTCACGCTAAACCATCTTCGCAGGTCACGGTATAGGCCTCCGACCTCCCGAAATGTGAACGGTAGACACTTCAAGAAGTTGACATATGCGTGAGGACCGCCGAGGTACAGTCGCGCAATGACGGTGCGACCGGATGCCCGGTACCCAGGCCCGACCTTCTGGACACGCGCGCGGTGGTTGCTGAACGCCGGTCCCTCCGACTACATGCTGGCGATGAGCGTGGCGTCGGCTTCGCTGCCCGTCATCGGAAAGCACCTGGAGCCATTGGGCACCCTGGCCGCGGTGACCGCCTGGGGCTCCCGCCATGCGCCGGACTTTCTGGGCTCGACGGTGAAGTCATGGTTTAGCCCGGGCGATGCCGAGCAAAAGGAGGCGGAGCGCAACAGCACCAATGTCGTCACCCAAGCCGCGCTGCGCGGCGTCGTCAACGCCAAGGACCTCGCGATCGAGTGGCCCGCGCCCGAGTCGGTGCCGCCGTTGTGGAAGCTGCGCGAGCACCGGCGCAACGTCTATCGCACGTCGGTGCAGTACGGACCCCGTCCCTCGCAATTGCTCGACGTGTGGCGGCCCAAGGAGTTACCGGCCGAGCCCGCTCCGGTGCTGATCTTCGTACCGGGCGGCGCATGGGTTCACGGCAAGCGCATCCTGCAGGGCTATGCGCTGATGTCCCACCTCGCCGAGAAGGGCTGGGTGTGCCTGTCCATCGACTACCGCGTGGCGCCGCACCACCGGTGGCCGGCGCATATCCACGACGTGAAGACCGCGATCGCGTGGGCGCGCGCGAACGTCGACAAGTTCGGCGGTGACCGCGACTTCGTGGCGATCGCGGGCACCTCGGCAGGCGGGCACCTGGCGGCGCTTGCTGGCCTGACGCCCAACGATCCGGAGTTGCATCCCGATCTGCCCGACGATTCGGACACCTCCGTCGACGCCGTGATCCCGATCTACGGGCGCTACTGCTGGGAGGACCGCTCGACCGTCGAACGGGTGCGGTTCATCGACTTCCTGGAACGCGTCGTCGTCGGACACAAGGTGGGCCGAGATCCGGGTGTCTATCGCAAGGCGTCCCCGATCGCGCAGGCTCATCCCGACGCGCCGCCGTTCCTGATCGTGCACGGCACCGGCGACAGTGTCATTCCGGTGGTGCAGGCCCGCGCTTTCGTGGAACGTCTGCGGACGGTGTCGCGGTCCGCGGTGAGTTACATCGAACTGCCCGGCGCCGGGCATGCGTTCGATATGACCGACGGCGCCCGTACCGCGTCGGTCGCCACGGCAATAGGATTGTTCCTGAACCAGATTCATCGAAATCGGGCCATGGTCGGGGCCAAAGAGGTTATATAGGCACCTCCAGGAGGGGGTGGCGACGTGAAGAGGCTCAGCGGCTGGGACGCGATCCTGCTGTATTCCGAAACCCCGACCGTGCACATGCACACCCTCAAGCTGGCGGTGATCGACCTTTCCGAGTTGGGGGACCGCCCCTTCGGCATCGACGAGTTTCGCCGCGTCATCCATCGGCGGCTCTACAAACTCGACCCGTTCCGCTACGAGCTCGTTGACATCCCGTTCAAGTTCCATCACCCGATGTGGCGGGAGAACTGCGAGATCGACCTCGAGTACCACGTGCGGCCCTGGCGGGTGGAGAGCCCAGGCGGGCGCCGCCAACTCGACGAAGCGATCGGCCAGATCGCCAGCACACCGCTGGACCGCAGCAGGCCGCTGTGGGAGATGTATTTCATCGAGGGCCTGGCCAACGGACGGATCGCGGTGCTCGGCAAGATCCACCACGCCCTCGCCGACGGGGTCGCGTCGGCGAACCTCCTGGCCCGCGGTATGGACCTGCAACAAGGCCCGCAGGCCGAGCGCGACTCGTACGCAACGGATCCGCCGCCGGGAAGGGCGGAATTGGTGCGGACCGCGTTCGCCGACCACATGCGCCAGATCGGTCGGCTACCGGGCGTCATGCGCTATACGGCGCAGGGTCTGCAACGGGTGCGCAAGAGCTCGAAGAAGCTCTCGCCGGAGCTCACCCGGCCGTTCACGCCGCCACCATCGTTCATGAATCACCGCGTCGACGCGCAACGCAAGTTCGCCACGGCCACCCTGGCGCTCGCCGACGTCAAGGCGACCGCCAAGCATCTGGGCGTCACCGTCAACGACATGGTCCTCGCGATCTCGGCGGGCGCGTTGCGCGAGCTGTCCCTGAAGTATGACGGGCAGGCCGACCACCCTCTGTTGGCTTCCGTCCCAGTCAGTTTCGACTTTTCTCCCGATCGGATCTCCGGCAACTACTTCAGCGGTGTCATGATGACGGTCCCTATCCAGCTCGAGGATCCGCTGCAGCGGGTACAGGCGGCACACGACGCCGCCGTGGAGGCCAAGGAGACCCATCACCTGATGGGGCCCGAACTGGTGAGCCGGTGGTCGGCGTACTTCCCGCCGCGGCCGGCCGAGCGGCTGTTCCATTGGCTGGCCGAAAAGGACGGCCAGAACAAGGTGTTGAACCTTCCGATCTCCAACGTGCCAGGCCCCCGGCAACCCGGTCGGGTCGGCGGTGCGCTGGTCACCGAGATCTACTCCGTCGGCCCACTCACCACCGGAAGCGGTTTGAACATCACGGTGTGGAGCTATGTCGACCAGCTCAACATCTCGGTGCTGTCCGACGGTGCCACGCTCGACGACCCGCACGAGCTGACCGACGCGATGATTGATGCTTTCATTGAGATCCGCCGGGCGGCAGGGCTTTCCGACGAACTGACGGTGGTCGAGTCCGCGATGGCGCAGTAGCGGCGGCTTTACTCAGCCGCCTCTCCCTACGCGCCGGCAGACTTCGCCTGCGGCAATTGACCGCTCGATACTTGACGCCGCGCGTGCACCCACGACAGGAACCGCTCGACCGCCTGCGCGGTGTAGTGCGCCCGCGGTGAGCCGTAGAAGTCGAATGCGTGCTGAGCGTGCGGGATTTCGGCGTACGCGACGGTGGACGTCGACACCTTGCGCAGCGCCTCGACGAAGTCGCGACCCTCCTGCACCGGGATGATCGAGTCGTCCTGGCCGTGGAGCACGAAAAACGGTGGGGCGTCCGGACGTACGCGCATGATCGACGAGGCGTCGACGTACGTCTGCTTGTGCTCGGTGATGGGCTTCTTCACGACGAACTTCTGCAGGAAGGCGATGAACTCCCTACGGCCGGAGCCTCGTGCCGACACCCAGTCGTAGCGGCCGTAGATCGGCACCGCGGCCGCCACGGACGTGTCGGCGTCCTCGAATCCCGGCTGCCACTGCGGATCATCCGGCGTCAGCGCGGCCAGCGAGGACAGGTGGCCGCCCGCCGAGCCGCCCGTGATCGCGACGAAGTCGGGGTCCCCGCCGTAGTCGGCGATGTTCTCCTTGATCCAGGCCAGGGCCCGTTTGACGTCGATGATGTGCGCGGGCCAGGTGTGGCGCGGGCTGACCCGGTAGTCGATCGACACGCACACCCAGCCGCGCTCGGCCATGTAGCTGAGCAGGGGATAGGCCTGGGGTCTGCGCATGCCGATGGCCCACGCACCGCCGGGCACCTGCAGCAGCACCGGTGCCTTGCCGTCGCGCGGCAGGTCGGCGCGCCGCCAGATGTCGGCGCGGTTGACCCGGCCGTGGGGCCCGTACTGGACGGTGTTGGCACGCTCGACGTAGCGACGGCGCACCAATTCATTCGGGGGGATGCCGACGAGTCGGCCCCGCCGTGCGGGCTGCGACGACGAGGCCACCTGCTCGTAGTCGTCGCCGAGCGCCTCGCGCAGCGGTTCCTCGAAATACCGCTTCGACGTCACGTTGCGGTACATGATCAGCCCGAGCAACGCCCATGCGATCGCGGTGAGCGCCAACGCGATACGGCCCTTCGCGCCGCGGAAGTCGCCCCGCAGCCCGCGTCGTCCGACGTCGAGCACCGACCCGGCCAGATACAGCGGCGCTGCCTCCGACGTCGGCCAACCGAACGCGAACACCGGCAAGGTGATGTAGCCCTCGCGACCAAGCGGTTGCACACCGTTGGCGGCATTGGCGAGTTCGGCCGCCGCGCGCAGCAGCGGAAAACGGCGTCTAGTCATCGAGGTCCGTCATAGCCCTCCGATGCCTGTCCGAAACAAGTCTCAGCCCAGGATCGGGAGGCGGCGCTCGGTGGCCAGCTCGTCGAGTGCCCGTTGCATCACCCGGCGCACGTGAGCGTCGACCTCGTCGATGTCGGGGTCCTCGCCGAACTCGGCCACGATGTCGATCGGCGGCAGCACCTGCATGACGATCTTGGAGGGCAGCGGAATGTTGGGCGGCACCACCAACGACAGGCCGAACGGGAACCCGAACGAGATCGGCATGATCTTCGCCCGGGCCAGCCGCGCGATCGGGCCGAGGCGCTCTGCCAGCCAGGTGCCACGCGACAGGAAGATCTGGGTCTCCTGGCCGCCGATGCCGACCGTCGGAACGATCGGCACACCGGCGTTGAGCGCGGCCTTCACATAGCCGGTTCGCCCGCCGAAGTCGATGACGTTCTCCGAGAACGTTGGCCGGTACACGTCGTAGTCCCCGCCGGGGAACACCACGACCAGACCGCCGGAGCGCAGCGCGCGGTCGGCATTCTCGTGGTTGGCGCTGATATAGCCGATCTTGCGGAAGAACTCGCCGGTCGGTCCGACCATCAACATGTCGTGGCTGAGCGTGTAGATGGGCCGGTCGTAGCCGTGATGGGCGTAGAAGTCCGCGGCCAGGATCGGCACGTCCATCGGGAGCATGCCCCCGGAGTGGTTGGACACCAGCAGGGCGCCGCCCGCGGGGATGTTCTCGAGTCCCCGCACCTCAGAACGGAAGTAGCGCTTGAGGAACGGGCGGGTGACGGCGAAGAAGCGTTCGGTCAGACCCGGGTCCCATTTGGTGAGCTGCGACGGCTCGGTGTCGGCGGTGGCCACCGGACCCCCTCTGATCGAAAACTGAAACGTGTTCTAGTTTAGCGGAGCGCCCCTGTCCAGCACAAACGGCGGGCGTTTGCCCACACCCGGGTTCGGCTACCTTATCGGCATGGACGGCCGCGACCTACTTGCGGACCGCTACGAATTGCGAGGTGTACTCGGTCGCGGCGGGATGGCCGAGGTCCACGACGGCTGGGACACGCGGTTGCACCGGCCGGTGGCGGTCAAGCTGCTGTATCCCGCGTTCGCCACCGATACCGACATGCGGCGACGGTTCGAGGAGGAGGCCCGCGCGGCCGCGGCGCTGAACCACCCCAACATCGTGTCGGTGCACGACTCCGGCGAGCATGCCGGTAGCCCGTTCATCGTCATGGAGCGACTGCCCGGACAGACACTGCAGGACGAGATCGCGATGGGGCCGATGCCGCCACCGCGTGTACGCAAGGTGCTCGACGACGTGCTCGGCGCACTGGCCTGCGCGCATACGGCGGGCATCGTCCACCGGGACATCAAGCCGGGCAACGTGCTGATCAACCCGAACAGCGGTGCGATGAAGGTTGCCGACTTCGGCATCGCCAAGACCGCGGGTTCCGCGCTCACCGCCACCGGACAGATCGTCGGCACGATGGCCTACATGAGCCCGGAGCGGGTCGCGGGCGCACCGGCCTCGGTGGCCGACGACCTCTACGCGGTCGGCGTGATGGGGTATGAGGCGTTGACGGGACAGCGGCCGTTCCCCCAGGAGAATCCCGCCGCGCTGCTGCACGCCATCCTCGACGCGCCACCGCCTCCGATCGGCGCGGTACGACCTGACGTCGACCCGACGCTGGCCGCGACGATCGACCGGGCCCTGGCCCGAGACGTGAACCAGCGGTTCAGCAGCGCCGAGCAGATGCGCGCCACGCTGATGGGCGCGCCCTCCGCACCGCTGATGGGACCGGCACCCGCAGCGGCGCCACGACCCGCAACCAAAATCCTCGCCGAACCGCTCGCGCCCTCGGCCAACTACTTCGTCGCTCCTGCGCCGCGGCGGCGGCCGATGAGCCGCGAGCGCAAGCTGCTGTTGGCCGCCGCGGGGCTTGTCGCGGTCGTCGTGGCCGGCCTCGCGTTGGCGCTGGACCCGTCGTCGAGCACGCCGCCGCCGCAACAGGTCTCCACCAGCACGCCGGCACAGCCGCCACCTCCGCCGCCGACCACCGCCGCGCCGCTACCGCCGAGCGCGGCCCCGATCGTCGAGCAACCCAAACCGCCCAAGCCGCCCAAGAAGGGCAACGGCAACGGACGCGGCAACGGCAACGGCAACGGTAAGAAGGGTGACTGACGCGTTTAGGCACCGCACCGCGCGGCTACTCACCGTCGACGATTGAGCCGGCTGGCGTCCCCGCCGCACCGTTGCGAACGGGTGGACCCACACGGCGAGTGAGTTCGGAGCGATGGCCACACGCGAGCAACGACTGATTCCCGGCATGGCGATCGGGGGCCGATACCGGCTGATCGCTCCGCACGGCGGCCGCCCGCTGCTGGATTTCTGGCAGGCGCTCGACACCGCGTCGGGACAGCACGTCGCGCTGACCGTCGTCGACGTCGCGCAAGAATTGCCCGACGAGTTCGTCCACGAGATCCTGGCGCGCACCATCCGGCTGCGTGGTCTCGACACATCCGGTATCGCGCCGGTGCTCGATGTGCTGCACACCGGCGCCTATGGGGTCGTGGTATCGGACTGGCTTGCCGGACAGAGCCTCCGCGAGGTCGCGGACGAAAGGCAGGCACCCGACGCCGTGGCCGCCATGACGCGAGCGCTGGCCGCGGCCGCCGAGGCCGCGCACCGCGCGGGTCTCGTGCTGTCGGTCGACGATCCCGCACGGTTGCGGGTCGGCGCCGACGGACACCTCGCGCTGGCGTTTCCGGCCGTCCTGCCCGACACCACCCCGCAGACGGATCTGCGTGGAATCGGCTGCGCGCTGTACACGCTGCTCCTCGGCCAGTGCCCGGACGGGACGGGCCGGCCCGAGGAGCCGGCCGAACTCGACCCGCGAATCCCCTTCCTGATCTCCACCACGACCTCGGCGCTCCTGCGGGACAACGGCGGAATCAGCAGCGCCGCAACGCTGCTCACCTTGCTGGAACAGGCCGCCGCACCCGACGTCGCGCCCACTCACCGAGTCATGCCGCCCCTGCCGACGCCGAAGCCCGGGCGCTATGCCGAATTTCGCAACTTCGGACCCGAGGAACGAAAAGAAGTGGCCCGCCGCACGATCCTCCGCACCGGGCTCGGTGCCGCCGCGGCCATCGTTGCGGTGGCGATCCTGGCGCTGGGCTCGTCGCTCAACGGTCTGCTGGAGACCAACGACGACGACGTCGCGATGGACGCGGACAAACTCGGGCTGGTACCGACGACCGCGGCGGCGCCCCCACCTCCCGAGCAGACCAAGACCGTGCGCGGACTGGCTCCCGGCGACCGCGTCCCGGTGGAGGCGGCGACGGTCTTCGCCCCCGACGGATCGCCGGACAGCCCGGGCGACGCCGGTTTGGCGATCGACGCCAAGCCCGACACGGCATGGTCGACCGACCGCTACTACGACGCCGATCCGTTCCCGAAGTTCAAACCCGGCGTGGGCCTGCTCATCTCCTTGCGTGAACCCAAGCCGATCACCGCGGTCACCGTCGAGCAGAACAGCGCCGGCTCGCTGATTCAGATACGCGGCACCGACACCCCCGGCGAACCGAGGGCGCTGGCCGACACCTTCGAGCTCACACCCGCCACCCCCGTCGAGCCCGGCGTGACTCGAATCCCCGTGACGGACCCGCGGCCGATCTCGCGCGTGGTGGTGTGGATAACCAAGTTGGGCACCGCCGACGGGCAGAACCGTGCGGCCATCGCCGAGATCGGCGTGCACGCGGCCGCTGCGCCCGCATGATCCGGTCCGCGGGCCGTTACGATCAGCCGCGTGAGTGACAACACTGAACCAGTCGTACTTGTCGAACAGCGCGACCGCATCCTGATCATCACCATCAACCGTCCGCAGGCCAAGAACGCGGTGAACGCCGACGTCAGCCGTGGCCTCGCCGACGCCATGGACCGACTCGACGGCGATGCCGGCCTGTCGGCGGGCATCCTGACCGGCGCCGGCGGCTCGTTCAGCGCGGGCATGGACCTCAAGGCGTTCGCGCGCGGCGAGAACGTGGCCATCGAGGGCCGCGGCCTGGGCTTCACCGAACGCCCGCCCGCCAAGCCGCTCATCGCGGCGGTGGAGGGCTACTGCCTTGCGGGTGGGTGCGAGCTGGCGCTGGCCACCGACCTGATCGTGGCGTCGAAGGAATCCGCATTCGGCATTCCGGAGGTCAAGCGCGGGCTGGTCGCCGGCGGCGGCGGGCTGCTGCGGTTGCCGCAGCGTCTTCCCTACGGCCTCGCAATGGAACTCGCGCTGACGGGTGAGAGCCTGTCCGCGCAGCGCGCCCACGACCTCGGGATGGTCAACGTGCTCGCCGAGCCGGGTCAGGCGTTGGAGGCGGCGATCGCCTTCGCCGAGAAGATCACCGCCAACGGTCCGCTCGCGGTGGCGGCGACCAAGCGGATCATCGTCGAGTCGCGCGACTGGAACTCCCAGGAGATGTGGAAGAAGCAGGTCGAGATCTTCGGGCCCGTCTTCATGTCCAACGACGCCAAGGAAGGCGCGATCGCGTTCGCCGAGAAGCGGGCGCCGAAGTGGACGGGGACCTAACGGGTTTCATAACGGCCGCCCGGGGCAACCGTTAGGCGTGGAAACGTTGTCCCGAGCGCGATCCGCGCAGAAGCGCATCTTCAAGGTGCAGCGACGAGTGTGGTTGATGCAGGCCGCGATGTGGCCGATGTTGGCGCTCGTAGGTATCGGAGCGGTCGCCGCGGTGATCGTCCGGTACCGCGGACGCGCCGACGGGCCGGGGACAGCGATCCCCTCGCCGGCCGACGGCCTACCCCACCTTTAAGGAGACAGCGCATGGCGCAGAGCGACGACCTGCCGATCACCGACTACGACCAGCTGCCGCTGACCGAGTTGCGGCACCGCATCCGTGCGCTCGACGAACCCCAGTTGCGGGCGGTGTTCGATCACGAGACCGAGCACGGCAACCGCATCCCGGTGCTCGAGGTGCTGCATGCGCGGCTCAAGGAGCTGACCCATGGTGCCGAGCCGTCGTCCGGTGACCCGAGCAGCGCGCCCGAGGTGAGCGGTGCGGCGGGCGGTTCGCCCGTGCAGGAGTCGACGGCCGCGCAGCCCAACACGCCGCTTCGGCACGGCGTCGCGAACCAGACGCCGGCCCGCGGCAAGCCATAATCCCCCGTGCACACGTTCGGCGCGCCATCCCGCGGCATCCGTTGACCTGAAGTGCGGTTCAGACCGCAAGATGTGGGCATGGCAACCGACGTGACGGCTTCGCTCGACGTGGCCGCCTACTACGTGCTCGAGGCGCTGGGCTACGGCGTGCAGCGGCTGGCGGGCCGGGTGGTGTGGATGAACCAGTCGGGCGCGCTGCCCGCGCAGACGCATCAGGTGCTGTCGGTGCGCGTCCCGGCAGAAGACGGACCGTGGTTGATCGACGTGGGGTTCGGTGGGCAGACGCTGTCGTCGCCGATCCGGCTCGAAGCCGGTCCCGTGCAGGCGACGCGCCACGAGCCCTACCGGCTGCGCGACCACGATGACGGCTTCCTGTTGGAGGCCGAGATCCGCGGGCAGTGGCAGCCGCTGTACACGTTCGAGACCCGCCCGCGGCCACAGATCGATCTGCAGGTCGGAAGTTGGTACGTGTCAACGTTTCCCGAATCGGGATTTGTCACCGGCCTGTCGGTGGCACTGGTCACCGACGACGCCAGGTGGAATCTGCGCGGCCGCAACTTGGCCGTCCACAGCGGGGGAGGCACGGAACGAGTGCGCCTCGACACGGCCGCCGATGTCCTCGCCGAACTGACCGGCCGCTTCGGCATCGACCTGACCGACCTGGGCGATCACCGTGATATCGAGGCTCGGATTCACGAGGTGCTCGACAGCTGAACGCAGCAGGAATCGTCATGTTCTTTCGCTGGCGGCGCGACCATACTCGGTGTTCGTGACCACCGAACCGCGCCGCGACCGCCTACGGGAACTGCTCGACGCGGTCGTCGCCGAACCCAACAGCGGGGTGGACAGCATGGCCCGCAGCACCCACGCCTCCGAATTCCACTTCTCGCGGGAAGTGCGCCGCCTGACCGGCGAGTCGCCCGCGGCCATGCGCCGCCGCATCATGCTCGAACGTGCGGCATGGCGGTTGCAGCAGGGTGAGCGCGTGTCTGCCGTCGCGGCCGACGAGGGGTGGTCGTCGGTCGAGGTGTTCTCGCGCGCCTTCCGGCGCACCTTCGGTGTGCCGCCGTCGAGGGCCGCCGACGTCGAGTTCAGGGTCACCGCACCCAACGGTCTTCACTTCCACCCGCCGCATTCGCTGTGGCTCGACAACGCGGGGGACACGAAGGAGCCCGACATCTCTGTGTTGATGGTGGCGCATGACGTCGCCGACACCGCGTATCTCCTGGACCGCGCGAGCGGCTTGACCGAAGACCAATGGCGAGAAGAGATCTCGCCCGGGCAGGTGGTTCTCGACTGGGACGGTCCCGAGCCCAGCGTCGGAGCTGTGCTCGGTGCGATCGTGTGGACCAAGCAGGTGTGGTTGGCCACGATCGAAGGCCGCGATTTCCCGGACCGCTCGGCCACCCTGCCCGCGACCACCACGGCCGCGCAGTTGGCCCGGCATCACGACGACATCGCAAAGCGCTGGACGACAATGGTTTCCGAGTATGCCGCCGACGGCCGGATGGGGGACACCGTCATTGACGCGCTGTGTGATCCGCCCGAGTCGTTCCAGTTGTACGGCATCGTCGCCCACGTTCTGCAGTACGCGGCTCACCGGCGCGCGCTGGCCCGGACGATGCTGGCCCGCCACGGTATCGACACGCACTGCGGCGATCCGTTGGAATGGATGAGGGGCAACTGATTTGGCGACGGTCTACTACACGGCGTCCAGTTTGGACGGTTTCATCGTCGACGAGCACGACAGCCTGGACTGGCTGACATCACGCGACATCGACCGGAACGGACCGTTCCATTACGACGAGTTCATCGCCACGATCGGTGCCGTGGTGATGGGTTCGGCGACCTACGAATGGATCGTGCGCAATGAGCCGGGTGACTGGATGTACGAGCAGCCGTCGTGGGTGCTGACGCGGCGTCCGCACATCGTCGAGCGCGGACACGACGTGCGGACGTTCGCCGGCGACGTCGCCGATCTCCATCCGGAGTTGCTCGCAGCCGCGGCGGACAAGGACGTGTGGGTGGTCGGTGGAGGCGATGCCGCCCGACAGTTCGTCGAGGCGGGACTCATCGACGAGATGATCGTCAGCTACGCGCCGTGCTCGCTCGGTGCGGGTTCGCCGGTGCTGCCGGTCCGCTCGGAGTGGCAACTCGTCGAGGCGGCGGTGAACCGGGACTTCGTCTGCGCGCGGTGGCGCTCGGTTCAGTTGCGGTCGGGCACACCGTAGCGGCGGATGAAATCGCGTGACCTGATCAGGAATTCGACTTGTGCGGCGACGTCGTGGAGCGGGTCGACCGAGCGCGTCGAGCGGCACAGCACCACCGCGCCCTCGAGTGCCGCGATGCAGGTGATCGCAAGGGAGGCCGCGTCGGATTCGTCGAAACCGTCGGAGACGAACGCGCGGGTGAGCGCGTCGCGCCAGTGGCCGAAGATGCTGCCCGCCACGGTGGTCAGCTGCGGCTCCTCGGCCGCCGAACCGATCGCCGCCGCCACCACCGGGCAGCCGGCCACGAAGTCGCTTTCGACGAGCAGTTCTTCCCAGAACGCCACGAAGTTGCGGACCAGATGCATCCCACCCTTGGCGGCCGCGTCGTCGATCTCCTTGGTGATCGCATCACCGGCGAAGGTCAGCGCCTCGCGCAGGATCTGGTTGCGGCCCCCGGGGAAGTGGTAGTACACCGACCCGCGTGGCGCGCCGCTGCGGGCGAGCACTTCGTCGATCGTGACGCCGGCCGCGCCGCGCTCCCGCAGCACTTCGGCGGCGGCGACCAACATCTTGGTGCGCGTCGAACCGCGCTTGTTGACGGTCTTGGTGGCGACGGAAGACAGGTCAACCTCCAATGGGGCGGTCAAGCTGCGGGCGTGCGACGCAGTTGCGCCGGGCGCCAACCGAGCGTACGGGGGCTGAGTCGAAAGATCCGACGATCGTGCACGCGATGGGTGAACCGGTATCCGGCGACGTTGACTTCAATGACCCACATCGGGTGCCTCCCTGGTATGACATCGAGCATAAAACGCGCAACACACAAGAGCAACAAATGTATTCCGCATCACATAGCTCGGTCTAATAGTCCCAGCTAGATCCCCGTACTGGTGTCGGCCGCCCGGACGGCGCCGCAACCGTTGACTATGTACGAGACCATAATTTGAACCGGCATGGTGACCTGAGCTGAAGTGCAGGTCGCGGCTGGATCGGACGGCTACGCTCGGTCCACGCGAACGAAAGGCGCTCGTCATGAGCCACTACAGAAGCAATGTGCGGGATCTGGAGTTCAACCTCTTCGAGGTGCTGGGTCTCGACAAGGCGCTGGCGACCGGTGAGTTCGGCGAACTGGACGGCGATTCGGTGCGCCAGATGCTCGACGAAGCGGCCCGTCAGGCCGAGGGGCCGCTCGCCGAGTCGTTCGCCGAATCCGACCGGCACCCGCCCACGTTCGATACGGCCACCCATGAGGTGACCCTGCCCGAGCCGTTCAAGAAGTCATTTCGGGCCTGGCAGCAAGGCGAGTGGTTCCGCGTCGGGATGGCCGAGGACATCGGCGGGGTGGCGGCACCGGCCGCCGTGGAGTGGGCGATCAACGAGTTCGTCCTCGGCGGCAATCCGGCGGTCTTCATCTACCAGGCCGGATCGAAGATGGCAGACATCCTCTACGGCATCGGCAACGAACAGCAGCGACACTGGGCCGCGCTGATGGTGGAACGCGACTGGTGCGCGACGATGGTCCTGACCGAACCCGACGCCGGTTCCGACGTGGGAGCCGGCCGCACCAAGGCCGTCCAACAGCCCGACGGCACATGGCATCTCGACGGGGTGAAGAGGTTCATCACCAACGGCGACGCCGGCAACCTGTTCGAGAACATCGTGCATCTCGTGCTGGCCCGCCCCGAGGGCGCAGGCCCGGGCACCAAGGGTCTGTCCCTGTTCTTCGTGCCGAAGTTCCACTTCCACCCCGAGACCGGTGAGCTCGGCGAGCGCAACGGCGTCTTCGTCACCAACGTCGAGCACAAGATGGGGCTGAAGGTGTCGGCGACGTGCGAGCTGACCTTCGGTCAACATGGTGTGCCGGCCGTCGGGTGGCTGGTCAACGACTCCCACAACGGCATCGCCCAGATGTTCAAGGTCATCGAGTACGCCCGGATGATGGTGGGCACCAAGGCGATTGCCACGTTGTCGACGGGTTATCTCAACGCGCTGGATTACGCCAAGACCCGCGTGCAGGGCGCGGACATGACCCAGATGACCGACAAGACCGCGCCGCGGGTGACCATCCTGCACCACCCGGATGTGCGCCGCGCGCTGCTGACGCAGAAGTCCTATGCCGAGGGCCTGCGTGCGCTCTACCTCTACACCGCCGCCCACCAGGACCCCGCCGTCGCGCAGATCGTCTCCGGGGCCGACGCCGAGATGGCCGGGCGCGTCAACGATCTGCTGCTGCCGATCGTCAAGGGCGTGGGGTCGGAACGGGCATACCAGTGCCTGACCGAATCCCTACAGACGTTCGGCGGTTCGGGCTTCCTGCAGGACTATCCGATCGAGCAGTACATTCGCGACGCCAAGATCGACTCCCTCTACGAGGGCACCACCGCGATCCAGGCGCAGGACTTCTTCTTCCGCAAGATCGCCCGTGACCAGGGTGCGGCGCTGGCGCATTTGGCCGGTCAGATCCAGGAGTTCATCCGCAGTGACATCGCGCGTGCAGAACTCGCCGACGGGCGCGCCAGGTTGGCAACCGCGCTGCAGGATGTGCAGGCGATGGTCGCGGCCCTGACCGGATACCTGGTGTCGGCGCAGGAGAACCCGCGCGAGTTGTACCGCATCGGCCTGGGATCGGTGCCGTTCCTGCTCGCCGTCGGCGACCTGGTGATCGGCTGGTTGTTGTTGCACCAGGCCGAGATCGCGCTCGCGGCCCTCGACGGCGACGTCTCCGACAGCGACCGGGCGTTCTACACCGGCAAGGTCGCGGCGGCGAACTTCTTCGCCGAGCACATGTTGCCGCTGTTGACCGCCGCGCGAGGGATCATCGAGACCATCGGTCTGGACGCCATGGACGTGCCGGAAGAAGCGTTCTGAGCAGACCCGGCGAGCGAGCCCGATGAGAAGGTTCTCATCCGGCTCTCATGGCCGAAACATCGCCGGCTCGCAGGGTGGAGTCCATGCGTGTAGTGCTGATGATGATGTTCGCCGTGCTGGGGGTGGCCGGCATCGTGGCGGTGGCCGACGCCACCGTGAACAAGCCGGCCGATCAGCAACCCCTGGCCCCGATCGTCGTGCAGCCCGCCGAACGCGGCGACGAGGCCGAACCGCCCCGCGGGTTGCCTCCGGGAACACCCGCCGGCCCACCGGCCGGAGCGCCCGCGGCGCCGGTACCAATCCAGACCTTGGCGCCCGCAGACCCGTCCGTCCGGTTGCCCGCGCCTCCGCCGGCGGTCACCTCGGCGCGGGTTCCCCCACCCTCCAGCGTTGGCGACTGGGACGATGACGACTACGGGGACGACGACGGAGACCATGACGACGACTGGGACGACGACGACTGAGCGGCGGTCGTCGTGGAGCCGGCTGCACCCCTCGGCAGCCCGGACCCGGATCATGGGCTGGGTCCTGCTGCTGATGCTGCTCGGGCTCGCGGTCGTGACCCTGGTGACCTGGCGGCTTCTGGTGTCGGCCACCGACGCGCGGATGGACGAGGCGTTGCGGTTTGAAGTCAACGAATTCAACGAACTGACCATGCCTGGCATCAACCCGCGCACCGGTGAACCATTTCGCAGCGTGCGCGAGGTGATCGACGAGGCGATCGCCTACAACCTCGCCCGACCCAACGAGAAGTTCCTGGGCTACGTCGACGGCAGCTACCGCACCCAGAGCCGCCAGGAACCCGGCACGCCGGAGGTGCTGGCCGACGACGCCGCGTTCGTAGACCTGGTCGCGACGGTCACCGAACCCGTCGAGGGTCGCTACGAGCATCCCGAGGTGGGTGAGGTGCGCTACCTCGCGATCCCGGTGTCACTGGCCGGGGATCCGTCACACGGGGTGATCGTGGCCGCGTACCTGGCCGACGCCGAGCGCGCCTACGCCGACGACGTGGCCCGGCTGACGCTTCTGGTCGGCGGGGCCACCCTGCTGGGCGCGGTCGGGGCGGCGTGGTTGGTGGCCGGCCGGATCCTGCGTCCATTGCGCGACGTCGCCGAGACCGCCCGCACCATCAGCGACACCGACTTGTCACGGCGAATCCCGTCGCGCGGCTCCGACGAGCTGGGCGCGCTGGTCGGCACGGTCAACGACATGCTCGACCGGGTGGAGGCCGGGGTGTCGGCGCAACGCCGGTTCATCGACGACGCCGGCCATGAGCTGCGCACCCCGATCACGATTGTGCGGGGCCACCTCGAGGTGCTCGACCCCGCCGACCCCGACGATGTCACCTCGACCGTGGCGCTGGTCGACGACGAGTTGGAGCGGATGAATCGGATGGTGTCGGACCTGCTGTTGCTGGCGCGTTCGGAGCAGCCGGCGTTCCTGCGGCTCGAATGGGTGAACGTGGCGGAGCTGACGCGGGAGGCCTTCGAGAAGGTGGCGCTGCTGGCCGACCGCGACTTCACGCTGCAGGGTGCGGCAGAGGTCACCGCACTGGTCGACCCGCAGCGCATCACCCAGGCGTTGGTGGCGCTCGCCGACAACGCCTGCCGCTATACCGGCGACGGCGACTGGATCGGGGTCGGTTCCCGCGTCGACGGCCAGCTGCTGCGGTTCTGGGTCGCCGACTCCGGACCCGGGGTCAGCGACGCCGATCGGGGGCGGATCTTCGAGCGCTTCGCGCGCGGCGGCGCGGGCGGGCAGCGCTCCGACGGGGCCGGGCTGGGTCTGTCGATCGTGCGGGCGATCGCGGCTGCGCATGGTGGAGACGTCCAGTTGGACAGCATCCCCGGGCGCGGCGCCACCTTCACCGTCGTCATTCCGATCGATCCGAGGTACAAATGGCCCGCATCCTGATCGCAGAAGACGAACCGCGCATCGCGTCGTTCGTCCAAAAAGGCTTGACCGCAAACGGTTTCACGGTGACCGTGGTCGAGGACGGCCCGACGGCCTACGAGTACGCCACCACCGGCGGCTTCGATCTGCTGATCCTCGACATCGGGCTGCCCGGCACCGACGGGTTCGAGGTGCTGCGCCAGTTGCGTACCGACCGCAACCAGATTCCGGTGATCGTGTTGACGGCCCGCGACAGCGTGCAGGACACCGTGGCCGGCCTCGAGGGCGGCGCCGACGACTACATGCCCAAGCCGTTCCGGTTCGAGGAGTTGCTGGCCCGGGTGCGCCTACGGCTGCAGACCGAACGCCCCGCCGAGCTCACCGTCCTGCGCTACGGCGGCCTGGAATTGGATCTGCGGACCCGCCGCGCCCGCGTCGGCGACAAGGTGGTGGAGCTGTCGGCTCGCGAATTCGCACTCGCCGAAACGTTTCTGCGCCATCCCGGCCAGGTGCTGTCGCGCGAGCAGTTACTCAGCCGGGTCTGGGGCTATGACTTCGACCCCGGCTCCAACGTCGTCGACGTGTATGTCCGTTACCTGCGCCGCAAGCTCGGGTCCGAACGGTTCGTCACGCTGCGCGGCATGGGATACCGGCTTGCCGAAGTGCCGTGAGGAGGTCGCCGGCGGAGTGCTTTCGAGAATGGGCGACGCCCGCCACCGCAGTGGTGGCGGGCGCCGTGGGGGAGGGGATCGATCGCTTAGAAGCTGTCGTCCCAACTGGTGTCGGGGCTGTCGTCCCAGCTGTCGTCGAGCGCCAGCAGGGTGGTGTCGGCCGTGGGTACCTCGACACCGATCGCCGCCGATTCCGGCGCGGCGTTGGGCGCCGAACCGTCGGCCCCCGCCACGCCCGCACCGGCGATGCCCAGTCCGGTCAAAGCGACCCCGAGGGTGACCACCTTCCACGCGTCCCGGCGTTGCTGCATGTCGTTCTCCTTCTCTGGCTCTGGTTGTCGACACCGTCTCCCGGCGTGACAACCACAGCCTCGCCCCCGAGGATTAAAGCTGCGGGAGCCGAAGATGAGCGATCTCTCATCCACCGCCGGCCAGCCAGTCGACGGCCAACCGGATACGTTCAGCGGTTTGCTCGGCCCAGTTCGGGCGTTGCTGCCGGAAGGGCCCCGTGGCCAGTCCCAGCAACGCCGCTGCGGTACGTCGCCGCAGTTCAGCGGGCTCGACGCGGCGCCGCGCATGTTCGCGCACCGCGTCGGCGTAGCGCCGGACCGCAGGGTGGTTGCTGGCCATCGCGGCTGTCAGCAGATGCGCCAGCAGCGTCGCCCAGTCGTCGGCACGGACGCCCGGCCCCGCGGTGTCGACGTCGAGCACCCCGCTGATCCGCCCGCCGACAGCCAGCAGCTGTCCTTCGTAGAAGTCGCCGTGCACCGGGACGGTCTCTTTCGAATCCGCCACGGTGTCACTCAGCTGTGCGACGACGTCGTCGAGTCGGGCCAGCATCGGGTCATCAGGTTCGACGGTGTGGCGCAGCACCGCGGCGAACGTGTCGACCCGCTCCAGCGCCGAGCGCCGCTTTGGGAAATCCAGCAGCTCGCCCGGCAGGGCGTCCAGCACCGCCTCCAGTGCCGCGGGTCCGGGCACCGGTTCGTCGGCCATCAGTTGGTCGCGCAACGGTGTGCCGTCGGCCCGCGGAAACACCACCAGCCCGTCACGGGTGTCGGTCAGCACCGCGGGCACCGGCAGCACCGCGCTCAGTAGCTCGTGGCGGGCGCGCAGCGCCGCCAACGCGGCCGGTCGCACCACTTTGACGAACCAGGTGCGCGGCGGGGCCGTCCCCGGTTCGACGCCCTCGAGCACCGCGCGATGACCCGGCCGGTAGGCCCGTAACCGCAGTTGCAGCATGGCCGCCGATGTCAGTCCCGCGGTGCGCAACACTTCGGCCAGCCTCGTGCCGTCGCCGGCTACCGCTAGCGCCGGCAGCGCCGGGTCGTGCAGCCAGCGCCAGATGCCGACCTCCACCGCTGCGCCCCGATACTGTCCGGCGACCACCGCGGCCCCGTCCGGGATCTCGTCACCGGTCGTCGCCACGAGAATGTCGGGAACCCGGGTGCCGTCGTCGCGGCGCAACTCGGCGGCATAGCGCACCGCCGCGGCGCCCGACGGCTGCACATGGACTGCCGTCGGCCGCACGCCCTGCAACTGCCCGGCGGCGGCATTGTCGACGGCCGCAGCCAGTACCTCGGCCGCGCGCGAGCCAAGCAGCAGGGGCAACGCGGGCGGCTGCGTCATACGCCCACCATGCGCGACTCGCGGCCGGCTGTCAGACCGAATTCGCCTCGCGCGAGCGCGTTCTAGTCCTCGGGGGTGTAGCCGAACGGCAGCAGCACGCTCTTGTGCTCGACGTAGGCCTCGATGCCCTCCGGGCCGTTCTCGCGGCCGATGCCGGAGTTCTTGTAGCCGCCGAACGGGGCCCCGGGGTCGAACGCGTACATGTTGACCGCATACGTGCCGGTGCGGATCTTCGACGCGACCTCGAGCGCCTTCTTGTTGTCGGTGGTCCACACCGAGCCGGCCAACCCGTACACCGAATCGTTGGCGATGCGGATCGCGTCCTCTTCGGTCTCGTAAGGGATGACCGCGAGCACGGGTCCGAAGATCTCCTCCTGGGCGATCGTCATCGAGTTGTCGACGTCGGCGAACACGGTCGGCTCAACGAACCAGCCGTTGTCCAGACCCTCGGGGCGGCCGCCGCCGGTGACGAGGCGAGCACCCTCTTCGACGCCCTTCTTGATGTAGGACTCGACACGGTCGCGCTGCTTCTCGGAGATCAGCGGGCCGATCGCGGCGTTCGGGTCGTCGGGCAGGCCGACCGGCATGGCGCCGATGAAGTTGGCGACCTTCTCGACGACCTCGTCGTAGCGCGACCGGGGCGCCAGGATGCGCGTCTGCGCGACGCAGGCCTGCCCGCTGTTCATCACACCCGAGAATCCGAGCATCGGCAGGGTGGAATCCAGGTCGGCGTCCTCGAGGATGATCGCGGCGGACTTACCGCCGAGCTCGAGCGTGCACGGCTTGAGCTTCTCGGCGGCGATCTTGGCGATCTCCTTGCCGACCGCGGAGCTGCCGGTGAACGTGTACTTGTCGATCTGGTCGTTGGCGGTCAGCGCGCGACCGGTCTCCGGTCCGCCCGGGACGATCGAGAGCACCCCTTCGGGCAGGCCGGCCTCGGCGAACATCTCGGCCATCGCGAACACCGACAGCGGCGTCTCGGCGGCGGGCTTGAGCACCACGGTGCAGCCGGCCAGCAGCGCCGGACCGAGCTTGTTGGCGGCCAGGAAGAACGGCACGTTCCACGCGGTAACGGCGCCGACGACGCCGATCGGCTCGCGCACGACCATGGTCTGGCCGTAGATACCGTCGCGGATCTCCTTCCACGGGAACTTGTCCGCGGCCCCCGCGAAGTACTGGAACGACGACATCGCGGCGCCGTACTGCATCATGTCGACGATGGTCTGCGGCTGGCCGGTCTCGGCGGCCAGCAGGAACTTCAGCTCGTCGCCGCGCTCCTCCATCAGCTTGACCGCCGCCGACAGCACCGCGGCACGCTCCTGCGGCGACTTGTGCGGCCAGGGACCCTCGTCGAACGCCTTGCGGGCGGCGGCGCAGGCCGCGTCGACATCGGCGGCCGACGCCAGCGGCACCTTGCCCACCAACTCGCCGGTGGCGGGCGAGTGCACCTCGATCACATCCGAGGTGGCCGGCTCGACCCACTTGCCGCCGATGAACAGCTTGTCCCATTCGGTGCGAAACGCGGTGCTCTGTGTCATGGCCGTCACATTACCTATCCCGGCGGAAAACGAGAACCTGTTGCAGTCGGGGGGCTCAGCACCAGCACCAGGTTGCTCACCAGGAACTCCCGCAGCACCGGCACCTTCGTCAGCGGCCAGGCCCATCGCGGGTGGTAGCGGGGAAATGCGGCCACCAGAGCGCCCGTGCTCCGCGCCCATTCGAGCCCGTCGGCGGCGCTGACCGCAAACAGTGACGAGCCGTAGTCGTTCTTCGGCGGATGACCGTGCCTGCGGGTGTACCGTCGCGCGGCGCGGGCGCCGCCGAGGTAGTGCCACAGCCCGGTTTCGTGGCCGCCGAACGGGCCCAGCCAGACGGTGTAGGACAGCACCGCCAACCCGCCGGGCCGGGTCACCCGCAGCATCTCGGCGCCCATCCGCCACGGGTGCCGCACATGTTCGGCGACGTTCGACGACAGGCAGATGTCGACGCTGTCGTCGGCGAACGGCAATGCCATCCCCGAGGCCCGCACAGAGGTGGCCGCGGTCGACGTTCCGGGCGCGGCATGCATCTCGCCCGGATCCGGCTCGACGCCGATATAGCGAAAACCCCTGTCGGAAAAGGCTTCCGCGAAATAGCCCGGGCCACCGCCGACGTCGAGCACAATCCGGCCGGCCGGCGCCGATCCGTCCGCGCCGAACCACAGGTCGGCGACCATATCGGCGGTGTCCCCGCCGAGCCCGCCGTAGAACCGCGCGGGGTCGTTCTGCTCGAAGCGGAACTCCGCGAGCAGGCGCAGCGACCGGGACAGCGTCGCGCGCTCGGCGAACCGGTCGGTGACTGGCATGGACCGCACCCTACGCAGCGACGCGGTCGGACTACTCTGTTGGCGATGTCTGACCGTCCGCTCCGATCGGTGCTGCTGCTGTGCTGGCGCGACACCGGCCACCCGCAGGGGGGCGGCAGCGAGGCCTACCTGCAGCGCATCGGCGCGCAGTTGGCCGCCTCAGGTGTCGAGGTCACGCTGCGCACCGCGCGCTACCCGGGCGCCGCGCGTCGCGAGATCGTCGACGGGGTCCGGATCAGTCGCGGCGGCGGGCGCCACACGGTCTACATCTGGGCGGGGCTGGCCATGGTGTTGGCGCGCATCGGGCTCGGACCGCTGCGGCGTGTGCGGCCCGACGTGGTGATCGACACCCAGAACGGCATCCCGTTCATGGCGCGACTGGCCTACGGTCGGCGCGTCGCCGTTCTCGTGCACCACTGCCACCGCGAGCAATGGCCGGTGGCCGGACCGGTGAAGGGCCGAATCGGCTGGTTCGTCGAATCGAGGCTCTCGCCGTGCGCGCACCGGCGCAACCAGTACGTCACGGTGTCGCTGCCATCGTCGCGCGACCTGGCCGCACTGGGGGTGCGTCCGGGACAGATCGCGGTGGTGCGCAACGGGCTCGACGAGGCGCCGGCCTCGACGTTGTCCGCGCGGCGCGCGCCGGCGCCGCGGGTCGTGGTGCTGTCACGTCTGGTGCCGCACAAGCAGATCGAGGACGCGCTCGAGGCTGTCGCCGCGCTGCGGGCGCGCTTCCCGGGGCTGACGCTCGACGTCGTCGGTGGCGGCTGGTGGGAGCAGCGCCTTGTCGAACATGCCGCGCTCCTCGGCATCTCCGATGCGGTGACGTTTCACGGCCACATCGACGACGAGGCGAAACACCGTGTGCTGCAAGAGGCCTGGGTGCATGTGCTGCCGTCGCGCAAAGAGGGCTGGGCGCTGGCGGTCATCGAGGCCGGTCAGCATTCGGTGCCCACGATCGGCTACCGGTCGTCCGGCGGGCTGACCGATTCCATCGTCGACGGTGTGACCGGAGTGTTGGTCGACGACTTCGACGGCCTGGTCGACGGTTTGGCTGAACTGCTGTCCGATCACGTGCTGCGCGAGCAACTCGGAGCCAAGGCGCACGTCCGCTGCGGTGAGTTCTCCTGGCGCCAGAGCGCCGAGGCGATGCGCACGGTGCTGGAATCGGTGCACCGCGGCCAGTACGTCAGCGGCGTCGTCTAGCGATCGCCGCGAACAGCGACAGGCTCGCGCCGGCGAGAAGCATCGCCAGCCACGCCCCGTGTGCGGCCAGCACCACGGCCCGGCCGTCGGCCGGCGGAGATGATCCGCCGACGCGATACAGCGTGAGGTCGTCATCAGTGTAGGCCACCTGCAGCGGCAAAGGCGTTGTCGGGCCGCCCGTTTCGACGCCGCTGGATTCAACCACGACCCATCCGACGCCCGCATCGGCGAGCAGTCGGCGGTCGGCGCTCTCGACGAGAATCTCCTGCACGTCGCGCGCACGCTGACCTTCCCCGTACACGGTCCGCTCGCCGATCTGCAGATCGCCGGTGGTCAACACGTCGGCGCGCACCCACCGGGGCAGCGGATCGAGCACCGGAGCCTCGCCCGCCCACTCGAATCGGCGCATGCTGCCCATCGGCATCACCGCGACCGTTCGCGGGTCTTCGTTGATCAGAGCGGCCACCTTCGCCCATCCCGGCGGGTACTGCACGGCCGCGACTCGGCCGCCCACCCCCCACGCCAGGTCCGGCAGCGTCGCGATCAGCGCGACGCAGCAGAGCGCCGCGGTCCCCGCCGCCGGCAACCAGCGTCGCGCGAAGACCACCGCCGCCGCCCCGGCCACCGCATAGCCGGGCATCGCCAGCGCCACCCACTTCTGCCCGTCACGGACCACCCCGAGGCCGGGAAAGGCGCGGATGGCCGCCTCGAGCAGACTGAGTCCCGGCCCGGTGGCCATCAGCGCGGGCAGGACGATGGCCGCCCCGGCGAGCACCACGAGGGGCAGGGCCGAGGGCCGACGCAGCACGACCGGTAAGCCGAGGGCGACCACACCGAGCAGTACCGCGGTGCCAACGATCGCGAAAAGCGTTGTGCGCGAAGGCGGTACCGCGTCAGCGTTCCAGATGCCGCCCAACCCGGCCAGGCTGAACAGCGTTGCCAGACCCGGTTCGGCGCGCGCGGCGAACGCGACGACACCGTCGGCCTGCGACGACTCCAACGACCGCGACACCGTCGCCGCGACCAGCCACGGCAGCGCCGCGACGACCGTCATCGCCGTCACCAGGCCGGCACACCGCCACCGCGCCCACCCGTCGCCGGGCGCGAAAACACCCACGAGCGCGACGGTCGCCGCCAGCATCAACCCCGTGGGCGTCAGCCCGGCCAGCGCCATCCAGAACGCCAACGCCCACACCGGAGCCCACCGCGCCGACTCCCGCATCTGCAGCACGGCCGTCGCGACCCACGGCAGGCACCCGTAGCCGACGAGCAGGCTCCAGTGCCCTTGCAGCAGCCGCTCGGCAACATACGGGTTCCACACCGCGACCGTCACGGCCACGCACTGACCGGCGAGCCCCGACTCGGGCACCAGCGCGGCGGCCAACCGCGCCGCGCCCCAGCCGGCCAGCCACAGGCCCGCGACCAGCAGCGCCTTGGCCACCACCCCGCCGTCGACCACCGACGACACCACGGCCATGAAAAAGTCCTGGGGAAGGGCCCGCGGTGCGGCCTCGGACAGGCCGAGCGCCGCGTCGGACAAGTAGGACCGCGGCGTGGATACCGCGTCGCGCAACAGCAGATACCCGGGTGCGAGCAGCGGCGCCGTCACCACCAGCGCGAGCACCAATGCGTAGGCCGGTCCGACGACCGACCGCCCGATCAGACCGGTCTGTCCGGGGGCAGGTCGGTCGGTCGAGATGTCGGGATCTTCTCGGTTTTGGCTTCGGCGCCCGGAACCTTGATGCCCTGGGTGTCGAAGAACCCGTGGTCGGCCTCGTCGAGACCGGGGTCGATCAGCGCGGACTCTGCGCGCAGGCTGAACGAGCCGAGCAGCGCGCCGCCGACCAGCAGAACCAGCCCCATCGCGGTGAAGGTGATCGGCAGGATGCGGCCCCACAGCGCCACCCGGTCCCGCTCGTCGCCCGCGCTGGCGACCTGGGACTCGACGGTCTCCTCGTTGAACGTCACCTTGAAGTCGACGAACGTGACCTCGGGCTTGAGCGGATCGCGGGCGTAGTAGTGGTAGCCGTGCTCGTCTTTCTTGACGATGGTTCCCGACACGGGGTCGACCCAGAAGGTGCGCTGCGCGGCGTAGTACCGCGACATCGTGATCGGCTCGTCGGGTTCACCGGGCACACCCCACATCGCCGCGCGGGCGGTGACCTCGCTGTCGGCGTCGTCCTCGTAGAGCGACGCGTACTTCACCGGCTCGACGAGCTTGCCGTCGGAGTCGTAGCCGACGTTCTGGGTGAACCGGTAGGTGGTCAACCCGTTGACGTCTTCTTCGCCGTCGTAGTTGGCGTCGAACGCCTTCTGCGCGATCGGATCGAAGACGGAGTAGGTCTTCTTCTCGGTGTCGAACGGGAACCGGTAGGCCAGGCCCTCGTGTGGCAGCGCGATGTTGGTCGGCGGCTTGTCGTCCTCCATGGCGCGCGGCTTCTGCACCGCGCCGCCAGGATTGCTCTCGCTGGACACCGCTTCGGCGGTGCTGCGGTTGACGGTCACGGTGTCGACCAGCGCCAACAGCAGGCCCGCGTCCTGCTGTTTGTCGGTGCGGCGCAGCGTGGAGCCCACCTGCATCGTCACCACGTCGGCGTTCGACGGCGACTCCACCGTGAGCTGCTCCTGTTGGACCATCGGCACGTCGCGGTCGACGACGAACCGCTCGGCGTTCAGCGATGCCGGGTCGAAGGCCATTCCGCTGCCGTCGCTGATCAGCGTGGCATCGAGGTCCAGCGGGATCTTGGCGATCTTGCTATGGGTGTAGGTGGACAGCAACAGCGCGGCGATCAACAGGGCAGCACCCAGCCCCAAGATCCCGCACGCCGCAATCCGCAGCGCCACTGCGCGGTTCAAACCGTGCCTCCTTCACCTGCGGTATGCCCGCAGAAACCCGTTCGACCCTAACAGCACAACTTAAGGTCGTCGTCGGTCCAGACGCATCCGCCGACCCGTGGTCACCGTGTTCGGCTTCACCGGGCACACTGATTTCGTGGCAGTGGCGGCCGGCGAGACTCGCGACGAGCAGGTGGGCGGAACCCGCGGGTTCCTGCCTGCGGTGGAGGGCATGCGTGCCTGCGCCGCGGTCGGCGTCGTCGTCACCCACGTCGCGTTCCAGACCGGCCACACCGGCGGGGTCAGCGGACGGTTGTTCGGCCGGTTCGATCTCGCGGTGGCCCTGTTCTTCGCGCTCTCGGGTTTCCTGTTGTGGCGCGGGCACGCCTCGGCGGCGCGCGGGCTGCGGCCGATCCCGCCGACCGGCCACTACCTGCGCTCACGGATCGTGCGCATCATGCCCGGGTACCTCGTCGCGGTCGTGGTGATCCTGTCGCTGCTGCCCGAGGCCAAAGCGGACCTGACCGTGTGGTTGGCCAATCTCACCCTGACGCAGATCTATGTGCCGCTCACGCTCACCGCGGGCCTGACCCAGATGTGGAGCCTGTCGGTCGAGGTCGCGTTCTACATGGCGTTGCCGCTGCTGGCGTTGCTGGTGCGACGCGTCCCGGTGCGGGCCCGCATCCCGGTCATCGCCGCCGCGGGACTGGCCAGCCTCGGGTGGGCGGTGCTGCCGATCGCGACATCGGCCGGCGTCAACCACCTGAACTGGCCGCCCGCCTTCTTCTCCTGGTTCGCCGCGGGCATGTTGCTCGCCGAGTTGACCGTCGCACCCGTCGGATGGCCGCACCGACTGGCCCGTCGGCGGGTCCTGATGGCGGTCATCGCGGTCGCGGCCTTTTTGGTCGCCGCCTCGCCGGTCGCCGGCCCCGAGGGCCTCACGCCGGGCACCGTCAGCCAGTTCGTCGTCAAGATCGCAATGGGCGCCGTGGTCGCGGGTGCGCTGCTTGCGCCGCTCGTGCTCGACCGCCCCGACACCCCGCATCGACTGCTGGGCAGTACGACGATGGTGACGTTGGGACGGTGGTCCTACGGACTGTTCATCTGGCACCTCGCCGCGCTGGCGATGGTGTTTCCGGTCATCGGCGAGTTCGCGTTCAACGGGCACATGCCGGTGGTGCTGGTGCTGACGGTCGTGTTCGGATTTGCGATCGCCGCGGTCAGTTACGCGCTGGTGGAGTCGCCGTGCCGAACGGCGTTGCGGCGCTGGGAGTATCGCCATACCCGGCCGGTGCCGCCGCTGGACTCGTCGGTCAGCAGCGTGCCTGAGCCCGTCGCGAGATGACCGCGTCGCGCACCGCCGAACGGCGTGCTTTGCCCGCGTCGTCGCGCAGCGGCGCATCTGTGAATTCGACCGTGCGGGGCACCTTGTGGCGTTCGAGCCGCTCGGACAGGAACGCGACGACGCCCGCCTCGTCGAGACCGTCGGCGTGCACCAGCGCGTACGGCACCTGGCCGAGGTCGTCGTCGGGGACGCCGACCACCAGACACGACAGCACCGCGGGATGCTCGGACAGCGCCGACTCGATCTCGGCGGGATAGACGTTCTTGCCGCCGACGGTGAACATGTCCACCCGGCGGTCGTTGAGGTAGAGGAATCCGTCGTCGTCGAAGTAGCCGAGATCGCCCAGCGAGTCCCAGCCGTCGCGGGACTTCGCCGTCGCGCCGACGTAGCGGTAGGTGGGGGCGCTGCCCGGCGATGGCCGCATGTAGATCTCGCCGACCACCCCGGGCGGGCACTCGTTGCCGTCGTCGTCGAGCACCTTCATCTCCCCGGTGACGACGACACCCACCGAGCCCGGGTGGGCCAACCACTGGCTACCCGAGATGAACGTCAATGCCTGTAACTCGGTGCCGCCGTAGAGTTCCCACACGTTATCCGGTTGCAGTATCTCGATCCAGGCTCGCTTGACCGCGGGTGGACACGGTGCGCCGACATGCCAGAACCGCCGGATCGACGACAGGTCGTAGGCATCGGGATGGGCCCGGTACACGGGAAGCAGGCGCTGCATGATGGTGGGCACCGTCGTCAGCCACGTCACCCGGTGCTCGGTCACCAGGCGCAGGAACTCGTGCGGTTCGAATCGCGGCATCAGCACCAGGTGATGGCCCTGCACGAGTCCGATCGCGAACGTGGTGAAGCCGGTGTTGTGGCTCATCGGCACCGAGATCAGGTTGACGTCACCCTCCTGCGCCCCAAGCGGATAACCCACCAGCGGGGGGAAGCGGCTGTCGTTGCCGGCCTCGATCAGTTTGGGCCTGCCGGTGCTGCCGCCGGATGCCATCGCCTTGAACACCGGCGATACTCTTTCGGGCAGCGGTGCGTCCGACAATCCCCGATCCGGCACGTAACCCGCTGGCACACTTGCTATTCGGCCGGTAGGGTCGGCGCGACCCACCACCAGGGCGCGGGGCCGCAGTTCGAGCAGCCCGCTCAGCTCGGCGTCGGGCAGCCGCGGTGAGAGCGGCTGCGGGACCGCGCCCAGCTTCCAGATCGCCAGCACCGCCTGCACCCACTCGATGGAGTTCGGTAACACCACCGAGACGTAATCACCTTCTCGCACACCGAGTTCGGCGTAGGCGCGGGCCAGCCGATTGGTCGACACGTCGAGCTCACCACGGGTGAGGGTGAGCCCCTCGCAGGTGACCGCGGGCGCGCCGGGTTCGGCGACGGCCAGCCGCGACACCTGCGTGCCGATCGGCGGGGTCGGCTCGGGCATGTCAGTAACCGCCCCGCGTCTCGAAGATCCGGCGCGGGTTGTCGACGAGCATCGTCGTGAGCTGCTCGTCGGTGACTCCCCGCTTCTTGAGCGCCGGAATCACGTCGTTGTGGATGTGCAGGTAATGCCAGTTGGGCATGGTCTGCTCGGCCAGCCCTTCCGGCAACCAGTCCATGTAGCAGGACGCATCGTGCGACAGCACCATCTTGTCGGCGTGGCCTCGCTCGCACATCCGCGCGACGGTGTCCACCCGCTCCTCGAAGCCGAGGAACACGTCCACGCCGAACCGGTCCATCCCGATGTAGGACCCGTTGTCGATCAGCTCTTCGAGGTAGCCCAGATCGGTGCTGTCGCCGGAATGCCCGATGACGACGCGCGACAGGTCCACCCCCTCCTCGCTGAACACCCGCTGCTGGTCCAGGCCTCGCTTGGTCGCGGCGTGCGTGTGCGTCGAGATCGGAACGCCGGTTTCCCGGTGCGCCTGGGCGACCGCGCGCAAGACCCGCTCGACGCCCGGTGTCAGGCCGGGCTCGTCGGTCGCGCATTTGAGAATCGCCGCCTTGACGTCGGTGCCGGCGATGCCGGTGGTGATGTCGCGGACGAACATGTCGACCATCGGCTCGCCGAGCGGGGTTTCCGGCCCGCTGAAGTGGAAGAACATCGGGACGTCGTTGTAGGTGTAGACGCCGGTCGCCACGATGATGTTGATGCCGGTCTGCGCGGCGATACGCTCGATGCGCGGAACATAGCGCCCCATGCCGATCACCGTGAGATCGACGATGCTGTCGACGCCGCGCGATTTGAGCTCGTTGAGGCGGACGACGGCGTCGTCCTCCCGTTGGGCCTCGTCGCCCCAGACCTCCGGATAGTTGGTGGTGATGTCGAGGGACTGGATGAAGACGTGTTCGTGCATGAGCGTGACACCCAGGTCTGCGGTGTCGATCGGTCCGCGGGCGGTGTTCAGTTCCGGCACGCGGCCGATGCTACGAGATAGCGGCCGTTCAATCGGGTACTTGAAACTCGATTCATAGCGAAAGGCCAGAACCGTATGGCGGCATCGTCCAGCGTCCGCGCCGCGCCGTCAGCGTGGGCGCCGCTGCGGTCGCCGATGTACCGGGCGTTGTGGATCGCGCAGCTCGTGTCGAACCTCGGAACGTGGATGCAGACCGTCGGCGCGCAGTGGATGCTGGTCGCCGATCCCGGCGCCGCGGTGCTGGTGCCGTTGGTGCAGACCGCGACGACGCTGCCGGTGATGCTGTTGGCGCTGCCCTCCGGCGTGGTCGCCGATCTGATCGACCGGCGGCGCCTGCTGATCGCCACACAGTCGGCGATGGCGGCCGGTGTCTCGATCCTCGCGATTTTGACCGGGGTCGGCTTGACGACCCCGGCGGTGCTGCTGATCCTGCTTTTCCTGATCGGCTGCGGACAGGCGTTGACAGCCCCGGCATGGCAGGCCATCCAGCCCGAACTCGTTCCGCGCGAACAGATTCCCGCTGCGGCGGCGCTGACCAGCCTGGCCATGAACAGTGCGAGGGCGATCGGGCCCGCGATCGCAGGTGTGCTGGTGTCCCTCTCGGGGCCGACGATGGTGTTCGCGCTGAACGCGGTCTCGTTCGTCGGCATCGTGGTGGTGCTGTTCACCTGGCGCCGGCCGACGGCGGAACGGCTACTGCCGACCGAACGGCCGTTGTCGGCGTTGACTGCGGGCGGGCGCTACATCCGCAGCTCACCGGTGGTGCGGCGCATCCTGCTGCGGGCGCTGCTGTTCATCGCGCCCGGTAGTGCGCTGTGGGGGTTGCTCGCGGTCATCGCCGATCGACAATTACACCTGTCGTCAGCGGGCTACGGCGTGCTGCTGGGTGCGCTCGGTGTCGGCGCGGTGTGCGGCGCGACCGTGCTGTCCCGGCTGCAGATCCGGTTCGGGCGCAACGCACTGTTGACCGTTGGCGCGGTCGGCTTCGCGCTCGCCACCGCGGTGTTGGCGCTCGTCCCGGTGCTCACGGTGGTCATCGTCGCGATGATCGTCGGCGGACTGTCGTGGTTGCTCACCTTGTCGACACTGAATGCGTCCATGCAGCTGAGCCTTCCGGCCTGGGTGCGGGCGCGCGGCCTGTCGGTCTACCAGCTGGTGTTCATGGGCGGGCAGGCCATCGGCTCTTTGGTCTGGGGTCTGGTGGCCGGCGCGACCAACAGCGTGACGGCGCTGCTCATCGCGGCCGGGCTGCTCGCCGCCTGCGCAGTGTCGCTGCTGTGGTGGCCGCTGCACCCGGGCACCGGCAACCTTGACGTCGAACCGTCGGGGCACTGGCCGGAGCCGGCGTTGGTGTTCGAACCGGCCCCGCCCGACGGCCCGGTCGTCGTGCTCAAGACCTACCGGGTCGCATCGGAGAACGAGGCGGCATTCGTCGCGGCGATGGATCGGGTGAAGCGGTCGCGCCAGCGCACCGGGGCCGTGCAGTGGCGGTTGTTCCGCAGCGGCGAATTCCCCAACACGTTCGTCGAGGCGTTCGTCGTGCGGTCGTGGTACGAGCATCTGCACCAGCACGTCGTCCGGCAGACGAACCAGGACCTGATCGCCGAGCAGGAGGTCGACAAGTACGTCGTCGGCGAACCCAAGCTCGAGCATCTGATCGCCGTCAGCTGAGACGCTTCTCCGGCCGCACGGTCGAGGCAGCGACGGCGGCGACCGAGACCAACGCCAGCAGCTGCACACCCCACGAATGCCCGATGTAACCGTCGACCGAACGCCACGGGTTCTGGCTCAGCACCGCACCGGCCAGGATCAACCCACCGGCGGCGGCGCCGACCGTGACTGCCTCGCACAGCTTTTCGCGATTGCGCAGCAGCCAGCGGACGCCGACCGCCAGCCCGACCACCACGACGCCCGCGACTCCCGAGACCGCCGCACCGACGGCCAGCACCGCGGCACCGACGGCGACGGGACGCGGTCGGAACACCGGCACCGGGTCGACCGGCGCCGCGCGCCTGCGCATCGGCAGTAATGCGAGCAGCGCGAGCACCGGCAGCAAGGCCAACCCGCCGATCAGGCCGACACGGTAGGGCATGTTCGTCGGGAAGGTCAGCGTGACTGGGCCGGTCGTACCCGGCGGCAGCACCCAGCCCTGCTGCCAGCCGTTCACGGTGATCGGCGTCAGCCGTGACCCGGAGCTGTCGTGGGCGACCCAGCCGGGGTTGACGCTTTCGGGTACCACGAGCACCCGGGACGCCGACGACGATGCGACGGTCAGCTCGCGACGGTCTGCGCTCCACTGTCCGATCTGCGCGGGAGTGGTTGGCGCCGGCCGTATTTCACCGGCTCGCGGCCCGGCGAGTTGGGCCCCGTCGACGATGAATGCGGCGCCGGGGCTGATGACCAACTCCTGTTGGCCCTCGGGCAGCAGGATCGGCTCGACCCGGCATGGGCGTGCGGCGACGGGTTCACCGTCGAGCAGGGCGCCGACGGTCGTGGTGAGCGAGGTCTGCACGAATTCGCCGGCGACGCCGATGACCGGTCCCTTGCCGCAAGGCATCTCGATCCTGCGGTTCCGGTTGACCGCGGCGTCGGCGGCCGCGATCGGTTCGCCGCGGGTGTCGAGTGCCGTCACCTCGGCCAGGCCGGGCGGTTTGAGTTGGTCGAAGCCGAGCGCCGTGCGGTCGATGATGTCGTCCCAGTCGAGAATCGAGACCGTCACCGTGTCAGTGACTCTCGGTTTGAGATCCACCGTCTGCGCACCCGCATCGCCGGCCACCGGGCGGATCTGGGGACCGTCACCGAGGTCGACGGCCAGCAGCGTCGGGCGTGCCGGCAGTTCAGATGAACTCGGCGTCACCCGCAGCCCGGCGACCTCGCTCCGCCTCGGCAGTTTCAGTGTCAGGGTCGGCGGCGTTCCCTGCTGCACGACGCGCTGCGGGGCGGTCCACGCGGTGTCTGGGTCACCGTCCGCGGCGGCGTAGGCCGAGCCGAGCACGTCGATCGGATCGGCCTCGCCCACAGCGCGAGTGGTGCCGGGCGCGCTGATCAGGTCGGCCAGCTGGGGGCCCTGGCGGGCGCGCACCCACACGGTCGGCGTCACCGCGATCGGCGCCGGAACCGTCAGTGTCCGGCTCAAGTTCACGGGCTCCTCGGCCGAGAGCGCCATCAACGCCGCACACCGGTAGCCGGTCGGGCTCTGCGCGCAACCGGATCGTCCCAGCAACTCCGAGCCCAGATCCCATTGCGCCACAGTCGAATCCGGGGGAGGACCGGGCACGGCCACGGTGTGGCGCAGGCTGACGGGGTGGGCGTAGCCGTTCGCGTCGTACTGGGTGACCGCGAGGTCGGTGATCCCGAATTGCACACCGGGTGAACCGTCGTCGGTGGCCACCGCGGTGAGCCGCACCCACGGTGACTCGCCGTAGGGCAGTGCCGCGGTGAGCGGCTTGCCTGCCTCGTCGAACCGAAGGGTGCTGGTGCCGTTCACCGTCGAGATCTCGATGCGGCGGATCTGTGCGCCGACGGCGGTGGCGCTGGGTGTGACCGTGATGGTCGCGTTGGTGACGGGGTGGTCGAAGTCCACCTGCATCCACTGGCCGATCGCCGACTGCAGCGAGTTGGACACCCAACTGGTCGACGGGTCGGCATCGACCGCCGCGGCCGGACCGGCAGCCGGCGCCACGTTGGGAAGCGCGGTGGAATCGGCCGACGAACTCGACACCGACACCCGGCCGCCATTCCACCGCCCGTAGACGAGATCGGTTCCGGGAGAGGGATAGTCGATGACCCGGTTGTGGGTGTGCCGTGGATCGGCGGGGGTGCGGATCGCCGACGAGTGGTCGTCGACGCGGCCGTAGTCGGTTTCACGCGCGAGCGGAGTGTCGGTGACGGTGACCAGCGGTGCCGGCACGCCCGCGCGCTCGGCGTCGGCGGTCAGGAGCATGGGCCCCAGCGGCGGGCGTTCGAGCAGTCGGCGCCGTTCGTCGAGCCGCAGCAGCGCCTCGGGTGCGCCGTCGATGCGCGCCATGCGGTCGGTGTCGACGAGGTAGGGCGTCACCAGGGTTTCGGCGTGTACCCGGTAGATCTCGACGGCGGGGTAGCGCGGCCGCAGGCCGCTGTCGGAGACGAACCCGGCCAGGGTGCCCGCGCCGACCGGATCGCCGAACTCGGCGACCTTCTCCAGGCCCGGTGAGCCGTCGATCGCGCGGTGCACCAGCAGCGGCCGCGCCGACCGCGATGACTCCGGGTCCAGGTCATTCCGCACCACGACATACGAGATCCCCTGGCGGGCAAGGGTATCCGCCAGGCCCGCAGATGGGCGGCCCGCGGCGAACAGTCGCTGCACGGAGTCCAGCGCGCGGATGGTCTCCGGCGGGGTCAACGGAATCGAATCGCGCACACCCCACGGGCTGTCGCCGAGGACCTGCAGCGGTTCGTCGTGGCTGTTGCCCCACACCTGGGTGGCGAACGGAGCGCCCGGCGCCACCAGGACGCGGCCGTCGGTGTTGTGCTCGTCGAGCCACTCGGCGGTGTCGTGCCAGTACTGCGGTATCGCCTCGAAAGCGCCTGGCGGAGTGAGCCGTCCGGTCCACGCCAGCGACGTGCCCGCGGCCAGGGCGACCAGCACGACCATCCCCACCGCGACCCGTTTGTCCCGTTCGGGGTGCGCCCACGCGGTCGTCCACTGCGCCCGCGGCGCGCTACCGGGCAGCGGAATGCGGCCGAGCAGATGCGCCAACCCCAACGCCAGCGGCAGCCGCAACAGGGGTTCGAGCTTGTGCAGGTTGCGCAGCGGCGTCCCCGACGCGTCGAGGAACGCCTGAACCTGCAGCGCGATCGGTGAGCCCAGCCCGCCGGAGTAGCCGACGGCGAGCAGCGTGACACCGGTCAGCAGGATCACGATCAGACGACCGCGGGCGGGCATCGACTTCAACGCCAGCCCCGCCAGGCCCGCGGCGGCGACCAGGGTGGTGGCCAGCACCGCGACCGAACCGGTCACCAGGGACGCTCCGGCCGTCGCGTTGGGCGCGACGAACGGGGTCCAGGCGTCGGTGCCGCGCAGCATCTCGGTCAGCGACATCCACCGCGTGGTGACGCCGGAGGATTCGATGAAGTCGAGGAACGGTGGGCTGACCCGACCCAACATCACCAGCGCGACCGCCCACCACAGCACCGCCAGCGTGATGCCGAGCGCCCACCACGCCGTGAACCGCCACCACAGCTTTGTGGGCCGGTGACACGCCAGCCAGATGGCCGCGCACAGGCAGCCGGTGAGAGTGGCCACCGCGTTGACCGCACCCATCAACGCGATCGCTACCGCGGAGCGCATCGCCAGCACCCGTACGCGGGGATCGCCCCGCATGACCAAGACGACCGGTAGCAGCACCCACGGCGCCAGCATCATCGGAAGCGTCTCCGACGAGATCGCGCCGAGTGTGGTCAGCGCCCGTGGCGACAGCGCGTAGGCGACCGCCGCGATCACCCGCGACGTGGGACTGCCGATGCCGAGCGCCTCGGCCACCCGCAGGACACCCCAGAACCCGACCACAAGCAGCAGCGCCCACCACAGCCGCTGGGTGACCCAGCCGGGCAGTCCGACGATGTCGCCGATCAGGAAGAAGGTGCCGTGCGGGAACAGATACCCGTAGGCCTGGTTCTGGGCTTGTCCGAAGGGCAGCTCGCTGTTCCACAGGTTGAACGCGCGCGCGAGGAACCGCAGCGGATTGGCTGTCAGGTCGAGCTTGGTGTCGGGTGAGATCTGTCCGGGTGACTGGGCGAACGTCAGGATCAGCGCCGCCGCAGCGGCCACCCACAACCAGCGCCGGGAGAGCGGGGCCGGGTGCGTGCCGGCCCGGGAGTCAGCTGCGGTCGCCGTACTCGACCCTGTTGAGCACCGAAGACGCCGGATCGCCCGCTTGCAGAGGAGGCTTGTTGTCCTGCTGCACCATCAGCGTCACACCGAACACGGCTGCCGCACCCAACAGCAGACCGACCACGATGCTGGCGGCGGCGGGCACGAGGAACCGATCCATGCGGCAAAAGTAGCATGCGGACCATGTGCGCAGCTGAACGCATATTCTCGTCGCACACGCCGACCACGAGATAGAACTGAGCCACCGCAGCCGTTAGTGTCGAGGCCCATGGCCTTGCCCCGCGCATTGTGTGCCCTCGCCGCCGCTCCCGTATTGCTGATGGCGTGCTCGCCTGCCGCGCAGGAAGCCGCGCCCTCACCGACGTCCGCGCCCATCACCAAGGCGGCGACCGCCGTGCCCGCGGCTCCGGCGCCGGGCGCACCCGCCGCTCCCGCATGTGGAGCCGGAGAATCGCTGCTGTCGGCCATGTCGACCCGCGACAAGCTCGCCCAGCTGCTGATGGTCGGGGTCACCAACGCGGCGGACGCGCGCGCGGTCGTCGACAACCACCACGTCGGCGGCATCTTCGTCGGCAGCTGGACCGACCTGTCGATGCTGTCCGACGGCTCACTGGCAGGCATCGCTGCATCGGCGACCCCGCTACCGCTCGCGGTCAGTGTCGACGAGGAGGGCGGCCAGGTGTCGCGGTTGGCCGGGCTGATCGGCAGCCAACCGTCGCCGGCCTCGCTGGCGGCCAGCAGCACGCCAGACGAGGTGTACAACATCGCGCTGAAGCGGGGTCAAGCCATGCGCGGGCTCGGCATCACGATCGACTTCGCGCCGGTCGTCGACGTCGACGCGGGCGGTGCCATAGGCGACCGGTCGTTCGGCTCCGATCCGGCCGTCGTCACCGATTTCGCCGGCGCGTATGCCCGTGGCCTGCGCGACGGCGGCGTGATGCCGGTGCTCAAACACTTCCCCGGCCACGGGCGCGCCTCGGGCGACTCGCACACGGGCGGTGTCACCACGCCGCCGATCAGCGACCTGCAGACCACCGATCTGGTGCCGTACCGGACGCTGACCAGCCAGGCGCCGGTCGGAGTGATGGTCGGTCACCTACAGGTGCCCGGGCTGACCGGCAGCGATCCGGCCAGCCTGAGCCCGGCGGCCTACGCGCTGCTGCGGTCGGGCAACTACGGCGGCCAGCCGTTCAACGGCCCGGTGTTCACCGACGATTTGTCCGGTATGCGGGCCATCACCGACCGGTTCGGGGTCGCCGAGGCGGCGCTGCGGAGCCTGCAAGCGGGCGCCGACGTCGCGCTGTGGCTGAGTACCGGTGAGGTGCCCGCCGTGCTCGACCGGCTGGAGAAGGCGTTGGATGCCGGTGAGCTGTCGATGTCCAGCGTCGACGCCTCGGTGCTGCGGATCGCTGGGATGAAGGGCCCCAACCCGCGCTGCTGATTCGCGCCCATGCCCGCTGCTGACGCCCTGGTGGCGCGCATTGCTTACCCTGGTGGGATGGCCGGAGGTACCAAGCGGTTGCCGCGCGCGGTGCGCGAGCAGCAGATGCTGGACGCCGCCGTGCAGATCTTCTCGGTCAACGGCTACCACGAGACGTCGATGGACGCGATCGCCGCCGAGGCGCAGATCTCGAAGCCGATGCTGTACCTGTACTACGGCTCCAAGGAAGAGTTGTTCGCGGCGTGCCTGGATCGGGAGCTGGCGCGGTTCGTCGACGAGGTCCGCAGTCAGATCGACTTCAAGCAGAGCCCGAAAGACCTGTTGCGCACCGCGGTTCTGGCCTTCCTGAATTACATCGACGCCAACCGGGCGTCGTGGATGGTGCTCTACAGCCAGGCCACCAGTTCGCAGGCGTTCGCGCACACCGTGCGTGAGGGTCGCGAACGCATCATCGACCTGGTGGGCAGGCTGCTGCGGTCGGGCACCCGAAACCCCGAGCCCGACACCGACTTCGACATGATGGCCGTCGCGCTGGTCGGTGCCGGTGAGGCGGTGGCGTCGCGGGTGAGCACCGGCGACGCCGGTGTGGACGAGGCCGCCGAGCTGATGATCAACCTGTTCTGGCGCGGCCTGAAGGGCACCCCCTCCGACCACCCTATCGAGACTGCGGTGAGATCGCCGAATTAGCCGCGAGGCAGTGCGGTATGTCAACGGTCGAGTACTCGATTGTCAGGCATTACACCGGCATCAGGCTGCAGGCGTTGTCGCTCCGCGTCGTTATGCTCGCCAGCATGGCACGCACTCGGAAGGAACTCCTCGAATACTTCGAGGAACAGCTCGGATTTCTAGAGCGGTCGAACGCGGCATACGATGCGGGGCATGTCGGCGAGGCGAAGCGGCTCGCCCAAGCAGTCCGCGTGCTCTTACACCACACGGCTCCCAGGTATTCGTCGCACGCCGTGGTCAACCAGCTAGGGCTTGAGAACATCCTGACTTGGGTTGATACCGCCGGTGTTCCCGATCCGCGAAATCTCCTATCGACGCCTGGTCTTACCCGATTCAAGATGACCGCAGGAGACGGATCGGACCCTGAGTACGAGCCAAAACTGGGTGACTATCCGCCTTCACCAATTCTGACGGCTGGGGGTCGACGGATTACACGGGGATCACGAATCGCGTTCAGCGAATGGTGGACTAACACGGTGATCAAAGACGCCGCAGGAACCGGATACTCCCGACGCAAGCTGGTTCTTGCCCTATCGAACAAAGAGGGCGGAGCGCACGTCGACCCAATCGCTGACGCCGATTACGAAGCTCTGGCGAAAAGCAATTCGCTGGGCTGGTCAGTGACGGTAGGCGACGATGACCCTAGACCGCTGGCCCAAAACCCGGTGTTCCCGTCGATGCGGCAGATTTCGTACGAGGTGCTGGAGTCGATCAGGCAACAGCGTGACCAGATCAAGTAGTTCATCTTCGAACCATCACGTAGTCGACGTGGTCGGTACGGCGGGACCCGCTGTAGATCAAGGGATCTCCGTCGATCGAGTACCGCTTACCGTTCCACTCCACGGCGCTCTGTGCGCCGAGCAGATCCGGGTATCCGACCAGCCGAAGCCGGTACTTCGAGGTGGTGGCCACGTCGTTCTCCGACGACGACAGCGGCTGGATGACCGCCCGGGTCAGGACTCCGACCTTGCCGGGTGCGGTAATCGTGTTGCCGTCTGAGTCCCTCTGGCGACCTCCGCGAAGACGGTCACCTGATCGGTGCCACGGTGCAGGAGGCTCATCGACGGCCTCCGATGCGGGGAACAATCTGGAACATCCGGCTGGGCTTGATTCCCAGCCGCTCCCACTCCTCAGCGGTGATGCGGAGGCTGTTGTCGGCAGCCTCTCGCGACAGTTGGTAGCCGTAGCTGCCGTCCTGCTCGCTGAAGAGCCCCTCGGGGTTGCGGACGACCCGCAGCACGGCCTCGGCCTCGATGTCGACCACGTCGGCCTCGTCCAGGTCTCCAGCGTCGATCTGCGCGGCCAGGTCGGGGATCCTGCGAAGGATCTTCCGCTCGACCTGCTCGAGCCGGCGGTTGACGAGCGTCGTCTCTTCGGTCGTCAGCGACTTGCTGTAGATCGCTTGTAACGTCAGCGGCTTTCGCGTGTGCCATCAGATGGCCCTCTCTTCTCGGTCTAGTAGTGCAGCGGTGGCCGGGTTCGCCGGCAGCCCTGCGGATTGCTTGGCTCGCATGTCTGCGAGGAACTCCGCGTGCGAGCGCGGATCGGGTCTCGTCAGCCGCTCCCGGAAGAACTCGGCGATGGACATGCTGGGAGACGATTTCGGCGCTGCCTTGGTACGGCGGCGTCTGGGCTTGCGTTGGGACTTGCTCATCAGTCGTCGTCGCCTGTCTCGGCGAAGTTCATCCAAGGGATCCGCCCTGGGTAGTCGGCGGAAGTCCGGGTACGCGACCCGATAGATTTTCGATGACCGGTCGCATAGGAGACGAGTGTCATGAGAAAGACCTCTTCCGCCGCCCTTATTGGGGCTCTCATGGTGGTCAGCTACGCGACAGTCGACTTAGCAGCTGCAGAACCGACGACAACGCCGCCTGCACCGAGGACCGTAGCCGAAGCTCGCGCTGACGGTTCCACGCCCTGGCTCGATCGCCTCCATAAGGCCGGTCTCGACCACCTTGTGCTTGAAGACGTGAATAAGACAGCTTTTGAAATCTGCGACCTCGTATGGGTGGGTGGCGATTACGACAGGATCATCGAACACCTTGCTTGGGATTACTCCCGCAAGGATGCAATCCAGCTCTACGGCGTAGCAGTTGGACATCACTGTCGTACTCCAGTTGGTGCCGTTCCAGGGTTTCCCAAGTAGGTTGCCGCAGCTGTCTCCTTCATCAGTCGGTCTACCTGGCTACGGTTGAGTGTCAGTGAGCAGCGGTTGGGAGGTGGGCAATGGCCGAGGAGAAGGAAGCGGAGCCACCCGTGCCAACGGAGGCGGGAGAGGTGCCGTCGCCATTGGCTGCCCAGTCGAACCAAGACGAGTTGGAGAAACTAGACCGACATTTGAAGATCACGACGGTAGTGGTCGCGATACTTGCACTGATCGCCTCAGCGTCGTCCGCATCAGCCGCATGGGCGTCTTGGCGTACGGCCAATGCATCTGAACAAATCGCTCGCGAGGTTGCCAGGACATCCGGTGCATACCTCGAGTTGGACAACATGGTCGGACTCTTCGGGAAATGTGGCGATACCGCCGATCCACTTGTTGCCGTCGCAACGGTAGAGAATCAGGGACGTATAGCCGGACGGGTGAGGTCGCTCATAATGTACGTCGACATCTACGACCGCTCTGCACTTCCGCGGGAAGTGACGAACCGGTTGGAAGATGTCAACTTTCCGGCGCCGGCCCCTGGCGGCAGCCAATCGATCTTCGTGGCCGAGGTCTCCAATGTGGTTGTAAACCCACAAGACAGCGTCGAATTGAGGATGCCCGTGAACTGCGAGAGCCTTCATGTCCTGAACATTGATCCCGTTGACGCTAAACAACAGTTGCGGTTCTCGATTCTGAGGCACGATTTACCTTGGAAGCTCGCACCCGATTTCACCTTTGGAGACAACGAAACGGTGCAGCCGTGGGGTGTTTACGGCAGTAACTAAGTCGCCGAAGGGCCGTCCCGTAGAACGGCTCTCCGGCGGATCCAGTTGTCGTTCGGCCGATTGGGATCAAGCCGCGTCGTACAGACGCACAACCGACTCCGGGTGCAGGAACACGAAGCCAATGCGTGCGATACCCCGAACGTCGATGGCGTCTGCCGGAACGTCGAACAGACGCATCTCGGTGCCCTGGCGGAGCACGACCCTGGTGCGGGTCGAGTCGAGACCCCATGCCATCGTGGCGGCGTCGACATCGGGGTCGGTCAGGACCTTGATGTCCGCGATGAATGCTCCGTCGGTGGTCCGCTCCAGCACCGCTCGTTCGAGCCGGTGCCCTTCTCGAGCTTCGACAGAACCTTGGGCGGTGTCGGGGTGCATGATCCACCGGTCGAGGTTCGCGATCGACAGCCTCAGCAGCGATCGATCACGTCGATGAATGGATCCTCGTTGGTGATCTCGGTACCGGTATCCACGACCGAGGCAGTCAACGACAACAACCGTTGCTCGCCTTGGCGGTGGTGTTCGCCAGGAACGCGGCATCGATCCTCTTCGCGATGTCGTTCGCAAGACCGGCCGCCGCCTGATCAGCAATCGCCGGGTCAGTGTTACTGCCGAGGCCATCTCCTGGCCAGCGTGGAGCGTGTCGTCATCGCTGGGACCGCGTCCGTCCCAACGGGCGAGTGCGGTGATCAGTTTCTCGAGGATGTCGGCAGGAATCATGGTTGTAGATCTACACAGCCGAGTAGTCAGTCGTTGACATACCACTATCGATAACGACCTTTGAGAAGCAGCGAACTGCGGATCCCAGCATCGTGACCGGTTCGGCGCGCACCTACAGCGAGCGGACCGTCCCGAACAGATGCGGCTCGCGCTTCTTCATGTCGCGCAACGTCAGATCCCAGCCGTCGGACACCCGGTCGACGTACAGGCCTGCGCTCGCGGGCAGCACCACCGGCTTGGCGAACTTCACCGAGTACTTGACCGCGTCCGGTAGTTGACCCTCGATGTTCGCCAAAACCGCCGCCGCGCTGAACATTCCGTGCGCGATGACGGTCGGAAACCCGAACAGCTTGGCGGCGACCGAGTTGGTGTGGATCGGGTTGTGGTCGCCGCCCACCGAGGCGTAATGGCGGATCTGCCCCGGCGTGATGCGCAGCATCGCGTTCGGCGGGCCGAGTTTCGGCGGCTTCTGCGGCGGCGGCTTCGGCTCGTCGGACAGGCTGGTGCGCTGCTGGTGCAGGAACGTCGTGATCTGATGCCACGCCTGCTCATTGCCGACGTTGACATCGGTCACGATGTCGACCAGCAGGCCGCGTCGATGCTCGCGCAGGTTCTCCGCGTGCACCTTCACCGAGACGGAGTCGGTCACCGCGATCGGGCGGTACTGGGTGATGTGGTTCTCGATGTGCACCGAACCCATTGCCGCAAAAGGAAAGTCGAAGCCGGTGACCAACGACATGAGCGTCGGAAACGTCAGCGCGAACGGATACGTCAGCGGCACCGTGTCACCGAACTGCAGTCCGGTGACCGCCGCGTAGGCCGCCACGTTCTCGGGATCGATCTTCAGGTCCTCGACGGTCAGCGTGCGGTCGGGCAGCGTCTCGCCGCGCGGCACGAACGGCAGGGCACCCGCCGCCGCGCGTGCCAGGTTCATCAAGCCGGACGGTTGGGACACGTCACGCCCCCAACCACGCTTGGCCGCACACCCGCACCGTGTTACCCGTGACGGCGTTGGACGCCGGGCTGGCGAAGTACGCGATGGTCTCGGCGACGTCGACCGGTTGGCCGCCCTGGTACAGCGAATTGAGCCGTCGGCCCACCTCGCGGGTGGCCAGCGGAATCGCCTCGGTCATCTTGGTCTCGATGAAGCCGGGAGCCACCGCGTTGACGGTGACGCCCTTGTCGGCGTAGGCCTCCGACAGGCTGTCGGTCAGCCCGATCATGCCCGCCTTGGTTGCGGCGTAGTTGGTCTGCCCGCGGTTGCCCGCGATGCCGGCCATCGACGACAGGCCGACGATCCGGCCACCCTCGCCCAGCACTCCGTTGTTCACCAGACCTTCGGCAAGGGCAAGCGGCGCAACCAGATTCACCGCGACGACCGAATCCCAACGCCCCTCGTCCATGTTGGCGAGCAGCTTGTCGCGGGTGATGCCGGCGTTGTTGACCAGGATGTCGACGCGACCGTCATAGTGGTCTCGCACATGCTCGGTGATGCGGTCGACCGCGTCGTCGGCGGTCACGTCGAGGGCCAGCGCGGTCCCGCCGACCTTCGTGGCGGTCACGCCGAGCGCTTCCTGCGCCCCCTCGACGTCGATGCAGATCACCTTCGCCCCGTCGCGGGAGAACACCTCGGCGATCGTCGCGCCGATACCGCGGGCGGCGCCGGTGACGATCGCGACCTTGCCGTCCAGCGGCCGGTCCCAGTCCGCGGGCGGCGCCGCGTCGTCGGGGCCGATCCGGAACACCTGACCGTCGACGTAGGCCGACTTGCCCGACAGCAGGAACCGCATCGTCGACTCCAGACCCGTCGCGGCGGGCTTCGCGTCGGGGGACACATAGACCAGGTTCACCGTCGCACCGCGACGCATCTCCTTGCCCAGCGAGCGGGTGAAGCCCTCGAGCGCACGCTGCGCGATGCGCTCATGTTCGCTGGCGGCCTGCTCGGGGGTGGTGCCGATGACGACGACGCGACCGGAAGGCCCGAGGTTGCGCAGCAGCGGGGTGAAGAACGCGTAGAGCCCCTTGAGGCCGGTCGGTTCGGTGATACCGGTGGCGTCGTACACCAGTCCGCCGAACGAGTCGGCCCAGCGACCGCCGAGGTTGTCGGAGACGACGTCGTAATCCTCGGCCAGCGCGGTGCGCAGCGGTTCCACGAGTCGGCCCTCGCCGCCGATCAGCAGCGTGCCCGCCAGCGGCGGATCACCCGGCTTGTATCGGCGCAGCGTCTCGGGCTGGGGGATGCCGAGTTGCTTGGCGAGGAACGATCCGGGCGTCGAGTGGACGATTTGCGAGTACAGATCGGATGCCATGAGGACGAACTTACTCCAGAGTAAGAAGGGTGGGTACTATGGGTGCATGCCTAGTGATACCCGCCGACGCGTCGCCATTCTCGGTGGCAACCGAATTCCTTTCGCTCGCTCCGACGGCGCCTACGCCAGCGCGTCCAACCAGGACATGTTCACCGCCGCGCTGGGCGGCCTCATCGAGCGCTTCAACCTCGAGGGGGAGACGCTCGGCGCGGTGATCGGCGGAGCCGTGCTCAAGCACAGCCGCGACTTCAACCTGATCCGCGAATGCGTGCTCGGCAGCGCGCTGTCGTCGTACACGCCGGCCTTCGACATCCAGCAGGCGTGCGGCACCGGCCTGCAGGCGACCATCTCCGCGGCCGACGGCATCGCCGCGGGCCGCTACGAGGTCGCGGCCGCCGGCGGCGTCGACACCGCTTCGGATGCACCGATCGCGCTCGGCGACGATCTTCGCCGCACGCTGCTGGGGCTGCGCCGTGCGAAGTCGAACGTTGACCGGCTCAAGCTTGTGGGCAAACTGCCCGCATCGCTGGGCATCCAGATCCCGGTCAACAGCGAGCCCCGCACCGGCATGTCGATGGGTGAGCACGCCGCCGTCACCGCCAAGGAGATGGGCATCAAGCGCGTCGACCAGGACGAGCTGGCCGCCGCCAGCCACCGCAACATGACCGCCGCTTACGACCGCGGCTTCTTCGACGACCTGGTCACGCCGTTCCTCGGGCTGTACCGCGACAACAATCTGCGCCCCGATTCGTCGGCCGAGAAGCTGGCCAAGCTCAAGCCGGTGTTCGGGGTCCGCAACGGCGACGCGACGATGACTGCGGGCAACTCCACCCCGCTGACCGACGGCGCGTCGGTGGCCTTGCTGGCCAGCGAGAAGTGGGCCGAGCAGCACTCGATTGAGCCCATGGCCTATTTCGTCGACTCGCAGACGGCGGCGGTCGACTACGTCAACGGCCGCGACGGCCTGCTGATGGCGGGCACGTACGCGGTGCCGCCGCTGCTGGCCCGCAACGGTCTGACCCTGCAGGACTTCGACTTCTACGAGATCCACGAGGCGTTCGCGTCGGTGGTCCTGGCCGTGCTGCAGGCCTGGGAGTCCGAGGAGTACTGCAAGGAGCGCCTCGGCCTCGACGCCGCGCTCGGGTCGATCGACCGGTCGAAGCTCAACGTCAACGGCTCCTCGATCGCGGCCGGGCATCCGTTCGCCGCGACCGGTGGGCGCATCGTCGCGCAGCTGGCCAAGCAGTTGGCCGAAAAAAAGAAGGAGACGGGGCAGCCGGTGCGCGGGCTGATCTCGATCTGCGCTGCCGGCGGCCAGGGTGTGACGGCGATCCTCGAGGCTTAGCGCCTGCCAGAACCGCGGGAGAAATTAATTTACGGCGGCTGTAACGCCCCTCCGAAACGCGCCGATACACCGGATAGCTCCGTGCTGCCGTCTGACCCCCCGACCCGACGGCAGTACGGGGCTCTTAACGTTGTGGCGCCCATGCTTCGATGGGGTGATGCAGATCAGCGTCGCTCTCACCGGACTCATCACGGACGCCGACGGCCGCCCACCGCTCGACGGCGTCTTGGCGAAGTTGACGTCGTTGCGCGACGAGGGGTTCGGCAGGGTGTGGATGGCACAGTTGCCTTACGACCCCGACCTGCTGACGATCCTGGCCGTCGCGTTCCGCGAGATCGACACCATCGAGGTGGCGTCGGGCGTCATCCCCATCCAGGTCCAGCACCCGACCCAGCTGGCGCAGCGCGCGCTGACACTGAACGCCATCGCCGGCGGCCGCTTCACCCTCGGCATCGGGCTGAGCCATCGCATGGTGACCGAAGGAGTGTGGGGCATTTCGTATGACAAGCCGGTGCGGCAGATGCGCGAATACCTCGACGCGTTGCTGCCCCTGCTGGCCGGTGAGCCCGCGGAGGCTGCCGGAGATTTCTGGACCACCCGAGGCTCGCTGAAGGTGCCCGGCGCCCCGCGACCCGACGTCTACCTCGCCGCGCTGGGTCCGCAGATGCTGCGCCTGGCCGGCCGTCGCAGCGCCGGGACGATGACCTGGATGACGGGCCCCAAGACACTGGCCGACCACATCGTCCCGACCCTGCGCACGGCCGCGGTAAAGGCGGGCCGCGACGAGGGCTCGGTCCGTGTCGTGGCGTCGTTGCCGATCAGCGTCACCGACGACGTAGACGCCGCCCGGACCAAAGCCGCCGGAGAGTTCGCGATCTACGGACAGTTGCCGTCGTACCGCGCCATGCTCGACCGGGAGGGCTTCGCAGAACCCGCGGACGCCGCGATCATCGGCGACGAGGAAACGGTGGCACAGCGACTCGACGAACTGGCCGCGGCCGGCGTCGACGAGTTCGTCGCCACCGTCTTCGACTCCGACTCCGAAGCGCGAGCGCGCACGCGGACGCTTCTGCGAGCCAAGGGCGACTGAGCAGAAAATTCGCCCTGGTGTGATCGAGAACACAGGCGTACGATCGGTCGCACGACGGGTTCGGGAGGGCAAGTAGGTGCGTCACATCAGTCGCGCGCGGTCGGCTTTCAACCCTTGCCGACTCTTCGGAATAGCCACTCCCGAACCCGCCCTTCATGTCTTGCATCCCATGCAAAACGCCCCCGGGAAGAGTCCGGGGGCGTTTTGTCGAACAGGGCGGCTGAAGGCTCTTTAGAAGGCCGCCTCGTCGAGTTCCATCACCTCGTTGTCGAGGTTCTCGATGATCTGACGCGTGCTGGTGAGCATCGGCAGGAAGTTCTTTGCGAAGAACGACGCCACCGCGACCTTACCCTCGTAGAAGGCGCGGTCGTCACCGCTCACACCCGCGTCGAGCTTGTCGACGGCCACCGCGGCGTGCTGCTGCAGGAGCCAGCCGATGACCAGGTCGCCGACGCTCATCAGGAAGCGCACCGAGCCCAGGCCGACCTTGTACAGCTCGGTCGGGTTCTCCTGCGCCGCCATCAGATAGCCGGTGAGCGAGGCCGCCATCGCCTGGACGTCCTCCAGCGCGGTGGCCAGCAGCGCGCGCTCGGCCTTGAGCCGGCCGTTGCCCGACTCGTTCTTGATGAACTGCTCGATCTGGCCGGCCACGTGAGCCAGCGCCACACCCTTGTCGCGGACGATCTTGCGGAAGAAGAAGTCCTGCGCCTGGATGGCCGTGGTGCCCTCGTAGAGCGAGTCGATCTTGGCGTCACGGATGTACTGCTCGATCGGGTAGTCCTGCAGGAAGCCTGAACCACCGAGGGTCTGCAGGCTCTCGGTCAGCTTGGCGTAGGCCTGTTCGGAGCCCACACCCTTGACGATCGGCAGCATCAGGTCGTTCACCCGCGCGGCCAGCTCGGCGTCCACCTCGTGCACGGCCTTGGCCACCGCCGCGTCCTGGTAGGTCGCCGTGTAGAGGTACAGCGCGCGCAGACCCTCGGCGTAGGCCTTCTGGGTCATCAGCGAACGACGCACGTCGGGGTGGTGCGTGATGGTCACGCGCGGCGCGGTCTTGTCGGTCATCTGCGTCATGTCGGCACCCTGCACACGCTCCTTGGCGTACTCGAGCGCGTTGAGGTAGCCGGTCGACAGCGTGGCGATTGCCTTGGTGCCCACCATCATTCGGGCCTGCTCGATGACGTCGAACATCTGCGCGATGCCGTCGTGCACCTCGCCGACCAGCCAGCCGACAGCCGGGGTGCCGTGCTGACCCAGCGACAGCTCACAGGTGGCCGACACCTTTAGGCCCATCTTGTGCTCGACGTTGGTGACGAAGACGCCGTTGCGCTCGCCGGGCTCACCGGTCTCGGGGTCGAAGTGGAACTTCGGCACGAAGAACAGCGACAGGCCCTTGGTGCCCGGGCCTGCGCCCTCGGGGCGGGCCAGCACCAGGTGCATGATGTTCTCGAACAGGTCGTCGGAGTCGCCCGAGGTGATGAAGCGCTTGACGCCGTCGATGTGCCAGGTGCCGTCGGGCTGCTGCACGGCCTTGGTGCGGCCGGCGCCGACATCGGAGCCCGCATCGGGCTCGGTCAGCACCATCGTGGCGCCCCAGTTGCGCTCGGCGGCCAGCACGGCCCACTTCTTCTGCTCGTCGGTGCCGTTGTTGTAGAAGATCTCGCACATGCCCGCGCCCATGGCGTACATGTAGGCCGCGGGGTTGGCGCCGAGAATGTGCTCGATCAGCGCCCACTGCAGCGCCCGGGGCATCGGCATGCCTCCGAGTTCCTCGGAGAGACCGACCTTGTCCCAGCCACCCTCGAGCAGCGCGCGCATCGACTTCTTGAACGAGTCGGGCAGCGTCACCGAGTGAGTGTTCGGGTCGAAGGTCGGCGGGTTGCGGTCCGCGTCGGCGAACGACTCGGCGATCGGGCCCTCAGCCAAGCGGGCGATCTCGCCGAGCATCTCGCGGGCGGTGTCCACGTCCAGCTCGGCGTAGTCACCCTCGCCAAGCGCCTTGTCGACGCCGAAGACCTCGAACAGGTTGAATACCTGGTCACGAACGTTGCTCTTGTAGTGGCTCACTGTTCCTCCTCGGTGAGACGGCCACTGTTGGTTGGGTACTTGTTGCTTAAGTTACCCACCAGTAACTGTCCGAACTATACCCATCAGTAACTTCAACTCAAACCACCTCGAAACAATTTCCGGGGCCTAACTAACCGCCCGGTTGGTCGGGGAGCCGAAATCCGCAGTTGACAGGTGTCTGGCCAGGCGTTGAGGCCCATTGTGAGAATCGTCACGCCAGCCCGGATAGGGTGTTGCGATGCTTCGCATCGCGATTTGGGGGACCGGAAACATGGGGTCGGCGGCCATCCGCTCGGCGTCGGCTTTTCCGGGGTTGACACTCGCCGGCGTCATCACGTCGTCGCCGGACAAGGCGGGTAAGGACGCCGCAGCGTTCGCCGCGCTCGACGGGTCGACCGGCGTCACCGCCACCACCGACGTCGACGCGGTGCTCGCCGACTGCGATGCCGTCGCCTATATGGCCTCCGGTGACATCCGACCGGACGACGCCGTCGCCGACATCGAGCGCTGCCTGCGGGCGGGCAGGCATGTGGTGACGCCGTCGCTGTACTCGCTCTACGACCCGCGCTCTGCGCCATCCGAATGGGTCGACCGGCTCACCCGCGCCGCCGAAGAGGGCAACTGCACCCTGCTCGTCAGCGGCGTCGACCCGGGCTGGGGCAACGACGCGCTGGCGGTGATGGCCGCCGGTTTGTGCACCAGGATCAACAGCATCCGCTGCCAGGAGATCTTCGACTACTCCACTTACAACCAGCCGTTCGCGGTGAAGGTTTCGTGCGGGTTCGGCGGATCCATGGACGAGACGCCGATGATGTTGCTTCCGTCGATTCCGACCATGGTGTGGGGCGGGAACATCCGCTTGGTCGGCCGCGCCCTCGGGATGGAGATCGACGAGATCGCCGAGGAAGTCGAACGACGCCCACTGGAGGAGCCCGTCGAGACGGTGATGGGCCGGTTCGAGAAGGGCACCCAGGGCGCGTTCTGGTTGAAGGTGATCGGAAAGTCGGGTGGACGCGAACGCATCGTCATCGACCACATCACCCGCATCCACTCGTCGTGCGCGCCGGACTGGCCGTATCCCGACGAGGGCGTCGGCGACCACCGCGTGATCATCGACGGCGATCCGCAGCTGACCATCACCACGCGCGCCGACGTGCCCGGCGGTACGCGCGCCGACGGCGGCAACACCACCGCCGCCAATCGACTGCTCGGTGCCCTTGCCTGGCTCGTCGAGCAGAAACCCGGCATCTACGACGGGCTCGACGCACCGCTGCAGACGACGCTGCCGCCGGAGGTGCAGGCCCAGCGCTGGGCATAGGTTTTCTTTGTACCGAGCGCACGCTTGTGTACGCGTTTCCCCCTGGACGGGTGTTCACAAATGTGCGCTCGGTGCCGTCAGTCGTCTGCCGAAACCGCCTGCCCCTCAGCGGTTTCCGCGTCATCGGCGTCGGGTAATTGAGCGACGAGATACTCGGCGAGCCCGCCGATGGTCGGGTAGTCGAACACCGCCGTCGCGTTGATGGTGAACGCGCCGCCGAACTGGCTGTGCAAGCGGTTGCGCAGCTCGATCGCCATCAGCGAATCTGTCCCGAGATCCAGGAAGCGACTAGTCGCTGCGGGCGGCTGCGCCAGCCGCAAGAAGTTCTGCACCTCGCGCTGAAGGAACTCGGTGACGAAAGCCGCCCTCTGCGGCACCGGGATCTCCTGCAACTGGCGGAGCAGCTCGCTGTCGCCAGTCACCTCCCCCTCGGGGCGAGGCAGGACGAGATCCAGGATCGGCGGCCGGGCAGCACCCAACAGCTTCGCGGCTCGCTGCCAGTTGGCTTTGACGATCGTCGCCTGTCCCGTGCCGTTTGCGACCACCTCGGCCAGTGCGCTCAGCGCCGTGGACGGTTCCAACGGAACCAGACCCTGCGCGTTGAGGTTGGCGCGCACAGCTTCCGACGAGGCCATCCCGCCGTCGGCCCACGGCCCGAAGTTGACAGCTGTGGCCGGCAATCCGGCCGCACGACGCCTCGCGACCAAGCCGTCGAGCAGCGCATTGGCCGTTGCGTAGTTGGCCTGCCCAGGAGATCCGAAGATGCTGGACACCGACGATGACACGATGAAGAAGTCGAGGTCGTCGGCTTGGGTCAACCGGTCCAAGTGGCAGGCGCCGAAAGCCTTGGGCCTCAACGTCGTTCGGAATCGATCGATTCCCTGCTGGGATAGCAGGGCATCGTCGAGCACTCCGGCGAGGTGCGCCACACCGGCGAGCGGCGGCAGATCCGCGCGGATCCGGTCAAGCAGCCGCGCCACCTCGTCCTCGTCGCCGATGTCGGCGGGAAAGGTGTGGATGCGGCACTTGTAGCGCTCGGTGATCTCGTCAATCGTGCGCTGCGTAAGCGCGTCGGCTTCGCGACGGCTGGTCAGGACGATGTCGCAGGCCCCCAGTTGCGCCAGGTACGCCGCGAGGCGCAGGCCGATCGCCCCCAGTCCGCCGGTGATCAGATAGCTCCGATCCGGCTTCGGCTGCAACGGATCCGGGACCTGAAGCACGATCTTGCCGATGTGGCGCGCTTGCTGCATGCGGCGAAACGCCGCCCTTGCCTCGGTGATCGGATAGATCTCGGCGGGCAGCGGCTTCCACTCGCGACTGGCCATCCCGTCCGAGACTTCAACCAACAACCGTTTGACGTGGTCGGGATTCTGCAGAGCGGTCAGATCCAACGCGACGATCTCGTAGGCGATATCGGGTCGGGTCGCCGCCATCTGCTCGGGCGTCCAAATGTCGCGCTTGGCGATCTCGGCGAAACGCCCGTTGCGGGCGGTGGCCCGCACCGTGGCGTCGATGAATCCCTCATTAGTCAGGCTGTTGAGCACGACATCGACTCCCGCACCGTCGGTGTCCGCCAAGATCTGATCGGCGAAATCCGTCGTACGCGAATCGTAGACGTACTTCACGCCCATCTTGCGCAGCGTCGAACGCTTGTACTTGCTCGCGGTTGCGAAGACGATGGCGCCGTGCTGCTGTGCCATCTGGACCGCGTATAGGCCGACGCCACCGCTTGCGGCGTGAATGAGCACGCGGTCGCCTGCTTTCAACTGTGCCCAGTCGAACGCGAGCCGGACCGTCAGCGCTGCGGCGGGAATGGTTGCCGCGGCAACGGCACTCAGCCCCTTGGGAATTGGTGCCACCAACTGAAGCGGGACATTGAACCGGCTGCAGAATGCCCCCTGCATGAACCCGTAGACGTGCTGGCCCACTTCAATGCCTGTGACTCCGTCACCCAACTGCGTGACGATGCCGGCGAAATCGCCGCCGATTGGCCCTGGGTCGCCCGGGTAGAGGCCCAGTACGTTGAGCACGTCTCGGAAGTTGAGGCCGGCGGCCTCAACCTGGACTTGCACGTAGCCTTCGCCCGGTGGCGAGAGCTCGACCTCGGTCAGGCGCAGATTGTCGATCGCACCGCGCTCAGTGGGTGAAAGGACATAGTCCGTTGAGCGCGGAACGGTCAGATGCCCGCTGCGGGCCCAGGGCAATAGCCTTGAGGCCAACAGCTTCCCCTGGCGCACGGCGAGTTCAGGTTCATCGATCGGTGTGCTCAGCATGTTGGCGAGAATGCGCACCGCGTCCGGTGAACCGTCGGTGTCGATCAATCTGCCGCGTACCGCGGGCTCCTCATTGATCGTGGTACGTCCGAAGCCCCACAAAGCGGCCTGCACAGGGTCGACCGGCTCGCCCGACTCGGTGGCCACTGCCCGCTCGGTGACGATCCACATGCCGCCCGGGAGCTTCACGCCGTCTTTCCCCGAACCGCCTTGCACCGCGTGCACAGCGCTGAGAAGATTTACGATCTCGCCTTCGAGCCGCGCGGCGATTTGACCACTCGAATCGTCGGGCCGCGGGGCGGTTGCACGCCAGACGACCCCGGAGAACCCGACGCCGCGCTCATGCGCGTCCAACAAGAGCGCTCCCAACGTCGCCGAATCGGTGGTCCGGTCGAATGGAATGCAGCCGGGCACCGTGCTGGCCAGTTCGTCAAAACCGACGATCAACCAGGTGCCGTTTGTCGGGGCGGCGTCGTCACTCAGCGGCGGTAGCGGCACCTCGTGCCAGCCAAGGGTATAGAGCAGCCGGGTGACATCCCCGCCAAGCCCGCGAAGCAGCGCTTCACGTGGTGCGCGTTTGACTGTGAACTCGCGAATCCCCCCCAGTAAACGGCCATCTCGATCGACGAAATCCAGATCGAAAACTTGTGTTTCGTTGTCGACGCCACTGGCGTGCCACTTCGCCCGGCAGTAGAACCTGCGAGGGATCCTCTCTTTGAGCCAAACCTGCCCGTACCGCAATGGGAGGAACATGTCGTTGACGCCTCGTTCGAGCGCGAGGTGTGACGGGAACGCCGGGAAAGTCACGCCGGTGCACAGATCCATCAGCACCGGATGCATCGGCTCGGTGCCGAGGTGATCGGCGAGATTCTCGCCGACGAGGATGTCCCCGATCGCCTCACCTTCACCGACCCAGAGTGACTTGAGGGAACTGGACCAGGTGGGTCCCCACACGAGTTCCGCATCGGCGAAGGTTTCGAACAAGTCCTGTGTTCGCATGCGCCCCAGTCGCTCCACCGCTTCACTGATTGGCTCCTCGCTGTGCGGAACCGGCTCGTCGGTGGCAGTCGAATTATCTCCCACCACGGTCCCGTCGGCGTTGAGCGACCATTCAGCATCGCGAACCCCGAACGGGCGACTATGAAGTGAAAAGCTCAGCTCGCCATCGTTCTCGAGTGGATGCAGCGTCAACTGGACTTCACGAGAACTCTTGTCAGGCAGGATGATCGGTTCGTAGAAGAAGATGTCCTTCGCCCGGGTCGGCGCGCCGACGGCGGCCAGAACCATCGCCACATACGTGGCACCGGGAACGACCACCGTCCCGTAGATGACATGATCAGACAACCAGGGCTGCGACTTGACGGACAGCCTGGTGGTGAATACGGAGTCGCCCGAAGCGAGATCCTTCGCGCTTCCAAGCAGTCCGGAAACCGCAGGGCCGTCCACGGTGATACCGGACGTCTTGGGCCAGAAGCGGCGGCGCTGGAACGGATATGTGGGCAGTTCGACTCTGCGAGAGCGCTGATGATGCAGCGCCGCGAAATCGAGGCGGTGGCCACCGACGTAAGCCGAGGCCAGCCCCTCGGCGATCTGGCGTCGGTCATCGATACCTTTGCGCAGCGAGACCACCGCGCGCGGCGCGGACATGTGCTCTGGCCAGACCTGCACCGCGGCGCCGGTCAGTACCGGTTGCGGGCCGATCTCCATCAACACCGAGCATCCGAGCGCCGCAACGGTCCGGACACTTTCGGCGAATTGCACCGGTTGGCGAGAGTGTCGCCGCCAGTACTGGGCATCGAGCGGAGACTGCGGCGTGAGCACGGCACCCGTGCGGTTGCATACCAGCGGAAGCGTCGGAGCGGCGAATTGCAGTTGTCCAGCGTATGACTCGAATTCACCAAGTACAGGATCTAACAGTTCGGAGTGGAAGGCGTGGCTGGTCTCGAGCCAGGTGCAGCGGACTCCCTCGTCACTGATCTTGGCGACTATCTGTTCCAGATCTTCGCCCGGGCCGGAGAGCACAGTGTTCGGACCGTTGTAGGCACCGACTGACACCCGAGGGAAGTCGCCGGCGATTTCCTCGACAAGCTTTGCATCGGTGAATATCGCTACCATGCGCCCGCCTTCGGGCAGGCTCCCGAACAACCGGCCGCGCTCAGCCATCAACCTCGCCCCGTCCTCCAGGCTGAACACCCCTGCCACACAAGCCGCCGCGTACTGTCCGACGCTGTGGCCGAGGACGACGTCAGGCTCGACGCCCCACGACTGCCACAAGTGCGCAAGGCCCATCTCGACGGCGAAAAGTGCTGGTTGCGCTAACGACGTGTGCTGCAACACGTGTGCGTCGTCGCGGCTAGTGGAGAAGACAACATCCAGTAACGGGCGCGAAAGCATACCGTCAACCGCATCGGCGCAACGCCTCACCGTTTCGGCGAAAACCGGCTCAGCATCGAACAACTCACGTGCCATACCCGGATACTGGCTGCCCTGCCCTGTGAACAACCACGCTGTCGTCGGTCGATCGGCACACTCGCCGCGCAGCAGACCGGGGCGCTGCCGGTTCTCGGCCAACTCGGCCATGCCCTCGCGGGCACTCTGAACCGAATCGACGACCAAGGCGACACGGTGCTCGAAGTGCGAACGGCATGTACCAGCGGTGAGGCACACGTCGGCGAGGTCGGCGGTCGGATTCTTCTCGAACCAGGCGCCATACCGCTGGGCCAACGCGATCAGCGCTTCGGGTGACCGCGCAGACAGCGCCAGTACATGGACCGGCCGCTCACCGGCCGGGGACCGCGAGGGATCTTCCGTCGCCGTGCCTGCCGAGTCTTCAGTGCCCTCGACCGCTGGCGCATCCTCGATCAGCACGTGCGCATTTGTGCCGGTGAACCCGAAGGAGCTCACGCCGGCGCGGCGCGGCCTGCCGTTGGTCTGCCACGGAATCGTCTCGTCGACGACACGCACCGGAAGTGAGTCCCACGGGATATGCGGTGAAGGGTTGTCGAAGTGCAGGCTGCGCGGTAGCGATCCATTCTGCAGCGACAAAACGACCTTGATCAAACCTGCAGCCCCCGAGGCTGATTCGAGGTGACCCACGTTGGTTTTCACCGATCCCATCAGCAGTGGTCGGTTCGGGTCGCGTGCGGCGCCGTAGGCGGCCGCCGCCGCCTGCACCTCGATCGGATCACCCAGCGGGGTACCTGTCCCGTGCGCCTCGAGGTAGTCGACATCGCAACCCGCCACGCCGGCACGAGCTAGGACGGCATCGATGAGCCGTTGCTGTGCGCCGCCATTGGGCACCGTCAGCCCGCTGGAAGCGCCGTCCTGATTGACGCCGCTGCCGGAGATCACCGCATGGACTCGGTCGCCATCGCGGACGGCGTCGCTCAAGCGCTTCAGCACGAGAATGCCGCAGCCTTCGCTGCGTACGTAGCCGTCTGCTGAGGCGTCGAAGGTTTTGCATCGCCCGACGGGGGAGAGCATCCTGGCGCGAGATGCGGCGATCACCGTCACCGGACTCAACAAGACGTTGACTCCTCCGGCCAATGCCATATCGCAGTCACCTGCGTGCAACGCCTGGCACGCCTGATGGACGGCCACCAACGCCGAACTACATGCGGTGTCGATCGCGACAGCCGGTCCCTCGAGTCCGAGGGCAAAGGCAACGCGACCAGAAACCGCGTTGAGCGCATTGCCGGTGATGAAGTACGGCTCGATTTTGTCGACCGACTCGGAGGACAGCAGGTGCGCGTACTCGTTGGCCGCAACGCCCATGAAGATGCCGGTCCGGCTACCGCGCAATGCGGCCGGCGCGTATCCGGCCCGCTCCAGACCCTCCCACGCCGTTTCGAGCGTCAGGCGCTGCTGCGGCTCGATCCAAACGGCCTCACGCGGGGATATGCCAAAGAATTCGGGATCGAATCCGTCGATCTCGTCGAGGAATCCGCCGTAGCGGGAGTAGATTTTACCCGGAGCCTCCGGATCCGGGTCGTAGAACTCGTCGATGTCGTAGCGGTCCTCCGGGACCTCCCGGATCGCATCCACACCGCCCGACAGCAATTCCCAGAAAGCCTCCGGATCCGGCGCAGCCGGGAAACGGCACGACACCGCGACGACGGCGATCGGTTCGTCCGTACGAGTCACAGCTGAGGTAATTGGCGACGCGGGAGGGGCTTGCTCAGTGAGGCCCAGCACGTCCCCGAGTAGGTACTCGACGACATCGGACAGACGGGGGTGATCCATTACGAGCGTGATCGGAATCTCATGACCCACAGCCTGTTCGATGCGCCGGCGCAACTCGACGGCCATGAGCGAATCCATGCCGAGGTCGAAGAAACCCGCGTCCTCGCGTATCTGGGCGGCGTCTACTCGCGTCACCTCTGCCACCGCGCCACGAAGGTAGTCGCTCACGAGCTTTCTGCGCTGCTGCACTGGAGCGCTTATCAGCTGCTCGACGAATTGAGTGTTGCCCGAAGGCAACACAGCCTGCGCCGACACCTCGGTCGGCACCTCGCTTTCCAGGTGGGCCAGGAATGTCCGCTTTCCCGCCTGGTGGTAAAGCGGCAGGAACCGCGCCCAATCGATCCGGGCCACGACTCCTTGTGCTGCTGAAGCTGAGACGACATCGGAAAGACCCGCCAGTGCATCGGCGGGCGACAACGTTTTCACGCCGCGTTGATCCAATCGTGCGCGGGAATCCGCGTCCGCCATTCCTGCCGACCATGGACCGAAGTTGACGCTGACCCCACAGACACCCCGCTCACGCATGCGCCATGCCAATCCGTCAAGGAAGGCGTTCGCTGCGCCGTAAGCGGTCTGGCCGTATCCGCCCCACACCGACGCGATCGACGAGGTGCAGATGAAGAAGTCAAGTTGAAGGTCAACAGCCGCTTCGCTCAGATGCCAACCGCCCCAAACCTTCCCCGCGAATACGCGGTCCAATTCGGCTTGCTGGGATTCGAAGTCAGCGTCGCTCAGGGGAGTGATGCCGACCTCTCCCGCTGCATGGACGATTCCGGCCAGGGGCGGCAACTCCGCGCGTACGGTGCTCAACAAGCCCTCAACGGCGTGGGCATCGGCAACGTTGGCGGCGATGACGCGGATTTCACAGGCGTGACGTTCACTCAAAGCGTCGAGGCGACGCTGAACGGCGTCGTTGGGAGGGCGACGACTGGTGAGCACCAGGTGCGTGGCGCCGTGCGCAGCGAAGTACCCGGCGATCTCCAGTCCTATTGCACCGAGGCCGCCGGTGATCAAATACGTCGCTTCATCGCGCAGTGTCACCGGTACACCACTCGGCTGATCTGCTCGCCGAACCAGCCGTGGAACAAAATCTCCGTCGTCACGCAGCGCAAGTTGGTCGTTCTTGGCGGTGGCGTCGGTCGATTTCAGAATCGCATCAACCAACCGAGACCAGTCGTCGGTCCGAATCTCCCTACCCGGCGGCAGGTCCGCCAGCCCGCCCCAAACTTGTGGGAACTCCAGCGCTACCGCGCGACCGAATCCCCATAGACAACTCTGATCCGGCGCCACTGTGTCCCCGTCGATGACTCGCTGGGCGCCCCGGGTCACCAACCAGATGGGCGCGCGTAGTCCAGACGCGACCACCGCACGAAAGAGCCGCCGCGTTCCGCCCAGCACGCGATGCTGCACCCGTTGCAGTGACTCTGCCGAGGGCGAAGACTCGGCATCGATAGTCGGGACATACATGATGCGGACCGGTGAATGCTCCTCCGCCGCAACGTGTAGCTCCTCCACGAGGCGTTCCTCGTCGGTGCCGGATAGCGGTAGCGTGGCGATCCGGTAGCGGTGGCCAGCTGCGCTCAGCGCCTCGATCAGAGGCTGGTCGGCGTCGGGGATGTCTGTGATGAGGAGCCAACTGCACATTGGAGCGGCTTCCGCCGCCGAACTGGCTGCAGCTGCCTTCTCCCAGCGCACCTCGTAGCGGTCGTCGGCGATTGAATGAGTTGCTCGTTGTCGGTTATGTTGTGCTGCAAGCTTGCTCAGTAAATTGATCGCCTGTTTGTCGTCACTCGAGCCGTCGAGTAAGGCCACAAGTTCTTCGATTCGGCCGTCTTCGAGAAGGCGCACCGCCTCGGTGCGGGGCCCGTCAACGTTCTGTCGTTGATTGGGGCGCTCTCGATTGTCTCGATACCAGTAATCGCGGTGCTCAAAGGGATACAGGGGCAGATCGAGCTTTCGAGCGTGCGGCTGCGTCAGCGCGTCGAAGTCGAGCAGGTGGCCCAAGACGTAGGCGTCGGCAACCGCTTCGGTGATCTGTCGGTGGTCGGCGGTGTTCTCTCGGAGGGATGCGATCACCCGCGGCGCGGTGGCCGGATCCGGCCAAGCTCCCAGCGCCGTGGCGGTAAGCACTGGTCGTGGTCCGATCTCGAGTAGCACCTTACAGTTCTGATCGGCAAGGGTGCGAACGCCTTTGGCGAACTCCACGGGCTGGCGCGCATGACGGCGCCAGTAGCTGCCGTCCAACGTCACGCTCCTCCCGAGCGCGACACCGGTGCGATTGTCGATCAGAATCCTCTGCGGGGGATTGAACTGGAACTGCTGCGCGAACGCTTCGAAATCGTCGAGTATCGGCTCGAGCAGAGCCGAGTGGAACGCATGACTGGTCTCGAGCCAGTCGCACCGGACGCCATCGGCCGTCAGTCCAGCCACGGCCTTCTCTAGATCCTCCGCAGGACCGGACAACACGGTGTTCGTACCGTTGTATGCCGCGACCGACAGACTCGGGAACTCATCGGTTCGACCCTCGACACGGTCTGCGTCGGCGAAGATTGCGGCCATCCGGCCGCCCGCGGCCAAACTGCCGAAGAGGCGTCCGCGTTCGGCCATCAGCCGCGCCCCGTCCTCGAGACTGAACACCCCAGCGACACAGGCCGCCGAATACTGGCCGACGCTGTGGCCCAGTACTACGTCTGGTTCCATACCCCACGACTGCCAGAGAGCGGCCAAACCCATTTCCACCGCGAACAGCGCGGGCTGTGCGTATGAGGTCTCCCGCAGGGTGTCATCGTTGGCCGGGCTGTCCACATCGAAAATGACGTCGAGCAAAGGCCTTTCGAGAAGACCGTCGACCGCACCCGCGCACCGTCTCAACGTCGCGGCGAACACCGGCTCCGTATCGAACAGCTCTCGGGCCATCCCGGGGTACTGGCTGCCCTGTCCGGTGAACAACCACGCCGTCTTCGGCACCTCGGTGCTTTCTCCCCGGACCAGTCCCGGTGCCGGACGGTCCTCCGCGAGTGCACCTAGTAGCTCGATGGCGGATTCTCTCGAGTTGGCGACGACCGCGGCCCGGTGCGCCAGGTGCGCGCGTCCCGCACCGGCGGTGTAACACACGTCCGAAAGCGTGGCCTCCGGGTGCGCGACCATCCAGTCGCGGTAACGCGCGGCGAGCTGCACCAAAGCGGACGGCGTGCGCGCCGAGAGTGGAAGGAGATGGAACCGGCGGTCCGGGGCGGGAACGACGCGACCGTCGACTGCCCTATTTGTTTCCCCGGATGGTGCTTCCTCGATGATGACGTGAGCGTTCGTGCCCGCGAACCCGAATGAGCTGACTCCGGCTATACGTGGCGCGCCGTTGCGTTCCCAAGCGATTGATTTCTTGACGACCTCCACCGGAAGCCTCTCCCAAGGGATGTGGGGTGAAGGCTGTTGGAAGTGAAGATGCTGCGGCAGCATTTCGTTCTCGAGCGACAGGATGACCTTGATAACGCCCGCGATACCCGCTGCCGCCTCCAAGTGACCGATGTTCGTCTTTACCGACCCGAGCAACAGCGGCCGGCTTGCTTCTCGTCCGTCACCGAGCACCGCACCTGCGGCCTGGGCTTCGATCGGGTCACCGAGCGAGGTCCCGGTGCCGTGCGCCTCCAGGTAGCCGACGGCGCCCGGTTCGACACCGGCAGACTTCAACGCATCAGAGATAACTCGTTGCTGCGCAACGCCGTTGGGCACGGTCAATCCACCCGACGCGCCGTCTTGATTGATTGCGCTGCCCCGGATCACGGCTCGAATCTGGTCGCCATCTCGAATGGCGTCCTCGAGCCGCTTGATGACGATGACGCCACACCCCTCGCCCCGCACATAGCCGTCCGCGGCCGCGTCGAATGTCTTGCAGCGACCGTCGGGCGCGAGCATGTGTGCGCTGGAGAAGGTGATCATGGTCGCCGGTGTGAGAAGAACGTTGACCCCGCCGGCAAGGGCAAGGTCACATTCGCCCAAACGCAGGGCTTGGCACGCCTGATGGATGGCTACCAGGGACGAACTGCACGCCGTGTCGACGGCGACCGCGGGTCCCTGCAATCCCAGCCTGTAGCTGATCCGGCCCGCGGCGGCAGCGTGCGATGTACCGATGGCCATGTAGGCCTCGATCTCCGGGTAGGTCAGCTCGTCGGACGCCATTCCCAGGTAGTCGTGGGTGGACATACCCACAAAAACCCCGGTGTTCGTGCCGGCTAAAGCCGTTGGCGCCGTTCCCGAGTGCTCCACGGCGTGCCAAGCTGTTTCCAGTAACAGCCGATGTTGCGGGTCCATCAACCTGACCTCGCGCGGCGACACGCCAAAGAACGGAGCATCGAAACCCGTTGCGTCGTCAACAAAACCGGCGCGACGCGTCACTACCTTGCCTGGGGCGTCCGGATCCGTGTCGAAGAACTCGTCGGCATCCCACCGGTCCTCTGGGACCTCCGATACTGCGTCGCGGCCGTCTCGCAGTACTTCCCAGAACTCGTCGGCGTCGCGGGCACCCGGAAAGCGCGCTGCGTAACCGATGACCGCAAGACGCGAGGCTGGCTCGATCGGATGTACGGCGGATACCATGCCGTGGTCCTCCCTTGGTTCGGCGCAGAAGATGGCCGCTGAGGGCCTGTCTCGCGCCGGAAAATGGAACTCCCTCCGGAGACTAGGGCATCAATGGGTGCGGCATGGGCGTCTTCGCTTCCGAGGTTCGGTCAACGTCCAGCGCCCGCGCTCAAAGCGGGGGTATGTTGATCCAGCACGGCTGGTGGTCCGCAGCCGAGCGGGAGGACGGCGTTTTGCGCATAGGCAAGATCACAGTTGGCGCACTTGACGAATGGTCCCTGAAGCCGGGCACCGTCACCTCTTGGCATCCGACGGCCTCCGCCCAGGAAAAGGCACGGCGAGCGCCGGTCAGCGCGGTGCCGATCAGCTACATGCAACGCCAGCATCTCCGCAATTACTGCGAACGGACAGCCGCAGGACTGAACTTCTCCCGGCAGATCATTGCGAGCTGCGACGTGGTGGGGCAGTGCGATATCACGGCGATGGATCACGCCGTCAACGCCTATCTGCGCCGGCACGACACTTTCCGCAGTTGGTTCGAAAGCACCGACGAGGGGGAGTTCGTCCGGCATGCCCTCGAGGATCCCGCCGACATCGAGTTCATGCCCGTTGATCACGGTTACCTGACTGTCGACGACATACACGCTCATGTGGTGGGCATACCGAGCCCACTGGAATGGGCCTGCTTCACTTTCGGGATCATCCAGAACGAGGACTACTTCACTTTCTTCGCTGCCGCGGATCACGTCCACGGAGACGCGACATTGATCGGCACGACCATGTTGGAAGCAAATGGCATGTATTCGTCGTTCAATGAGAATGGAACTGCGCTCACACTTCCCGATGCCGGTAGCTTCGACGATTTTTGTGTCCGCGAGCGCGAGCGCACGTCGGCCTTGACTGTGGATTCGCCGGAGGTCCGGGCTTGGATCGATTTCGCCGAAGCCAACGACGGCGGCTTCCCGGAATTCCCGCTTCCACTCGGTGATCCACTCAAGTCGAGCAGCAGTGACATGATGTCGGAAATCCTCATGGACCCGGCTCAGACGGAGCGCTTCGAATCAGCTTGCACGACCGCCGGCGCGCGCTTCATCGGCGGCTTGTTCGCTTGCCTTGCCCAGGTCGAACACGAGATGACCGGTACCCTCACCTATTACGGGCTCACTCCGCGGGATTCGCGAAGCGCGACGGACAATTTCATGACGCAAGGATGGTTCACTGGCCTGATTCCCATCACCGTGCCGATTGGTGCTGCGTCCTTCGCTGACGCCGCCTGGGCGGCGCAAGCGGCCTTCGACTCGAGTCTGAATATGGCGAAGGTGCCGTATTACCGCGTTCTGGAGTTGGCGCCGTGGCTGAGTTGGCCCCGGCCGAATTTTCCTGTCTCGAATTTCTTTCATGGCGGCGCCGCTCCGCTCAACGCTGTTCTGGCGGCCGCCGACATGGGGCTGGCGAACAATATCGGGATATATCCGGATGGTCGTTTCTCGTATCAACTCACTATCTACATATTTCGCTACGGCGAAGGCACGGCGATGGCGCTCCTGCACCCTGATAATTCGGTCGCGAGGAAATCGGTCGCCCGTTATATGAACACGATGAAAGCGGTGTCGGGAATGGTCGCCGACAGCGGGAACTGGGGGGGTGTCGCATAGCGTGGAGCGGCGGGGGGTGAGAGAGATTTGCGGCGGCTAGCCCATCTCGTCGTGCGGTGGCCCTGGGTGGTGATCGGGGTCTGGCTCGCGATGGCGCTCGCACTGCCGCTGGCACTCCCATCCCTCGATGAGATGGCCGAGAAGCATCCTCTCGTCATCCTGCCCAACGATGCACCGTCGAGCGTCACCGCCAACAAGATGGCCGAGGCTTTCGACGAGTCGGGCTCGGACAACCTCTTGGTGATCGCATTCATCAACGAAGCCGGGCTGGTGCCCGACAATGAGACCACGTACCGCAAGGTGGTCGATGCGCTGCGCGACGACGTCACCGACGTCGTGTCGGTGCAGGATTTCCTGAGCACGCCCCAGTTGCGCCCCTTTCTGACGAGCGAAGACAAGACGACCTGGGTACTGCCGGTCAGCCTCGAGGGCGAGCTGGGGACCCCGCGCGGCTTCGAGTCGTTCAATCGGGTGTCCGACGTCATCAATCACAACGTCGGCGGGAAGGGCGTCACCGGAGCCCTCACCGTCTACATCACCGGTCCCGCAGCGACCGTCGCCGACCTCACCGTCGCCGGCCAGCACGATCGCCTGCCGATCGAGGTTGCGATCGCTGTCCTGGTCCTTAGCGTGTTGTTGCTGGTTTACCGCAGCTTGGTCACCATGTTGCTGCCATTGGTGACCATTGGATCGTCGCTACTCATCGCGCAGGCCGCGGTAGCCGGCTTCTCCGAGCTGACCGGTTCTGGCGTCTCGAACCAGTCCATCGTGTTCCTCAGCGCGATCATGGCGGGTGCCGGAACCGATTACGCGGTCTTTCTCATCAGCCGCTTCCACGACTATCTGCGGACAGGTGCCGATATCGAGCGAGCGGTCACGGCCGCACTGATCTCGATCGGCAAAGTGATCACCGCATCTGCGGCCACGGTGGGCATCACCTTCTTGCTGATGAGCTTCACTCAAATGGGAGTGTTCAAAACAATAGGGGTGTCATCGGCGATCGGGATCGGTGTTGCCTTCCTGGCGGCGTTGACCCTGCTGCCGGCGATTCTGATGATCGCCGGACCGCGCGGTTGGGTCAGACCGAGGCGCGAGCTGACGGCGCGGTTCTGGCGGCGCTCAGGTATTCGGATCGTGCGCCGACCCGTGCCGCACCTTGTTGCCAGTCTTCTCGTACTGATCCTTTTGGCCGGCTTCGCAATGTCCGCGCGGTTCAACTATGACGATCGCAAGGCCGTGGCGGCGTCGGCGGCGAGCTCGGTCGGGTACGCGGCGCTGGAACGTCATTTCCCCATCAGTCAGTCCATCCCCCAATACATCCTTGTCCAGTCTCCGCATGACCTACGCACACCACGAGGCCTCGCGGACTTGGAGCAGATGGCATCGCGCATCGCCCAACTGCCGGATGTTTCTCTCGTCAGCGGTGTCACACGCCCGCTGGGAGAGGTCCCCAGGGAGTTCCGGGCCACTTTCCAGGCGGGACTCGTCGGTGACCGGCTGTCCGCCGGCTCCGCCCAGATCGCGCAGCGCACAGACGACCTGGACGAACTGGCAACCGGCGCGAACACGCTGGCCGACTCCCTGGTCGACGTTCGTGCCCAGATCGATTCCATCGCACCGAGTATCAGGAGTCTGCTGGAGACGGTCTCGTCGGTGAAAACCCAGTACAGCGGCGACACTTTGGTGCGGTACGTCGAAATCGCAGCCAAGCTCATCGACAGCCTCAACAAGCTCGGGACCGCCTCGGGCATGAGATTCTCCGCCGTCGAGGACATGTTCGCCTGGATGGGACCCGTCCTGTTCGCGCTCGATGGCAACGCGGTCTGCGATGCCGATCCGTCGTGCAGAGCCACCCGCGCCCAGTTCCAGCGCGTGGTGGATGAAAGCAACGACGGAAGCCGAAACCAGATCAATCAGCTGGCGGGCGAGTTGCAGAGCGTCGAGAACGACCAGGCCTTCAAGGCCGCGATGAACAAGCTCAACGGTGCGCTCACCGCCGTCAGCGAGGCGGTCAGTGAAATGGGGCTGGACAAACCCGGCGGTATCGAGGAGGGTCTGGCCGATCTGCAAAATGGTGCCGACCGGCTGGCCGGGGGAAGTCAGCAAGTGGCCGACGGAGTCGACGAACTGGTCGAACAGATCAAGTTGATGGCCACAGGCCTCGACCAGGCTTCGGCTTTCCTGATGACGATGCGGCACGACGCAGCGGACTCATCGATGGCGGGGTTCAACATTCCGCCCCAGGTCGCAAACTCGGTGGAGTTCAGGAAAGCCGCCGAGGCTTTCGTCTCGCCAGACGGCCGCTCGGTGCGGTACTTGGTGCAGACCAAACTCAACCCGTTCAGTTCTGAGGCGATGAATCAGGTCGACGTGATCAATGACGTCGCCCGCGGGGCCCAGCCCAACACTGCCCTCGCAGACGCGTCGATATCGATGGGCGGATTTCCCGCCGCTTTGCGGGACACCCGCGATTACTACCAGAACGACATCCGATTCATCATCCTGATGGCCCTCATCGTCGTCCTGTTGACGTTGGTCGTGCTGTTGCGTTCGATCGTCGCTCCGCTTTATCTCGTCGCTTCGGTCGTGGTCTCCTATTTCGCGGCAATCGGTGTAGGCGTATTGACGTTCCAAGTGATACTCGGCGAGGAATTGCATTGGAGCGTGCCACCACTGGCCTTCGTGGTGCTGGTTGCAGTGGGCGCCGATTACAACATGCTTTTCGTGTCGCGTCTGCGGGACGAATCGCCCCACAGCGTGCGTTACGGCGTCATTCGCACCTTGAGTTCGACAGGCGGCGTGATCACCGCGGCGGGCCTGATTTTCGCCGCCTCAATGGCCGGGCTTCTGTTCTCGAGTATCGGCACGGTGGTGCAGGGTGGTTTCGTGATCGGCGTGGGAATCTTGCTGGATACCTTCGTGGTTCGCACCATCACGGTTCCCGCCGTCGCTGCGTTGATCGGGAAGGCGAACTGGTGGCCCTCACGGATTCGACCGTCATCGTCGAGTACGCGTACGCCAGCCGAGGTCACCTAGCAGTAGCTGGTCCAGCGCTACAGGTCAGAATTGAAACAACAAGCGGAGCGGCCACGGACTGTGACTACCACGACCCAGTCGTCAATTCTGTCGATGCTGCACGGACGGGCCAGCCTGCGTCCCGACGACATCGCGTTCACGTTCACTGATTACATCGACGCCTCGGCGGTTGCCCAGAGTCTCACTTGGTCGCAGCTGGCACGGCGAACCACGAACGTGGCACATGAGATTCGGCGCCATGGCGCACCCGGCGACAGGGCCGTGATCCTTGCCCCGCAGGGTCTCGAGTACCTCCTGGCATTCCTGGGTTCTATGCAGGCTGGACTGGTCGCGGTGCCGCTCCCGTTGCCGCACCCCGGTTCGGGGCACGACAGAGTTAGGGCGGTACTCGCCGACACTGAGCCGTCGGTGGTCCTCACGACGTCGGCGGCCGGAGACCACGTCCGGGATTTCGTGAGTGAAACTCGCGACAAAGCCGCACCGCAGATCGTCGAGATCGATGCACTGAACCTGGAAGCCAAGAACGACTTGAGCGTTGCGCCAGACGAGTGGCCCTCCATTGCGTATTTGCAGTACAGCTCGGGCTCGACCCGGCTGCCGACGGGAGTCATGCTCTCGCACCGCAATCTCACGGTTAATTTCGAGCAGCTGATGAAGGGCTTTTTTGCGGACTCTCCACTTCCGCAGGACGCCACGCTCGTGTCGTGGCTGCCGTTCTACCACGACATGGGTTTGGTGTTGGGAGTCTGCGCCCCGATCCTATGCGGTCGTCGCGCTGCGCTGATGAGTCCCGTCGCGTTCCTGGAAAGACCCGCCCGATGGATACGTGCGCTGGCCGAAAACCCGCACGCGTGGTCGTCGGCACCCAACTTCGCCTTCGACCTCGCCGCCCGCAAGACCTCCGACGACGACCTGAATGGGCTCGACCTCGGCGGGGTGGTGGGCATCATCAGCGGAGCGGAGCGGGTCGAACCGGCGACATTGCATCGCTTCGTCGATCGATTCGCGCATTTCAATTTCCGCGATCACATGATGCGTCCGGCGTATGGGTTGGCGGAGGCGACGGTCTTCGTCGCGACGGGGACGTGGAGTGAATCGTCGCCGGCCGCTCACTTCGACTCGGAGGCGCTGGGTGTCGGCCGCGTTCAACCCTGCCGATCCGGGGAAGGGACGGGGCTGGTGAGGTATCGGATGCCCGTTTCGCCATCGGTTCGTATCGTGGATACCCAGACGCACCGAGAGTGTGCGTCGGACGTGGTCGGAGAGATCTGGGTTCACGGAGAGAACGTCGCCGAGGGCTACTGGCGCAAATCGCCCGCGGAGCAACGCTGTTTCGGCGCTACACTTGTCGACCCGTCACCTGGCACGCCGGACGGACCGTGGCTGCGCACTGGAGACCTCGGCTTCGCCTACGGGAACGAGTTGTTCATCGTCGGCCGCATCAAGGATCTGCTGATCATCCGAGGTCGCAATTACTACCCCGAGGATATCGAAGCGACCGTTCAAGAGATCACTCGCGGTCGCGCCGCGGCGATATCGCTTCCGGTGAACAGCACCGAAAAACTCGTCGCCGTCGTGGAACTCAAGACCCCGGGCGAGCTCGATGAGGCCGCGACACGTTGGCTGAGTGCCGTCAAGAGCGATGTCACCGCCGCGATAGCGACTGCGCACGGTCTAAGCGTGGCCGACCTCGTGCTGGTGGCTCCCGGGGCGATTCCCACGACGACGAGCGGCAAGATCCGTCGCTCTGCGTGTGCCGAGCAGTATCGCCGCAACGAATTCCATCGGTTGGACTCCTGAGGAGAAGGATGACTGGAGTAAGGTGCATTGCACTGAAGCCGGACAGGGCGGAGGCGTATCAGAAAGTCATGAAACGACTTCTCGCATTGGGCATCACGCTCGCCACGATTGGCGCGACGGGTTGTTTCGGAATCGGCATCGCTATAGCCGACGAGCCGCCGTTCGTACCGTCGACACCTGACAACCCGACGGACGTTCCGCTGCCGACGGGAACCCCGGGGAAGGGGTACGCCCTTGGCGGCGCCCGCGTGCTGGGCATCCCCTATGACGAATACATCATGCGTACCGGCGCCGACTGGTTTCCGGGACTGGACCGTCAGATCGTCGACTATCCCTCCGGGCAGGTGCAGGGTCACACCCTGGAAAGACTGTTCCCGGGCATCGGCCGACTCGACGACGAAATCATGCCCGGAGCGGGTCTCGACGGCCCCAGCGTGGCCGAATCGGTCGATGTCGGAGCGCCGAACGTCATCAATGCGATCCGGGAGGGCGGGCCCGGCACCGTGCTTGGGCTGTCCGAGGGCGCAATGGTGCTCAATGAAGTTCAGGCGCGACTCGCTTACGATCCTGCCGCGCCGCCCCCGGATCAGTTGACCTTCGCGATGTACGGCGACCCGGTGGCGCGGCACGCGTTCGGTGAGAGTTTTCTGACGCGGTCATTCCCGGTGGGAACCCTGACGCCGTTCCTCGACTATCGGGTCCCGCCTCCGGTGGAAAGCCAGTACGACACCTACCAATTCGTCACCGCGTATGACAGCATCGCCGACTGGCCGGACCGGCCGGACAACTGGATGTCGGTCATCAATGCGCTTGCTGGCCTCGCGTCCGGTCATACCTCGGTTGCATTCACCAAGCCGAGTATGGTCCCACCGCAGAACATCCGGACGACCGTCAACTCACGGGGAGCGAAGACGACGACGTACTTCATTCCCGAGGAGCACCTTCCGTTGGTGCTGCCGTTCAAGTATTTGGGAGTGCCCGAAGAGACGCTGCTCAAGCTCGATGCGGTGCTGAAGCCCTACGTGGATGCCGGATACTCGCGAGCAGATAATCCGCTGACGGCACCGATCACGGTGGCGCCGGGTAACGGGTATGACCCCGCGGCCGTCACCGCGCCCGCCACCCAGGCCGCTTTCGGCGGCGCAGCCGACCCTCTTTCGCAGATGCTCGCCGGAATGCAGTACGTGCTGAAGAACGCCCCTTAGCCCCGATCGCCGCTACAGGCCGGCGAACCCCGCTATGAGCAGCACGCCGCCCACCACCGCCAACAGCACGGAGACCCCGCGTCGGCCTTGTTCCCGTACCCAGTCGTAGAGCGCGGACAGTGTCGCGCGGGTGCGGGCCGGAGCGACCAAATAACACAGCAGAGGAATCTCCACGAGCGCGAACGCCACCACGTTGAACAGGATGAGTGCACCGAACTGGATGGTGGCCGCGGTCCCGGAGGCGACGATGAGTGCCAGCGCCGCCAGGTAATCGACCGACGGCAGGGCGATGCCGAGGCCCGCGACGCCCGCCGTCCACAGCGACCGGCTATCCAGCAGTTGCCTGGTCCGCTTCGTGAGGTTCGCCGACATCCGAGTCAGGGGACCAGGAGACGCGATGTCGCCGGAACGCCCGACGATCCCCGTGTACACCAACGCAGCATTGATCAAAACAACCGCGCCCACAACGATCTGCACCCACGGCAGCGTGGAATTCCCGGAGCCGAGCGGTGGTCGCAACACGAAAAGCACGATGACACCAACCGAGATGCCCATGACGAAACCACCGATGACGAACGTAAACAGCTGGAGTACGGGCCGCGGCCGATTGAGCATGACGACCGTCATACCGACTCGGAATGGCTCCAGGCTGACCGCGAGGGCCATCAGCAGGAGCGGGATCCACATATGTCGGTCGGAATCCGGCTTACCGGTCATCCGCGGGCGGCTGGAGCATGGACGTCAGGTTACCGGTCGGGCTCACGACGATTCCGTTCTTCGCCGGTGCCGCATCCACTGTCGATGGCGGTCCGGTGGGTGACCCATACGTGGCCGCCGTACGCGGTCGCGTGTGAAGATGGACGGGATATGAGCGCAACTGATCTCAGCCCGGCGACACTTCGCGAAGCGTTTGGGCATTTCCCGTCCGGTGTCATCGCGATCGCCGCGGAAGTGGAGGGAACCCGTATCGGACTGGCGGCGAGCACGTTCGTTCCGGTCTCGCTTGACCCGCCGCTGGTGTCGTTCTGCGTCCAGAACACCTCGGAGACGTGGCCCCGACTCAAGGATCTCCCGTCACTGGGAATCAGCGTGCTCGGCGAGGCCCACGACGAAGCCGCGCGAACGCTGGCCGCCAAGACCGGTGATCGCTTCGCCGGCCTGCACACCGTGTCGCGTCAATCCGGGGCGGTCTTCATCGACGGCACCGCGGTATGGCTGGAGAGCATGATCGAGCAACTCGTCCCTGCGGGCGATCACACGATCGTGATCCTTCGGGTTTGCGATATCACAGTGCATGCCGACGTCGCACCGATCGTGTTTCATCGCAGCACGTTCCGCCGCCTCAACGGATGATCCCGGTGCGCGACCCGTCGCCCAGCGAGCGGAAGCGCACCGAAATGTCCGTCGGATCAGGGTCGCGCGCTGAGCTCGTCGCGATACCCGGCCACCCGTCGCTCCAGCTCGTCGGCGTCGGCGATTCGGCCTTCCTTGCGGGCGAGGACCGCGCGGGTGCTGAGCTCGCGGATCGCGGTGCGAATGTCGTTGATGCTATGCGGGTGTCGAAGTGCCACGATGCAACCTTTCGTCGTTGATTGGCCGCTACCCGCAGGGTACCCACGTATCCCTGGATTTGTGTGGATGGCGGAGAGCCTTAACGGGTTCATCGCAAGCACCTGGCGCATGCGATCAACCCTTTAGTGAGGTTCCGGCTCCTAGCGTCGCCGGCTCAAGTTGTCTGTTCCGGCTCCTAGCGTCGCCGGCTCAAGCTATCTGTTCCGGCTCCTAGCGTCGCCGGCTCAAGCTATCTGTTCCGGCTCCTAGCGTCGCCGGAAGAGCTTGTCGCCGAGCCACACCACCGGGTCGTACTTGCGGTCGGCGGCCCGTTCCTTCATCGGGATCAGCGCATTGTCGGTGATCTTGATGTGTTCGGGGCAGACCTCGGTGCAGCACTTGGTGATGTTGCAGTAGCCCAGGCCATGCACTTCCTGTGCGTCTTCGGCGCGACGCTCGTGCACGTCGAGCGGGTGCATGTCGAGCTCGGCCTGACGCATCAGGTACCGCGGCCCGGCGAACGCCTCCTTGTTCTCTTCGTGATCGCGGATCACGTGGCAGACGTTCTGGCACAGGAAGCACTCGATGCACTTGCGGAACTCCTGTGACCTGTTGACGTCCTCCTGCGCCATCCGGTACTCACCGGGCTGCAGATCCTTCGGCGGCGTGAACGCCGGGATCTCCCTGGCCTTCTGATAGTTGAACGACACGTCGGTCACCAGATCGCGGATCACCGGGAAGGTGCGCAGCGGTGTCACCGTGATGACCTCGTTCTCGGCGAAGGTCGACATCCGCGTCATGCACAACAGCCGGGGCCTGCCGTTGATCTCCGCCGAGCACGAACCGCACTTGCCTGCTTTGCAGTTCCAGCGCACGGCCAGATCGCCGGTCTGGGTCTGCTGCAGCCGATGGATGATGTCGAGCACCACCTCACCCTCATTGACCTCAACCGAATAGTCCTGCAGCGCGCCGTCGTTGTCGTCGCCACGCCACACTCGCATCTTTGCCTGGTAGCTCATGCGTCTCTCCTAGACGAGTGGTTTGCGAGTTCTTCAGGGGTGAAGTACTTCTCCAACTCTTCGATGTCGATCAGCTCCAGCAGGTCGTCGCGCATCGGCACCTGGTCCTGGCGGGTGATGTCGATGTCGGGCACCACGGTTTCACCCTCTGCCCGACACACCAGCAGCGTCTTGCGCCACGAGGATTCCATCGACGGATAGTCGTCGCGGGTGTGCCCGCCGCGGCTTTCGGTGCGCTCCAGCGCGGCCTTGGCGATGCACTCGCTGACCAGGATCATGTTGCGCAGGTCGATGGCCAGATGCCAGCCCGGGTTGAAATGCCGGCCACCCTCCACCCGGACCCGCTTGTACCGCTCGCGCAGCTCCTTGAGCTTGTCGATGGCCTCGGTGATCTCGTCTGATTTGCGGATGATGCCGACCAGGCTGTTCATCGTGTCCTGCAGATCCAGCTGCAGGGTGTACGGGTTTTCGGCGTTGTCTCCGTTGGACGGGCCCTCGAACGGATGCAGCGCCAGCTTCGTCGATTCCTCGACCGCCGCATCGGACACCTTCGGGCGTTCACCGAGCGCGCGCACGTAGTCGGCCGCGCCCATGCCGGCGCGCCTGCCGAACACCAGCAGGTCCGACAGCGAATTGCCACCAAGCCGGTTCGAGCCGTGCATACCGCCTGAGCACTCACCCGCAGCGAACAGCCCCGGCGTCTTGGCCGCACCGGTGTCCGGGTCGACCTCGATGCCACCCATCACGTAGTGGCACGTCGGCCCGACCTCCATCGGCTCCTTGGTGATGTCGACCTCGGCCAGCTCCATGAACTGGTGGTACATCGACGGCAGCCGCCGCTTGATCTCCTCGGCCGGTAGCCGCGACGCGATGTCGAGGTAGACGCCGCCGTGCGGGGTGCCGCGTTCGGCCTTCACCTCGGAGTTGATGGCGCGGGCCACCTCGTCGCGGGGCAGCAGGTCAGGCGTGCGGCGCGCGGAGTCGTTGTCCTTGAGCCACTGGTCGGCCTCCTCGATGCTCTCGGCGTACTGGCCTTTGAACACCGCGGGGATGTAGTCGAACATGAAGCGCTTGCCCTCGGAGTTCTTCAGCACTCCGCCGTCACCGCGCACACCCTCGGTGACCAGGATGCCCTTGACGCTGGGCGGCCAGACCATGCCGGTCGGGTGAAACTGGACGAACTCCATGTTGATCAGCGTCGCGCCCGCGCGCAGGGCCAGCGCGTGTCCGTCGCCGGTGTACTCCCAGGAGTTCGACGTCACCTTGTAGGACTTGCCGATGCCGCCGGTCGCCAGCACCACCGCCGGTGTCTCGAACAGGACGAAGTTGCCGCCCTCGCGGTAGTAGCCGAACGCGCCGGCAATCCGATCGCCGTCCTTGATCAGGTCGGTGACCGTGCACTCGTGGAAGACCCGGATGCGCGCCTCGTAGTCGCCGAACTCCTCCTTGTCCTCCTGCTGCAGCGACACGATCTTCTGCTGCAGGGTCCGGATGATCTCCAGGCCGGTGCGGTCACCGACGTGCGCCAGGCGCGGATAGGTGTGGCCGCCGAAGTTGCGCTGGCTGATCCGCCCGTCCTTGGTGCGGTCGAACAGGGCGCCGTAGGTCTCCAGCTCCCACACCCGATCCGGGGCTTCCTTGGCGTGCAACTCGGCCATGCGCCAGTTGTTAAGGAACTTCCCGCCGCGCATGGTGTCCTTGAAGTGGACCTGCCAGTTGTCCTTCGGGTTCGCGTTGCCCATCGCCGCCGCGCAGCCGCCCTCGGCCATCACCGTGTGCGCCTTGCCGAACAACGACTTCGTGATCACCGCGACCTTCAGACCGCGTTCGCGTGCCTCGATGACCGCGCGCAAACCCGCGCCGCCGGCGCCGATCACGACGACGTCGTACGAATGCCGTTCTATACCCGATGAGCCGCTTGCGCGAAGAGCATCAGATTCCGCCATCAAATAAACCTCACTACCGTTTGGAAAAGGCTGTCAGCCAATGAATCTCAGGTCAGAGATGGCCCCGCTGGCCACCAGCATGATGTAGAAGTCGGTCAGCATCAGCGTGCCGAGCGTGATCCAGGCGTAGGTCTTGTGCCTGGTGTTCATCCTGCTGACCTGGCTCCACATCCAGTACCGGACAGGGTGTTTGGAGAAGTGCTTGAGGCGGCCACCGACGACGTGACGGCAGGAGTGGCACGACAGCGTATAGGTCCACAGCAGCACCACGTTGGTGACGAGGATGACGTTGCCCAACCCGAATCCGAAACCGTCGGGCGAGCGGAACGCCACGATCGCGTCGTAGGTGTTGATGAGCGAGATGACCACGGCGATGTAGAAGAAGTAGCGGTGCGTGTTCTGGATGACCAGCGGCAGCCGAGTCTCGCCCGTGTAGTGCGCCCGGGGCTCCGGCACCGCACATGCCGTCGGCGACTGCCACACCGAGCGGTAGTAGGCGCCGCGGTAGTAGTAGCAGGTCAACCGGAACAGCAGCAGGAACGGCAGCGACACCGCCGCATACGGCAGCCACCACACGTCGGGCAGGAACTGGCCGAAGTGGCTGGACTCCGGGATACACCCGGATTGCTCGGCGGCGTTCCACTTCGCGAGACACGGCGAGTAGAACGGCGTCAGATAGTGGTAGTCGGCGACGTAGTACCACTTCTGCATGAACGCCCGCACCGTGGCGTAGATCAGGAAGGCCGCGAAGCCGAGGTTCACGATCAGCGGTGACTGCCACCACCGGTCGGTGCGCAGGGTGCGTTGCGGGATCTCGGCACGGCTCGGCGAAAAGACGCCGGTCGCCTTGCGGTCGGCGGTGGGTGCGCTCACTGTTGCCTTTCGGTGTTGAGTTGTCCCGGTGCTCGGGGGTCCGCGTCAGCGGACGCCGCCGAGCCCTTCGTCGTCGACGCCGCGCCAGAAATCGGTGTCGTACTGGGTGTCCGGGATCGGGATGCGGTCTCCGGCGTGGTGGTGCACCACGCCTCGGGCCAGCTCCAGCTCTTCGGCGTCAATGTCGAGACGGTCGATGTCGTTGAGGATGCGTTCGGCGTCGTTGACGATGCGACGCGTCGCCGGGGTGTCCCCGTATCTCGACGCCAACGATGTCACGCACCGCCGCAGGCTTCCGATTAGCTCGTGCAGCTCGGCAAGTTCGGTAGTGCTGGACAATTGACCTCCTTGGGCTGAAGGGTGTCAGGCATCACAGTACGACACCCGATGCTAGCTACATCATGCAGTGCACCGTGAGACAGATCACGTCAAATCGAAGGAGACGGCACGATGCCCGACCAGGTCCTCAAAGAACGGGCCGACGCCCTGCTGGCCTTGCACGTACCGGGAAACCCGGTGATCCTGCCGACCGTCTGGGACGCCTGGTCGGCTCGGCTCGCGGTCGACGAGGGATTTGCTGCGCTCACCGTCGGCAGCCACCCGCTGGCCGATTCGGTCGGCAAACCAGACCAAGAGGGCATGTCGTTCGACGACGTGATCGCCCGCGTCAAGCAGATCACCGCGGCGGTCGACGTGCCGGTGTCCGTCGACCTGGAGTCCGGCTACGCCCAGACGCCCGCGCGACTGATCGAGGGCCTGCTCGAGGCGGGCGGCGTCGGGTTCAACATCGAAGACACCGTGCACAGCGAGGACGGCCGGTTGCGCTCGGCGACCGAGCACGCGGAGCTCGTCGGCGCGCTACGGGAGGCCGCAGATGCGACCGGCGTGCACGTGGTGATCAACGCGCGCACGGATCTGTTCCTGCGCCAGGACGGCGACGAGTCCGACCGCGTCGAGCGTGCGATCGCCCGATTGACCGAAGCCGCGGCCGCAGGAGCCGACGTACTCTACCCCGTCGGCCGACACGATCCGGATACGTTGCGGCGCTTGACATCCGAGTTACCTCTGCCGGTGAACGCGATCGGGCTGCCCGACCAGGACGACCCGGCGTCGTTCGGGCCGCTCGGCGTGGCGAGAGTCAGCTTCGGGCCGTTCCTGCAGCGCGCGCTGTCGGTTCAAGCCAAGGAGCTGTTGCAGCGCTGGGTTTAGGGACGGCGCTGGATCAAGGACGGGAGACATGCCCGACGACGATCTGAACTGGCAGGACGACCAGTCGCTGGTGCTGGCCGCCGGCGTGGTCGCGGCCGTGCTGGTGGCGATCCTGATCTACGCGGTGATCCGTACCTCGGACGCGGCGCGGGTGCCCGCCTCCGTGCCGCCGCCGGCCGCCACGTCGATTCCGCTGACGTACACCACCACGACGACGACCACACCCAGCTACACCATCCCGAGTGTCGAGACGACGGAAGTCAGGGCCCCGGAGCCGCCGCCGATCGACACGGCCCCGGCCCCCACGACGACCGTGGGCTGAGACGACGAGGCCGGTGGAACCTCTCGGGCTCCACCGGCCGGGGTGTCGGATTGCTTATTTGCTTTCGATCGCGATCCGCTGCGTCTCGCGGCCCTTATGGGCGTCGGCGATCCGCACCGTCAGCACACCGGCGTCGTAGTCGGCCTTGATGTCCTGGCCGGTGACGTGCTCGGGAAGCTTGAACGATCGACGGAACGACCCGTAGCGCACTTCGCGCAGCGTGCGGCCGTCTCTCTCTTCGGATCGCTCGTCGCGCCGCTCGCCGTGGATGACGAGGTAGCCGCGGTCGACCTCGACGTTCACGTCCTTCTCGACGTCGAGGCCGGGAAGCTCGACGCGGACGAGCGCGTCGTCGCCGTCCCTGACGATCTCCGCGGCGGGGGTGAACGCCCCCGTGGCCCAGCCCTCGGCGGTCGCGGGGCCGAAGAAGTCGCGTACCCACCGGTCCAGATCCCAGGCGGGACGAGTCCGTAATGCCAACGTGCTCATGTCTGTCCTCCTCGCTGCGGGACCGGCACCGCGCCGGTCACTCATCCAATAGAACTTGAGTCACCTACGCTCATGTTCCACGTGGGCGTTCGCCGACAGCGAAGCCACCGCACCGGTCTCACATCGGACGCCGGAGAATGTGAGCACACCGTGATCGCGGCTTCACACGAGGCGACATTGCGGCAATATCGGCTGCTTAGCGTCGGCGGCATGCAGTCAACGAGAAACGTGGTGGTGGTCGGCCACGGCATGGTCGGTCACCGATTCGTCGAGGCGCTGCGCTCCCGCGACGTCGACGGCCAGTGGCGGGTGACGATCCTCGCCGAGGAGGCCGACGCCGCCTACGACAGGGTCGGGCTCACCGGATACACCGAACACTGGGACCGCGCCCGTCTGGCGCTCGCGGGTAACGCCTATCCCGATGACGACCTGGTCGAGCTGCGACTGGGCACGCACGTGACGACGATCGACCGAACGACGAAGGTGGTGACGACCGCCGACGGCGCGCAGGTGCCCTACGACGCCCTGGTGCTGGCGACCGGATCCTATGCGTTCGTTCCGCCGGTACCGGGCCGCGACCTACCGGTCTGCCACGTCTACCGCACCCTTGACGACCTCGACGCGATCCGGGCCGGCGCCGACACGGCGCTTAGCTCCAAGACGCCGGTCGGCGTCGTGATCGGCGGCGGTCTGCTCGGGCTGGAGGCGGCGAATGCGCTGCGCGCGTTCGGGTTGAAGACCCACGTCGTCGAAATGGCGCCGCACCTGATGGCCGCGCAACTCGACGAGGCGGGCGGCGCGCTGCTGAGCAGGATGGTCAAGGGCCTGGGCATCGAGGTGCACACCGGTGTGGGCACCGAGAGCATCGCGCCGGCACAGCGCAACCGGCCGCTGCGCAAATCCGACCAAGACGACTCAGTGCGGTTGTCCCTCAACGACGGCAGCCATATCGACACCGGCCTGATCGTGTTCGCCGCCGGCGTGCGCCCGCGCGACGAACTCGCCCGCGAAGCCGGCCTCGACATCGCGCAGCGCGGCGGTGTGCTGACCGACCTGTCATGCGTCACAAGCGATCCCGACATCTACGCCATCGGCGAGGTCGCCGCGATCGAGGGCCGCTGCTACGGGCTGGTCGGACCCGGTTACACCAGCGCGGAGGTGGTGGCCGATCGCCTACTCGGTGGTGCCGCCGAGTTCCCGGAAGCCGACATGTCGACCAAGCTCAAGCTGCTCGGCGTCGACGTGGCCAGCTTCGGCGACGCCCAGGGCCACACGCCCAACTGCCTGAACGTCGTGGTCAACGACCCGGTCAAGCAGACCTACGCGAAGCTGGTGCTCTCCGATGACGCCAAAACGCTGTTGGGCGGAATCCTGGTCGGCGACGCCTCGGCCTACGGGGTGCTGCGTCCGATGGTCGCCAGCGAACTGCCCGGTGACCCACTGTCGCTGATCGCGCCCGCCTCCGAGGGCGGCGCACCGGGGTTGGGAGTCGGGGCGCTCCCCGACATCGCGCAGATCTGCTCGTGCAACAACGTCACCAAGGGCGACCTGAAGGAGGCGATCGGCCGTGGATGTGCCGACGTGCCCGGCCTGAAGAAGTGCACGCTGGCCGGCACGTCATGCGGTTCGTGTGTGCCGCTGCTCAAGCAGCTGCTGGAGGCCGAGGGCGTCGAACAGTCCAAGGCGTTGTGCGAGCACTTCTCCCAGTCGCGCGCTGAGTTGTTCGAGATCATCAGCGCCACCGAGATCCGCACCTTCTCCGGGTTGATCGAACGCTTCGGCACCGGAAAGGGTTGCGACATCTGCAAACCGGTGGTGGCCTCGATCCTCGCCTCGACGAGCAGCGACCACATCCTCGACGGGGAGCAAGCCTCACTGCAGGACTCCAACGACCACTTCCTGGCCAACATCCAGAAGAACGGCAGCTATTCGGTTGTCCCGAGGTCACCGGGCGGTGAGATCACACCCGAGCAGCTGATCCTGATCGGCGAAATCGCAAGGGATTTCGGGCTGTACACCAAGATCACCGGCGGTCAGCGCATCGACATGTTCGGCGCCCGCGTCGACCAACTCCCACAAATCTGGCGCCGCCTCGTCGACGGAGGCATGGAGTCCGGGCACGCCTACGGTAAGTCCTTGCGCACCGTCAAGAGCTGTGTCGGCAGCACATGGTGCCGCTACGGGCAACAGGACTCCGTCGACATGGCCGTCGAGATCGAGAAGCGTTATCGCGGTCTGCGTGCCCCACACAAGATCAAGATGGCGGTATCGGGTTGTGCGCGCGAATGTGCGGAGGCCCAAAGCAAGGACGTCGGCGTCATCGCCACCGAACAAGGATGGAATCTCTACGTCTGCGGTAACGGCGGGATGTCGCCCCGGCACGCGCAGCTGCTGGCCGGTGATCTCGATGACGAGACGCTGATCCGCTACATCGACCGATTCCTGATGTTCTACATCCGCACCGCTGACCGGTTGCAGCGCACGGCGCCGTGGCTGGAGGCGATGGACGGGGGCGTGGAGCATCTGCGCGACGTCGTCTGCAACGACTCCCTGGGCCTGGCCGCCGAATTCGAGGCCGCGATGGCCCGCCACGTCGAGGGGTACGCCTGCGAATGGAAGGGCGTGCTCGAGGATCCGGACAAACTGTCGCGCTTCGTGTCATTCGTCAACGCCCCCGACGTCGCGGATCCCACAGTCGAGTTCACCGAGCGGTCCGGCCGCAAGGTGCCCGTTCCCATCGGAATGCCGGAGGTACCGCAACGATGACAATTCTCAACGAGGTTCAGGTTTGGACCACGGCCTGCCGTTACGACTTCTTGATTCCGAACCGCGGCGTGGGCGTGTTGCTCGCCGACGGCAGCCAGGCGGCGCTGTTCCGTCTGGACGACGGATCGCTGCACGCGATAAGCAACATCGACCCGTTCTCGGGAGCAGCGGTGATGTCGCGCGGCATCGTCGGTGATCGGGGCGGCCGCCCGACCGTGCAGTCGCCGATCAAGAAGCAGGCCTTCGCGCTCGACGACGGCGTGTGCCTCGACGATCCCGAGGTTTCGCTGCCGGTCTACCCGACGCGCCTCACCGCCGACGGCCAGGTCGAAGTTCGCGGCTGACGCCTACTCCTCATTCGCGAAATTGCATTCCAGCAGCGAAAGTTCGAGTGAACACCTGCTGGAATGCCATTTCGCGGGCAAACCTCAGGCCACCAGCGGAACGCGGGCCCGGCGGAACCGGTTGGCGATCAACCGCACCATCGCCGGATGGGTGCCGAGCGGATCGGCGACCGCATCCGCCCCGCTGTCGCGCAACCTGTCCTGAAACAGTCCCTCGGCCAACAGGTACGAGGCCACCACCACCCTGCGCGCACCTGCACGACGTAACCGCGCCACCGCGTCGGCGACGCGGGGTTCGCCGGTGGCGGCATACGCGAGCTCGACCCGTTCGCCGATCACCGCCGACAACAACGCCGACGTCTGTCGCAAGTCCGACAACGCACCCGCATCCGATGTACCGGCCGCCGCCAGCACCACCGAATCACCTGGACGCCAACCGCATTCGATCAAGCGGTCCATGAGTACACGGGTCAGCGCCGGGCTGGGTCCGAGCGCCTCGGCCACGGTCACGCCGGGATGTCCACTGGCCGCGACATGCGCGGGGATGTCGACGTTGACGTGGTACCCGCGCGCCAGGAACGCCGGCACCAGGATCGTCCGATCGGTCAGCCTCTGCAGCACTTCACTCGGTGTCGGGCCGAGAACGTCGACGAACGCGACGTGGACCGCGGCGCCGAGCGCCGTCGACACCCGGTCGGAGAGGTTGCCGATCAGCGCGACACCGCTTCGTTTGCGGGTGCCGTGCGCCACCAGCAGATAGCTCATGGTGCGTACGCCAATCCGTCCTCGACCGCCAGGCGGTAACCCCGCTTGACCACGGTCGACACGATGTTCTTGTCGCCCAACGCCGTTCGCAGTCGCAACACGGCTGTTTCGACGGCGTGGGTGTCGGTGCCGCTTCCGGGCAGAGCCCGCAGCAGGTCGGCGCGCGACACCACCGCACCCGGGCGGTGGGCGAGCGCGCGAATCGTGGCCATCCCCGCCGGTGACACCGGCTTGACGGCACCGTCCACCAGAACACAGGTGCCGCGGATCTCGAGCAGGTGCCCGGCCACGCGAATGGTGCGCGAACACAACAGCGGAAGTTCATCGGTGATGTGACGGACCAACGCGCCCAACCGCATTCGCTCCGGCGCCGATGTCGGCACACCGAGCCGGACCAAGGGTCGGGCGGTCACGGGGCCGACGCACATGGCGTGCACGTCACCGCGGAAGGCGGCGATCACCCGGTTCTCCAGATCCATCTCTTTGGCCCGCAGCAGTACCGACGCAACAGCGGGCGCCGAGGTGAAGCTGACCGCGTCGAACTTCTCGTCGGCGATGCCGGCCACCAGCTGGTCGAAGTCGCCGTTGTGCGGAGCCGGGTGCCACCGGTAGACCCGGATCGGCACGACCTCGGCACCGGCCGCGCGCAACTCGTCGAGGAACTCGGGAAACGGGTCCCAGTCCTCGGTGGCTCCGTGCAACTGCACCGCGACCCGCTGCCCGGCGATACCGCCCTCGACGAGGTAGTGCAGCAGTTCGCGTAACGACTCCGAGTCCGGGGACCACTCCTCGGGCAGTCCCGCCGCGCGCAGCGCACCGGTCGCCTTGGGCCCGCGCGACACGACGCGCGCCTTCGCGAGCGCCGCAGTCAGGTCATTTGCCAGCCCCCAGCCGTCGGCCGCGGCGATCCAGCCGCGAAACCCGATGCCCGTGGTGGCGATGACGATGTCGGGCGGAACGTCGATCAGGCTTTCGGTGTGGGTACGCAGTTCGTCGTCGTCGGGCAACGGCACCATCTGGATCGCGGCCGCGCTGGTCACCGTCGCCCCGCGGCGGCGAAGTAGCGCGCTCAGCTCGTCGGCGCGCCGAGCGGAGGTGACGGCCACCCGGAATCCGGTCAGCGGCGCCCAGTCCGGCTCAGTCATGCAACCTGTGTAGGCAGCGCATGTTTCCAAGCGATTACTTGGTCATTTCCGAGGCGTGTCGGCACCGCCCGCAGCCTGCAGCCCTTCATGGACTCGCACGTTAACGACGCGTTATTGCGTCAACGTGCCGCGCGGTGACCCCGTCGTGAACTTCGCCTCACCCGGCAGTGCGCACGGGTGTGAGTCTCACCAGACGTCGCCGTCGCGCCAGTCGCAGGTGATCTCGGCGCTGGTGTCGAGTGTGACGCTGACCGGCAGCACGAGCAGCGCGTTGTCGTCGTCGGGAGTGCGGGTCAACCCGGCCGGCGCCAACACCGACGTCGGCCCGCGCCACGGCAACCAACCACGGGCGGTGTAGATGGGCCTGCCGGCCTCGGTCGCGCTGAGGGCTCCGAGCTGATACGCCCCGCGGATCACCTGCTCGGCGCCGTCCATCACCGCGCGGGCCAGGCCCTGCCCGCGCCAGTCCGCTCGCACCGCGACCGCTTCGACGTAACCGCACCGCAGCGCGGTGTTGCGGTAAAGCAGCCGCCGTTGCACCACCGCCGCGTGCGCGATCAGCGCACCGTGATCGAAGATCATCGCGTGCATGCCGCCGAGCGAATGCTCCCAGTCGACTTCGGTGAACTCACCTTCGAAGGCGTCGACCACCATGCGCTTGGCGTCCGCGCGGGTATTCGGGTCGAGGTCGGCGGTATGGATCAGCCGTGCGCTGTGGATGCGCACGACGGAAGTCGGTGGATCCTGAACATGCACACTGCTTTTCTACCAGCGCGGTGCGACCAACGGTCGGCGCGGCCGCGACCAATGCATCCGCACGGTTTGCCCGGGACGCACCTGAGCGACCTTGTCGATGTCCTCGTCGGCGACCACACCGATCACCGGGTACCCGCCCGTGACCGGGTGATCCGGCCCGAGGATGACGGGAAAACCGTTCGGCGGCACCTGAATTGCACCTCGTGTGGCGCCCTCGCTCGATAGTTGCCGGTCCGGCCAGCGGTATTCGAGCGGCATGCCGACCAACCGCATGCCGACGCGGTCGCTCTTGTTGGTCGCCTGCCAGTTCGTGCGGATCAGCACATCCGGGTCGACGAACCAGTCGTCGCGCGGCCCGGGCACTACGGTCAACTCGAGCACGTCGTCCTCGATGGGCGCGACCGGAGCCTGGTCGAGTTCGGGGAATTCCTCGGTGTGTTCGCCGACGGGCAGCACATCGCCCGCCCGCAGCGGCTGCGGGCCGATCGCCGACATCACGTCATACGACCGCGACCCGAGTACCGGCTCGACGTCGATGCCGCCGCGCACCGCCAGATATGTCCGAAGGCCCGAGCGCGGGGCGCCGAGCGAGATCACCTCACCGTCACGTGCGTAGTGGATGCTGTTGGTCCCGAACAACACTCCGTCGACGGACGGGTCAGTGTCAGCACCGGTGACCGCGATCGCGATATCGCCGCCGCGTACGCGCGCCGCCAGCCCGCCGAACGTCACCTCGATGGTGGCCCGATCGCCGGGGTTGGCCACCAGCCGGTTGGCCAGTGTGTGCGAGCGGCGGTCGGCGGCCCCGGAGCGGCCCACGCCCATATGCGCCAGACCGGGACGACCCAAGTCCTCGACCAGAGCCAACGGACCCGAGCGCAGGATCTCCAGCGTCGTCGTCATGACGGGACCGCCCGGAACTGGACCCACAAGCCCGACGTCAGCAGCGCCGGGTTGTCTCGGTTGGTGTCCCACAGCACCGCTTGATCTTTCGAGGTGCGGCCGATCAACTGCCAACCGCCGGGGGACTCGCGCGGGTAGACACCGCTGAACTCACCCGCCAGCCCGACGGCGCCCGCAGGCACCTTGGTCCTCGGCTCGGATCGCCGTGGCACCTCCAGGCGGCGGTCACCGCCGACCAGATAGGCGAAGCCCGGTGCGAAACCGCCGAACGCGACCCGCCACAGGCTGCCGGTGTGTGCGGCGACGACGTCGTCACGGCTCAGCCCCGTCAGCCGGGCCACCTCGTCGAGATCGGGCCCGTCGTAGACGACGTCGATGCTGAGGTCGGCGCGGCCGTCGGCCGGCGGTGTCAACTCCGCCTCCGGATCGGCGTCGATGCGTAAGCCGCCGAGACGCTGTCGCGTCGGCGCCTGGTACCGGGGACCCTCGAGTTTGACCAACACGGTGCGGGCGGCAGCCACGATGTCGAGGACACCGGGCAGGTCGGCCCGTCGGATCGCATCGGTCCACGCCAGCACCTCGGCGGTGCTGGCGAACTCGATCAACAGCGCCCGGTCCCCGTAATCGCGGATCGGGACGCCGTCGGCCCCTCGCACGTCACGTTCCCTCTCGGCTGTCACCGTCATACCTCAAAAATTACCCATGAGTAGCTTGCAATACGCCTGCTCTATACGGCTTGCCAGAGGAGTTTTAGCGGTGCCTCAAGCGGCGGGCCGATACGTCGGCTCGCGGCGCTTGATGAAGGCGATCACCCGGTACGTCACTGGCAGCACAACCACTTCCACCGCGGTCTTATAAACCCATCCAAGCGCCACGTAGATGGCGAAGTCGCGCCACGTGTTGATCCCGATGGCGGCCGCGGCGATGCTGCAGAACACCAGGGTGTCGGCGAACTCGCCGACGACCGTCGACCCGATCAACCGGGCCCACAGGTGCTTCTCGCCCACCCGGGCCTTGATCTTCACCACGACCCACGCGTTGAGCGTCTGCCCGACCAGGAACCCGGCCAGTCCCGCGATCACCAACAGGGTGAACGGTTTCATCACGGCCTCGAACGCGGCCTGGTTGGTATAGAAGTCGGCTGGAGGCAGCACGGCGGTGAGCCAGAACGTGAACGCCGCCAGCGCCTCCATGACGAACGCGATGTAGATCGCGCGCCGGGTGGCCCTGAACCCGTACACCTCCGACAACACGTCGCCGATGACGTAGGTGAGTGGGAAGACGACGAAACCGCCGTCGGTGATCAACGACCAATCCCCGATGATCGGGCCGAAGGCGATGCCCTTGGTCGCCGCCACGTTGGAGATCAGCACCAGTCCGGTGAAGACCGCGACCAGCGTTGGATAGTAGGCCGATCCCGTGGTCCCGAACCCGCGGTGTTCGGCCTCGGTGTCGGCTGTCACCGCGCAATCTTCTCAGGCCAGCGCTTGGGCGATGCGCGGCGGCAGTTGATCGGCCACCAGGGGATAGGACAGCGGTGAGGCGAACGCGATCGCGCCCGCGAGTTCCTTGCCGGTGAAGATGTTCGCCGTGCCGCGCTCGGCGATCTTCGGGTCGGCCAGCAGCGCCGCCTGTTCTTCGTCGGACTCCGTCGCCCAGATCAGCACGTCGGCGTCGAGACCGCCGGCGACGCTCAGGCCCATCGCGGTGAGGAACTCGGCGCGCCATGCGGGCGCCAGCGCTCGGGGTTCACCTCCGGACAGATGACCCTGCAGCAGCGCCGCCGTCCTGCCCGCGAAACCGGGATTACTTTCGGCGACAGCGATGAACCTGTCGCCGACGCCGACGATGAGCGCTTGCATCTCGTCGTGTTTGAACACCGCCTGCCCGATGGTGGTGGCCTGTTGTTTCCACGGCTCGAAAAACGCGTCGGCGCCCGATTGCGCGACGGTCGGTGCGATCTCCGACAGCGTCGTGTAGGTGTCCGAGTCGAGTCCGGCGTTGGTGGCGACGATGAGGTCGGGGTTGAGTGCGGCGATTTGGTCGACCTGGATGCCCTCGGCGAGGCTGAGCACGGCTGGTTGCGCGGAGCCGAGTTTCGGTCGAGCCCAGGGCCATACCGCGAACGGTTCGCCACCGAACCATTCGGTCACCGCCACGGGTACGACGCCGAGCGCGAGGAGGTCGTCCTGTCCGGTCAGTCCGGCGCTGACCACCCGCGTGGGCGGTGCCGGGATCTTGGTCTCGCCGAAGGCGTGCTTGACGGTGACCGAGCCGTCCTTGGCCACGGTGCCCGGCTTGTCCGAACCGCATCCGGCTGCGAATCCCGCGGTGGCGAGCGCCGCGCCCGCGCTCACCGTCAGGAACCCTCGCCGAGTCAGCCCCGTGGCCACCCGGCGAGCGTAGCTAACCGACCTGGAAGTTCCCGAACAACACGGCGGCCAGTCCGAGGGCCACGACGATGTTCACCACGGTCGCCGACGCGAACAACGCGATCGGGCGCCATCCGGCCTCCCTGAGTCCCTTGAGCGAGAACTCCAGGCCGATCGCGACGAACGCGAAGATCAGAAACCACGTCCGGAGATCGTTGACGGTGCTGATCGCCGATTTGTCGCCGCCCCATGCCAGATACAGGGTGCCGACGATCGACGCGGCGATGAAGCCGAGCACGAACTTCGGAAAGCGCTCCCAGAACTGCCCGAGCGACGGCCGGGCCTCTGCCGCCGATCGCCGTTCGACTTTCAGCGCGAAGTAGGCGGTGAGCGCGATGGCGACCACCCCGATCAGCGCGTTCTGCGTGGTCTTGACGATCGTCGCGATCTGCAGCGCGTCCTCGCCGGCGATGGCGCCGGATGCGGCGACGGCGGCGGTGGTGTCGATGTTGCCGCCGATCCAGGCGCCGGCCACCGCGTCGGAGAGGTTGAAAACGTCTGCCAGCCATGGCAACACGAAGATCGACGGTAGCGCGAACGCGATCACCAGGGACGCCGCGTAGGCGAGTTGCTCGCGCTTGGCCTGCACGGCGCCGGCCGCAGCGATGGCTGCGCTCACCCCGCAGATCGACACCGCCGATGCGAGCAGTGCCCGCAGTTTGTCCTCCAGGCGCAGCACTCCGCCCAGCCACCAGGTGAAGCCGAACACGATCGAGATCAGCAGCAGCGCCTGGACGATCGCCGGGCCCGCCGCGGTGACGAGCACCTTGAGGTTGATCGACGCGCCGAGCAGCACCAGGCCGGTCTTGATGAAGAACTCGGTGCGGAAGCCGCGCGCCAGTGCGTCGCGCAGGGCCAGGCGTGACAGCACGAAGTTGCCCAGTAGGCCCAAAGCGATGGCGTACACCGGGAACTCGATAAATTTCGCGACGCGCTCGAACGCGGTGTCGTCGGCCCACTGCGGCACCTGCGCTTCCAGGTAACGCGTGACGACGCCCAGCGCAAGCACCACGAGCACTCCGGCGACGGCATAGCGGACCCCGGAGGTCTGCTGCTTCGGAGCGGTCGTAGTCGTCTGTTCGGTCACGGGATCACGCTGCCCGGGATCGCGCCCACCAGGACGAGCGCGAGCAGCGAAAGGCCGACAATGACGGCGAGCCAGTCCTCGTTCATGCGCGGACCGTACGTCGGACCCTGCGCGCGGGCATCCGTTGCGATCAGCGCGAATCGAACCTCACCGGATGACGGTGGTGCTCAGGAGCGCGACAGCTTCTTGTTCGCGTAACGGGTCAGCCAGCCCGGCGAGAACCGCGAGGCCAACGTCATCACCTTGGTCTGCGTTCCGACCGGGAAGTGCACTTGATGGATGGCGCGCCGAAGCCTCGACGGTTCCACGGCCTCGACGATCGCATCGGCGATGTCCTGGGCGGTCAGCCGGATGCCGAGGGATTCCGTGGTGCCGGTTTTGACGTCGTGGGTCATCGCGGTCTGCACGTACAGCGGCCACATCGCGATGACGCGAATGCCGTATCGGTTCCACTCGATGTCGAGCGCCTCGGTGATCCCGCGGACGAAGAACTTCGTGGCGCTGTAGTTGGCCAGCTCGGCCTGACCGTAGATCGCCGACGCGGAGGAAAGGTTCACGACGACCGAGTTCGGGGTCTTGCGCAGGTAGGGGAACGCCGCATACAGGCCGTTGACGACACCCTTGGCGTTGATGTCGATCTCCCTGTGGTGGCCGGCGATGTCCATCTCCTCGAAGCGTCCGGCCCGCAGGATTCCCGCGTTGTTGATCATCACGTCGAGCCGGTCACCGGCGGCCTCGGCGAACTCCCGCACCCGCGTGGCCATCTCGTCGGGATCGGTGACGTCGAGGTGGCCGGTGTGCGCGACACCGCCCAGCTGCTCGATGTCGTCGGCCAGCGATTTCAGTCCGACTTCGTCGATGTCGTAGCCGCCGACGACGAATCCGTCGCGGGCGAATGTCAGCGCCGTGGCGCGCCCGATACCGGCGGCGGCTCCAGTGATGAAAACGGACTTACCTGAGGTGGAGGGTTTCGTCATCACCTCTTCATACCCGTTTCCACGACCGCGACATCAGGCGATTGCGTCAGGCCAAGGCCAATGACAGGCCGAGTCCGATCATCGCGGCCGCGATCACGCCGTCGAGGACGCGCCACGTCGTCGGCGTCGCGAATAGCCCGGCCAACCGGCGCGCGCCCAGCCCCAGGGTGAAGAACCAGACCGCACTGGCGGTAACCGCGCCGACACCGAACAGCCAGCGTCCGTCGCGGTGTTCGTTGGCCAGCGCGCCGAGCAGCACCACGGTGTCGAGATAGACGTGCGGGTTCAACCAGGTCAGCGCGAGGCAGGTGAGGAGTACCTCGAGCAGGCGCGCCGACCCTTCCTCGGAGGGGGTCAGCGCGGAGGGGCGCAGGGCGCGTCGCGCCGCGAGGATTCCGTAGCCGATGAGGAACGCCGCCCCGCCGAACCTGGCCACGTCGACCGCGCCGGGATGCGCGCCGATAACCGCCCCCAACCCGGCGATCCCCGCGGCGATCAGCACGACGTCGGACACCGTGCACACCGCAGCGACCGCCAGCACATGCTCGCGGCGAATTCCCTGGCGCAGCACGAAGGCGTTCTGTGCGCCGATCACGGCGATCAGCGCCAACGAGGCCAGGAAACCCACCAGCAGCGGAGACGTCACGCCCCCGACGCTAGGACCGGGGCGGGCATCAGTACAGCTAATGATTCTGTACAAGCATTAGCATTACTAATGTGACGGTCGACGCTGCGCAGCTGGCGGCGTTCGCCGCGGTGATCGAGCACGGTTCGTTCGACGCGGCGGCGGCGCGGCTGCACGTCACGCCGTCGGCGGTCAGCCAGCGCATCAAGGCGCTCGAACAGCGGATCGGCCAGGTGCTGGTCGTACGTGAAAAGCCTTGCACCGCAACCGCAGCCGGCATCCCGCTGATACGCCTGGCGGCGCAGACGGCGCTGCTGGAGGCCGAGGCGCTCGCGGAGATGGGCGGCGGACATGACGCCGTTCCGCGAATCGCCATCGCGGTCAACGCAGATTCGATGGCCACGTGGTTCACCGAGGTGTTTGCCGCCCTGGACGACGTGCTGTTCGACATCCGCATCGAGGACCAGGACCACTCGGCGCGTCTGCTGCGCGAAGGCGTGGTGATGGGTGCGGTGACAACCGAGCGCGCGCCGGTGTCGGGTTGCCGGGAGCAGCATCTGGGGGTGATGCGCTATGTCCCGGTGGCCAGTCCGGAGTACCGCGCCCGGTATCTGTCGGACGGCTTCACCGCGGCGGCGGCCGGTCGGGCGCCGTCGCTGGCGTGGAATCGTGACGATGCCCTTCAGGACATGTTGGTGCGCAAGGTGTTTCGACGCGACATTTCCCGTCCACAGCATTTCGTGCCGACCGCGGAGGGCTTCGGAGCTGCGGTCGAGGCCGGCTTGGGGTGGGGCATGTTCCCCGAGGCGCTGGCCCGTCCGCGACTGGACGACGGATCGTTTGTGCGGATCGCGAGGGCGCATCTCGATGTCCCGCTGTTCTGGCAGTGCTGGAAGTTGGACAGCCCGGTCGTCGGCCGTGTCACCCGCGCGGTCACTGCTGCGGCGGGCGTACTCGCACCTCGTCGCCGGCGCTGACGGTGCCGACGGCGACAACTTCGGCGTACACCCCCGCGCATGGGAGCTTCCCTCCTCCGGGAACCTCGACGCGATTGTGCTCCAGCAGGTACCGCACCGCATCCGGGAGTCGCTCGGTTGCACCATGTTTGAGTGTCGGAACCGCGCAGCGCGGGGTTGGGAGAGTGACGCGCAGCGTGACCTCGCCGAGTTCGATCTCGGCTCCCACCCATTCGTTCTCGACGAAGGGCTCAGACCCGACGTCGATGACGACGTTGGGCCGGTACCGCAGTGCCTCGGATATGCCCACTCCGATCGCGTCGAGCGTGGCCGTGGTGATCAGATGCACCGGGGAGTGGTCGACGAATGCGCCGCCGGGTGCGCCCTGCCCGAGTTCGAGCAGCACCGGATCGAACTCGGCGTCGATCCCGTGCTCGAGCACCTCCAGTGGGTCGGACCGCTCGAGAACCACGCCGGCAGCCCGCTCGTCGGCGATATGCACTGTGCGCCCCAGCAATTCGGACAGCGGGGCGGCAGCCTCGGTGACCGGCACGCTGCGCCCGTCGGGCAAGGTGACGGTGACGCCACCGTCCTCGCTGGTGATCGACGCGCACTGCAGCAGTGCGCTCCACCGCCTCGGGTGCTTCGCGGTGGCGACGCGCCCGGTCTCCTCGTCGATGAGGGCGTACCGGCGGTCACCGTCGACGCCCAGGGGCCCGATCCGAACCCGGTCGCGTACTTCTCCGAGCATCGATTTCACCGGGTAGCGCTGCAGCGCGGCCACGCGTCCGGTCATGTCGGTCAACCGATCTCGATTTCGTCTGGGTGTGGGGGAGCGGTGGCCTCACCCGAGGTGAAATGTTCGAGCAGGCCCGTTATCTCCAAGACGCGGTCGAGCTGCGGCGGCCGGTTGTCGAGGTGCAGCACGGCACCGCTGCGTGCCGCCTCCCGGTGGATCACCAGCAGTGCCGACAGTCCCGTGGAGTCGAAGAACCCCAGCTCGGTGCAGTCGAGGCGCAGTTCTTTCACGCCGACGTCGGTGGACAGCAGATCGGAAACGACGTCCATCAGGGGTGCGGTATGTCCGTAGTCGAGGTCGCCGGCGAGGTGAATGCGTGCCGTCGGAGGCGTGACGTCGGTCTTCAGGGTGAGTTTCATTGGGTCGGTGTGGTGTCGGGGGTCAGGGCGGTACGCGCAGCGACCAGGTGACGCTGAGCTCGTGGAAAGTCTTGCAGCTGGGCGGACAGCAGCTCCAGTGCGGGGATCAGCGACGTCGCCGGTACGTCGCGGGAGCTGAGCACCTCGGCCGTCCACACGATGAAGCCGGTGAACAGCTCGGGGTCGTCGATGTAGAGGGCGGTCGCGAGGAAGTCGACGATGTGGGCGATGTCCTCGGTGGTGTGGTCGCGTTGCGCTTCGCTGTAGTCCCGCATCGCGGGGAAACGGTTTCCCAACTCGGCGACGGTGAACTTGACCAGCTGCGGTTTGGCCGTGCTGACCATCGAGTACTCCTGGTCGGCCAGGTGCGGCAGTTCGTCGGCGGCTTGCCGGTTCGGCGTGAGGCGATGCCGGCCGACGCCTGCGCGCAGGCACTGCGCGGCGGCGCGGGCATCGGGTGCCCAGGCGTCGGCACCCAAGAGTTGCGCGTACCGGCCGTCCGGTCCGAACGCCGCACCGCCGACGAGCACGGAGACGCCTGCGGCCTGGCACGCACTGATCGCGGCGTGCGCTGTGGGTAGACGGGTCGGGATCGAGCACGACAGCGCGACCGCGTCGGGCGCGTGCTGATGCAGGTGCGCGACCAGGTGGGGCGTCGGCACCTGCGCACCGAGGAAGTCCACCCGCCAGCCGCGTAGACGCAGAACCTCGGCGAGCAGCCGCGCGGGTAGCGCGTGCCATTCGCCGTCCACGCAGGCCACGGTGACGCGCCCGGCCTCGTCGGGGGATCCGGCGGCCGGGTGCTGCGACAAAGCCGCGATGACGCGATCGTTGATCGCGGTCGCCGCGTGCTCCTGCGCAACGGTGATCCGGTTGGCCGCCCACTCCGTGCCGACCCTGCGTTGGACGGGCGCGATCACCTCGAGCAGCGCGTCCTCGGGCGTCATGCCCGAGTCCACAGCGGCGAAGACGGCGGTGACCGCGGCCTGCTCGTCGGCGTCGAGCGCTGCTTCCCACAGACGCTCGCGCACCGCTGCGGAATCGGTCGCGGTTACTCCCGCGCCGATGTCCGATCCGCTCACGCTATGTACCTACCTGCGGTGTGGCCGTCGACCGCGCTGAGATGTGTCCGGCGCGGCGCCGTGATGGCCACGACGGCCATGTCGTCGTGTTCCCGACCGGTTACCCACTCCGAAGCGAGCATCATCATCCGCTCGACAACTGCCTCGGCGGGCAGTTCTGCGCAGTGCGCCAGCGCGCCGATCAGGCGCTCGTCGCCGAAGGCCTCCTGGCCGAGTGGGCCGCCGCGGGCCTCGGACAGGCCGTCGGTGTAGAGCAGGCACGTCTCACCCGGCGCGAGCGAAACCTCGGTCGACCTCGCTTTGAACTGCGGCAGGGCGCCGACCAACATTCCGCGGGTGTCTGCCTGCTCCACTGTCCCGTCGTTACGCACGATCAGCGGGGGTGGGTGCCCGGCGCAGGTCAGCCGCAGCTTCAACTGACCCTCGCGGCGCGCGACGGAGGCGAGCACCATTGTGGCGAAACGGCTGTTGTCGGGGGTCAACAGAGCGCTGTTGAGCAGCTTGAGCACCGCTTCGTGCTGGTCGGCGAGCGGCGCCAGCGCTTGCAGCGTGTTGCGGATCTTGCCGCTGAGTACCGCGGCCTCCAGACCCTTGCCGCAGACGTCACCGAGGACGACTAGCGTCTCGCCATCAGGGTCCGCGGCGGGGTGGACGTCATAGAAGTCGCCACCGACAAACTCATGGTCGGCTGACGCACGGTAGCCGCCGGCAAGCTCGAAATCCCCGTTCGGTCCCAATTGAGGCGGCAGCAGCTCGCGCATCAGGGTGCGTGTGATTGCCGACTGTTCGGCGTACAGCCGCGCCGCGGAGAGCGCCGCACCCGCACGCGTCGCGAACAGCCGGGCGAATCGTTCCTCACTCTCGGTGAACACCGTGTGCGTGTCGCGGCGTAGCAGCACCAGCGCGCCCGCGGGAACGCCGTGCCCGGGCAGCGGCGTGATGAGGACCGACCCCACCTGCCCGACGAAATGCGAGGGAATCAACCAGTCCGGCACCGACGCGGGATCGATCCAGCGGGATGGCACCGGCGGGAACCCGCGAAGCGCCTCGCCCAGCCCCGACACCTCGGCCGGGTCGGCATCCACGCTGCGGTGTTCGGCGGCGCCATCGGGTCCGCTGCAGACCACGGGCATCCGCGCACCTCTGACAGGCGCGACGACCACCGCCGCGTCCGCGAGATGGCGCTCCGCCATCTGCGCCGTCGCCTCCATACAGCGCTCGAAGTTCAGCGACGCCATCAACACCGCCGAGACGTCATCGAGAAGTGCCGCGCGTTTCCGTTCCCTGGCCAGCTCCTGCTGCACATCCCACAGCGACCGGTGGGCGGCCTCGACCAGCCACCACGCGACCTCGCCGCCGGCCAGCGCCGCGGGGCGTGCCTCGAAATCGCGCCCATTGAGCTTCCCGGTGGTCGACGCTTTCCCGGTGTCGGCCGACTGATCGCTTAGAAAGCGGTCGTGGGCGCGCGCCAGCCACGGCGTCGCGTCCGCCAGCCTGGTGCCGATCTCAGCGTCGGCAAGTAAGGCGCGCGCGGACACACTCAATCCCTGGATGACTCCCGAGTGGTCGACCTTCACCACGGGGTGAGGAACGGACTGCCAGGCGGCTGCCTCGTCGGGCGCCTCGGCTCTCACGGTCCCGTCGCTGCTCATCGGTCAGCTGCGCTGACGATGCATAGACGCGAAACGAGCGGTCGCGTTCGGGTCGTCACCGTGCAAAACGACGTCGGACTGGAAAGCATCACACCCCTGCAGACAGGCACATCACTGGGAGGCGTGGGCTCAGCCCCTGATGAAAGCGACTCTACCCTGCACTGGCCCCGCGTTGTCTTGAAAGAGGTCCTACCGCTTGCTCAGAAAGCGATGACGCCCCGGATGTTGCTTCCGGATCGCAGATCCTTCATCGCCTCGTTGATGTCGTCCAGCTTGTACTTCTGCGTGACCAACTCGTCGAGCTTGAGAGTGCCGGCCTCGTACATCGACAGCAGTCTGGGCATGGCTTCGCGGGGATTCATCTCGCCGTAGAGGACCCCTTTGAGGGTCTTACACGAACTCACCATGTCGGGCAGGCTCAGCGGAATCATCAGGTCGCTGACCTTCGCCATGCCGGTGAGCACGCAGGTGCCGCCCTTGCGCAGCAGCATCAGCGCCACCATTACGAGATCGGTCGGCACCACCCCCGGCGTCAACACGACACGGTCGGCCATCACACCCCAGGTGATCTCCTTGACCAGTTCCAGGGCCGCGCCGGCATCGACGGCGGTGTGCGTCGCCCCGAAGGTGGGCGCGATCTCGCGTTTGAACTCGTTCGGGTCGACGGCGACGATGTGCTTGGCGCCGGCGACTCTCGCGCCCTGCACGGCGTTCATGCCGATACCGCCGACGCCCACCACCACGACGGTGTCACCGGCCTGTGTGCCTGCTGCCACCGATCCGGATCCGAAACCCGTTGTGACACCGCAGGATACGAGAGATGCCGCCTCCAGCGGGATCCAGTCGTTGACCTTCACCAGCGAGCGTTCGGACGCTACGACGTACTCGGAGAAGGTGCCGACCTGCATCATCGCCATCAGGTCTTCGTCGCCGACATGGCGCCTGCACGTGCCGTCGGTGGTCATCGCCTTGCTGTAGATGTCGGCACCGACGTCGCACAGATAGGTGTGTCCGGTCACGCACCAACGGCAGGACCCACAGGCGGGGAAGAACGAGATCGCCACGTGGTCACCGGGTTTGAGCGTCCTGACCTCAGGGCCGACTTCTTCGACGATGCCCGACCCCTCATGCCCGCCGAGCATCGGGAACCATTCGGGCACCGGCACGCCGGAGGCCCGCATCAGTTCTTCCATCTCCGGGCTCGGCACGCTGTCGCCTGTGAAGAAGTGCTCGTCGGAATGACAGATTCCGGCGTAGGCCATCTTGACCAACACCTCGCCGGCGCGGGGCGGGTCCAGCTCGACGTCGGTGACTTCCCAGTCGATGCCCACTCCGCGGAGCACGGCGGCTCGAGATTTCATCTACGACTCCTTTGGCCAGCCGACAGTTTTAGTTTCGGTGAAGATTTCGAGGCCTTCGATGCCGCATTGCCGTCCGATGCCGGATTGCTTGTACCCGCCGAAGGGGGCGTCCGCGCCGTACCAGAGACCGCCGTTGATCCCGAGGGTCCCGGTACGGATTCGGCCGGCGACCGACTTGGCCCGCTCCAGGTCCTTGGCGAACACCACGCCCGACAAGCCGTAGATGGAGTCGTTGGCTATGCGCACCGCATCGTCGTCGTCGTCGAATCCGATGACCGACAGCACCGGGCCGAAGATTTCCTCCTGGGCGATCGTCATCCGGTTGTCGACGTCGGCGAAAACCGTTGGCTCGACGAAGAATCCCTTCGAAAGGTGGGCGGGGATGTTGCCGCCGGTGACGACCCGTGCCCCTTCCTGCTTGCCCTTCTCGATATAGCTCATCACCCTGTCCTGCTGGCGCTTTGATACCTGGGGGCCTTGCAGCACGGAGGGGTCGGTGGGGTCACCGTACTTGTTCTTCTCCATGGCGACCTTGACGATCTCGACCGCCTCGGCGTAGCGCTTGTTGGGCACCAGCAACCGGGTCGGCATGGCACAGCCCTGTCCGGCATGCATGGAGATGAACGCGCTGCCGCCCACTGTCGCGCTGATGTCGCCATCGTCGTCGAGCACCAGATACACCGATTTCCCACCGAGTTCGAGGAATGTCGGTTTGACGGTGTCGGCCGCGGCCTTCATGATGCGTCGCCCCGTCGCCGTCGACCCGGTGAAGGCCACCATGTCGACGAGGGGAGACGTCGAGAGCACCTCGCCGACCAGATGGTCCGACGAGGTGACGATGTTGATCACTCCCGGCGGAATGTCGGTCTGCTCGGCGATGATCCGGCCGATGCGGGTGGCGTTCCAGGGCGTATCGGGAGCGGGCTTGAGCACCATCGTGTTGCCCATCGCCAGGATTGGGCCGATCTTGTTGAGGATGATCTCGACCGGGAAGTTCCACGGCGTGACGACGCCAACCACCCCGACCGGTTCCTTCCACACTTCACGGGCGGCGAGGGTGCCCATGCCGAAGGCGTCCTTGTCGGGAAGCGTTCGCTTCCAGGGGAACTGGCTGATCATATCGGCCGGCCAACTCAAGGCCTCCTTGAGCGGCACGTCCAGTTGTGGTCCGAAGGTGCTCAGCAGCGGGCAGCCGGCCTCTGCGATGAGCTCGCTGCGCATCTCCTCGCGTTCGGCTTCCAGCGCCGCTTGCAGTTGACGCAGTCCTGCCGCTCTGGCTTCACCGTCTCGGGACCAGTCGCTGTGGTCGAACGCGTGTCGGGCGGCCGCCACCGCCCGTTCCATGTCGGCGCGGGTGCCGTCGGCGGTGCCCCCGAGGACCTCCTCGGTCGCGGGGTTGATGTTGTCGAACTTCCGGCTTGTTTCGGATTCGACGAGCTTGCCGTCGATGAGCATGCGTGATTCGTGTGTCACCAAGTGTCCTTCACCACTGTCGAAGTTCGGCCACGGCGCCCGACGGTCTGGGAGCCAATGTCAGATAAGGGATGAAACTGCTGTTTCCGCAACGAAGTACGTTGTGGACGACGTCAACGAGGTGATCGGCCTCGACGAGGCCGCCCTGCATGTAACCGTTGTCCATCCAGAACCGGATGGCGTTCTCGAGCGCCTGCGGGTCCCAGGTCTTGTTGAACTCGGTCTGGGAGTCTCCTTCTCCGCCGAAGCAGTCGCCGACGGCCAGGCGGGTGAAGCCGATGTTCGGGTGTTCGATGCGCCACGCCTCGACCAATTTGTCCAACGCTGCCTTCGACACCGCGTAGGCACCCAGCAGGGGCCATGGGGCGGAGTAGGACGCGCTGAGCGACGAGAGGTAGACCGCCGAGCCCGCGGTGGCGGCCAGGTGAGGTGCGGCCGCCGCGGTGATGAGTGAGGCGCCGGTGACGTTGGTGGCGAACAGATTTGCCCATTGCTCGGCCGTCACCTCGGTCAGCGGGGCGAGGACGCCGACGCCGGTCGTGTAGACGAGGGCGTCGAGACCGCCGAATTCTTCGACGACGGCTGTCGTGGCGCGGTGACAGGCGTCCGCATCCGTGACGTCACACGCGACGGCCACCGCACCGTTGCCCGCCTCCTTGGCGGCGTTCTCGAGGCGGTCACGACGCCTCGCGAGGAACGCGACGCGGGCGCCCTCCTTTGCGAGCCCGATACCGATGCAGCGGCCCAGACCCGCAGACGCTCCGACGACAGCGACTCGCAGTGGTGGCGCATCCGACATCAAATCTCCTCGAAACGGGGGCGAAGCAACATTATCAGCCCGGTAGAAGAACGATAATCAAAAATGGAAACGCGCATTTCCGTGGCGTCGGCCGTAATCCCGGAGTGGTGAATCAACTGCTACCGCCTGACGACCTTGCGCGGCTCCGTCGCGAAGCTGAGCAGAAGCCGGTCGAGAATCCGTGCCGCACGACCGCGTGCCCGGGCGGGGCTTTTCGCGTGTGCCACCAGAAGCGCGCCCTCCTCGAGCGATGCGACGAGCATGTGCGTGAGCTCGGCCACGGGCAGATCGTCGATGCTGCCTTCGGCGATGGCGTTGCGCACCATCTCGTTGATCAACGCGATGCTGTTGTCTTCCTGGATCGCGCGCAGTGTCCGCCAGCCCAGGACGACGGGTCCGTCGACCAACATGATGCGCTGCACCTCGGGTTCGAGCGCAGACTCGAGGAAGCCGTGAAGACCTGCGCAGAGGCGTTCCCACGAGTCCGCGCCGCGCGGCGGGGAGGACAGCGAGCGCAGGGTGAGGTCCCGCTCGACCTCCTCGAACACCGCGCGGAAGAGTTCGGCCTTGTCCTTGAAGTGGTGATAGAAGGCGCCGCGGGTGCCGACGCCCGAGGTCGTGACCAAGTCGCCGATGCTGGTGTTGAAGTAACCCTTCTCCACGAACAGGATGCGCCCGGCATCGATGAGATGGCGACGGGTTTGATCTCCGCGAGCGCGTCGCTCGGAGTCCGTGCCCCCACGCTTGGCCATGCCGAGCATGCTAGCAACATTCACCGTGTAGGTTAGCTTGGCAGACAACCTGCATGTTGTATGTTGCTGGATGTGGCAGACGAAGGTGTTCGCGCGTACGGTTCGGTCGCCCCGCTGAAAGTCGGTTTGCTCAACGACTATCCGACCCGGTCCGGCACCGAGGACGACACGGTCGACACGTTGCGCCTGGTGTTCGACGAAGCGGTTTCCGCAGGGCTCGTCGACCGGCCGATCGAGGTGGTGCGCCGCGACGTCATCGGTTTGCCCAACGGCACGTACCACGCCGTCGAACGCGGTTACGACGAGCTGGTCGCCGAAGGCTGCCTGGTGATCTTCGGTCCGTACGTCTCCGACAACGCGGTGCCGCTGTCCGCGCACGCCAACCGGGTCGCCAAGGTCCCGAATCTCATCCTGTCGGGATCGGAGGAGGCGCTGGGGGAGTGGACGTTCGCGCTCAACAACGGGTCGATGCCCGAGGAGCCCGTCATGCTCGCCGCGGTGATGCTCGGCGATGAAAGGTCGCGTATCGCCATCGCATATGAGGCCTCTCTCATCGGCAAGGAGTATCTGGCGTTCGCCGAGAAGGCTTATTCCGCAGCGGGATTGAAGGTCGTGGCCACGGCGGCCATCCCGCAGGTCGAAGCGGACAAGGCGGCGGTGGTCGCCGAACTTCGGGCCACCGGTCCCGATGCCCTTGTCCACGTTGGCTTCGGCCACGGGTTGTTGGGCTTCTCAGACGCCCTGGAGAGTGCCGGCTGGGATCCGCCGCGTTACACCACGACGGCGTTCGAGATGGCACACATCAACGCCGAGTGGATGCGCCACCTGCGCGGCTGGGTGGGTCTCGACAGCTACGACGAGCGCAACGATGTCGGTCAGGGGTTCCTCGACCGTTTCGAGGCGCGGTACGGCCGCCGGCCGGCGCACTCGATGCCGGGCCTGTGCCACGACGTCGCAACCGTGATCGCGCGGGGTCTGGCGGCGGCGAGGCCGCTGACCGGCGGAGGGGTCAAAGAGGGAATCGAGCAGGTCAAGCTCGTGCCGTCGGCGAGCGGAGCCCCGGGGACGTTCCTGCGGTTCGGCCGCTACATCAGGCAGGGCTGGCTGGGCTCCGATTACCTGATCGCGCGGCGGGTGCTACCGGACGGAAGCGGACACGTCTTCCACGCGGCGCCCAGCGACAACATCTCGCGCGCGGTGAGTTCCCGCCGAGACTGAGCATGTGCCCGACGATGGCGCGAATTTCCCGCAGGCTCAGTTTCGGCGTCGACTGCCCAGCTGGATCGCCCCGAACACCGGCGCCGTGACGATCCCCGGCGGCTGGGCCCTCACGTAGGGGATCGCCCGGACTGCGCCCATCGCGATCATCAGATGCCCCGGTTGGGCGTGCTGTCCGCTGGGCACCTTGCCGTCCCAGCCGACGTCGAGTGCGAGCTCGAAACTCGGTTCGCCCTTGATGACGGCGCGGATCAACGGCGCCTTCTCTCCGGCGGCCAGCGGCTTCAGTCCCCACTGGGGTAGATCGCGCGTCAGCACCCATTCCTCGTGAATCGCCAACAAGGGGCGGCCTGACCAGTGTCCGACCCATGAGAACCGTTGGCCGACGACCGTTCCCGCTTCGATGGTGCCCGCCAGCACCTCGAGGTCGTGCGGAAGCGTGGTGGCGTCGACGGACACCTCGACGTGCGAGAGCGTGACGCCGAGAACGTCGGCGGTGGCGTTGAGCGCCTGGCGGTACGCCATGTCGAGCTTCTTGATGATCGGCGAGTCGACGCTGACGTCTTCGGGCGGTCTGCCCATACCCATAAGATCGACGAGCATGGGTCGGCTGTCGACCGCCGAAACATCGGTTGCTTCGTAGAGGTCGATTCGATCGATCGTCTTGCTCAGTCCGGTCACGGTGGCCACCAGGCGTTCGAACATGAAGCCCGGATTCTCGCCCGCGGCGTGGAAGCGGGACTGTCCCGCGCGACAGGCTTCCGCGAAGGCCGCTTCGGTCTCGGCGCCGTAGGTGGGCAGGTGGTTGTAGGACGTCGTCGTGATGACGTCGGTGCCGGCCGCGAGCAGTCGGCAGATGTCGTCGGCGTTGGTGTCGACGGCATGGGCCTTGCTGGCGGCATGGATGACGACGTCGGCGCCGAGTCCGAAGATCTCGTTCTTGTCTGTGGTAGCGAGCACGCCGGTGGTCGCCGGAAGGCCGCAAAGCGACCCGGCATCCTGACCGGCCTTCGCCGGGTCGTACACCAGCACCCCGGCCAATTGAAAATCAGGGTTCTCAATGAGTTCCGCCAGCGCCGCGCGACCGACGGCGCCCGTGGCCCATTGAACGACTCGAGTTACCAATCGAACGCTCCGGGTGTGCTTTTCGCTGAGACAATGGCTTGGCTTCGGCCCAACGTACATGATGGAGGTCGGCAACCACCAGGGTGTATGTTGATAGCGGCCGATCCGCAGTGAGGAGTCGTCGCATGTTCGAGCCGGCGAGCGTCGAGGATCTCGAGCAGAGCATTCGAGACGCCCAAGACAAATTCAATGCAGGCATGGGCGCCGACGGTGACGCCACCCCGTATCCCTTCCTCAAGGAGCTGCGCGCGCAGGCGCCGGTGCACGCCGGGTGGCCCGAGATGGGCATGATCGGCAATTCGGGAGACGGCCCGCCGACCTTCACGGCGTACACGTTCGACACCGTCAAGGCGATCTTCACCGACAACATCACCTTCAGCACCCGCTGCTACGAGGATGTCGTGCGGCCACTGCAGGGCCCGACCATCCTCGAGATGCAGGACCCCGAACACGCGATCTACCGCAAGCTCCACGAGTTCGCCTTCGCTCGCTCATCGATGAAGCGTTGGGACACCGAACTCGTCGGCCCGCTGGTCGACCGAACTATTGCCAAGATCAAGGACGCCAAGCGTGCCGACCTGGTCGACGCGGTGTTCATGCCGATTCCGGTGCGGGTGATCGCAGCCCTACTGGGACTTCCTGATTCCGATGTCCTGCACTTCCACCGACTGGCGATCGACCTACTGGGCTTCCGCGGCGATATGGACTGCGCGATGCGGGCATCGGCGAAGATGAAGGAGTATTTCGTCGGGATCCTTGCCGACCGGCGCAAGGAGCCCAAGGACGACATGGTGTCCATCCTCGCGGCCGCAGAGGTCAACGGCGTGAAGATGTCCGACGAACAGATCTACGGTTTCATGCGCAACCTGCTGCCCGCCGGCGCCGAGACCACATCACGCTCGACCGCCAGTCTGGCCTACGCACTGCTGACCCATCCCGATCAGCTCGACGCGGTTCGCGCCGACCGCACCCTGCTGCCGCAGGCCATCGAAGAAGGTATCCGCTGGGAAACCCCGCTGCTCAACTTCATGCGCGAGGTCACCTGCGACACCGAGATCGGCGGAGTTCGCGTACCCGAAGGCGCGACGATGATGCTCAGCCTCGGTAGCGCGAACCACGACGAAACACGGTGGAACGAACCGGAGAAATTCGACATCTTCCGGGAACGCAAGCCGCACATCGGGTTCGCGCACGGGGCCCACGTCTGCCTGGGCATGCATCTGGCTCGACTCGAGACCACGAAGATCTTCAACGCGTTGTTCGACGAATTACCCGGATTGCGGCTCGATCCCGACGCCCCGGCGCCCTACATCACCGGAACGATGTTCCGCTCGCCCCCTCGACTTGACGTCGTGTGGGATTGAGGTAGCGACCGTATGACGCGAGTGATTCAGTGGGCGACCGGAGTGACGGGGATGATGGCGCTTCGCCACATCCTCGGTAGGGCCGATCTCACGGTCGTCGGTGTTCGTGTCTACGATCCGGCAAAAGCCGGTGTCGACGCGGGCACGTTGTGCGGCGTCGGCGAGGCGGGAGTGGTCACCAGTGACGACCGCGACGCCATCATCGCCACCGACGCCGACGTGGTGCTCTACATGGGCAAGGTCGAGACCGACACCCCGGGCTGCTTCGCCGACGTCTGCGACCTGCTCGCCTCGGGTAAGAATGTTGTCGCAACGGGCAGCAGGTTCATCCATCCGCGCTCACTGCACGATTCGCTGGCCGACGGCATCGAAAATGCCTGTGAGACAGGAAAATCATCGTTCCTCGGGGTGGGCCTGTACCCGGGCTTCTTCGGCGAGTCGATCGCGCCCCTACTGTCGCGGCTCACCCAGCAGACGAACCGGATCACCGTCCGCGAAGTGCTCAACTACTCCACCTACGCCAGTCACGACCTGATCTTCAATGCCATGGGTTTCGGGCACGCACCCGACGACACAACCCCACTGCTCGCCAACGCCGAGTACGCGGCCAGTGCATGGATCGGTAGCGCGACGGTGCTTGCTCAGGCGCTCGGCCTGCGAATCCGTGCGGTCGAGGGCTTCCGTGAGGTCGTGACGACGCCGCGCGCGCTGACCGTCGCCGCGGGCGAGATCCCCTCGGGCACCGTCGGCGCCATGCGGTTCGGCGTGGTCGTCGACTGCGGCGAGACGACGATATCGGTCGAGCATCTCACCCGCATGGCTGACGATCTGGCCCCGCATTGGCCGAACGAGATTGGATACGAGCTCGCCTTCGAGGGTGAGCCGAATATGCGGATACACCTCGAAATCGGTTCTCCCGGTGAAGACCACGCCGAACAGGGGTGCCTGGCCACCGCAATGCACGCGATCAACGCCATACCCACAGTCGTCGCGGCTGAGCCGGGGCTGTATGACCTGTCGGTCATTGCACCGTTTGTCGCGCACTGGACCAATTGCAGCGGCTAACTGACGCCGAGCGATGTCAGGGCTTGTTTCCGAATCCCGTGTAGCTGCGAATGAGTGGCAGATCCGCCATCGTCGCGAACCCTGCGGGCGCCGCGCAGACCGCCGGGATGGCATTGACGACCTGCATCGCCACCGTGATGAGGCCCGCGCGGACGTGCTCCTCAATCGACGCCTCACGCGAGAAGCTGGCCAGCGGAAAGAAGTGCGTGCGCATTGAGGGATCGCCCTCGATGGTCAGTGTCCAGCCATCGAGCGGTTGCGGCCAGTGGTCGGGATACTCACCGCCGACGGTCCAGAGCGTTTCGAATTCGATCAGCGGTTCACCGTTCCGATGTCCGATGAAATTCCAGCGCTGTCCGGCCGTGCTGCCCTGCCGCACCACGTGATCGAAGACCTGGAGGTCTTTGGTTGCCGGCACCGTTTCCAGGGTCACCGAGACGCCGTCGATGTCGGCATTCAAGCTGTCGGAGATGAACCAGGTCTGCTCGACGAACAGCTTCGTCAGAAAACTCAGGTACGTGTTGGCCGTGGGGGTCACCTCGTCAACCGGTCGGCCGAACCACATTCCATCGAAGGTGATTCCGGTGCTCTCCCACAGCGTCCAATCGGCCCTCTCCTGGAGCGTCAGGCGCTCGATCGTGCGACTCATACCCGACAGTGCCAGCGGCAGCACACCAGACAGATTGCCCGGGTTGAGCCCGCTGCCGTGGATGGTGCTGTTGCCCTTCTCGCACGCCGCCAGGACCTTGTCCCGGTCGGCCTCGGGAATGCGCCGAGGGTGGAACAGAAATGACGGCGTTGCCACGTTCTTCCCGCTCTCGAGCAACGCACAGACATCGTCGAGGTCGGTGAAAGACGGTGCGTACAACACGAGGTCGGCGTCCAGCGCGCGGATCGCGGCAACATCGGTGGTGGCGGTGACGCCGATGGGCGCTCTGTTGACCAGGGTCCCGATGTCGACCCCGTTCTTGGCGTCGGAATACACGCGGGCTCCGACCAACTCGAGGTCGGGGCGGTGATCGAGGATGGTGGTGATCATCTCGGAGCCGACGGCGCCGGTGGCCCATTGAATGATCCGCAATGGGCGGCTGTCGGCGGTCATAGAGCGGCCCACTTCGAAACCGTCACAGTGCGACAGTACACCGGTGATAACGTAGGTTCTCACAATCGGTAAATGAAATTCTCGACAGGAGCGCGCCGTGGACGATGTGCTGAGGTACCGGGGCAAGTCGGTGGTTGTAACGGGTGCGGCATCGGGCATGGGCCAGGCGACCGCGCAAATCCTCGTCGATCTCGGTGCGGCGGTCACCGCCCTGGACATCAAACCCACGACCGTTCCCGTCTCCCGCGCGCTACAGATCGATCTACGAGACAAGACGAGCATCGAACAGGTCGCGGCGTCCATCGGCGGCCCCGTCGACGGGCTCTTCAGCTGTGCGGGGCTGCCCGGTCCGCCGTTCAGCGAATGGGACACGATTCTGGTCAACTTCGTCGGTGCACGTCACCTGGCCGAGCAGCTCGTGCCGAAGATGTCCGACGGGTCGGCCATCAGCGTGATTTCGTCGTCGGCCGCGATCGGTTGGCAGGACCACATCAAGGTCATCACAGGCCTGCTCGAAACCAAGGGGTTCGAGGCCGCCGTCGAATGGCTCAGCGCCAACGAAAAGTTGTGGTCGTGGAGCGGCTATGCCTACTCGAAGTACATCATCGATGCGTGGGTGGGCTGGTGGTATCCCGAACTCGGCCGCCGCGGCATCCGCATCAACTGCATCAACCCGGGCCCCACGGAGACGGCGATGATGCCGGCCTTCCAGGACCTGATGGGCAAGGACACCGTCGATCAGGCGGTCGGACCGATCGGACGGTATTCGACTGCCGAGGAACAAGCCTGGCCGCTGGTCTGCCTCGGCAGCCCACGGTTCAGTTATGTCGGCGGTGAGGTGCTGTGGACCGACGGCGGGTGGAACGGCGCCATGACGATGGGCAGGCATCACGCGCAGTGGGCCGACACGGCAGCCGCAGAGATGTCGAAGAACAGCTGAGCGCCCTGATGGAGCCCAGCCGACGGATCCAAATCCCCTGACTGGCAATATCTATCGGCCGGCGCTCAGGCGGGGGGCCAGGTTCACGATGTCGCTCACGACCGTGGGGTTAGCGCGGGACATGGCGATCAACGACAGCATGGCGTTGGCCACGTCGTTGACGGCGGACATCTTCGCCGGAATCTGACCCTCCTGTGCCCAGGCCCGGTAGAGATCGGCCAGAAGGTCCCGGTCCGCCCCGCGGAGAATCTCGGTGCCCTCCGTCGGGCCGACGCTGACACGGATGACGGCCAGTTCCGGATGCTCGGCCCGCCATGATCGCAGGATCTCGTCCAGCGCGGCCTTGCTGGCGTGGTAGGCCGCGACGCCCGCGCGTGGCCTACCGACATCGTGACTGGACGCGACGAGCGCGACCGCGTCGTCGGCGAGGTGGGGGAGCGCTGCACGCAGCACATGCGATGCGCCTACCGCGTTGACGGCGTAGGCGTGCAACCACGTCGTGACGTCGGTCTCCTCGATCAACGCGAACGGCACCACGGCGCTGGTGAATACCACCGCGTCGAGCTGACCGAACATCGTGGCCACCTCGTCGACGACCCGCTCGATCGCGCGTGGATCGGAGACGTCGAGCTCGTGCGCGGAACCGTCGAGCTCTTCGGCCAGACCGGACAGGAGCTCGACCCGTCTGGCCGCGAGCGCGACACGGGCGCCCCTGGTGTGAGCCGCCCGCGCAAGCGCGTGACCGATGCCCGAGGATGCGCCGATCACGAGCATCCTCGTGCCCTCGATATTGGAGTGTCGATCGCTCATGCCGTGCTTCTCCTACCTGACTTGAGTTTCCGCTTCCGCGGATTTGATGATCGAGCGGATCGTTCGTCGGCACCTGCCACAGTCCGATCCGGCACCGCAGGCGTCGGACACCTGACGCGACGTCCTGGCTCCTGAGGCGACGGCATCGGAGACCGCCTCGATCGTTATGCCCAGACACAAGCAGACATACATCAGTGCAGATCCGTCCCGGCCGTCTCGGCCAGCCGCATCGCATGGACGAACCGCCCGACGAAGACGGGCGGATAGGCGCCGACGCCGGCGGAGGTCAGCCACTCCGAAGCGATGTCGGAGTCCGCGATCCACTGCAACGCGGTACGGGCCGACGCGAGCTGATGAAGAAAGAGCACTTCGCGAGGAGTGTCGAAGGCGCGGTACACGAGTGTTCGGCGGATTCCTGAGCGGGCGAAGTCGGCGAGTGATTCGCGCACGCGAGCCATGAAGACCTCGACGTTCTGGACCCGGGTGACGGCGGCAACCACCACCTCGGTACCCGGCTCGGGGGGCTCGCCGAGGTCGAATCGTTCGACGACCTCACCGGCGAAGATGGCGGGAAGGTCGTCGATGCCGACCGCGTCGAACCAGTCGAAGAAGTACGGGGAGCGGAGGAGGTCGAGCAGCGGCCGCTCGGTTCGGATCCCGATGACGACCAGGACCTTCCCAGGGTCGACCACCGACTCGTACACGAACGCATACCGCGCACCGAGATCGCGGAGACTTTCTTCGTGCTGCGCGAGCACCGGTCCCACGCGCTCGGATTCGGCGATCCGGAACTCGACGGCGAAGATGAAGCTGCGTACGGCGGCTGGAGCCATTGCCGCCTCCTTCGATCCCGTTCTAAGCAGGTGCACTCGACGTCACGCGATGCGAGAATTCATATTCTCATACGGGCGTTTGTGGCGGTAGGCGGCCGTGACGCGGGCGCTCGGCGGTGCCCACCGGGAGGCCGAGCCGGGAGAAATCCGCCAAAACGGCGACCGAGAAAGCCTATTCTCACGGTTGTGACCTACAGGGTGAAGGTTGAGCCGTATTACGACCCGTTCGACTTTGACATCGACGACGATCCCTACCCCGTATGGAAAAGGCTGCGCGACGAAGCGCCGCTCTACCGCAACGACAAATACGGTTTCTACGCGCTGAGCAGGCACACCGACGTCGCCCGAGAGCTGGCCAACTGGCAGGATTATCGCTCGGGCAAAGGCACCACCATCGACATCATCCTCAACGGCGTCGAGGTACCGCCGGGCATCATCCTGTTCGAGGACCCTCCGATCCACGACTTTCATCGCAGCCTGTTGTCGGGTGTGTTCACGCCACGGCGCATGGCTGCCATCGAACCGTTGGCGCGAGAGTTCTGCCGGCGCGCCTTGGAGCCACTCGAGAACGCCGAGACGTTCGACTTCATCGCCGACCTCGGAGCATGGATGCCGATGCGCACCATCGGATATCTGTTGGGCATACCGGAGGACAAGCAAATCGCCATCCGTCAGAACACCGACCGGCTTCTCGAACTCAAAGACGGCGAACTCGTCGATGCGGCCGATGACATGCTGACGCGACAAGGCTCGATGCTGGAGGAGTTCATCGATTGGCGTTACGACCACCCATCAGACGATCTGATGACCGAACTGGTCAACGCCGAGATCCAGGAACGTGACGGTAGCCGCAGGCGGTTGACCCGCGGAGAGGTGTTGACGTACGCCGGAACACTCGTCGGCGCAGGAAACGAAACGACGACGCGGCTGATCGGCTTTGCCGGCCAACTGCTTTCCGACCACCCCGACCAACGGCGTGAATTAGCAGAAGATTTCAGTCTGATCCCCGCGGCGATCGAAGAGGTGCTGCGCTACGAGGCGCCATCGCCTGTGCAGGCACGACACGTCGCTCGTGATGTCGAATTCTATGGCCAGACGGTCGCCGAGGGCTCGGTGATGCTGCTGATCAACGGTTCGGCGAACCGGGACGAGCGACAGTACCCGGACGCGGACCGGTTCGACATCCACCGGCAGGCCACTCATTTGTCATTCGGTCGCGGCATTCACTTCTGCCTCGGCGCCGCGCTTGCGCGGATGCAAGCGCGGGTCGCGCTCGAGGAGGTGCTGAAGCGATGGCCCGACTGGGAGGTCGATTACGCTGCGGCCAAACGCGCTCACACCTCCAGCGTCAGAGGGTGGTCCACGCTTCCTGTGGCGGTGTGAGGGTGACCAATACCGTTGACCGCACGCCGGACTCCGCTTCCGGAAAACCGGCAGAGGTGACCTTCTCCCCGTGGCCCGCCAGGATCGGGTGGCCGCTGTTCTGCATCGCATACCTGGCGTTCGCCATCGTGACCATCGCGAACATTCAGACAGGTCTGCACGGGGACCCGAAGAAAGCGAACCCGAATTTAGGCCCCGACCCGTATCCGCCGTTCCTCGGTTTCGACAACTGGCCGCTGGCCGTCTCCATCAGCTCGATCCCGTTGGCGATCGGTCTGATCGCCGTCCTGGTGTGGTTGTCGTGGCGGCAGCGGAAGGTGCACTGGGCGGTCATCATCGCGTTTGCCGGCCTGATCACCGGGGCGCTGGATCCACTGGCGAACTGGGCGACGTTCGCGATATTCGATCCGCGCATGTTGCACTTCCCGCTGTCCTGGCCGTACGTGAACATCTCACCGAATCTCGAACCGGCGCTGGCGTTCCTGGGCGGCTACGCCGCTTACTATCTGCTGAACGGTCTGGGGTTTCTGAAGTTGCACGACCGGTTCTTGGATCCGGTGATGCGTCGCATCGGCTGGTTGGCGCCGCGCAGACTGCTGCGGGTGTTCATCGGTGCGACGATCATCGCCGTCCCGATAAACGGGCTCATCCAGTTCACCTGGATGAGAGCCGGAATCTTCTACTACACAGAGGCAGTCGGTCCGGTGCTGCACATCGGTCACATCCACTTTCCTCTGATCATGGCGGTGTACGACGCCCCGATCTTCGCCATGGTCGCCGTGATGTGCGTGCGGGACGAGAGTGGCGAACTGGTCTTGATCAACCGCCTTGCGCGCTGGATGCCCGCGAGGCGGGGGCGCCCGAAGGTGACGCTGACTCGGCAGCTGTTGATATCTGCGACGGTGGGCCTGGTGTCGTTCGCTGTGCCGCTGGCCGTGTTGTCCGGGCTGCGGGAGGCAGGTCTGTCGCGGCCTTCCTTCGATCAGAACCCCTATCCGAATGTAAACCTGTACGACCCCTACGGTCATCTCGAGGAAGCCGGCAAGCCGGGACCGTTCTACCGCTGACATGGTCTTTCCCAGGTAAGTCCAACGATGACGAGAACTGTTGCCCTGCAGGGTGAGGAGGAAGAACCGTGACCGACTTCTCCGGTCGTCGCTATCGAGTTGTGCACGTCGGTACCGGGTTGACCGGCAGGGAGGCGTTGCGCGCGGTCATCGAGGACCCGTCGCTCGATCTCGTCGGGGTGAAGGTGTCGACACCTGAAAAGGCCGGGATGGACGCGGGAGAACTGTGCGGTGCACCAGCTGTCGGAGTTCGTGCGACCGATGATCTCTCAGCTGTTCTCGCGCTGAAACCCGACTGCGTGACGTATTGCGCGACCGCCGTCCGTCGCGAAGAAGAGGCGATCGCGGACATCGCCACGTATCTCAGAGCCGGGGTCAATGTGGTGACGTTCTCGCTGATCCCGATGATCTATCCCCCGGCCGCACCCGCGCCATGGAGAGATGACCTCGAAAGGGCGGCCGCTGAGGGTAATTCAACGTTCTATGCCACCGGTAGCGAGCCGGGGTTCATCAGCCTGAACATCCCCACGGCTCTGCTGGCAGGAGCGGGTCGAGTCGACTCGTACCGGATGGACGAATACGCGGTCGACCTCGACAAGGCATACCCGATATGGGACGTCCTCCATGAGTCGATGGGATTCGGTAAGCCCGACGGCCATGTGCCGGTCCGAATCGCGTCGGGGAAGGTCAACAAGGACTGGAGCACGGTGGTGACCTACATCGCCGACATCCTCGGATTCGAACTCGATGGGATAGAGCTGGATTGGGAGACGCTGCTCGCACCGACCGACCTGGTGACCGCGCTCGGTGTCATCCCGGAGGGAACGATCTGTGCGCACCGGTGGCAGCTCGCCGGGATCGTCAGAGGCCGCCCTGCCGTCGCGGTTCAATACTTCGCGACGGTCAGCAGCACGCCGTGGCCCGATCGCTGGCCCAAGCCGGCACGCGAAGGCCAAGGCGGAATGGTGTTCCGCGTCAACGGCAATCCCAACATGAGCCTCGAACTGCACCTCGAGCAATCGAGCGACGACCGGGTGAATCCCGGTGTCGTGGCGACGGCGCTCGCGGCGGTGAACGCCATCCCGAGCGTTGTCGGAGCTCCACCGGGCGTGATCTCCAGCCCCCTGTCGGGGCCGTCGGTCGTCACCCGGCAGTCCAGCGCTTAGCTGCCCGTCACGCCGACGTCCACCGGGATGGCGGCGGCCGTGACGAATCTCGCTTCGTCGGATGCCAACCACGCGACCGCATTGGCGATGTCCTCGGACGTGGTGATCGCGTCCGGCAGGAGTTGCTTTGTGAACCCGGGACGCAGCGCCGGATTCGACTTCGCCGCCTCGGCCATCGCCTCGATCATCCGACCGCTTCCCATCGGCGTCGCCACCGAGCCGGGGTGCAAGCTGTTCACTCGGATGTGGTACTTGCCGAGTTCGGCGGCGAAAGAACGGGCCAGCGCCGTGACGGCGTGCTTACTGGCCGTGTAGGCAATCATGAACGGCTCCACGGTGAGGCCGGCGGCCGACCCGACGAGGATGATGGAGCCACCCCGCCCGCCGGCGACGATGTGCTTGGCTCCTGCCATCACCGTGTTCCAGGTGCCGACGATGTTGATGTCGATGGTGTCCCGGAAGTCACGCGGTGACACGTGATCCCACGCGGCCGGCACGCAGATTCCCGCGTTAGCAACGATGACATCGAGTCGGCCGAGCTCGGCGACCGCGTTGTCGACGGCGGTACAGAGACCGTCGTAATGTCGGGTGTCGACGACCGCCGTCACCGACCGCCGGCCATTGGCTTTCACCATCTCCGCCGTCTCGGCCAGATCCTCAGGCGTGGCGGAATCGTAGGGGACACTCGGTGGTAGCGGGCCGGCGATGTCAACGAGAATGACGTCGGCGCCATCGGCGCTGAGCCTTTCGGCGTGAGCGCGTCCCTGTCCGCGGGCCGCCCCGGTGATGAGCGCGACCTTGTCGGTCATGTCTGGCACATGCGCACGCTACCGCACCCGAGAATTCGGATTGACGCTTTTGGAGAGCGGCCGTTGCGTAAGTGATAGCTTCACCAATCATGGGTGTGCTCGACGGTCAGACGGCGTTCGTTCTCGGTGCATCGGCGGGGATCGCGCAGGCTTCGGCCAGACTGCTGGCGATAGACGGTGCGACGTTGTACCTGCTCGGGCGATCCATGAAGCGGCTGGAGGCGACGCGCGATCGGATCCATGAGGCTGCACCGGACGCGGAGATTGTGCTGCAGAAGGGTGACCCCGAAGACGAAGACACCGTGAGAGCCGCGGCACAGTCGGCCCACGATGTGCACGATCGGTTGAACATCGTCATCGGCACGGTGGCCAGCGGCGGCACGGGGCCGCTCGTCGAACAGGATATCGAAACCTTCACGAATTTCGTGATGGGCAACCTGCGCTCGAACTTTCTGGCGCTCCGCTATTCGGCGCCGCTGATGACGGGCGGGGGTTCGATCGTGTTCATCTCGTCGACATCCGCCAAGATTCCGATGGAGGGGCTGGGACACTACTCGGCGGGCAAGGCCGCGCTCGAGATGTTCATCCGCGTCGCCGCTTCAGAACTGGGCTCGCGCGGCATCCGAGTCAACGCGGTACGCCCGGGCCTGACAGAGGCAGCCACGACCCAGGGCTACATTCACCTCGAAGAGCTGACGAGCAGTTTCCTGGAACGGGTGCCGCTGGGCAGGCTCGGTGTGTCAGACGACATCGCTCCCGGCGTGCGATACCTGGCTGGACCCGAATCCGGCTGGATGACGGGGCAGAGCTTTGCGATCGACGGAGGAAACGAGGTCCGCGGCGCGCCGCGCGGACCGATGTTCACGGTCTAACCGAAGTCAAGTGCGTTGCGGGGTGCCGTGATCGGGAGATCCAGCGACGTGGCGATTCCCGGTGCCGCTTCGACGACGTAGGGGATGGCGTTGACGACCCGCATGGCCGTCGCCTCCATTGCGTTGGCGTTGCCTGACTCCGGTGTGTCCTCGGTGCCGAGTTTCAGGTCGCACCGAATGTGGGGCTGGCCCTCGATGATGAGCCGGTAGGTGCCGTTGGGCGCCGACGCCCACTCGGGAGCCAGGTCTGGGGCCATCCGGTTGATGTGCTCGATCGTGATCACGGGGTGGCCGTCGACGACGCCGGTCGTTTCCGCTCGCACCGCGCCGCAGGTTCCCGCGGGAATGGTGCCACACGCGACATGCAGATCTCGCGGGGTGAGGACCCGCTCGTAGGATTCGGTGACCTTCTCGAGCTCGACACCGAGAGCCTTGGCCACCAGCCCGATCGGCGGTCCCCAAGCGAACTGTTGGGCACCGTCGAGTTCGAGCAGCGGAGTGAAATCGAGCGGCTTGCCGAAGCCCATCGCGTCGATCATGAGGTCCCGGTTGGGGTACGCCGAGTAGTCGAAGATCTCCTGCGCCCGAATGGACCGAATGGTGTTCGACAGCGTGCTCAGCAGCACCGCGAGCTGGTCGCCGGCGAAACCGGGTTCGATACCTGACGTGTAGATCGTGGCGCCTCCGGACAACGCGGCCGCACGCACTTGATCGGCGAGTTGCGGGATCCACCTGTCGGGGAACATCATTCCCGGGGTGTTGGTGGTCACCACATTGAGTCCGGCAGCGAGTAGACGGACATAGTCGCGCACCGCGGCGGCGTCCATCTCCGGGCTGGCCGCACCGTAGACCACGCAATCGGGCTTGGCGGCGATGATGTCGTCGAGATCACCGGTGGTGATCACCCCGATCGGGCCCAACCCGACGATCTCGCCGGCGTCGCGCCCGACCTTCTCTGCGCTGTGTACCCATACCCCGACCAGGTCCAGGTGCGGGCGTCGGACAATCGCGCGGATCGACAGGCTGCTGATCCAACCGGTGGATATGACGGCGACCCGTAATGGCATGTCAGTCACGGATTGAGCTCCTTCGGTATCCCAGGACGGGGATCGGGAGGCGGCCTCTCGGTTCCGATGCCTCGTCGCGAATGTACCGGAGCGGAAATGGGAGTTTCCGAAAATGGGAAACCATCTTCGCGAGATCTACGGACTCACCTCTCAGACAGGAGATCACTGAGCTGTTTGGCGAGGTCTGACTTCTTGACCTTGCCCGTGGCAGTGAACGGCAGCGTCTCTTTGTCGGTGACCCAAATGAATTTCGGGACTTTGTATGCCGACAACTGGGCGCGGACATCTGCCCGCAGAGCTTCGGCATCCAGCTGCGCGTCGCCGCGCGGAACCACCGCCGCGGCCACGATCGTTCCGTTGGGGCCGTCCTCGGCCCCGACGACATACGCCTCGAGAATGCCGTCGCAACCGGACAGGGCCGATTCCACTTCTCCCGGTGTGACGTTGGTGCCGCCACTGGTCTTGATCAGGTCACCCAACCGCCCGGTGAACGTGATCCAGCCGTCGTCGTACTGGACTCCGCAGTCACCCGTTCGGTAGTAGCCATCCGCAGTGAACACGTCCTCCCGCTCACGTTTGTACAGCCGCTGCATGAGCGAGTAGCCGCGCACCCAGATTTCGCCGTCGCTGCCCGGGGGGACGGGGTCTCCCGTCTCTGGGTCGACGAGAACATGCGACAACCCCTCGATCGAATAGCCGCCCGTCACCGAGCGATCGGCGGGCTGCGGTGGATAAGGGTCGACGCCGATGTGGTTGCCGCAGAGTTCGGTCATCCCCAGCGCATTGGGGCCCTTGGGCCGGCGTTCGGGGGGGACCATGGCGGGCATGCTGGTGCGCTGCACCGAGCGCAGATCGCGCCGCGTGAAGTCCGGGTGCTCGGCCAGCGACTTGCCTTGCTGTGGCCAGCCCAACGTGATGGTCGCGCGATGACGCTCGATCAACTCCAGCGCGTCAGCCGCGTCGAACGCGGGCTGGGTCACCAGCGTCGCACCGTGGTGGATCACCGCATGAATGCCGGTGATCAGGCCACCGACCCAGAAGAACGGCATCGCCGTGAACATCACCGTGGTGTTCGTGACGCCGTAGTCGAAGGTCAGGTTGTACGTGTGACGCACCAACGTACCGTGGGTGTGCACAGGGCCTTTCGGGTCTCCGGTGCTGCCCGAGGTGTAGATGATCATCGCGTCGTCGGCCGGCGTCACGCACGACTCGACCTCCGCCAAGAAATCGGTGCCGTATCGCCCATCGGCGCTGACCGGCAGCGTTGTCGCCCACGGCCGGTCGCAGGGTCCCCACACCGCGATCGTGCGCAGATACGGCGCGCCCGGCACGGCCAGCCTGCCGGGACTGTCCTGGCCGGCGAGGCCGGGCAGCGCCTCCTCGAGGCGGTCGAGAAAACTGTGGCCACGGAAGCTCGACAGGGCGAGGATTGCCCGCAGATCTGCGTGACGGGCGGTCCACGCCAGCTCAGACGCTTTGTAGAACGTGTTCAGCGGCACCGCGACCGCGCCGATACGCGTGATCGCGAACCAGGCGACCGCCCAGTCGACGCTGTTGGGCATCAGGATGCCGACGTGGTCGCCCTTTCCGAAGCCCTCATCGAGCAGCGCCGTCGCCAACCGCGCGGACTGCTGGTCCAGGTCGGCGTAGCTCAGCGTCTGACCATCCGAGATCAGAAAAGACTTGTCTCCGAACCGCGCCGCAGACGATCTGACGAGGGCGGGGATCGTGGGCGTGAGTGTCGGGAAAGGCACGGGGTGGATTCCTTAGCGGTCCTGTGCTGGGACGGGCTGGCCCCAACAGGATAGCCATCCTCACTTGAAACGAGAATATCGGTTCTCGCGCGATGTCCCTGGCCATTAGACTCCGGCCATGTCGATGTCCGACCGGGTGGATCGACTCGAGTCCAGCATCGAGATCACCCAATTGCCCAGCCGCTACGCCATGGCGCTCGATGCGCGGGATCTCGATGCGCTGGTCGCATTGTTCGTCGACGACGTCCACGCCGGGTCGCACGGCATCGGTAGAACGGCGCTCACGCAGTGGTACGACGAAGTGCTTCGCAGGTTCTATCGCAGCATCCACCTGATCTGCGGGCATGCATTCGATTTCGCCGATGCCGACCATGCGACGGGGTCGACCTACTGTCGGGCCGAGCATGAGGACGGCGACGGGTGGTATGTCATCACGATGCGTTACGACGACGTCTACGAGCGTCGCGACGGTGTCTGGTACTTCGTCAAGCGACGCGAGCATCCCTGGTACTCCGTCGACGTGACCGAGCGGCCCGGCCCGGAATTCATCCGGTGGCCCACCGATGTACCGCTGCGCGCACAGATGCCCCACCGCATGCCGACCTGGCGGGCATTCTGGGACAGCGGTGACCCGGCGCTTCCCGAGCGCTTGTCCCGGCGGCCGTAGCGCGTGAGCAAGCGCCCACGATAGTGTGATTCTCAAATCTGCAAATGACCGTTAACGCTTGTAGGAGGCCGACATTACCGTCGATAACGTGCTCAGCGGAGTTCGGGTGCTCGAGGTCGCCGCATGGACCTTCGTGCCGTCGGCAGGTGCAGTGCTCGCAGAGTGGGGTGCCGAGGTCATCAAGGTCGAACCGCGTGACGGCGGTGATCCGCAGCGTGGCCTTGTCACCATGGGGATCGTCGATGAGGGCGGTGGTTCGGTCAACTACATGATCGAAATCCCGAATCGCGGCAAGAAATCGATCGGCGTAGATCTGAGTACGCCTGGCGGCCGGGAGGTGGTGCACGCGCTGGCCAAGACCTGCGATGTGTTTCTGACCAGCTATCTGCCGGATCGTCGCCGGAAGTTCGGCATCGACGTCGATGATATCCGTGCGGTCAATCCGAGCATCGTGTACGTGCGGGGATCCGGCCACGGCCCCAAGGGGCCGGACGCCGACAAGCCGGGGTACGACGGCGTCTCCTATTGGGCGCGCGGCGGGATCGCCACCGCGTTGACGGAGGAGAAGGACGAGCTCGTCCGCTCTCGCCCGGCATTCGGTGACCTGCTCGGCGGTATGACCATCGCTGGCGGTATCGCCGCGGCACTGTACAAGAAAGCCACGACCGGCGAGGGATCGGTCGTGGACGTGTCACTGCTCGGACTTGCGGCCTGGAACCTCAGCCCCGACGTCGCGGTGAGCCAAATCCACGGTGGCGGCGCCATTCCCAAATTCGGCCACGCTGATGCACCCAACCCGCTCGTGGGGACGTACCGCACCAAGGACGGACGCTACGTCCAGTTGATGATGCTGCAACTCGACAAGTTCTACGCCGAAGCGATGCGCGTGATCGGCCTACCCGATCTCGTCGACGATCCGCGGTTCGCCGACCCGGCATCGCGGTTCGAGAACCGGGTCAGCCTCATCGCCTTGCTCGACGAGGCATTCGCCAAACGCACCCTGGCCGAGTGGCGCGAGACTCTGGCAGCGCTCTCAGGCGCGTGGGGCATCGTGCAGACCCCCGGGGAGCTTTGCGAGGACCCTGCCGTCACCGCGAACGGGTATGTCGCACACACGGAAACCGTCAACGGCGTCCCGTTCTCGCTGCCCACGAACCCCGTTCAGTTCGACGAACATCCGGTGGTTCCCTCTGGTGCGCCCGAGCACGGTCAGCACACCGAGGAAGTCCTCATGGACGCCGGAATCGAGTGGGACACCATCGAGGAGCTCAAGGAGTCAGGAGCCATTCTGTGAGCGCGACGCCGCATCACGTCGATGGGCGGCGCGTCGAATTCGACCCGTTCTCACAAGACTTCTTCGGCGGCGCATACGACACCTACCGCCGCCTGCGCAACGAGGCGCCGATCTACTACAGCAGCAAGTGGGACTTCTGGGCGCTGACGCGCTACGACGACGTGGCACCCGCCACGAAGGATCACGAGACCTTCTCCTCGGCCAGGGGCGCCACCCTCGACATGGTCAAGGCGCACGACGACGCCATCCCGGTGCCGAAGGTGATCATCTCGATGGATCCGCCGGAGCACCAGAAGATGCGGCGCCTGGTCAGCAACGTGTTCACACCGCGCGCGATCGCCGCGTTGGAGAACATGGTGCGCGAGAAGGTGTACGAGCGTATCGAGGCCCTGAACCCCGATCATTTCGACGTCGTCGCCGACTTCTCAGCGCTGTTCCCGAACGAGGTCATCACGACCATGCTCGGTGTCCCCAAGGCGGATCGGGACCAGATCCGACGCTGGCTCGATCTCCTACTCGAACGCCGTCCCGGTGAGATAGCGGTTCCCAGAGACGGATACGAGGCCTCAGTGAACACTGGCCTCTACTATTACGACCTCGTGCGACAGCGTCGCGCGGCGCCGCAGGACGACATGATCAGCCGTCTGATCGAGACGGAGATCGAGCGTGACGGCGTGGTCGAGAAGCTCTCCGATGTCGACATCACCGGCTTCGCCACGATGCTCGGAGGAGCGGGCGCCGAAACGGTCACGAAGTTGGTGGGCAACGCGATGGTCGCGTTCGCCGACTTCCCCGATCAGTGGCGCAAACTCCGCGATGACCGCAGCAAGATCCCTGCCGCGGTCGAGGAACTACTGCGATACGAAGCACCGTCGCAGTATCAGATCCGTACCACGACAAGGGATGTCACCTACTACGGCACCACGATTCCGAAGGATGCCGCCGTGTTGCTCGTGACAGGGTCCGCCCTGCGCGACGAGCGGATGTTCGACGATCCCGACCGACTCGACATCGACCGGGACCGCAAGATGGGCTTCAACCTCGCCTTCGGTTACGGCGTGCACAGTTGTCTCGGAGCCGCATTGGCGCGCATGGAAAGCCGCATTGCGCTTGATGCGCTGCTCGACCTCATCCCCGAGTACGAGGTCGACCGAGGCGGACTCCGTCGCGTGGCCATGTCGAACGTGTGCGGCTATTCCAACGTCCCGGTGCGCCGGACTTCCTGAAGCAGCTATCGCCGGCGTCGACCGTTGTCGACAAATCCGTTCACCGCGTATGCGCGTACGAAGTCGGCCACGACGTCGTCGTTGCGCATATCGATCACCGCTGACGGAGTGGTGAACAGAGAGAACAGCATTCGGGAGAACCACTCACACGCCGACGGCACATCGAGGTCCGAACGAACCTCGCCGGTCAGTTTGGCCGCGGTCACATAAGGGGTCAGAAAATCAGCGCATTCCTTCAGGAGCGTGGCGGCGTTCTTGGTCATCATGAGGCTGACTTCCGCTGCGTCGAAGTACGCCTCGGGCTCGACCACCCGACGCGCCTGGGCGACGAAGACCGCGGCGCGCACCAACCGCCCCTCCAGCGTGCTGCCGCCGTGGCGGTCGATGGCCTTGGCCATGTTGCGGTAGAACCGTTGCGACGCTGCCTCGGCGCACGCTTCGACGATCGTTTCTTTGTCCCGGAAGTACTCGTAGAAGGTGCTGCGTGACACGTCGGCCGCGCGGGCGATGTCGACGATGGTCGTCTTCGCCAGCCCGCGCGTGCGGAAGCAGGAGAAGGCGGCCGAGATGATGACATCCCGGGTATCGACCGCCACCGACTGAGTCATGTCAGACGCCACCGCACGACATTAACCGCTCAGCGGTCCGGCGAGAGGATGAGACCGCTCGTCGGGACGCCGGTGCCCGAGGTCACCAACACGTGCTCGACATCGTCGACCTGGTTGTACGAGGTGCCACGGATCTGGCGGACGCCTTCGGTGATGCCGTTCATCCCGTGGATGTAGGCCTCGCCGAGCAGCCCGCCGTTGGTGTTGATCGGCATCCGGCCACCCAGCGAGAGTTCGTCGACGGAGACGAAGTCCTTGGCCTCGCCTCGGCCGCAGAATCCGAGTTCCTCGAGTTGGGTGAACACGAACGGGGTGAAATGATCGTAGAGGAACGCGGTCGAGATGTCCTCCGGTGTCAATCCGGAGTTGCGCCACAGCTTGTCGCCAACCACGCCCATCTCGGGCAGACCGGTGATGTCATCGCGGTAGTAGCTGGTCATCACCTCGCCGTCGTATGCGGCGCCCTGGGCCGCGGCCGTGATCACGGACGGCGGCTTGGCGAGATCGCGCGCTCGCTCGACACTGGTGACCACCATCGCGACGCCGCCGTCGCTTTCCTGACAGCAGTCGAGCAGACGCAGCACCGGCTCGATGATCCAGCGTGATTCCTGATGCTGTTCGAGGGTGATCGGCTTTTCGTAGAACCAGGCATCGGGATTCTTGGCCGCATGCTTGCGGTCGATGACGGAGATCTTGCCGAAGTCGGCATTGGTGACGCCGTACGTGCTCATGTAGCGCTGAGCGTGCAGGGCGACCCACGCCGCCGGTGTCATGAATCCGAACGGGGCATACGGGGCCATCCACAGCGGGGTGACGCCCGGTTGGCGGCCGGCGCCGCCGAACCGGAACCCGGAACGCTCATTGAAAGCCCGATAGCAGACCACCGCTTCGGCCGCACCCGTCGCGACCGCCATTGCGGCCTGCATCACGGTGCCGGCGGCGGCACCGCCTCCGTGTGGGACCCGGGTGAAGAAGGTGAGGTTCTCGATGCCGACGTTGCGGGCGACCTCGATCTCTTCGTTCTCGTCGACGGAGAATGTCACCATGCCGTCGATGTCCTTGGGGCTCAGGCCCGCATCCTCGATGGCCGCCTTGACCGCTTCACAGGCCAGTTGCATCTCGGTCCGGCCGGATTCCTTGGAGAATTCGGTCTGGCCGATGCCGACGAGCGCGGCCCTGCCGCCGATGCCGTCTTTCGTCATGCTTCGGGTCACGAGACACCCTCGAGCAGGCTCAGCACCGCCGTGCCCTTCACGTGATCGCCCAGGCTGTTGGTGCCCTTGAAGGTGACCTCGATGAGCCCCTCGCCGTCCGCCGAGGACTTGTCGGTGACGCTGCCTTCGAACCGCAGCGGGTCGTTCGGATAGGCGGGCACACCGAGCCGGATGGACAGCTTCTTGACCATGGCCTCGGGCCCCGCCCAGTCGTGCAGAAACTTCACACACAGCCCGTTGGTGGTCAGGATGTTGAGGAAGATGTCCTTGGAGCCTTGGGAATTGGCGAAGTCGCGATCGTGGTGCACCGGCATGTAGTCACGGGACGCGATCGCGCCGGCGACGATCAGCGTGGTGGTGACGGGAACGTCCAGCGGCGTCACCTGGTCGCCGACGTTGACGTCGTTCCATGCGAGTGTGGTGGTGCGGTTCAGGGTCGAGGTCATTGGTTTGGTCCTTCCGCGTATGCGTTGCCGAGCCGGGCCAGTTGCTGTGATGCCGATCCGAGCGCGAGTTCAATCTGCTTGGCCCACAGGAAGTAGCGGGACAGGGGGTAGGTGACGTCGATGCCCATGCCGCCGTGTACCTGCTGCGCGGACGCGGTGATCCGCGCACCGGCCTCGGCGGCCCAGAACTTGGCGATGGCCGCTTCGCGCTCGGCGGGCCGGCCTTCGGCGATCAGCCAGGCCGCGTGCCACGTGGTCCAGCGGATCGCCTCGGTGTCGATGAACGCGTCGGCCAGACGCTGCTGTACAGCCTGAAACGATCCGATCGGGCGGCCGAACTGCTCACGTTCGCTGGTGTAGGACGCGGCCAGCTTCAGCGCACGGTCGGCGACGCCGATCTGCATCGCGCACAAACCAACCAGCGCTCTGCTGTACAACGCGCGGACGATGTCGGCATCGCCGTGCTCGGTGAGCCGCGACCCGATGGCGTCGGTCAGTTCGACGTCGGCGAAGGGCTCGCCGTTGGTCGTGGGCGCAGGCGTCACATCAACGCCGCTGCCGTCGGCTTCGACGAGAAACAAACCGGGTCCGTCGTCCGTCGTGGCCGATACGACGATGGCCGACGCGATCTGCGCCGCGGGCACCAACTCTTTGACGCCGGTGAGCCGCCACCCCTGCCCGTCGGCCCGTGCGGCGGTTCGCGGTGCGGTCGGATCCGAGTTGCCCGGTTCGGCCAGTGCCGCGGTCAACAGGGTGCTGCCGTCGACCACCCCGGGCAGCCACCGCCGTTGAAGCTCCGAATCGCCGTGCCGGGCAATGGTATCGGCGCCAAGGGCGAGCGTCGCGTACACCGGGACCGGCGCAACGCTGTACCCGACCTCGCTGAGCAGCACACCCAACTCGAGGAAGCCCCCGCCGGTGCCGCCGACCGATTCCGGCAGCGCGATTCCGAGCAGGTCGGCCGACGCCAACTCGGCCCAGAGCGCGGTGTCGTACCGTACCTCGCCCGCTTCGAGATCGGTCAGACGCTCTGGTGTGGCGCGGTGCTCGAAGAGCTGGCGGGCGACCTTGGCGACGGTCTCCTGCTCCTCGGTGAAGGTGAAATCCATGGTTGGCTTCCTCTAGTTCAGCGCGCCGGCCGAAACTGGTGCAACACCAGCTCTTCTCCGCTTGGCAGTGCCTCGAAGGTCTCGTAGAAGACTTCGACGGGCATTCCGACCTCGATCGCCTCGGGTTCGATATCGCACAGGTTCGACACGATGCGAACACCTTCGTCGAGTTCGATCAGCGCGACGACGTAGGGATATTCGAGGAAGGGCAGCGGCGGGTACTTCGGCATCACAAAGCTGTAGACCGTGCCGCGTCCGCTGGAAACGACATAGTCCCAGTTGAGTGACTGGCAGCTACCGCACATCGGTCGCGGCGGAACGCGGAAGGTCTTGCAGTCGGTACAGCGCTGAATGCGGAGCTCATGCTCTTTGAGCCCGGACCAGAAGAACTCCGTGTCCGGACTGATGGATGGGGCGAGTCTGCTGGCCATCGATCACTCCCGACCCGTCTTGAATCGCAGGGTGCGAAACCACTGGCGACCGATGACTTCGCCGTTCTGATCGCGGTAGGTGGTCACCCATGTGACGAAGAACCCGTTGCCCATGGCCGTCTTCTTCTCATCGGAGATCGAGTCGAAGACCGTCTCGGAGGTGATCTCGTCTCCCACCCGCGGATAGCGCTCGATCTCGAATTCGGAGTTCGTCGCGATGATGCCGGTGTAGCCGGCGTCGGCGAGGAACTGCAGAGGATTCTCACCCTTCATCTCGATCGGCACCCCACCGCGGTCGTGGATGCCCTCCAGCTTCGGCGGCGGCATCGTCCAGGTCTGCAGCATCACCGGCGGTGACACGATGTCGCCATAGCGGGAGTTCTGCGCGAACTCGGGGTCGAGGTAGGCCGGGTTCATGTCGCCCAGGGCGTACGCCCAGTGCCGGATCATCGCCGCATTCACCGGATCCGGCGCGCGCACCGGCTTGCCGACACCGTCGGTCGGCTTGCCGATGAGCGCGTCGAGGCGCTCGCGCAGTTCGTCCTTCGCTGTGTCGGTCACTGCTCAAATTCCTTTCTCAGGACGCTCGCATGTCGCGGGGTGCGCGTGGCATCCCGAGGCCCGCCATGGCGATGATGTCTCGTTGCAGTTCGTTTGCGCCACCACCGAAGGTATTGATGACGGCGAGGCGGTAGGCGCTTTCGAGTTCACCCTTCAAAGGCGCGTCGGAGCCCTTGCGGGTGCCGGCCTGGCCAACGACGTCGAGAAGTTCGCGGGCCACCTGCTGGGTGAGCTCAGTTCCGAAAACCTTTGCCGCCGAGGCTTCTCCCATCCCGAGTGCGCCCGAGCTCATGTTGCTGTTGACCCGCAGGTTCAGCAACCGGTAGGCAGCGACCTGCGCCTCGACACGTGCGAGGGCCTGTTGCACCCACGGCTGGTCGATGACGCGTCCGTCGTCCAGCGGCGTGGTCCGGGCCCATTCCACGGTCTTGGCGAACAGCGGCTCCAGGGCGCCGAGGTTGCCCAGCGCTGCGCGCTCCAGGTTCAGCTGGTTGGTCACCAGCTTCCAGCCTTGGTTCTCGCCGAGCACGATCGCGCTCTCGGGGACCCGCACATCGTCGTAGAACGTGTAGTAGGTCGACACATCCGGCATGGTGTGCAGGGGTTTCCACGAGAACCCCGGCGCGTCAGTCGGCACGATGAACACGGTGATGCCCTTGTGCTTCTTGGCTTCTGGATCGGTTCGCGCCGCCAGCCAGATGTAATCGGCGAACTCCGCGCCGCTGGTGAACATCTTCGAGCCGTTGATGACGAACTCATTGCCGTCACGCACCGCGGTCGTTCGCAACGAGGCGAGATCGCTTCCCGCCCCCGGCTCGGAGTAGCCGATCGCGAAGTCGACGGTGCCCTTGAGTATTGCGGGAAGGAACTTCTGCTTCTGTTCCTCGGTGCCGTACTGGATGAGCGTGGGTCCGACGGTGTTGAGCGTGATCATCGGCAGCGGCGCGTGCACGCGGCGCGCCTCCTCGCTGAAGATGTACTGCTCCAGCGCGGTCAGCCCGCGTCCGCCGTACTCCACGGGCCACGCGACACCGAGCAGGCCGGCCTCCCCGAGCGCGCGCCTGCACTCGGCCACCGCCGCGCCACCCTCCCTCAGGCCGGAGACCGCCGCACGCCGCTCGGGGGTCATCACCGCCTCGAGGCGCTGCCGGAACTCCGCACGGAGTCGCTCCTGTTCGGGGGTGTAGTCGAAGTCCATCACACACTCGCTTTCAGGCGCACCGGCATGCGTTTGACGCCCGGCACCATCGTGGCGCGCAGGCGGGTCACGTCCCCGGTCAGCTCGATGCTTGGATAGGTACCGAAGAGCACCTCGAACATGATCCTGGCCTCGAGCCGCGCCAGTTGCGCGCCGAGACACGCATGCTCGCCCGCGCCGAACGCGATGTGCGGGTTCGGGTTTCGGGTGATGTCGAACTCCTCACTCGTGGGCCCAAAAATCTCCTCATCTCGGTTGGCTGCGCCGTACAACATCACCACCGTGTCGCCGGCCCTGATCTTCTGCCCGCGGATTTCGACGTCGGCGGTGGCTCGTCGCGCCATGTGCGTCACCGGACTGGTGAAGCGCAGCATCTCCTCGACAGCGCATGTCAGCATGGTCGGATCCGAACGAAGCATCGCGAACTGAGCGGGATGATTCAGTAGCACAGCCGTACCGAGCGCGATGAGGTTGCGGGTGGTCTCGTTGCCGGCCACGAGGAGAAGGAACGAGAAGTTGAGCAGATCGGCGTCGGTCAGGCGTTCCCCGTCGACTTCGGCGGCGGCCAGGATGCTCAACAGATCGTCCTGTCCGGAGACCTCGCCGGAGCGCCGGGCCTCGATCAACTTGGTGAAGTATTCGTACAGCTCACCGAGTGCGACCAGGTGATCCAGCTCGATGTCGGGGTCTGCGGTACCGACGGCCGCATCGGACCAGGTGCGGAACTTTTCCCAGTCTTCCGGTGCGGCGCCGAGCATTTCGGCGATCATCCGGGTGGGTAGGGGCGCCGCGATCTCTTCGGCGAACTCGTACTCGCGGGAGGGATCGATGCCGTTGACTATGCCGTCGACGATCTGCCGAATCGTGGGTTCCAGCAGCGATACCTGCCGGCGGGTGAACCCCGCGTTGATGAGCTTGCGCAGCTGCCGGTGTCGCGGCGGATCGGTGAAGATCAGGTTGCCTTCCTGCACGGGCTCAGGCTGGCTGGGATCCGGAATGGTGATGCCGTGCGTCGACGAGAACAACATCGGGTGGCCAGAGACAAAGCGCACATCTTCGTACTTGGTCAGCGCCCAGAAGTTCGTGACGTCGTTCCACACCACCGGAGTCGTCGCGCGCAATTCCCGATAGGCCGGGTACGGGTCGCCAGCGTAGAAGTCCGGAGAGTGCAGCGGATGAGCGGAGGTCGGTCGGGGCGTGGATTCAATGGGCACGCAGGCTCTCCTCAACACATCGGCCATCGGACAAATAAGACACAGATGTCCGGTGAGATTGTGTCTACATCACCTGGGATCACCGTGTCAATGCGCATCGCCGCAGGACAACGCCCCTAAGCGTTGACTACGCATCCTCTCCGGTGTACACACGAGTCTCAGATGTCGGGCAGTTCGGATCCGAGGCAGAAGTCCGTCGGCCCGCAGCCGCAAGCAGGGAAGGTCCAGTGATCTGATGGCCGCATCCAACCTCGTCGACGACTACGACCTCTACATCAACGGCAATTGGGTGAAGCCGGAGAGCGGCCGATACGACGTCAACAATCCGGCGACCGAGGCAGTCATCGCCTCGGCGCCGGATGCCGGGGTGGCGCAGGTCGAACAGGCCATCGCCGCCGCGCGAACCGCGTTCGACACCGGGCCGTGGGCGACGGCCACACCGGAGGAGCGGTCCCGATGCCTGCAGCAGTTGAGCGACGCGCTGCTGGCCCATGGCGACGAGATCTACGCGCTCGCGCAGTCCGAGTGGGGTTGCACGGCAAACGAACGGCTGATCCACGTCGACGGTCCCGCATTCATGGCGGGGCACTCCGCGGAGCTCGCGCTCGAGCCGGCCGAGGCGCCGATGGACGCCTGGGGGGCGGCGGGTACCACGCTGTTGCGGTACGAACCTCTCGGCGTGGTGGCGATCATGACGCCGTGGAACTTCCCCCACACCCTCAACGTGATGAAGGTGGGTGCGGCGCTGGCCGCGGGCAACACGGTCGTGCTGAAACCGTCACCGCTGACGCCGCTCGCCGGGCTCGCCCTGGCCCGGATCATCGACGACGAGACCGATATCCCGCCCGGAGTCGTCAATGTCGTCACTCCCACCGACGTCGATGCGAGCAAGGTGCTGACCCTGGACCCGCGGGTGGACATGGTGAGTTTCACCGGTAGCTCCGCGGTCGGCCGCGACGTGATGGCGGGCGCGGCTGGGACGATGAAACGGATCCTGCTCGAATGCGGTGGCAAGTCGGCGTCTGTTCTGCTCGACGATGTCGTGGTCACCGACGAACTGCTCGAACGGCTGTTGTTCGAAGGGTGCACGCTTCATTCGGGGCAGGCGTGCATCCTCAACAGCCGGCTCGTGGTGCCCGCCGCACTGCACGACGAGGTCGTCGCCCGGCTCGCCGAGAAGGCGCGCGCCGTGAAGGTCGGCAATCCCACCGACGACGGAGTGGACATGGGCCCGCTGATCAGCAGGGAACATCTCGAGCGGGTGGAGGGCTTCGTCCAACGGGCCGAGTCCGATGGTGCGAAGGTGGTGGCGGGTGGTGGCCGTCCCGAAAACCATTCGCGTGGGTTCTATTTCGAGCCGACGATACTGACCGACACCAGCCCCGACTCTTACATTGCGCAGGAGGAGGTGTTCGGGCCCGTATTGACCGTTCTGCGCTATGACGGCGACGACGAGGCGGTGGCTGTGGCGAACAACTCGGCGTACGGGCTCGGCGGTGCGGTGTGGGGCGCCGATGTCGAACGCGCCGTCGACATCGCACGACGCATCAGGACGGGTCAGGTCTCGATCAACGGCACCATCCCCGGTGACGCCCCCTTCGGCGGTTTCAAACAGAGCGGCATCGGGCGCGAGGGCGGGGTCATGGGATTGCGTGCGTATATGGAGCCCAAGGCGATCGGGGTTCCGGCGTGAGCCCCAAAGGCGACGACGCGCGAGCATCGCAGCGAGTACCGCAGGAACGAGGAACGCAGCGAGGAGCGCAGCGGGGAGGAGTCGAGGCGTGAGCGACGCTTGCGAGCGAACCATCGATCCGGGCGAAGCCCTGGCCGGACTGCGGGTCGTCGAACTGGGCAGCGATATCGCGGCACCGTACTGCACCAAGCTCCTGACCGACCTCGGCGCCGAGGTGTGCAAGATCGAGCCGCCGACGGGTGATCGGCTGCGCGCGTGGGGACCGTTCCGCGAGGGTTCGCAGGAGCACGGCGGGTTGTTCGAGTATCTCAACGCCGGAAAGCACGGTCTGACACTGGATTTGCGTACCGCCGCCGGCATTGAACAAGCCCACGAGTTGATCTCCGGGGCCGACCTACTGGTCGAGGATCTGCCCGCCGGGTCGGCCGAGCGATTCGACTGGGGACTCGATCGCGATTCACTGCAACGGATCAACAACGGCCTTGTCGTCGTAAGGATCTCGGACTACGGGCAGGAGGGTCCCCGGCGCGACCAGCCGTCGACGTCACTGACCTTGCAGGCGGCGTCCGGCTGGGTGAACCTCAGGGAGTTCGGCCGACCACCCGTGCAGGCCGGAGCGCGCATACCCGAGTACATCGCGGGAGGCTACGCGGCGCTCGCGGCGCTGACCGCCCTGCGCATCGCGGACGCTGAACCGGGCCGGCTCGTGGAGGCCGACGTCTCGGCGTTCGAGTCGTTATTATGCACGCTGCCCTACCCGATGCTGATGGCCGAGCGGCTGAAAAGCATGCGGCTTCCGACGAATTCGAAGGCCGCACCGATGCTGGGCATCGTCCGCGCCGCCGACGGCTGGATCGGCATCAACTGTCTGACCGGGCAGCACTGGCTGGATGTCTGCGCGATGATGGGGCTCCCCGAATTCGGCGAGCACCAGCTCGCGATCATGTTGGGCGGGCCCGAGCGCGATGAGTTTTTCGCGAAGGCGCAGCCCTGGCTGGACTCGATCTCCGTCGGCGACCTCGTCGAGCTGAGTCAGGCCATGCGGATTCCGGCCGCCCCCATCAACGACGGCTCGTCGATTGAGGACTGCCCGCAATACCGCGACCGCGGCTTCTTCGTCGACGGCGGGCCAGAGGATGCGCGGTTTCGACGGCCAGGGGCACCGTTTCGGTTGTCGAGGACGCCCGTGGGTGCGGAGCGGCCCGCGCCGACTCTGGGGTCGGCTGGCATCCCGCGGTGGGAGACGCCGGAGCAGCGCAAAGCCGGTGCCGGAGGCGATGCATCGCAACCGTTCGCCGGGCTGAAAGTCTTTGACCTCAGCACGTTCTGGGCCGGCGCGTATCTCACTTGCTATCTCGGAGCGTTCGGTGCCGACGTCGTCAAGGTCGAGTCGGTTCAGCGCCCCGATGGGCATCGGTATTCGGGTTCGCTGCTGCGCAACAGCGACGACTGGTATGAGATCGGACCGTTGTGGCAGGGTACGAACCTCAACAAGCGCGACATCACCCTCGACCTCGGTACCGAGGCCGGCCGGGATCTGGCATTGCGACTCGCGGCCGATGCCGATGTGGTGATCGAGAACTTCTCGCCGCGGGTGGTCGAACAATTCGGGTTGGACTACGACTCACTGGTGGAGATCAACCCGAGTGTGGTCATGGTTCGCATGCCCGGGTTCGGCCTCGAGGGTCCGTGGCGGGATTACGTCGGGTGGGCCCTGAACATAGAACAGCTGGCCGGGATGTCCGCGGTGACCGGTTACGCCGACGGTCCCCCGTGCAACCTTCAGGGTCCAGCCGACCCGATCGCGGGCGTTCATGCCACGGTGGCGCTCCTCGCAGCGCTCGAACACCGGCGCCGAACCGGTGAGGGCCAGCTGATCGAGGTGGCGCAGATCGAGGTCGGCGCGGCGGTGACGGCCGAACCCGTCATCGAGTATTCCTTGACGGGACGTGTGCGGCAACGCGAGGGCAACCGGCACCGCAGTTACGCACAAGGCGTCTATCCCGCTGCCGGAGAGGATGACTGGGTGGCGCTGTCGGTGCGCGACGACACCGACTGGGCGGCCGTGACCGACGCGATCGGCCGCCCTGAATTGCGCGACGACCCGAGATTCGCGTCGGCGGAGACACGGTTGCACCACCACGACGAGTTCGACGAGGTGATCGCGGAGGGTGCGGCCACGCGGCAGGCCGACGAGTTCGCCGAAGCGTTGCTCCAACGCGGCGTGCCGGCGCAGCGGCTGATGACCGCCGACCGGATGTACGACGTCGACCAACTCGAGGCGCGCGGGTTCTATGAAGACCTGGACCATCGGATCGCCGGTCGGCAGCGGTACCCCGGGTGGCCGTTTCGGATCACGCCGGGCCCGTCGCGCCACCACCGCACTCCGTCACCGACTCTCGGTCAACACAACGACGAGGTACTCGGCGCCCTGGGGTTGTCCGAGGACGAGATCGCGAAGCTTCGCGACAACCAGGTCATCGGCGAACGACTGCTGAACGCATAGCACGCACTGAGCACCTAGGAAAACCGCTGCGAAACTGGGCCCGCGGATTCACGGGTTGTTGCAACAGCCTCTAGCTGAGGGGTTGTGATGAGGGTGGCTCGGTATCCCTTTGTGGGTCGGCAGTTCTGGGATCAGGTCAGTGCGGGGGTGTCTGCTGAGGAGGCCGGGCAGCCGTCGGCGTGTCGCGGCGGACCGAATTGGGTTGGTTTGCTGACGCTGGCGGGGTGAAACCAACTTTCTGAGATGCGACTGCCCCGCGTTCGCGACCTCGTTTGAGTACAACGGGATTCGGCCCACTTCGACGCGCCCAATGAGTTTAGATTGGATCACCTAAATATGGAAGGGCACAACGTGTTTCGCAAAGGCGCCCACCTCTGTGTGGGAGCGGCACTGGCTCGCTTGAGGCCCGGATAGTGCTGCGGATGCTGCTGCACAACACCGAGCACATGGAACTCACACACGCCGGGCCTTGGATTCCGAACATCCTGGTGCGCCGTCGCGAGGATCTGCACCTCGAAGTCCGTTGAACGCGCTTGCGGTTGCCGACATCGAGACGACGTGCGGCCCACGCCAATCTGCCATCGCCGCTCCTGAAGTCTGTACTGCACGGCGCGGTGCGCCACCACATTTGCTTGCCGACCGCCATCAGCGAATTTCACCGACGATGCGCGCCGGGCAATTACTCGATTGCGGGCCGCGACGCTCTACGCCCACACTCCTGACCTAAGTAATCTCCATCAAGATGTGGGTCAGCACCAATTCTGCAATCTGCCAACCATGTTCGCTGCGCACCCAGCGGTCGTGGTAATGGCCGTAGGCAGTGAGCGAGGTCCCGTTCTCCCACACCACTCGCTCCTGGACGGCCCAGATGACCCGTGCTTCGTCGCCGTTGAGGTCGAACTCCGGGGAATGAACCTGATGAACGGTCTTCGCGTCGCCAACCGATGCCATAACGGCTTGCAGCGCCGCGTCGCGCCCGATGATCGGCGTCGCATCAGGGTTGCCATCCGTGAGATCGAAGATCAAGTCCTCGCTGAGAAGCGCAGCAAGTTCCGTCCAGTTCTTCGTATCCATATAACGGCAGTACCGCGCCTTAGCTTGTTCCAACTCAAAACAGGCCTGCAGATGGTTCATTACGCGTCCTCTCCGCCGCAGCAGCCAGCCGGACCCCGATGACCCCGGTGTGGACAGAGATTCACCGTAGCGGCAAGTGCTGCGGCCCGGAACTTCCCACCTGAACGCCGAGGTCGACCAGGTGCGCCGGCCGTTCGCCCGCCGAGTAGGCAGTTTCTCGATAGTGTCTCCTGCGTGGACTTCGAGCTCGACGACGCTCAGTGCGCGTGGGTCGCCGAAGTGCGGCACTTCCTCGACGAGAACGTCACCGCGGCACTACGCGCCGAGATGGCGGCGCACGGCCTCGAATATCGGGGCGGCGAGCTGACCGCGTTCCGCCGCAAGATCGGCGAAAAAGGCTGGTTCGGCCTCAACTGGCCGAAGGAATACGGCGGCCTCGGTCTTACCGCGATGCATCAGCACCTATTGATGACCGAATTCGAGTACGCGGGCGTACCCGGCCCAGATCTGACGGTCACCTCAATCGCGCCGATGATCATGCGACACGGCACCGAGCAGAACAAGAAGGAGTTTCTGCCCGGCATCGCGCGCGGCGAGATCGTTTTCGCGCTTGGGTACTCCGAGCCGGACGCCGGCACCGACCTGGCCAGCCTGCGCACCCGCGCGGTTCGTGACGGCGACGAGTGGGTGATCAACGGGTCCAAGATCTGGAACAGCGGCGCGCAGCGTTGCACCCACGAGTGGCTCTGCGTGCGGACCGATCCCGATGCTCCGCGGCATCGCGGCATCTCGGTCATCGCGGTGCCGGTCGACACTGCAGGCGTCGACATTCGGCCGCTGTACGCCTGGTCCGGGTACCGCACGAACGAGACCTTCTTCAACGACGTTCGCGTACCGGTGACCAATCTCATCGGTGAAGTCAACGCAGGCTGGACCTACATTACCGGCGCGCTCGACCTCGAACGCGGCGCGTTGACCAACGCGGGCGACCTGCGTCGCGCGCTCGACGACCTGATCGCGGCGGTGGGCGATCCGGACCCGTCGTTCCGTCGCCGCTTCGCCCAGGCCGAGGCAGACGTCGAGGTCGCCCGGCTGATGGGTTTGGAGGCGGCGTCGATGCTCGACAGCGGCCGTATTCCGTCGGTGGAGGTCAGTGTCGAGAAGATCTTCACATCCGAACTGCGCCAGCGCATCGCCGACCTTGCCATCGATGTACTCGGACCCGACGGCCTGCGCGTCGGCAACTTCTTCGAGCGGCTGTACCGCGTGTCGCCGCTGATGCGGTTCGGCGGCGGCACCAACGAAGTCCTGCGCGATGTGATCGCTCAGCGCGGTCACAAGATGCCGTCGTACGGTCGGTGACACAATGCGAGTGATTCCCTCTCAGGACGAGCGCGACCTGGCCGCGATGTCCCGCAGCGTGTTGGCTGCCGAAAGTGAACCCAAGTCGCAGTGGAAGGCGCTGACCGACGCTGGCGTGTTCGCGATGCCGCTCGACGGCGCCCTCACCGATATCGGCGTCTTCTGTGTCGAAGCCGGACGGGCGCTGTGCCCCAGGATCGTTCAAAACACGCTGTACTCAACGATTGCCCTCGACTCGTTCGGTGCGTGCTCCAACTGGTTGCCCCGGCTGACGTCCGGTGAGGCGCACGGCACCTGTGCATTGTTCGATCCGCGCGACGCCTCCGACGTGTCCCCGCGGCTGCACGCGTGGCGCGACGGTGACCGCTGGCTAGTGCGCGGGGTGGTCGATCACGTCGCGGATGCCGATGCCGCCGACGTGCTCGTCGCGTCCACCGACCTGGGTGTCGTCGCCGTCGACACCGCGGCCTCCGGGGTCAGCATAGAGCCGCTGGCGTTGATGGGTGGTTTTCCAGCGTCGACCGTCCGGCTCGACGAGGTTGCGGTCGACGAGCCGATGTCGACTGGTGACGACGAACTGCGCCGCGTAGCCAATATCGTTGTGGCACTGGACTGTTTGGATCTCGTCGGCATCGGCGAGGCGGTGATCGACCGCACCGTCGACTACACCAAGATGCGCGAACAGTTCGGCAAGCCGATCGCCGCCTTCCAAGCCGCGCAGCATCTCGTCGCCGACATGCACATCTCGCTGGCGGCGGCCAGGCTCGCCGCCCACTCGGCGGTGTTTCACCTCGGTAAGGGGCGCACCGCCACGCGCGAGACGGCGATTGCCCGTATTCGCGGGGCGGAGATCAAGAAGATCACCCTCGATGCGCATCAGCTGCACGGCGGGATGGGCTATGTCGTAGACACCGGCCTGCATCGGTTCTCGGAGCGGGCGCGGATCCTGTCGACGCTCGGCGGCGGAGCGGACATCGCTGCCAGATGGCTTGCCGCAGAGATGGGTTGGGAGGGAGTCCGATGACGAAAGGCGCCCGGGGCAGCCTCATCGACCCGGAGTCGGCCCAGAAGATCGGCCAGGTTGTTGCCGTCGTTACCGGCGAGGTGTACCGGCGGGACTGGCAGCGTTGGGCAGCCGCGGTCGGCGACCACAACCGGTTGTGGTTCGACCCCGACTACGCGCGAGGACACGGCTACCGCGACGTCATCTGCCCGCCGTTGTATCTGCAGTATTCGGTTCTGGGCGTGGCGGCGCTTTCGGACTTGCGGCCGGACGGGTCGTCGGGCGCGGTCACGGGCAGCATGGCGTTCCCTCGAGCGCCGCGACGGATGGCAGGCGGCGAGACCACGACATTTTACCTGCCCGCGTATCACGGCGACGAGATCGAGATGACCCGCACCGTGGAATCCATCATAGAAAAGGAGGGCAGGTCAGGCACATTCGTGCTAGTGACCTGGCGCGCCGACTACCGCAACCAATGCGGTGAGCTGTTGGCGGAAGCCACCACATCGATGATCGCCAGGCCGGCATGACAAAACAGGTGTCCTTCGAGGACGTTGGCGCGGGTGACGCGATGCCGGCGCTGACGATGACGGTCGACGAGACGCAGATGTTTTTCTTCAGCGCCGCCACCTACAACGGCCACCGCATCCACTACGACAAGCAGTGGGCGCGCGATCGCGAGGGTTACGACAATGTGCTGGTGCAGGGCCCACTGCAGGCGGCGCTGCTGTCGCGGGCGCTGACCGACTGGATCGGCGGCGACGGACGGTTGGTCGCGTTCTCGGTGCAGAACCGGGCGATAGCCTACCCGGGTCAGGAGTTGACGTTTGGCGGCGTCGTCACGGCGACCCGGGCGGCGGACGTAAGCAGCGGTGTACTACATGGGCTCGTCGACCTCGACATCTTTTGCAGGCGCGGCGAGGACGTCTTGATGCCGGGCACCGCGACCGTCGCGCTGCCGGTGCGAGGTGTGCAGTGACGGGCCTGCGCGGCGAGGCGGCCATCGTCGGCATCGCTGAACTGCCCGCCGAGAAACGCCAGAGCGCGCCTCCGTCGTTCACGCTCGACCAGTACGCGCGGCTGGCGAAGATGGTCATCGAGGACGCCGGCGTGAAACCCAATGTCGTCAATGGGCTTTCGACGCATGGAATCTCCGAGTCGACCATGTTCGCACCGGCGACGCTGTCGGAGTATCTCGGTCTGCCGCTGGATTTCGGCGATCGCGTCGATCTTGGCGGGGCGACGGCGGCGGGCATGGTGTGGCGTGCCGCCGCAGCCATCGAACTGGGCCAGTGCGAGGCGGTGCTCGTCGTGATCCCGGGCTCCACGGAGATTCCGCGATCGGACGCGAAGCCCGGCCGAAGCCTCAGCTGGTTCGGGGCGTCAAGCAACGATTACGGGTCGCCGCAGGCCGAATTCGAGATTCCGTACGGCAACGTCGGCCAGAACGGGCCCTACGCGCAGATCGCGCAGCGCTATGCATACGAATTCGGCTACGACGCCGCAGCTTTGGCGCGGATCGCCGTGCAGCAGCGCGAGAACGCGTGCGCCCATCCCGGCGCGGTGTTCCATGGCAAGCCGATCACCGTCGATGACGTGCTGAACAGCCCGGTGATCGCAGATCCCATCCACATGCTCGAGACCGTAATGCGGGTGCAGGGCGGCGCCGGGGTGCTGGTCGCCGACGCCGAGTTGGCACGGCAAGGCCGTCATCGCCCAGTCTGGATCAAGGGTTTCGGCGAGCATATTCGGTTCAAGACGCCCACCTACGCCGACGATCTCATCCGCACTCCCATCGCACGCGCTGCCGATCGGGCGTTCGCGATGGCGGGCTTGCAGAGGTCCGACGTCGACATGGCGTCGATCTACGACTGCTACACGATCACTGTGCTGATGACGCTGGAGGACGCGGGCTTCTGCGGCAAGGGCGAGGGCATGAAATGGCTGACCGAACATGACCTGACCTTCCGTGGTGATTTCCCGATCAACACCGCGGGCGGCCAGTTGTCGTACGGGCAGGCCGGGATGGCGGGTGGCATGCATCATGTGGTCGACGCCGCGCGTCAGGTGATGGGCCGGTCCGGGGAGGCGCAGGTCGTCGATTGCGACACCGCGTTCGTCACCGGCAATGGGGGCATCATGAGCGAGCAGGTCGCAGTGATCCTGGGAGGTGATCGATGAGCGCCGGCGCGAGGAGTCAGTCACCCGATATGACGATGCCGCTACCCGATCCGACGCCCGTATCGCAGCCATTCTGGGATGCGTTGCACCAGCACAGGATTGTCATCCAGTACTCGCCGTCGAACCAGCGGTACGTCTTCTATCCGCGCACTCTGGCGCCGGGAACGCTTGCCGACGACCTGGAGTGGCGTGAGATCGATGGTGCAGGAACCCTTTACACGTACACCGTCGCGCGCAGGCCGACAGGGCCGCCGTGGGCCGACAAACAGCCGCAACTGCTGGCTGTCGTCGAATGGGATGTGGGACCGAGGGTGAGCACGGAACTCGTCGACATCGAACCCCACGACATCCGCATCGGCATGCGCGTCGTGCCGGTCTTCGTCGACGTGCCCGACGCAGGCATCACACTGCTCCGGTACAGGCCCGCGGATGTTTGAGACCGTGCAGCAGTTGCTGCGCTCCCGCATGGAGGACGACGACGTCGCGATAAGACACGGCGATCGTAGCTGGACGTGGCGCGAGCATCTCGCAGAAGCGTCGGCGGAGGCGTCTGCGCTCCTTGCGTGTGCCGACCCGACGCGCCCGGTGCACGTCGGCGCGCTGCTCGGCAACACGCCTGAGATGCTGCGGTCGATGGCGGCGGCTGCGCTGGGCGGATATGTGCTGTGTGGAATCAACACGACACGACGCGGTGACGGGTTGGCCGCTGACATCCGGCGGTCCGATTGCCAGATCGTGCTGGCCGACGCCGAGCACCTGCCGCTGCTCGCGGACCTCGACCTCGGCGGCGCGACGGTCATCGACGTCGACGGGTCCAGGTACCGTGACGCGGTCGATACGTCGAAACCCCTTGTCCCGAAACGAGAAGTCGAGGGGATGGACCCCGTCGTGATGCTGTTCACCTCGGGCACCAGCGGTGATCCGAAGGCGGTGCGATTCGCACACGCAATGGCGGTGATGTGCGGTGCAAGCTTGGCCGAGCGGTTCGAGTTGACGGCCGATGACGTCTGCTATTTGTCGATGCCGCTGTTCCACTCGAACGGCGTCGCGGCGGGCTGGGCGGTCGCGCTGGCATGCGGCGCGACAATGGTGCCCGCGAAATTCTCGCCGTCGCGCTTCCTTGCTGACGTTCGAAAGTACGGCGCGACGTACATGAACTACGTCGGCAAGCCACTGGCGCTGATCCTCGGTACGCCGGAAAAGCCGGACGACGCCGACAACACGCTGCGGGCGGCGTTCGGCAACGAAGCCAGCGAACGCGACACGGACGAGTTCGCAAGGCGATTCGGTTGTCGAGTCGTCGACAGCTTCGGTTCCAGCGAGTTCGCCGTCGTCGTGATGCGTGAGGACGGCTGCCCGTCCGGATCTATCGGCAAGGGTTACCCGGGGGTTAGTGTATATCGCGCGGACACGGTGACCGAATGTGCGCCAGCGGTTTTCGACGCGAACGGCGCGCTGGCCAACTTCGACGAGGCGGTCGGCGAGCTCGTCAACACCTACGGTGTCGGCGGCTTCACCGGCTACTACAACGATCCGGTGGCCACCGAGGAGCGGATGCGGCACGGCATGTACTGGTCAGGCGATCTGGCCTACCGCGATGATGAAGGCTGGATCTACCTGGCCGGTCGCACCGCGGACTGGATGCGGGTCGACGGCGAGAATCTCGCGGCTGCACCGATCGAGCGGATCCTGCAAAGGTTGCCTGAGGTCAACCACGTCGCGGTCTATGCCGTGCCCGACGAGCGTGTCGGTGACCAGGTGATGGCGGCAATCGTCCTCAACGATGGAGCGTCGTTGTCGCCCAGTCGGTTCGAGAAATTCCTGGCCGCACAGCCGGACCTGTCGCCGAAGGCGTGGCCACGATATGTGCGGATCAACGACGTCCTACCGCAGACGGCGACGAACAAAGTCCTCAAGCGGGCGCTGATCCAGGAGGGCGTCTCGGCCGGCGACGGTGTGCTCTGGACTCGCGAAGCCCGGGGCCGGGCATACTCGGCGGTTCCAGAGCATCCATATCCGGACGAATAAGTCACCGTGGCTTGGGGACCTCGCAAACAAGCACCTCCTGGGCGACCGCCCGCGCGGCTCACCGATAGTCGACCTGCCAGTGCTTGATGCCGTTGATCATGCTGTGTCGTAACCGCTCTGGCGCAGCGACGGGCGTGAGGTCCGGGATGTGGTCGGCGATCGCGTTGAACATCAGGTCGATGGTCATCCGAGCGAGGTTGGCGCCGACGCAGTAGTGCGCGCCCGTGCCGCCGAACCCCACATGCGGATTTGGTGACCGCATGATGTCGAAGCTGTACGGGTCGTCGAACACGTCCTCGTCGAAATTGGCCGACCGGTAGAAGAGCACCAGCCGCTGGCCTTTCTTGATCGTCACGCCGCTTAGTTCGGTGTCGACCAGCGCGGTGCGCTGGAACGCGGTGATCGGCGAAGCCCATCGGATGATCTCGTCGGCAGCGGTTTTCGGCCGCTGCGCCTTGAACAGCTCCCACTGCTCGGGGAATTCGGTGAACGCCATCATGCCTTGGGTGATCGAGTTGCGAGTCGTCTCGTTGCCCGCCACCGTCAGCGTCACGACGAACATGCCGAACTCGGCCTCGGTCAGATTGCCGTCGGCCTCGGAGTCGATGAGCGTGCTGACGATATCTCGACCTTCGAAGCCGGGCTCCTGCTTCTTGCGCGCCGCCAGTTGCATGGCATACCAGATCAGTTCGGCCGTCGACTCGAGCGGGTTGTAGTCGGCGAATTCGGGATCGTCGTCGCCGCCGATCATCTGGTTCGTCCAGTCGAACAGCTTGCCCCTGTCCTCGAGCGGAACACCGAGCAGCTCGGCGATCGCCTGCAGGGGCAGCTCGGCGGCGACCTGCCGGACGAAGTCGCCGGAGCCTTGCGAGGCGGCCTCGGCGGCGATGCGTTGTGCGCGGTCGTTTAGCTCCGCGCGCAACCGTTCGATCGCTCGCGGCGTGAACCCGCGCGAGATGATCTTGCGCAGCCGGGTGTGCTCCGGGTCGTCCATCATGATCAGCGACAGCGCGCCCGCCTCGATCTGACCGCCGCCGCCCGTCACCTTGTAGCGCGGCACGACCGATTTCTTCGCCGACGAGAACACGTCGCTGCGCAGCGACACCTCGCGCACGTCGCGATGCTTGCTCACGACCCAGAAGCCACCGTCACCGAACCCGCCCACCTCGGGTGGCTGCTCATTCCACCAGATCGGTTCGGCCCGTCGGACCTCGGCGAACTCCTCCATCGGCAGACGCGTCGCGTAGATCTCGGGATCGGTGAAGTCGAAGCCGGGCGGCAGATTTGGAGCGGCCATCACTGATCTCCTCGGGCGCGACGAACATGGCACGGCACACCGTTGACCACCTGAGTATTACTGGGCACATCGATCAGATGGGCCGGGTTGAGAAGATTGGAGTTGACGCCTGGGTGGTCGTTGGCGACGCGGAGATTTGTGCCGTCGAGGCCGTGACCCCAGCCGTGCGGCAGCGACACCACTCCGGGCATCATCTCATCGGACACCTCGGCCAACACCGTCACCGTGCCCTCGGATGTCGACACCTGCGCGACGTCGCGCGACCGCAGGCCGACGCGCGCGGCATCGTCGGGATGGATGAGCAGCGTGCAGCGGTCCTTTCCGCGCATCAGCGCCGGCACGTTGTGCATCCACGAGTTGTTCGAGCGCAGATGTCGACGGCTCGTCAGAACCAGCTCGTCGGCGCCGCGATACAGCCGCGCGCGCAGCCGCGGCACGTCGCCGACGATCTGAGGGTGCACCAATTCGACCGTGCCGGAAGGGGTGCAGAGCACCTCATCAAGCCTGCCGCCCTCGAGCTCGCCGAGCCGCAGGCCGTGGGGATGCCGCTTCAGCTCATCGAGCGTCAGCCCGCCTGGGCGCGCACCGAGATCGTCGCCCCATGGGCCGAGCCTAATTCCGAGATCCACCAGCCGTTCTGGGCCGATTCCCTTCAGCGCGGCGGTCGCTTCCTGCGCGTCACGGCCGGACAGCGGGTTGTGCGGCGTCAAGCACGCGGTGGCCACCAGGCCCGCCACGTAAAGGTCGTCCATCGCGGCCACATCCACGTCAGGCATCGGCGTGCCGACCATCGCGCCCGCGAGGCGCAGCAGGATCTCCCACTCCGAAGGCCGATCGGGCTCGGGCGCGAACACCGGCTCCGACCACTTGAGGCATGACGAGATCGCGTAGATCCAGTAGAGGCCGTCGGCGTGCGGCCGCTCGAGTGGCGACAGTCCGGGCAGGATGACATGGGCGTGGCGAGTGGTCTCGTTGAGCCAGCTGTCGACGGCGATCATCGCGTCAAGGCGCGGCAGCGCCGCGTCGAGCCGCCGCGCTCCCGGCGCCGACACGACAGGGTTGCCCGCCACGGTGATCAGCCCGCGCAACCGGCCCTCGCCCGGGGTGTCGATCTCTTCGGCAAGGCAACTGATCGGGTACTGGCTGAACACCTCCGGTGCCCCCCGCACGCGACTGCGGAAGCGGCCGAACTGCCAGCCGTCACCGTCCTGGTCGGGCGGCTTCATGAACATCGGCGACCACGTCGCGGGCTTGGGGAAGACGGCGCCACCGCGAATGTCCAGCGAGCCGAGCGCGATGTTGACCACGAACACGAGCCAGGTAGAAAGCGTGCCGAACTCCTGCGTGCATGCGCCGATGCGGCTGTAGAGGACCGGACGTTCGGCGTGGGCGAGGTCGGATGCGAGTCGACGAATCGTCGGTGCGTCGATGCCACAGGTCGTGGCGACGGCTTCCGGCGAGAATTCGCCGGCCATCGCGATGACCTCGTCGAGACCGGTGATGCGGCCATTCAGATGCGCGGGTCGACGAACCCAGCCGCGCTCGGCGAACGTGTGCAGGATGGCGAACAGTAGTAGCGCGTCAGTGCCCGGCCTGATCGGTATCCATTGCGAGGCGCGGTGCGCCGTCGGGGTGCGCCGCGGGTCGACCACGGTGACGGTTCCACCGCGGCGGCGAATTGCCGCGAGCCGGCCCATCAGATCGGGCGCCGACAGCATCGAGCCCTGCGACGCAGAGGGATTCGCGCCGAGGATCATCAGATGGTCGGTGTGGTCGACGTCCGGAATCGGCGCGTTCCACATATGACCGAACAGCAGCGCGCTGACGAGGTTGAGCGGCCACTGGTCGACGGTGCCCGGGGAGTAATAGGTTGGCATGCCCGCCGCCTGCGCCATGCCGATCAGCGCGCCGATGTGAGTGCTCAGCCCGAGATTGTGGGCGACGGGGTTGCCAACATAGACCGTGACGGCGGAGACGCCGTGGCGGTCGAGTACCGGTCGCAGTACCCGCTCGACTTCGGCGTAGGCATCGTCCCACGAGACGGCTGCGTGACCGGTGCGCGTCCGCACCATGGGTTGCCGAAGGCGGTCTGGATCGGTGTGCAGATGCGCCAGCGACGTGCCCTTCGGGCAGAGGTGGCCCCGCGACCAGACATCATCGCGATCACCGCGGATGTCGGTGACCCGATCGCCGTCGATGGACACCTGCAACCCGCACATCGCCTCGCACAGCGGACACGTCACCGAGGCAATTCTGGACACGTGTCCAGATTAGGGACCGCGCGGCGAGGGCGGTGCATTACCGTGCAATCCATGGACGACGGCGTGCAGCAACTGATGCGTGCCATGGACGCCGAGTTCCCCGACGTAGAGACGATGTCGGCCCCGCAAGCGTGGAAGATCCTGGCAGGTCGACGGCCTCCGGTCCCAAACCTCGACTACGTGACGGCCGCCGACGATCGCCTGATCCCCGGTCAAAACGTTGATGTGTCCGTACGTGTGTATCGCCCGCACGGAGTCGCGGTGTTCGCCCCGCGGTGGTGAAGGCATGTTGTCATTGACGTACACACGGCGGCGCGGCCGCGCAACGATCCGCAATTAAGCGGCAAGAAGATCGGCGTGATCGGCACGGGTTCGCCGGGCATCCAGGTGACGCCGATTCTCGCCGAGCAGGCCGAGTCGCTCCTCGTATTTCAGCGCTCATCGAACTACCTGCTCAGTCGACCATCGCAGCGATGGTGTCGACGACGCAGGCCGGCCGTTCGGAGCCCTCGACCTCGACGGTGACCCGCACAGTCGCCCTCGCGCCGTTCTCGGTGCGGTCCACCTTGATCAACTCCGCGCCCGCGCGGATGCGCGAGTCGACGGGAACGAGCGCCGGAAACCGTAGTTTGTCCACGCCGTAATTCACCTGCATCGACAAGCCGGTCACCTTGTAGATCTGTTGCACGAGAATGGGAACCAGCGACAGCGTGAGATAGCCATGAGCAATGGTCTTGCCGTAGGGCCCGTTCGCCGCCTTCTCGGCGTCCACGTGGATCCACTGGTGGTCACCCGTCGCCTCGGCGAACAGATCGATCTCCCTCTGGGTGACCTGCCGCCATGCGCTGTACCCCAGATGCTCGCCCACGTGCTCTTCGAAAGCAGCGATCCCGTCGTATTCCGTCGGCGACGCGGTCGTCTGCGTCATGCCGGGACCTTTTGGAGGCCCAGTTGCTCGATGGCGTTGCCACCCATGATCTTTGCCTTCGTGGTCTCCGACAACCCCTCCAGCCGGTCAACGAAGCTCAGCGGATCGCCGATACCCTCGGGGTGCGGGAAGTCCGAGCCGAACATCACATGGTCCTCGCCCATGATTTCGATGATTCCCTTGATGTCGTCCTCGAGGAACGGGTGGATGTAGACGTTGCGCTTGAACACCTCGACGGGATGCTCGTCGAATTCCTTCGGCATCGTCCGGTACGCCTTGTCCAGCAGCCGCAGCAGGTTTCGCACCCAGCCGCTGCCGTTCTCTACCACGAGTACCTTCAGGTCGGGGAAGCGCGAGAGCGCACCGTGGCAGATCAGGGCGGCCAGGGTGTCCTCCATCGCTCGGAAGCCCATCACCACCTCGCGCAGCGCGCTGGGCGTGAACGACAGGTATTCGTCGCCGCCCTCCCATTCCATGAGGTGCTTTTGGTAGCCGCTGTCTGCTGCGTGGAAGGTCACGGGGATGCCGGCGTCGACGACCTCCTGCCAGAACGGGTCGAACTCCGGCAGGCCCATCGAGCGCGAGCCCCCGAACCGGCTCGGCACCGGGGCAGGCCGCACGAGGAACGTCTTCATGCCGCGCTCGAGGCACCAGCGGAACTCCTTGATGGCCTCGTCGACCAGCGGCAGGCAGATCACCGGCGTGGCGAAGATCCGGTCCCGATAGTTGAACGTCCAGTGTTCGTGCATCCACTCGTTGAGGGCGTGGATGATCGCATGGGTCAGGACGACGTCGTCGGTGGTGCGTTCCTCGATGAGGCTGGCCAGCGTGGGGTACATGACGCACTGGTCGATGCCGAGTTCGTCCATCAGCTCCAGCCGGGGTGCGGGCGCCTGGAACGCTGGGATGACATCCATTGGCTCCCCGACGAACTGGCGGAAGTTCAGCCCTTCGGGGTTGTTGCCGAGGAAGTAGTCTTCAGCGCTGCCCGGGCGAGCGACGCGTTCGAACGTGGGGTTGGGGATCATATGGCTGATGTGGTCCTTGACGACCAACTTCGGCCGCCCGTTGACCTCGACGTAGCCGACCTTGCCGCGGTGCTGCTTCGGCAGATACTTGGTGAGCGCGTCGGTCGTCTCGTACATGTGGTTGTCGATGTCGAAGACCGGGTACGGCAGGGACCGGGGTGACATGTGGCCGACCTCCTAAGAGCAGCGGATATGATCATTTACGGCTGGTGAGAACGACGTTATCACCCTGAGTTGGTGACATCCATATCGGCTCAGGTGCGGACTTCCTTCCAGGCTTGGACGATGTCGTCCGTCGTCGTCACCGTCGCGAGCAGCGCCAATGAGTTGTCGATGACCGATTCCGCGTACTCCCGCGGATACCCGCTCACCGCGTCGCGCGGCAGCACGAACTGGTAACTCCGGTTGACGGCGTCCATGACGAAGTTCGGGATCGCGATGTTGACCGAAACGCCAACACCCACAATGGTTTTGATATTCAAGTTACGAAGGACCGAGTCGAGGTCCGTGCCGGTCATGGGCCCGACGCCATGCAGACGGGTGAGGACGATGTCGCTAGGGGCCTGATTCAGTTCCGGCAGCACGGAGGCGCCCGGACTCCCGGGTGTGAGGTCCGCGGCGAAGGACTTACCCGCCATGAAGAGCCTGGCGTTGGTGTTCGAACCGCGGTTGTCGGGGCGCTTCTGGATCAGGCAGTGCACCACCGTCACCCCCGCCGCGCGGGCCGCATCGAGCAATCGCGCGATGTTCGGGATCGCCTCGCGGCGTGCCTCTTCTGCGAGCATCGGTAGACCGGCTTGCGGGCCGATCACCCCGCCCTGGCACTCCTGGGTGACCAGCGCGGTCGTGGCGGGATTGAGGAGGTCGTTCAGGCTTGGTCTAGGCATGAGAACAGACGTTATCGCTTGTCGGCAATTTCTGTTTACGTCAAGGCCGAGAGGGTCACGCGATGAACTCCCTAGCGAACGCCCGCGCGCGATCGATCACCTCGGCGCGGTCGGCGCCGGCAGGGGCGATGGTCAGCCATGTCACGCCCATGGCTTCGAGCCTCGCGATGATGGCGTGCCGTTCGTCGGCGGACTTGCTGTCGTCGAGCAGGTTCCCCGCCGAGAAACAGATGTCCAGCGGCTCGGTTCGACCGATTTCGGCAGCGTATTTCTTGGCCCACACGATCGCGGCCTCCAGGTCCTCGAGGGAGGAGATCTCCGCGGTTCGGGACGCCGCGGCGTAGCCGAAGGTGTTGAACGGCGCCCACCCCTGGGCGCGAGACACCGCGCGACGCACGGCGGGCTTGCTGTTGCCGCCCACCCAGATGGGCGGGGCCGCAGGCACCGGTCGCAGACGCACACCGCGCGCGGCGAACGACGATCCTTCGTAGGCGACGTCATCACCGGTCATCACTCGGCTCAGGACGTCGAGCGCCTCGTCCAGCAGCGCACCTCGGGCGTCGAAATCGATTCCGAGCGCCTTGAACTCCGGTTTCAGATAGCCAGCGGCCGTGCCGAGGATGAGGCGGCCGCCGGACAGGACGGCGAGGCTTTGTATCGACTTCGCGCCCAGGAAGGGGTTGCGGTAGGCGGCGATGTAGACATTGGTCAGCAGCTTCACGTCGGTGGTGGCCGCTGCGGCGAACGAAAGCGCGACGAACGGATCAAGGGCGTGGTGCCCGCCGTGGTCGAGCCACTTGGCATCGGGTGCCGGGTGGTCGGTGACGTGTACAGCGGCGAATCCACTGGACTCGGCGGCGCTCGCTATCTCGGCGATCGCTTCGGCATTGACGAATTCCGATGCCTGCTCCACCCGCTGGGTGGGGAGTTCGAGCGAATATGAAACGGTCACGGTTGTCCTTCCGGCTAGTGGCTTGATGATGTGACGAGCTCTGCCAGGCGCTGTGCGTGGTAGTCGGGGGTGCCGAAGATCAGTTGGGTGGCTTTCGCGCGACGGACGTAGAGATGCGCGTCGTGCTCCCAGGTGAACCCGATGCCGCCGTGGATCCGCATGTTGTCCAGTGCCGCCTGAAGAAACGCTTCCGAACAGGCCATCTTGGCCACCGAAGCCGCCACCGCCTGCTCCTCACCCTCGGGCAGATTGGCGGCGTGCCGCACGGCCGAACGCGCCCCCTCGACCTGCACGAGCATGTCCGCGCAGCGGTGTTTGACGGCCTGAAAACTGCCGATGGCACGGCCGAATTGAATGCGTTCTTTCGCGTAGCCCACGGCCATGTCGAGGCATCGCTGCGCCGCTCCGAGCTGTTCGGCGGCCAGCGCGATGACCGCGACTCGGTGTGCGCGTTCGAGGGCGGGTGCGGCGGCGCCGTCGCTCCCGATGAGCCGCGCGGGGACGGCTTCGAAGTCCAGTTTCGCGATCTTTCGCGTCCGGTCGAGCGTCGTCAACGGTTCACGACTGAGGCCGTCGGCGTCTCCCTCCACTGCGAACAGCGATGTGCCCGCGGCGGTATTCGCCGCTACCAGAACGGTATTAGCCGTATGACCGTCGAGAACAAGCGCGGCGTTCCCGTGGAGCTCATAAGAGGGACCGTCGCTGTGCGCCGACAGCGTCACGGCGTCGGGGTCCCATGGATCGAGACTTCCGTTGAAGATCACGGTGGCGGTCCTTGACCCGTCGAGGAGTGCGGGTAGGTACTCCCGCATCGCGGCCGCGTAACCGCTGGCGAGCAGCGTCGGGATCGCGAGCGCCACGGTGGAGAAGAACGGGGCGCACAGCAGGGCCGCGCCCATCTCTTCGAAGACAACCGCGAGTTCGGGCAGGCCCGCGCCCGCCCCTCCGAACTCCTCGGGCACGGCGATCGCGGCCAGGCCGAGGTCGGCGGTCAACTCGCGCCAAACCCGCTCGTCATAGCCGGGCGCAGAATCCATCGCGGCTCGCACGGCGCTGCTTGGCGACCTGGCGGTGAGGAAATCGCGGACCGCCTCGCGCAGGTCGCGGTGATCGACCACCTCAGCCGTAGACATGCACACCGTCCACGCCGGCTACGGCGAATACCGTTGGTGCAGTCATGTTTTCCTTCCGCACTGACGCGGTGACCTGCGACGAGGCGACCGATCCGACGGCGACACCGTTCGATCGGAGGTAACCCCGGATAGGCATTACCGATCGAGGATAGTATCTTTTCCTGAAAGAGAGAATAAGCATTCTCGCACGAAGGAGCGGCGCGGTGACGACCATTGACTACGGCATTTTCGACTGCGACACGCACTGCTATGAGACGCGCGACGCTTTCACCCGGTATCTACCCGAGGAGTTCAAGGACCGAGCCATCACGACGGTGCGGGGCGCAGACGGTGTGGAGGTGATTCTCGCCGGTCACCGCGTCGCGACGTTCAACAGCGAAGGCGGCCTCGGCCTGGACGTGGCGTATCGCCCCGGTTCGCTCAAGGAGATGCTGCGCCAGATGGGCTCGGGCAACCCCGAGGAGTCCTACGAGCCACAGCCCATGCAGCCGGAATACATCGAACGTTCTGCGCGGCTCGCGGTGATGGCCAAGCAGAACGTCGAGCGGATGGTGATCTATCCGAGCGGGATGGCGCTGGCCGCCGAACACTACGTCGACGACACAGCGGCCCTGTACGCGAATCTGCGGTCGTTCAACCGCTGGATCGACGACGAGTGGGGCTTCGACTTCGAGGGCCGCATCTACGCGACCGCGCTGTTGTCCCTGCGCGACCTCGATTCGGCGATCGCCGAGACTGAGGCGATCATCGCGGAGGGTGCGAAGTTCGTGATGCTGCCGACCGGACCCGCCTACGGGCGGTCGCCGGGCGATCCGTATTTCGACCCGGTGTACTCGCGGCTGCAGGAGGCCGGCTGCGTGCTGGTGTACCACATCATGCCGTTCTGGTACTTCAATGCGATCTCGCCTGCCTGGGGGCACAATCCCGACCCGGCGTCCTGGCACATGTCGGCGTGGCAGTGGATGAACATCTACGGTCAGCGCCCGATCGAGGACACGCTCTCGGCGTTGATCTTCGACAATCTGTTCGGCCGCTTCCCAAAGCTCAACGTATTGGTCGCCGAGCACGGCGCCGAGTGGGTGCCGTTCTTCCTCAAACACATGGACAAGAGCCGCGGCATGGGCCGCAACGGCCCATGGATCGGAGGCAAGCTGACCGAGCGGCCGTCGACGATCTTCCGGAATCACGTTCGCGTCGTGCCGTACCCAGAGGACGACATCCCGGGCATCGTCACCAGCCTGGGTTACGACGACGTGCTGGTGATGGGTTCGGATTTCCCGCATGCCGAGGGGCTGGCCGAACCGGCGGACTTCCTCAAACTCCTCGACCCGCTCGACGACGCGGCGAAGCGGCGCATCATGCGCGACAACGCCGAACAGCTGCTGCTGCGGAGCTGACCACCGGTGGGCACTGAGGGGGATGCCGCCCTCGACGATGCGGTCGACATCGAACTGGTACGTGGCGCGGCGCGAGACTTCCTGGCCGGATGCGGAACGCGCGACTCCCTCAAAGACCTCGCCGCGATGGACTGGACGGGTCTACTGGTCGACGAGGGTCTCGGCGGCAGTGGGTGGCGCCCGGTGGAGACGACGGTGATCGCCGAGGAACTCGGACGGTCGGGAAACTCCACGCACTGGCTCGGCAGCGTCATCGCTGCTGCGGCCCTGAGCTCGGCCCCACCCGAAGCCCGTGACCGATGGTTGCCCGCCATGCTCGATGGGACGGGCGCGGCGGCGTGTGCCCTGGCCGCTGATGTCACGCGAGTGTCGGGCGCCGATTCGGTGGACATCATTGTCACGTTTGGCGCCAACGGGATTCAGCTGTTCGAGGCGGCGAACTCCCTGCCGCGGGAAGCCGACGACGAACTGCTGGACGTCAACCGGCCGGTATGGCGTGTCGAACTCTCCGGAGCCCCGAGCATGGCCATCGGCGGACCCGAACGAGCGGAACAACTACTCGCAATGGCCAGGATCCTGCAGAGTGCGGATTCGCTCGGCGCACTGTCGGCCACCTTTGAGCGGCTGGTCGCCTACCTCAAAGAACGAATCGCCTTTGGCGTGCCGATCGCGACTTTCCAAGCGGTACAACACCGTCTGGTGGAGCTGTTGGTGTTCGAGGCCAAGGCCCGCGCCGTCCTCACCAAGGCTGCCCGCGCGCTGTCCGCCGATAGCGCCACGAGCGATGCGGTCACATTATCCGTCGTTGCGCATTCGTTCATCGCGGCGAACACCACGGCGGCCGTCGATGAGTGCATGCAACTTTCGGGTGGCATCGGATTCACCTGGGAATACCCGCTGCATCATGAACTGCGACGGGTGTTCACGAATGCGTGTCTACTCGGCACGGCACGCTCCAGTCGCGTCCTGTTCGCCGACAGGGCCGGCTGGTGAGCGCCCCGGGGACCCGGCCAACGGAGGCCGAACTCGCCGAGTTCCGAGACCGCGTCCGGGCACACATCGCTGAACACGCACCGCCGTTCGAGGCCCGAGAGGGACACCGGGCGCCGGAGACCGGCGTGCAAGAGGCACTGCTGCGCACATGGTTCGCCTCGCTGTTCGACGCGGGCTTCGTCGGCGCGGACTGGCCCGTCGAATACGGCGGCCGCGCCGATCACCATCCCCTGCACGATCGGATCGTTTCCGAGGAGATCCTGCGTGCCCGCGCTCCGCGCCCCGTCGATCAGGTCAACCTGGCGGCCCACGTGCTGCTGCATTTCGGTTCCGACAAGCAGAAGTCCGCTCTGCTGCCGCCGATCCGGAGCAGCGAGCACGTGTGGTGCCAGCTGCTCAGCGAGCCCGATGCGGGCAGCGATATCGCCGCCGTGCGTTGTAAGGGCACGCAGCGGCCGGACGGGTCATGGGTGATCGACGGCCAGAAGACGTGGATCACCGACGGGCACTGGGCCGACATGGGCTTGGCCCTGATCCGCACCGACCCGTCGTCGTCGCGTCATCACGGGCTGTCCGCGTTCATCGTGCCGTTGGCCTCACCGGGCATCGAGATCCGGCCGATCCGCACGATCAACGAGGCGATCGAGGTCAACGAGGTCTTCTTCGACGATGTGACGATCCCTCCCGACAGCCTGATCGGAGAACCCGGCCGGGGCTGGTCGATCATCATGGCGGGACTGGACTTTGAACGGTTCGGCATCGGCGGCAACGTCATCCTGCTGGAACTTCTCATCGACGATCTGGTCACGGTGGCCCGTCACGGTCGCATCGACGACATGCCTGCACTTCAACACGCCGACATCCGGCACCAGGTCGCGGAGTTGGCCGTCGAGGTCGAGGTGGCGAAAGCGTTCATCGACGACCATGTCGAACGCCTGGTGGCCGGCGCCGAGCAGACCGGCGACGGTTCCATCGCCAAGCTCAGTTTCGCCGAGACTTATCACCGGGTTTCGGCCTACGGCGCGCAGCTGTCGACGATGGTGTGCACCGCCGCCGCCGATCCGGATGTGGCGCTTGCCAAACAGCGTCTGAAAGAATGCTGGCTGTGGTCCCGTGCATACACCGTGTCCGGTGGCAGCTCTGAGATGATGCGCAACATCCTGGCCAAACGACGCCTCCTTCTACCGACTCACTGATGGCGCAAACCTATTGGGGTTTGATCCAAGCGGCGGCCCAGAACCACCCCGACCGCGTCGTACTCATCGACGACTACGGTCGCAGCCTGACGAATAGCCAGTTGCACGATGCGGCGGAGCGCACCGCCGCAGCGCTATTCGAACGCGGCGTCACCAGAGGCACCGTGGTGACGTGGCAGTTGCCGACCACCTTGGAGACGATGGTGGTGATGGTGTCTCTGACCCGTCTCGGCGCGGTCCAGAATCCTGTGTTGCCGATCTGGCGCGAGAGCGAAATCCGTTTTGTGACTAACCAGCTCGGCGCCGAGGTCTTCATCGTTCCCGGTGTCTGGCGCGACTTCGATCATGTCGCGCTCGCCGACGAGTTGATACGCGAACGACCGATGACGGTCGTGGTGGTCGACCACAGCGCGCCGATCACCGGGGACCTCCGGCTGCCGTCGGGTGATCCGGCGCTTCTGCCCGCGCCGCCGACGGACGCCGAGGATACGCGGTGGGTGTACTACTCATCGGGCACGACCGCGGCGCCGAAGGGTATCCGGCACTGTGACCGCTCGGTGATCGCAGGGTCGGCCGGGGTGGTGGGCATGTTCGGCGCCTCGAACAACGACACCAACCCGATCGCGTTTCCGGTCTCGCACATCGGCGGCGCCGCGATGCTGGCCGCCAGCCTGCTCACCGGTATGCGCCTGGTCCTGTTCGACACCTTCGATCCGGTCGCCACGCCGAAGGCCGTGGCCGCGCATCGTCCGACGATGCTCGGTTCGGCCACACCTTTCTTCGTCGCCTATATGGCTGCGCAGCGGGAGCATGGCCCCGAGCCGCTCTTCCCCGATCTGCGCGGGTGTGTCGGGGGAGGTGCGCCGATCACGCCCGAGCTAGGACGCCAAGCACGGGAGACGCTTTCGGTAGCGGGAATCGCGAACTCCTGGGGCCTGACCGAGTTTCCGGTGGTGACCTCGCCGCCGCCGGACGGCGCACCGGAGGTTCTCGATCACACCGTCGGACGGCCGGTGCCGGGGGTCTCGATACGCGTGGTCGACGAGAACGAGCGCGAGGTTGGGGTGGGCGAGGAAGGAGAATTGCGACTCAAGGGGCCGCAGTGCTTCCTCGGCTACGTCGATGCGGCGCTGGACGCCGACGCCTTCGACGCCGACGGCTGGTTTCGCACCGGTGACCGAGGCCTGATCGACCACGACGGCAACGTCGCGATCACCGGGCGCATCAAGGACGCCATCATCCGCAACGCGGAGAACATCTCCGCACTCGAGATCGAGGGCGTGTTGGCCAGCCATCCCGCCGTCGCCGACGTCGCGGTCATCGGGGTGCCGGATCCGCGCACCGGCGAACGGGTGTGCGCGGTCGTGGTGGCAACCACTGACGTCACGCTGTCCGATCTCGCAAAGCACTGTCAGGACTTGGGTTTGAGTAAACACAAGGCACCGGAGCGGCTCGAGGTCGTCGACGAACTCCCACGCAACCTCACGGGGAAGGTTCTCAAGAACGAGTTGCGTGCGCGCTTTGCTCCTCGGTGACGCGTGCAATTTCGCGCAGCAGCGGCTCGGCCGCGGTGCGTGTTTCGCGGATGGTCATCCGACGTAGCGGGTGCACACCCAAGATCAGTCGCACTCGGGCGTTTGAATCGAGCACGGGAGCCGAGATCGTTGCGACCGGGTGCCCGCCACGGAAACTTTCATCGGGCAGCATCTTGGTAGCGATGAACTCGACTCGGAGCTGGTCGACAACCGACCGCAAATTGCCCGGCACGGAGTCATCCGACAGCGTGCCGATGGCGTGCACTGCTTCCGCGAGCGCCGGAGTCATCCAGTCGACGTCGTACCCACGGCCGCGGGTGTGCGTCAGCGCCGCGCGTAGGCGCTCGGCCAGAGACGCATCCCCCGCTGCGCCACGTTGAATCCATGCTTCTTGCTCGGCCGTGGAATCCCAGGCCGCACAGGCAATTCCGAACGGCGGCGCGTACGGGATCCGATCGTTCGGAAGAGCCGCAGGCGGCGAATGCGAGGAATCTTCGAACGCGGTGATAACCAGGTCGTCTCCAATACGCTCGACGACAGAGGCCGCCATGCCGGTCTTTTCGGCGAGGCGTCGGATGGCGCTGCGTGCGACTGCGGCGGTCGGACGCTCGGCGTCCAGGCGGGACGCGATGAGGGCCATCGCCGGGCCTAGATTGAACTTCTTGGATACGGGATCGCGGGTGACCCATCCGCGATTCTGAAGGGTAGTGAGGATGGCGTGAGCGGTCCCTTGGGAAAGGTCGAGTCGTCGCGCGAGGTCGGAGAACCGCAACCCACGAGCATCGGTGCGGCTGAGTGCCTCGATGATGTCGAGCACCCGCTCGGTCGGAGCTGAACCGGCCCCCTGCACTCTTGACTCCTTTTCGGCTGAATTCTACGGTGACTCTGAAATACGAAAAATGTTTCTCGGATATTCGAGATTATCAGCTGGTGGAGGGTGCGTCCATTGCGGGCAGTCGTATTGCGTGCCGGCGAATTGACCGTTCGTGAGACGGCCGACCCGGTCCCGGGTCCGAACGACCTGCTGTTGAAAACGCTGAGCACCGCGATCTGCGCGTCGGATGTCCATTTCATGGACCATCCCGAACTCGCGATCGACGATCCGACGGGGCGATCGCTGTACGACGCCGACCGAGACATCGTCATGGGCCACGAATTCGTCGGCGAGGTCATCGGACACGGTCCCGGCTGTGGTGACGCGTTTCCGATCGGGTCCCGGGTGACCTCCATGCCTATCCGGTTGGTGGACGGCGGAACCGGTGGTCTGCGCATCATCGGCCAGCATCCCGAGGCGCAGGGCAGCTTCGGTGAACTTCTCGTCGTGTCGGAGGCGACCGCGAGGGTCGTCGACGGGTCCGTCTCCAGTGACGCAATCGCGCTCGTCGACGCCTTCGCTGTCGGCGAGTACTACGTCCGAGTCGCCGACGTTCAACCCGGGGAGATCCCGATCGTCGTCGGCGCCGGCGCCATCGGCCTGTCGGCGGTCGCGGCGCTGTCTGCCCGCGGCATCGAGCCGATCATCGTCTCCGACTACAACGCGGACCGCCGCGAACTGGCGCGCTCCGGATTCGGCGCACACGTCCTGCACGATCCTGCCGAACGGTCTGTGTTCGACGTCTTCCGCGACGTGCGCCGGCAACGCCACATGTCCGGAACGGCGGTGGTGTTCGAATGCGTAGGAGCCCCGGGCCTCATCAACTCACTCGTCACGGAGGCGGAGTTCTACACCCGCATCTATTGCGCAGGCGGTTGGTATACGGGGGACACACTGGACATCACCGAAGCAACCCGCCAGGGATTGACGTTGCGTTTCGGCGGTGGGCCGATGCCGGAGGACTGGTACGGCGTACTCGATGCGGTCGTCGACGGACGCCTCGACCCGATGCCCAGCGTCGGCAGAATCATCGGCCTTGATGACGTGCCCAGCGCACTCGACGAGGCGCGCAGATCCGACGGGCCGCCGCGAATCATCGTGCACCCGAACGGGGACAGCACATGAGTGATCGAGACGAGCTCGTCGAGCTTTCGATTCGCTACGCCACCGCCGTTGACAGCCGGCGGTACTCGTTGCTGACAGAGGTCTTCACCGAAAACGCCCAAGTGGACTACGGCGAGATCGGTCAGTGGACGGGCGGTGCCGAGGTTGCCGAGTTCATGGCGGCGGCGCACGTCATGGCGGCCCACACCATGCACCGCGTGTCCAATCAGGCCGTCGACATCGACGGCGACACGGCCACGATGCGTACGTATGTCGACGCCTTGATCCTCCTCGAGGACGGATCGGGTGCGAATCCTGTCGGGTACTACGACGACCAGGCCGTATGGACCGCGGACGGTTGGCGGATCGCCCGTCGCTCCTACACGTCCGTTCGCCTGGCGGCGGTGCCGGCACCGTGACCGACATCGCCGCGAAGTATGGGCCGTGGGCACTGCTGGTCGGCGCATCCGACGGTGTCGGTGCTCTGTTCGCAGAGCGTCTCGCGAGCGAGGGCGTGAATGTCACGCTCGTGGCCCGTCGCCAGCACTTGCTCGACGAGGTCGCCAAGGGAATCCGCGAGCGCAGCAACGCCGAGACGCGGACAGTCGCCGTCGACCTCACCGAGCCTGACGCTTCACAAAGAGTCATCGAGGCGACCGATGACCTCGAGATAGGCATGCTCGTGTACTGCGCTGGCGGTGATCCGAATTACCAGCCCTTCCTTGTCAATCCGGTGTCCGCAGCCGAAGACCTGTTGCAACGCAATTGCCTGGTGTTGATGCGGTTGTGTCACCACTTCGCAGGCCAGATGGTCGCGCGGGGGAGGGGTGGCATCGTGAACTTCACGTCGGGTGCGGCACTGGCCGGTGGCCGAAACATGGTGGCTTACGGCGCAACCAAAGCCTTCGACATGGTGTTCACCGAGGGCTTGTGGGTGGAATTGCACGACAAGGGTGTCGATGTGCTCGGACTGGTCCTCGGCATGACAGATACCCCGGCGCTGCGGAAGCTGGAGTTCGAGCGCGGGCGCCTGGCGTCCATCGACGAGGTTCCCGAGGGCGCGGTCACTGCTGCAAGCGTCGTCGACGAGGCATTCGCCAACCTTGGCAACGGACCGACGATTGCCACCGGCGATGACGTCCGGATGGCCTTTGAGCTCTTCAAGTCCATGTCTCGCAACGAGGTGGTCCGATTGATCATGCAGATGTCCGCCGAAGTCATGGGTACTGACGACCGCGAGGGAAGTTAGCCACCGAGATGTTCACTCTTCGCTTCGATATGCGCGCGCCGTCGATCGGGGCACCGCCGACGGAGTTGTACGCCGCAGCATGCGACATGGCGGAATGGGCGGAAACTCGAGGCTGCGTAGCGGCGGTGTTGTGCGAACATCATTGTGCCGACGACGGTTATCTACCGTCGCCCTTGCTGCTGGGCTCGGCGATCGCCGCCCGGACCAAGCAGCTCATGCTGAATTTGGTGATTCTCCTTCCCTTCTATGACGTGGCACGCCTGGCCGAGGACATGTCGGTACTGGACCACATCAGCGGTGGACGGGCCACCTATGTGTTCGGAATCGGCTACCGCGCGCAGGAGTATGAGCATTTCGGCCTGTCGTTGTCCGAGCGTGGAAAGATCGCGGACCAGAAACTCGGCATGTTGCGCCGTTTGTTGGCCGGTGAGGAAGTCGAGTACGAGGGTCGCCGGATGAAGGTGACACCACGACCTCGCACACCGGATGGTCCCATGATGAGCTGGGGTGGGGCCAGCCTTGCTGCCGCTCGGCGCGCCGGGCGGAACGGTCTCGGGCTACTTGCCAACGGCGGCGTACCCGGTATGCAGGAGGCATACGAGAAGGCATGCCGCGACAACGGGTTCGAGCCCGGATTCATGTTGATCCCCGACCGCAACGCCGCCACCAACTGTTTCGTCGCCGACGATGTCGACGCCGCGTGGGAGGAGATCGGCAAGTACCTTCTGCACGATGCGATGGCGTACGCGGATTGGAACCCTGACAACACCGTATCGGCCAACATCACCACCGCCAAGACCGTCGACGAGCTTCGCAAGACGTCGTCGCATGTGATCCTGTCGGTCGATGAAGCGAAGGCTCGCCTTGCCGCAGGCGAAGTGTTCAATATCAATCCGCTTTGTGGTGGCATACCACCCGATATTGCGTGGCGGTACTTGAAGACATTCGCCGAGCTGGGCTAGTGGAGAGGAAGACATGAACAGCGATCGCGTAGCCGTCAACGAAGAGATTGCCTTCCAGAAATGGGAGGGCTATGCCAAACCCATCGACCGCGGCCGCCACGTGAATTTTGGTGAGAACTTCGTATTTGCAGCCGATTACGTGATGATGAGTCCCCATTTCAACGATGGCGCCCGCCAGTCGGCAGCCGAGATGTTCTCTGACGAGGTCGCGGCGGCCATGGCCAAGTACGCGCCCGACGGCGACATGCTCACCGCGGAATGGCGCATGTGGTGGAAGCACATGCCGGACTATCGCCTCGTCAGTCCGTTCGAATGTATTGCCGGAGACTGGGGCTTCTCGTCCTGCGACACCTACGCGGGGACGCTCGCCGACGGGACGGTGTTGGAACTGCGGGAGTGGGACTACATCTGGATCAACGAGGATGGCAAGGTGACCCGTTGGGACTGGTTCGTCGACCCCGACAAGTGGGAGCAGCTGCTTTCGCTCGTCGGACTCGAAGCGAAGGGTTTGACGAGCCAGCAATACACCGTGAACTTTCTGCGTGAGGGCGCTGTCGACAGCTGATGCCCTAGCCAACAGACTGCTGTCAGTGGTCGGCGGGCTCGGCTAGACGCCGATCAGTTGTTTGAGGTTGCCGCCCATCACCCGGGCGGTGGTCTCGGCGGGCAGCCCCTCGAGTTCCTTGACGAAATCCGCCGGTTCTGCGAGGCCCTCTGGATGAGGGTAGTCCGAACCGAACATCACACGGTCGGCGCCGAGGATGTCGATGAGGTGCGACATGTCTTCCTCATGGAAGGGGTTGACCCACACGTGTCTGCGGAAGACGTCGCTGGGATGCTCGCTGAAGTCGTACGGCCGCTTGTGGTACACGCGGTCGAAAACGTCCAACAAGCGGTGCGCCCAGGAGCCCCCGTTCTCGATCACCCCGATGCGTACCCCGGGAAAGCGCTCGAACACGCCGTGAGCGATGAAGGCAGCGAGCGTATCGAAGATATTGCGGCTCTCCTCGTAGATGAAGCCGCGCAGCTTGCTCAGCGCGAATCCGTTGAACTCCGCTGGGTCCTCCCAGTCATCGACGTAGCGCTCATAGCCGGAGTCCGAATTGTGCATCTGCACCGAGATGCCCGACGACTCGACCAGTCGCCAGAAGTCATCGAACTCGGGCAGAGCGGCCGAGCGCGACGTGCCGTCTTCGCGCGGAACCGGGGCCGGACGGATCAGTACCGTCTTGGCACCGTTGTCCAGGCACCATTCGAGCTCCTTCACACCCAACGCGGGATCGTTGAGCGAGATGGCGGGCACGGGAAAGATCCGGTTCTGGTAGTTGAAGGTCCAGTCCTCGAGCAGCCAGCGGTTGAAGGCATGCGTCACCGCGTGGGTGAGTTCCGTATCCGACTTCGTCCGCTCCTCCAGCATGCCTGCGGTGGTCGGGAACATCACCGCGCCGTCGACGCCCTGGCGATCCATCAATGCCAGACGCAGGTCGGGACGGCGGAACTCGTCGGGACACCGGATGGGCTCGGCCAGCTCCCGCAGTGTCTTGCCTTCTGGATTTATGCCCCGGAAGTAGTCGGCCCACGCGCCGGGAGTGGGGATCACCTCATAGGTCGGATTCGGGATGGTTTCGGTGATGACGCCGAGGATCTGTAGTTTCTTGCGGCCGTTGACGTCGACGAACTTCAACGCTTCCGAGTACTTCTCAGGCAGGTACCGCGTGTAGGCGTCGATGGTCTCGTACATGTGGTTGTCGGCATCCCAGACTTCGAATGCGCTTGAGTCCTCCACCAGCACCTCCAACGTGAGAATATTGATTCTCAAGATAGCAAACGGCAGTATGCGGCGGCGAGGAGGCCCTCGATGTCCGATGAGACCAGGCCCTAGAGATCATCGTGTAGTGGCCGCCGTCGACGCCGAGCGTCTGACCGGTGACGTAGCGCGCCATCGATGGCTACTTCGTCCGCGAAAGCACGATGCCGAGCGAAAGTAACACCATTCTCACAAACGAGAAGAAATATTTCCGGTGCAGTCAAGATGGGCGCCGGTCGGCCCTGCCGGAATCGGGTTACGCGTCGGCGAGGGTGAGAAGTTCGCGCTTGACGACCTTGCCGACGTCGTTGCGCGGCAGCCGCTCGACGAAGACCACCCGCACGGGAACCCGGTAAGGGGTCAGGCGTTCGCGACACCAGCCGATCAGCTCATCCTCGCTGAGCTCCTCGTCGGCGCGCACCACGAAAGCCCACGGCACCTCGCCGAGTCGTTCGTCGGGAACTCCGACCACGGCCGCCTCGCGCACCCGGTCGGCGGCCAGAAGCACCTCTTCGACGGTGCCTGGGAACACCTTGAGCCCGCCGCGGTTGATCATGTCCGAAACGCGCCCGTCGAGCCACAGGAATCCGTCGTCGTCGAACCAACCGAGGTCGCCGGTGTGAAACCATCCGTCGTCGGTGAGCCTGTCGAGGAACGCGGGGTCGATCTTGCGGGCCGCCGTCGTTGGTGTGCGGACCATGACCTCGTCGTCGGCGATCGTGACGTCGATGCCCGGAAGAGGGCGTCCGACGGAGCCGAGTTTCGTCTCCCCCCATTCGCGGGCATCGGCGGCCGACCATCCGACGACCTCGCCACCAAGTTCGGTTTGGCCGTAGGAATTCAGTACGAGCACACCGAACTTGTCGCGGAAGCGGGCCGCGTGGACCGGGGACAGGGGAGCGGTGATGGAGCGGACGATCTTCAGGGGGGACAGGTCGGTGACCGAATCGTCGTGGAGCACCATCGTCAACGCGGCGGGCGGCAGGACCGTGGATCGCAGTTGGTGGCGCTTCACCAGCGCTGCGAAGTCCGCGGCCGAGAACTTGTCCATCAACACTACACCGGAGCCCGCGCGAAAAGCGAACAGCACCTGGTAGATACCCGCCCACAAAGACAGTGAGAGCGGCACCAGGTTCGGCATCGGCGCCGTGTTCCGGGGGCCACGCTTCGACCCGCGAAGTTTCTCCAGCAACCGGTCGATGAGGTCCAGGACCGTGGAGTGGCGCAGCGGCACCGGCTTCGGCGGACCGGTCGTCCCCGACGTGAACTGCAACAGCGCCACATCGGCGTCGTACCGCCGGGCGTCGTCGGCCGGGGTGGAGTGCGGCGCCAGTGACCAGGCCAAGCTCGATCCGGTGACGACCGGCAACGCGAACTCCGAGAAGCGATGGGCCAGTTCGGGTGTCGTGATCACCGCGACCGGTTCGAGGGTTCCGAGCTGGGCGGCCACCTCAGCGTCGGCGGCCCTGGGGTTGAGCGGTGTGTAGACACCACCGGAACGCCAGACACCGAACAGCGCCGCGACCGTGGTGGCATCGTTGGGCAGCATCGCCGCGACCACCTGACCGGTCATCAACCCACCTTCGGCGAGAACCGCGGCCAGGCGGTTTGCACTGGCGGTCAGGTCGGCCCGAGACACATCGACCGCGAGGGTGTGTACCGCGACGTCCGGCAGATCTTCCAGCAGGTCGGAGAGGCTCACGAGTCCGGCTCCAGGGGCAGCCAGCGTGGTGTTCGCTTGTCGGCGAAAGCTTTCGGGCCTTCGTCCTGGTCAGGATGGCCCCACATCGACGTCAGGTGCTTGGCCCCCTCACGGGAAGCGTCGGTCAGGCCGTGCTCGAGCGCTCCCCAGAGCGCGCGTTTGGTGGCCCGCATGGCGGCGGGTGAGTTTCTGGCGACCTTCTCGGCGAGCCCTTGTGCGACATCGCGAAGCTTGTCGGGGGGATCGACAATCTGGCTTATCATGCCGAGCTCATATGCGCGCTGCGCGGTGAGTCGTTCGTGGCTGCCGACCAGCGCCATCCGTAACACCGCCTCGGCGGGCATCTTGCGCATCAGCGCGATCGTCTCCAGGGCGCTGACCTGACCGATGGATACGTGCGGGTCGACGAATGTGGCGTCCGACGCCGCGATGACGATGTCGGCGTCGGCGACCCAGTGCAGTCCGCCCCCGGCGCACACCCCGTTGACCGCGGTGATCACGGGCTTGCCCACATTGCAGTGCCAGCCGGTCAGGTTCAGGTCCAGCGTCTGCATGGTCTCCTGGTACTGCTTGATCCCCTCGCCATCGAGATCGTCCACGTCGGCGCCGACCTGAAAGGCCCTGCCGTTGCCGGTGTGTACGATCACCCGCACCTCGGGGTCGGCATCCAACTCGGCCCATGCAGCGGGGAATTCCTTGCGCATCAGCGCGTCGTACGCGTTGAGTCGATCGGGCCGGTTGTTGATGATCCAGCCGACGGGGCCGCGCCGTTCGACGATCAACCTCTGATAGCTCACGAAGCCTCCACCGGTTCGAGCGGTTGCCAGTCAGCCGGGCGCTTTTCCCGCCAGGCCCGTACTCCCTCGGCGTGGTCGGGGTGGTTCCGCAATCGCCAGATCTCCTCTGTGGCCGCGGCCTTGGCCTCCGACAGCCCGACTTCCAGGGAGTGCCACAACGCCTTCTTGGTCGCCCGCATGGCGGTGGGCGAGTTGCTCGCGACCGCGGCCGCCAACTCGGCCGCCGCCGCCCGTAGCTCACCGGCCGCTACAACCTGCGAGACGATGCCCAACTCGTATGCGCGCTGGGCCGAGATCCGCTCACCCTTGCCGCTCAACGTCATTCGGGTGATGGCCTCCATCGGCGACTTCCGCAGCAGGGTGATCGCCTCGTAGGCGACCGCCTGCCCCACCGAGACATGCGGGTCGACGAATGTCGCCTCCTCCGCAGCGATGACGATGTCCGCGTCGGCGACCAGATGCAGACCACCGCCCGCGCACACCCCGTTCACCGCGGCGATCACCGGCTTCCACACACCGCAGTGCCACGAGGAGATCTTCAGCTCGGCGTCGCGCGTGCGTCGCGAATGACGTCGCATGGCTTGCTTGTCGCGGGCGACCTGGACCACATCCATCCCGGTACAGAACGCCTTGCCGTTCGCGACGTTGACGATCACGTGCACATCGGGGTCGGCGTCCAGCTGCGCCCACGCGGCCTCGAGTTCGTCCAGCATCAGCGCGTCGAAGGCATTGCCGGCCTCGGGCCGATTCAACACGAGCCACCCGATGCCGTCCGACGTGTCGACGGTCAACCGCTCATATTCGGTCAAGAGCGCGGAATCTCCTTCCAGGGTTTCCCTTTCCACGGATCCGGCTCCTTGGGTAACCCGAGTACGCGCTCGCCGAGGATGTTCTTGTTGATGTCGGTGGTGCCACCTTCGGTGCCGTTGGCGAGGCTGCGCATCATGCCCTGCACCTCGCGGGGCATCGCATCCGGGTCGTCGGTGGCGGGCCACGCCACTGCGGCGGTGCCCAACAGGTCGACCATGAGATCCTGGATCTGCTGGTTGAGTGTGGCCTGGTGGACCTTGCCGATCGAGGAAGCAGCACCGGGGGATTGGCCGGCCGAGAGTGCTGCGCGGACACGGGCGTTGGTCCATCCGCGGATCTGTTCTTGCGCCCAGAGCCGCATGATCTTGTTGCGTAGCAGAGGGTCGTCCCATCGGCCGATTTCCTTGGCCAGTGAGATGAGTCGTTCGGCGCTGGACCCGCCGAGCCGGCCCATGCCGCCCGATCCTGAGCCCGAGACCATTTGGCGCTCACTCGACAGGGTGGATGCGCTGACCCGCCAGCCGTCGTTGACCTCGCCGACCCGGTGGGCGTCCGGCACCCGCGCGCCGTCGAGGAAGACCTCGTTGAATTCCGCCTCACCGGTGATCTGGCGCAGCGGCCGCACCTCGACGCCGGGTTGGTGCATGTCGAGCAGGAAGTATGTGATGCCTTGGTGTTTCGGTTGATCGGGATCGGTGCGGGCGAGCAGAATCGCGAAGTCTGCCTCATCCGCCCAGGTCGTCCACACTTTCTGTCCGGAGATCACCCATTGGTCGCCGTCGCGCACCGCCCGGGTCGCCAACGACGCGAGGTCTGAGCCCGCGCCGGGTTCGCTGAAGAGCTGACACCACTTCTCCTCGTTTCGCACGATGGGCGGTAGAAAGCGTCGCCGTTGCTCTTCGGTTCCGTGGCTGAACAGCGCAGCCGCGGCGTTGTTGAGGCCCAACGGATTGAGCCGGGTCAGCCGCAGCGGCGCGAGCACACTCTCGATGGCGCGAGCCACGTCGTTGCCGATACCGAGGCCGCCGTGTTCGGGGCGCCAGGTGGGCGCCACCAGGCCGCTTCGGGCAAAGGTCGGGTACCACCGCCGGTAATCGGCGGGGCTCCGCGCGGCTCTCAGGGCGACAGGGCCCTCGGCCGCCGCTGCGCGCCATTCGGCCGGCACCTCCGCATCGACCCACTGCCGCACCACCTCGACAGCGTCATCGACGGCGGTTTCTGTGCTGATCGGTAGTGCTGTCATGTTCGCCTCAACGCCCCTTGAACTCCGGGGGCCGCTTGTCCCGGAAGGCGGCCAGGCCTTCCTTGAAGTCATCGCTGCGACTGGATAATTCGAGGGCCATCGCCTCGTTCTGGAGATGACGATCGAGATCCAGGCCGTTGCCGCTGTGCAGCAGCCACTTGGTGAGGCCGAGCGCCACCGTGGGTGCGGTGGCAAGCCGGCTGACGAGATCCGTTGCCGCACCCTCGAGTTCAGCGTCGGGGCAGGCCCCATGGATGATGCCCCATTGCGCGGCGGTGGTCCCCGACAGTTCTTCGCCGAGCATCAACAGCTGGCGGGTGCGCACCATCCCGACGAGTCGAGGCAGCAACCAGGCCGCACCGCTGTCGGGCGTGAAGCCGCGCGCCATGAACGGTTCCCAGAACACCGCGTCGGAAGCTGCGACGCAGAAGTCGGACGCCAAGGCGAGGTGGAAACCCAGGCCGGCCGCCCAGCCGCGAACGACAGCGACGACGGGCACCTGAGTTTCGAGCAGCAAGGGGATGAGCCTGTTGGCTTTGTTGGGCAGGCGCCGCTGCGTACTCCCCACGCGGGGTTTGCGCTCGGACTTCGCGTTGTTGGCCACCAGATCCGATCCCGCACAGAAGTCCGGGCCTTCGGCGTCGATGCGGATGACGCGAACCGATTCGTCGGTGCCGCACCGGGCCAGGTGCCCGATCATCGCGTCGAGCATGGTGTCGTTGACCGCGTTGCGGCGTTCGGCCCGGTCCAGGGTCAGCCGCAGAACCGGGCCCTGTTGTTCGGCACGGAGTCCGGGAACGTTCGGATATGTCACGGCTTGCTCAATGTTCGGCGAATCGGTTTGAGACGGCCACCAGCAGATCGGCGAGGTCGGTTGCCCCGCCGGGCGGTTCCGGCAGGCGTACGGGGCCCCGCTGCCTGCTGGGCAACAGAATCGTGGCGTGTCCCGGCGTGGTGACTTGGCCGCGGTGATTGGTCGCCGCAAGGTCCAGGTCGACCGCCGGACGGTCCCCGTCGGCCAGGTACTTGCGGGTGACGGTACCGGTGACGGTGTGCAGATCGCCGACGTAGTTGAACAACCGGAATTCACAATCCAATTTCCACAGCCAGGCATCGTCGCCCATCCAGTCGGTGCACAAATGGATGAGCCATGTCTCGCGCATGCGACCGTAGTCGAATGTCGTCGGGTTGCCCGCGTTGCGCGCGGCGCTCGGGTCCCAGTGCACACGCTGTTGGACGTCGGGAACGCCGTGCTCGTTGGGTGTGTAGAACCGCGGAATCCGTTGCTTGTTCTGCCATGCCAGCCTCAGGGGCCGCACGCCGTACATGCCCATGCCCATCCCGACGTGCCAGCACACCATGTCGGTGACGGTGAGCGGACCCTTGGTGAGCGGGCCGATCTCGTCTCCCTCGGCGACGTCCTCCCACCAACGCGGTTCGGCGCCTCGGGGCGCCTCGCGGGCGTATCGCGCGTCGATCTCGGCGATCTCGTCGGCGCTCCACGTCTTGACGTCCACGTCTTCGTACTTCTTGCGTCCCCTGGCCTTGCTGCGTTCGGTGCGGATCATGTTCCGGTACTGGCCCCCGAGGATGACGCCGACGTCATCGGAGAACACTTGCGCCGACCATTCGTGCACGGCCCTGGCGGCGAACTCACTGCTCTTGTCCAGCGCGGCGACAAGGGCGTTGCGCCGGAAGACTCGCCGGTTCGCGCGCAGCGGCGCCCACCACTCGCGGGACGACCCGCCATAGAAGGCGTGAACACCGCGCAGCGGGTCACCGGTGGTCAGCTCCCGGTCCTCCTGGGAGAATTCGGTGACCTCGTCCTCGCCGATCAACGTGTCGCCACCGATCAGCGCGGGTGGCGCGATCGGTTCACCCCAGACCGACTTCGTCGCGTACTCGGGATCGGACCACAGCGGGTTCGCGTCGCCGTAGCTTTCCGCCACGATCCGGAACGTGTCCTCGTTGGGCCGGCGGTAATGCGGAGGTTGAGTGTGCGGGACGGCGACGCCGATGCGGGCGCGCAGCCTGGCCAAACCCTCATCGGTGATTTGGCCCGTTGCCGAGGACTGGGTCACGCATGCCTCCTCAGTTCGGGCCTCCTCAGTTCGGCACATATTGTCCCGGGGACGTCGGCGGAAATTAAGATACCCGAAAAACGGAAACGTCGTTAACGCAGGGTGAGCGAGTTGACTCAAGAGCGGTCGGGCATCGAGAGCGCGGTCGGATCCGATGGCGTCTGCCGGATCACCATCGACCGTGCTGATGCCGCAAACTCGTTGTCCCCGTTGGCACGTGAAGCCCTCACGGACGCATTCGAAAAGGCCGATGACGACCCTTCGGTGCGAAGCGTGTTGTTGCGGGCGACGGGGGACCGGCACTTCTGCTCGGGTGCGGGTCTGGGTCCGCAATCGGCACAGCCCACCGCGGAGAAGAGGCCCGGAGATGTCGCCCTGATGCTGCAGAAGGGTTATCAGCGACTGATCTCCGCGGTGCTCGATTGCGACAAGCCGGTGGTCGCCGCGGTCAAGGGTGTGGCGGCGGGTGCCGGCGCCAGCTTGGTGCTCGCTTGCGATCTGGTCGTCATGTCCACCGAGGCGCGCCTGGTGGAGGCATTCGTGCATCGCGGGATCCTGCCGGACTCGGGCGCGATCCATCTGCTGACCAGGATTGTCGGGCTGCGCAAAGCCACCGAACTCCTGATGCTCGGAGAACCCGTCGACGCCGCGACCTGCGAGCGCCTCACGTTGGTGAACCGTGTCGTGGCGCCGGAGGAGACCGACGCGGTCGCCGACGAACTGGCCCAACGCCTGGCCGCGGGCCCTACCGTCATGTTGGCACTGACCAAGCGCCTGTTGTCCGTGTCGTCGGAATCGGGGCGCGACCGGGCCTTCGAGCAGGAGGCATGGGCGCAGGAGGTGGTGTCGTGGACCGCCGATCTGCAGGAGGGCTTGCGGTCGTTCGCGGAGCGCCGACCGCCGAACTTTCAGGGCCGCTGACGGTCACCCGTTCGTGGGACCGCCACGGATGGTGAAGGCCGCGCTGTCGTCGATCTCGCCAATCGACTCTGCTACCAATTCGGCTGTGAGTGAGCGGTTCTCGATTCCCTTGGTGACACCGATGAACACCCGCGACACCTTGCCCGCGCCCACGGAGTAGATGTGAGCGGTGCGATCGCAGTTCCGGTGCGACAGATAGACCACGACGGGTGTCACCAACTCCGGGTCCATCGCCTTACCCGCCTCGCCCATGATGTCCTCGGTCATCCGGGTTCGAGCGATCGGCGCGACGGCGTTGATGGCGATGCCGTTTCGCGCCCCCTCGATCGCCAGCACATGCATCATCCCGACCAGCCCCATCTTCGCCGCACCGTAATTGGCCTGCCCGAAGTTACCGAAAAGGCCTGTGCCAGAGGTGGTTTGAACTATCCGTCCATAGTTCTGCTCGCGCATGATGGGCCACGCGGCGCGGGTCACGTTGAAAGCGCCGGTCAGGTGGACCGAGATCACCGCGTCGACCTGCTCGGCGGTCATGTTCTTGAACGCCGCGTCGCGGAGGATGCCCGCGTTGTTGACGAGGATATCGAGCCGTCCGAAGGTGTCCATCGCCGCTGCGATGATCGCCGCACCACCGTCCTCCGTCGCGACGGAGTCGCCGTTGGCGATCGCGGTGCCGCCCGCGGCGGTGATCTCGTCGACGACCGCCTGCGCAGCCGAGATCGAGGCGCCTTGGCCGTCGACGGCGGTGCCGAGATCGTTGACCACGACGCGGGCGCCGCGGCGGGCGAGTTCGAGTGCGTGACAGCGGCCGAGCCCTCCGCCCGCACCGGTGACAACGGCAACCTGATCATCGAAGGTCAATGTCGATGAGCGCTCGCGCGAAGAGTATTGATCTGACGCCATGCTTGAGAGGTTACATTTACGTTGACGAGAATCTGTATTTGCATCGGAGGACACCATGAGCGCGCCCACCGAGCTGCTGCGACATGCGCGGGAACGGGCGGGCGGTCTCAGGACCCGCTACCGTGCCGCCGGCTTTTGGTCCGACCGGCCGCTTGACGTCGTGCGGTCGGCCGCCCAGCGGTATCCGGCACGGCCGGCGCTGATCGATCGCGGCGCCGAAATCACCTACGCAGCACTGGATGAGCAGGTCGATCGGGCGGCCGGTTCGCTTCGCGACGCCGGTGTCGGCGCGACGACCCCCGTCGTGGTCGTGGTCGGCAATGACATCGGCTCGGTCATCGCCGTACACGCCGCGATCCGCGTCGACGCGGTGGTACTGCTCGTGCCGCGCAGCGCGGGCGGGACACAGGTCGCCGATATCGTGGCCCGCACCGGGGCCCCGTTCGGGCTGGCCCCGCACTGGCCTCCCGCGGGCGACGTACCCTTGCGGGACGCGTGCGCCTGGATCGACATCTTCCGCACCTCGGAGGCATCGGTAAGCGACGGGCCCGAGCGGCCCGCCGACGAGCCGTCCTTCGTTCTCTACACCTCCGGCACGACGTCTCGGCCGAAGGGCGTCATCCATTCGCTGAGCACGCTCACCAAGGCATCGGCCAACTACATCGCCGCCGCCGGACTCGGTGGGGACGACCGCATCTTCCTCATCAGCCCGCTCGCCTCGGTGACCGGTGTTCTGCAGGCTCTGTTCATCGGGCCCATGCTCGCCGTGCCGGTGGTGCTCGAGGATCGGTGGGATCCCTCCGCGACGTGTGATCTTCTGTTGTCCTCGGGCGCAACGTGGTACGGCGGTCCGGACCGGCTGTTAGACCGGCTACTCGACGAAGCGGTCGCCCGCGGAAGCATCGTGCCGCTGCGGGCGGTGTATCTCGGTGGCACCATGCTCGACAGGCGCATCGTCGAAAGGGTTGAAGACGATTTCGGCATCGTCGTGATGCGGGCGTACGGATCGTCGGAGGTGCCGGTCAGCACGTCGGGGCTGCGCTCCGACAGCAGGGCGGTGCGTCACGCGGATGACGGTGTCGCGCTGCAGGACGTCGACGTGCGGGTGGGATCGGCCGGGGATCCGGGCGAGTGCTGCATCAAGGGCCCGCATGCCTTCCTCGGATACACGGACGCCGAGGACGACATCGACGCGTTCGACGGGGAGTGGTTCCGTACCGGTGACGTCGCCGAGGTCAGCGACCACCGCGTGCGCATCGTGGGGCGGATCAAGGACATCGTCATCCGCAACGGGATGAAGATCCCCGCCGCGGAAGTCGAGGAGGCGGTGGCGCGGATCCCCGGTGTGCGAGAGTGCGCCGCCTATTCGGTTGCCGACGCGACCACCGGCGAACGGCTGGCGGTGGCCATGGTGCTCGACGACGGCGTCGAGATGTCGCTCGCCGACGTGGCGGATGCCCTCGTCGGGGGCGGAATGCCAAAGTACAAGCTGCCCGAGGAGCTGGTGTTCTGGGATGAGCCCCTGCCGCTCAACGCCAACGGCAAGGTGCAACGCAATACGCTCGAGGCACGTTCGGAGGGTCGGCCGCGGGTACTCGCCGACCGCCTCACCGTTGCCGGTTGAACCGACCGCATTCGTCAATCGCCGGTTGTGCCACTGACGTTGGCGGTGGCCTTCTTCATCTGAGCCTGCCAGTCCGACGCATCGCCGGTTTTCTCTTTCTTCGACAGGGCTTGGATGGAGACGTCGTGGCCTTCGGCGGCCTTGCGCAGGGCACCCACGGTGGCCTGTTCGCGCGTCATGTGGGTGAACGGGTCCCAGTGATACCAGCGCATCGCGTTTTCGAAGGTCATCTTGTTGACCTCGTCGTCGGGCACATTGTTGGCCTTGAGTACCTCGTCGAGCTGCTCGGGAGCCCCGGGCCACATCGAGTCGCTGTGCGGGTAATCGGCCTCCCAGCAGATGTTGTC
>NZ_LQIX01000024.1 GCF_001500045.1 Mycobacterium sp. GA-1199
GGGCCGCCACGAGATCGGGGCGGGTCAACAAGTCGACATCACAGGCGGCCGCCTCGTCGAAGGCGGCACGCAACGCGCTCACCGCGGCCTGCAGGTCGTCTCCCGACATGCTTCGAACATACATTCGACCACCGACAAAAAACGGTTAGCGCCCTCGCGAACCGCGATAACACCTGAACGCCAGCAGCACCGACCTCGGACTGCCCGCCTACGAGCGAATTATTCGCTGGCAGCGAATAATTCGCTGATAGCCGGGCAGTTGCACAAGTGGGTCCGGCGGGGACTGGTGAGACTGGTGGTGCGAGTCTCCTGGCCCCGCCACGAAATACACGTCCGATCGTTGCCTGGCCGGAGCATCAGCCCCGAGAGACCTCGGGTAACCGGGCTCCGGCGAACACTCCGACGAGCCCCATCGCCGCCAGGAACAGCAACGCCCAGGAGATGTGGACGATCGCCAGCAGCGAGCTGATACCACCGACGATCAACAGGATGAATCCCATCGCCGAATTTGAAACCGCCACGTACACGGTCCGTTGGTCACCGACGGCCATATCGATGACATAGGTCTTGCGCCCCACCCGCACTCCGGTGTGCATCAGTGCGAGAGCGAAGTACACGGCGATGAACATCGCATTGCTCAACCAACCCACACCGCTGAACCCGGGAAGCGTGACGATGACGACCGTCGCGATGACGATCACCGAAGACACGCCCGCGCCCACGCTCATGAGCCGCTTGCTCGAGCGGTCGGCGAAGCGGCCGAAGAGGCGACCGCCGGTCAGCGCTGCGAGCCCCGAGGCGATGACGAAGCCCCCGAGACCGGCGATGCTGCCGGCGCCCGACTGGATCGACAGCGTCACCACGAACGGTGTGCTCAGTGATGAGACGAGCAGCAGGCTGCGCACCCCGACGAAGTGCCGGAACAGCTTGTCCTCCCGCAGCAACTTGTGCGTGTTCGCGAGCCAGTTGTCTGATCTGGTAAACGCGTCGAGGTCGGAAGAGGCGTCCGGCTCCGGCTCCTCCCATGGCGCTTCGCCGGGCGGCTCGTGGACGCCTCGGTAGACCACCGCCACCGCGACCCAGAGCGCCGCACCCGCGGCGAGCACCCACGCTAGTTGACCGGACGAAAGATCTTCACCGCCGAAAAACCGGATTGCGAGCCCGAGAGTGACGGCCACCAGCCCGGCCGCCGTCGTTGCCACGCCGTTGATCTGGCCGCGTTCACCCTTCGGGATCGTTCGACCCTGCACATCCTTCGAAGCGATCGAGCACAGGCAGCGGCCCAGCGCGAAGACCGCGACGCTGGCCACGATGACGACACCGGCGGCCAAACCCCTCCCGAGAGCCGCGGTGGCCGCCATCACCGCGACCGCGGCGGCCTGCACCAGCGCGCCCGCGATGAACACCCACTTGCGGTACCGCACCCTCAACACCAGCGGTGTCAGAAAAGCCTGCGGCAGCATCGAACCCGACTCACGGACCGGTACCAGCACACCGGTGAGGGCGGGAGGCACACCCAGGGTCGCGAACAGCCACGGCAGCACCGTCGATGCGTTGACCGTCTCATCGCCCGACGACTGCAGGGCGCTGGCGAGCATCAGCCTCAGTCCGTTCGGCGCGACGTTGCGCCGCACCTCGCTCGGCAACTCCCGCTCGGCTTCCCGATTCCGCTTCAACAGTGCGGAATAGAGGTTCTGGACTGCGCCCATCGCGTCAGCGCCTCAATCGGGTCCTCAGAGACCGGCGGGCTTAGTGGTCCTCGTCGGCCTGCGTCTCGTGCACCGTGCCATGGGCGTGGTGCGGCGGTGCGTACAGGCTGTACAGCTTCAACGGCTCATCGCCGATGTTGGTGATGTTGTGCCACGACCCCTTCGGCACCAGGATGATCCAGTCGTCCGAGATCTCCTCGTCGAACGTGAGGTTGTCCTTTGACGGGCCCATCTGGACTCGCGCGCGGCCGTGCTCGAGGCGCAGGAACTGGTCGGTGTCGGAATGGATCTCGAGACCAACATCGCCGCCTACCGGGATCGACATGAGCGTGAGCTGGAGCTTCTCGCCCGTCCACAACGTCGTGCGGAACTTGTCGTTGGCTTCAGTGGCATCCTCGATGTTGACGACGTAGGGCTTGGGTCCGTGGTCGGTGAACTGGGCCAACGGTCTCTCCTTATGTTCGGGTCGCAGACGGCATTTCGGGCAAGCGTCGGTGGTTGCCCACCGGATGCCGACGACCCGGTTCGCAAACCCGAACGCGCGCAATGGCGCTCGGGCAAGCGGTCAGGTCATCAGGCATTGTCTGACGCTAACAAGCCGGGGTGCTCGCTTCCAGCAAGGGCAGCCTGACCTTGTGTATCCTGGCGGCCTTTGAGCGTGGCGGGAGACGTGGCGAGACAATGACCAGTGTGAAATTCTTTTCCGACCCGGTACTGGAGTCGATGGCGACGCGGCGGTCGATCTCGAAAGTGGGTCCGGAGACGCCGACCGACGAGGAGCTCGCCGAGCTCCTCGCGGCCGTCACGTCCGTGGCGGATCACAAGGCCCTGCGTCCCTGGCGGCTCATCCTCCTGCGCGGCGATGATCGGATGAAATTGGCCGAGGCGCTCGACGCGGCGGCAGGCGAAGTGCGCGAGCCCGGCGACTACAACACCAAGCCCTTCCGCGCCGAACTGTTGATCGCGTTGGTCGCAAGCCCGACCGAGCATCCCAAGGTTCCGACCTGGGAACAGCACGCGGTCGCCGCCGGGGTTGGCCACCTGCTCGAGCTCGCGCTGTGGGCCGCAGGGTGGGGCGTCATGTGGCGCACGGGTCTGCTCGCCAACAGCCGCGAGGTTCGCGCGGCCCACGGCCTGACCGAGCAGGAGCACTTGATGGGCTGGCTATACGTGGGCAGCATCGACGACTCTCTGCGTAGGCGTCTGCGCGAATCGAAGCGCCCTGCCCTCGATCCCCACCAGTTCCTGGGCCGCATGCCCCCGTAGCGGCAACTGCGCTCACGAGTAGAACGAGTCGAGCAGCTCCTGGTTCTGTTTCTCGACAACCCCCCGCTTGACCTTCAGCGACGGTGTCAGCTCACCGTTTTCGATCGACAGGTCGTGGTCGAGCAGCTCCCACTTCTTGATGGTCTCCCACCGGTTCAGTTGCGAGTTGAGCTCGTCGACGTAGCCACCCACCATGTTCCGCACCGCATCCGCCTTGACCAGCTCCGCGTAGGACTTGCCGCCGAGGCCGTTGTGCTCGGCCCAGCCGGACAGCGCATCGGGATCCAGCGTGATCAGCGCGACGCAGAAGTTGCGGGATTCGCCGAAGACGAGAATGTGGCCGGCGTACGGGCACAGGGCCATGAACTTGCCTTCGATGGCCGGCGGAGCGACGTACTTTCCGCCCGAGGTCTTGAACAGTTCCTTGATCCGGCCCGTGACCGTCAAGAAGCCGTCCTCGTCCAACTGGCCTTTGTCCCCGGTGCGCAGCCACCCGTCCTCGGTGAACGCCTCCGCCGTCTTGTCGGGCAGGTTGTGGTAACCGTCCATCACGCATGGGCCCTGCACTTGCACCTCGCCGTCATCGGAGAGACGCACCGACGTGCCGTCGAACACCTGCCCGACGGTGCCCAGCTTGTAGTTGTCGGGCCGGTTGATGAATGCGCCCGCCGCGGTCTCAGTCAGCCCGTAGCCCTCCAGAATCAACAGACCGGCGGCGTGGAACCATTCGGCGATGTCGCGGTTCAGTGGAGCGGATCCGGAGATGAAGAATTTGATGCGCCCGCCGAACACATCGCGCACCTTGCTGAAGACCAGGCGGTCGAACGCGGCGTGCGCGATCTTCAACGGCAGCGGTACCGCCCGACCCGCCAGCCGGTGGCGGTCGGCGTTGCGTCCCACGGCGAAGGCGGCGGTGAAGAGCTTCTCCTTGACCCCTTCCTGAGACGAGGTGACGCGCGCGTGGGCCTTCTCGAAGATGCGCGGAGCGGCGCCCATGAAGGTCGGTTTCACCTCGGCCATGTTCGGCACGATCTTGTCGACGCGGCCGTCGATCGCGCTGGCGAAGCCGCACGCCAACTGCGCCGTGATCAACACCTTGCCGAACGCGTGCGCCAGCGGCAGCCACAACAGCTGCAGGTCGTCCTCGCCCAGAATGCCGAAATCGGCGATGGTGTTTCCCTCGTACACCCACGCCCGGTGCGACAGCCGCACACCTTTGGGCTTGCCGGTCGTACCCGACGTGTAGATCAGCGTCGCCAACATGTCCGGCGTGATCGAGTCCGCCGTTGTCCGCACGCAGTCGGGGTGATCGGCGAGGTACTTGGTTCCAAGGTCGGCCAACTCGGCGATGGTGGTGACGTGGTCTCCGTCTCCCGTGCCATCGAAGAGCACCACCTTCTCGAGGCCCGGCAGGTCGTCGCGCCGCTCCTTGAGCTTCTCCAGTTGCGTCTCGTCCTCGGCGAACACGACGCGAGACTGCGAATCGCTCAGGATGTAGGCGGTGTCGGTCGCGTTGGTCGTGGGGTACACCGTGGTGGTGGCGGCACCGGCACACATGACCGCGAGATCCGCCAGAATCCACTCGTACCGTGTGCTCGAGGCGATCGCGACGCGTTCCTCGGGTTGGATGCCCAGCGCCAGAAGCCCGGCGGCCAACGCCTCCACCTGTTGTGCCGCCTCTCGCCAGGTGAGGGAGACCCATCGATCCCGATCGAGTTTGCGGAACGCCTCCCGGTCTGCGGATTTCCCGACGCGGTCGAAGAACATGACGGCCACGTTGGCCGGCGACACGGTCGTGGATGGCTGGTTGGTGTCGGTCGACATCGCTGATCTCCTGAATCTCTTACGGCACCGGTGCCGTTCATGTTGCGCCTCTCATACCCAAAGCGGGCAGGTATGACGCGATAGGGCTGCGAGCCCCGATGTCGGCGTCGTGTTGACCCTCTCCCCGGGGGAGACTTGAGCATGAGTACATGACACTGCACAAGAGCGATGGCACCGACATTCGACGCGACGAACTGCCCTGGGCGGTCGCGACCTATCTCACCGCGCACCGCGACGTCACAACCGCGCTGACGGCCTTCGCCGCCGACGCCGCCGTCACCGACGAGGGCCACACCTACCGCGGCCACGACGAGATCGCCGACTGGGTGCGCAACGCGGCCAGCGAGTACACCTACTCCACAGAGCTCGTCAGCGCGAGCCGGTTCGGCGGCGCACACCTCGATGTCCTGCAGCACCTCGAGGGCGACTTTCCCGGTGGCATGGCCGACCTGCACTTCCGGTTCACGCTGGAGGGCGAGCTGATCACCCGCCTGGTGATCGAACCATGACCAGGACGTGGTTCATCACCGGAGGCACCCCCGGCGGGTTCGGGATGGCGTTCGCCGACGCCGCTCTCGAGATCGGCGACCGGGTCGCCTTGACCGCCCGCCGTCCGGCCGAGCTGACCGACTGGGCGCAGCGGTACGGCGAGCGCGTCCTGGTGCTGCCGCTCGACGTCACCGACACCGAGCAGGTGCGCGAGGCGGTGCGCGCGACCGAGAAGCACTTCGGCGGTATCGATGTCCTGGTCAACAACGCCGGCCGCGGCTGGTACGGGTCGATCGAGGGTATGGCCGATACCGCGGTCCGAAAGATGTTCGAGCTCAACTTCTTCGCGGTGCTGTCAGTGATTCGCGCAGCGCTGCCCGGTATGCGTTCCAGGGGCAGCGGGTGGGTCATCAACATGTCTTCGGTCGCCGGATTGTGCGGCGTCACCGGCTTCGGTTACTACAGCGCAACGAAATCGGCGATCGAGACGGTCACCGAGGTCCTTCGCGAGGAGGTCGAACCTCTGGGCATCCGCGTCATGGCGGTCGAACCAGGAGCGTTCCGCACCCGCGCCTACGCGGGTTTCGCCGACGAACCGATCGAGGAGTCCGTTCCGGAGTACGCCACTGTGCTCGAGCGGGTCCGCGACGCGATGGTCGAACAGGACGGCGCGCAGCCGGGGGATCCCCGACGTGGGGTGCGCGCGGTCATCGCGGCGATGGCCGAGGATCCGCCGCCCCGGCGGCTCGTCCTCGGCAGCGACGGCTACGACACCGTCGTCACCACACTCGAAAACTTCCTCGCCGAGATCCGGGCACACGAGAAGCTGTCCCGCGGTGCAGGTTTCCCGCCTGAGAGCTGACGCGAGCTCAGACGGGATCCCCATCGGGAGCGACCCGGAACACCGGCCAGCCGATCTCCGTTCGCCACCGCGCCGGATCCGTCGTGTCGCGGGGCCCCACGACGTACGTTTCGTGGATCGGCCCGTCGACAGCGAGCGCATTGTCCACCACCCAGGCTCCGAGACGGCCGTAGGTGACGTCGAGATCGTCGTGCGGACCCTCGTGGACGGTGACGACCAGATCGACGGGCGGAAGCTCCACGACCTCGATACGGCCGGACGGCCGCGGGACGCGCACCGGCCGGAAGACCGTCATCGCCCCGACGGACTGGGTGAACAGTTCGTTGGCGTAGCGCCCGCCGGGTGGTCCGGTGCGCTCGGCTTCGGGGAATGCGGCATCCAGTTCGGCCATCGCCTCGTCGTACCACGCGAGCGAATCGTCGAGCAGCACAAGACCGGTGATCGCGGCGACCCGCCGCGCGGGAACCGACCGCAGCTCGACATCGAGGTCGGCCGGCGCCGGGTTGAGCAACCGGCGCAGCGACACCACGGCGGCGCGCGTCCGGTCCAGCTCGTCTTCCAACCGCCGCACATGACCGGCGATCACCTCCGCGCGTCGCTGCGGATCCTCGGTGTCGAGGATGGCCCGGACTTCGGCGAGCGGCACGTCGAGCTGACGCAACCGGTGGATCACCTGGGCGGTCGGTATCTGTTCGGCGTAGTAGTAGCGGTACCCGGTGAACGGGTCGACGGAGGCGGGTTCGAGCAGTTTGGCCTCGTGGTAGCGGCGCAGCGTCCGCACGCTCAGGTGCGTCACCGTGGCGAACTCTCCGATGGTCAAACCCGACCGCATGCGGCCAGTCTGCCTTCTCGCCGTCTATCCTGCGCGCATGGGAAGTTCGCGAGTGTCCGGCGGGGTAGTGCACAAGCTGCCGACCGATCTGCGTAAGGCATTGCTCGCCAACGACACCGCGCTCGCGGCCTGGAACGACATCACCCCGCTGGCGCGCAACGAGTTCATCTGCTGGGTCGAGGACGCCAAGCAGGAGAAGACCCGCGAACGCCGGATCCGCCGGACCCAGGAGGAACTCGAAGAAGGTAAGCGCCGCCCGTGCTGCTGGCCGGGCTGCAAGCACCGTGAGCGAAACGGCAGATAGTCACTGCCCGTACGCGGGCGCCGTCTGCAGTTCCGGTCCCGCCGCGGCGAGCAGCGCCGCACGGTCACCGGTCAGCGGGGGATAGATCCGCTCGCCGTTGATGATCCGCTTTGTGGCCTTGGCCGCCGCGCCGGTGCTCACGACGCGGCGGTCCCAGCCCTCGGTGTACACCGCACCGGCCGCACCGAGGTCGAGCACCGTGACATACCAGGGGATCCGCAGCGTCCTCATGGGCAGGCCCAGCAGGTCGCCGATCACGTTGTAGCCCGCGTACCGACCCATCGGCCTGCCGTGTTGACACGACATCACCGACATGTGCTCGTCGTCCATCCGCGCGGCAGCCACGTCACCGGCCGCGAACACACCACTCACGCCCTGCACCCGTAGATAGTCGTCGACTGCGACGCGGCCGAACCGGTCCAGCGGAACACCCAGCTGACCGGTCAGCGGATGGGCGCGCATACCGGCACACCAGACGACGGTGGCCGCGTCGATCACCTCACCCGTCGACAGCGTGACGCTGCGCTCACCGACCGCGGTGACGCCCACTCCGGTGATCACCTCGACGCCGTTGTCGCGCAACGCTTTCTCGATGACCGGCCGTGCGGATGCGCCCATGTCCGAGCCGACGTGTGCATTCCGGTCGACGAGCACCACCCGCGGTGTCGATCGCGGACCGAGAGTGTCCGCCAGCCTCGCGGGCAGTTCGCTGGCCGTTTCGATGCCCGTGAGGCCGGCGCCGACCACGACGGCCGTCGCCGACGCCGGGTCGCCGGCCCGCATTGAGCGAAGGTGTCTCTGCAGGTTTTGCGCGGCGTCGTAGGTGTCGACGTCGAACCCGAACTGCGCCAGGCCCGGGATGTCGGGTATGACGACGCGACTACCCACTGCTAGCACGAGGCGGTCGTAACCCAGGGTCGCTCCGTCGGCTGTGCTCACCGTCGCGGCCGCCGGGTCGATTGTGGTCACCTCGGCGGCCAGGTAGCCGACGCCGACGGGATCGAGCAACTGCGACAGCGGGATTCGGCACGGTGTGAGGTCGGCTTCGTAGTTGCGCACCCGGATGTCGTGGTATGGCTTCGGGCTGATGACGGTGACGTCCACCGTGCGGACGTCGAGTTCGTCGAGGCGGCGCGCTGCGCCGAGCGCGGCCCACAGTCCGGCGAACCCCGACCCGACTACGAGAACACGCGCTGACGTCGGCATCGTCTCATCGTCGTGCGTCGACGGGGCGCGAGCAAGCACCATGACGAACTCGCGAACCGTACGCCAGGGTCGTGGTAGCCGGCATCCCGCGACCCTCCGGTACATCTCGCGAGCTTCACAACGTGCTAACGCCGCCGACGATAAATAAATCGCTTGATTTAACCAGGGCCGGGGTGTCTACTGAGTCGGTGACCGCAGCCCGGCCCCTGAGTGGACACCGATCGGAAGGGACGCGCGAAGTTCTGCTCGCCGCCGCCGAACGTCTTTTCGCCGAACGGGGTATGCACGCCGTGTCCAACCGCCAGATCAGCGAGGCCGCTTCGCAGGGCAACAACGCCGCGGTCTGCTACCACTTCGGCACCCGCACCGACCTTCTGCGCGCGATCGAGAGCAAGCACCGGGTGCCGATCGAACAGTTGCGCGCCAGGATGCTGGCCGAGATCGGCGCGTCCGCGGACCTGCGGGACTGGGTCGACTGCCTGGTGCGGCCGCTGACCGAACACCTCGACCAGCTCGGCAACCCGAGTTGGTACGCGCGGTTCGCCGCGCAGGCCATGGCCGATCCGAGCTACCGAGAGGTCGTCACCAAGGACGCTTTGTCGTCTCCGCATCTGGTGCAGGTGATCGACGGCATCACGGGATGCCTTGCCGAACTGCCGAAGCGAGTCCGCTTCGAGCGGATCGTGATGGCGCGCAACCTGCTGATGCATACCTGCGCCGAACACGAGGGGGCGCTGGCGCACCACGGTCGGCTTGCGCGGTCGCCCTGGAGGCAGGCCGCCGAGGGCCTCACCGACGCGATCACCGGGCTATGGCAGGCGCCGGTCCGTCGAACCGCTTCGAGGAACTCGCAGTGAGCACACGGCCGTGACCTACGTGGATTGAGTGCCATGACAACCGACGCGATCACCGCGGCCGATGAGGTCTTCCACTCCGCCACCGACGATCCGCACTGGAACGAGAGCGGATGGTTCAACTTCGCGATCCCCGAGCGCGACATCAACGGATTCGTGTACTACTTCCACGACGTCCGCGCCGGGACCAGCGGAGGTGGGCCCGCGATCTGGGACCCCGGTGGCGAGCAGACCTACGACTGCCTGTTCTACGACTGGCGCTGGATCCAACCGCCGACCGGAGCGTTGGATTTCACCGACTTCCGGCTCCCGAACTCGTTGCGTCACAGGGTCGTCGAACCGATGCACCGCTACCGGCTGTCCTACTCGGAACTGGGACTCGACCTCGACCTCGAGTGGACGTCGCTGATGGCGCCGCACATCCTCGGCGACGCATCCCCGCAGCACTGCCACTTCGACCAACCGGGCCGCATGCGGGGCACGGCGATGCTGAACGGCGAGCGGTTCGACATCGACTGCTTCTCGATGCGCGACCGCACCTGGGGCCCGCACCGCCCTGGTGCCCGCCGCTCCGGTGACTATCTGTGGGCCATCGCCGACGCCGAGTCCAGCTGGCATGCCATCACGATGGCGACCCGGTCCGGTGTCGACCGCGTGATCGGTGGGTATCTGCTGCGCGACGGAACGGTGGGGGAACTCGTGACCGGCGAGCGCCGCGTGCTCGACCGCCGCGCGGGCGCTCCCGTGCGGGTGGTGCTCGACGCAGAAGACGACCGCGGTCGGGCCCTGCACGCCGAAGGCGATGTGCGCACCGCGTTGCGCTGGCTCGGCTGGCCGGGACGGATGACGTTCTGGACGCTGACCGATTGGCGATGGGACGGCCGGCAGGGGTGGGGCGAGGATCAGGAGTTCTTCGCTCGCGAGCAGGTGCGGGCCCTGATGCGTTAGAGCGCACCAAGTTTCGTCACACCACCACGCGTCTGCCACAGGTTCAGCACATTGATCAGCATCTGCAACGGCGCGCGCACACTCTCGTCGGACCGGATACGCGGATCGGTGCGGGTGGTGTGCGGGCCGGCATCGGGAAGCCGCTTGCGGATCAACGCCGGGACGTCGAGTAGCCAGGTGACACCCATCAACGTCGCGTACAGGACAAGGCATCGCTGTACCGCGGCGGGGTCGAGCGTCGGTCCACCGCTGGCGAGCACCTCCTTGCAGAACATCTCGAGAAGTTCGTCGAGATGGTGGTCCCACAACGATGTCTCGGCTCCCGACAGGGATCCCCAGACGGCCATCGACACGTTCATCCGGCTGACGCAGCCCCAGTCCATCAGCCCGCAGCGCAACTCTCCGTCGTCGTCGCACCAGAACCAGGCGTTGTCGACGTTGGCGTTCCAGTGGCACAGCGCGAGGTAGTCGGGGTCGACGCTCAGCTGCTGCCACACCTCCCCTTCGCGCCTCATCAACTCCGTTGCCTCCGTGGTGATCTGAGACAGGAATGACGACGACCGCACGTTGGGCGCGAACAGACCCCGGTGATGCTCGACGAATTCGGCGAGCCGGCGTAGGCGGCGCTCGAGTTGACCGGCGGTATACGCCGGCGGTTGGCCCACCGTCGCCGCCCGCAGGTCCACCGGAAACTGTGCGAGCAGATCGGCGGGCAGCAGGCCCGACCGCTCGGTTCCCGCGAGCCGGGCCACCGCGGTCAACAACGCCCGATAATGTGCTGCCTGTTCGGGCATCTCGTAGTCCAGGCACTTGTGGTACTGCGGTTCGATCGCGCCGGTGCCGAACTCGATCCGCTCGCTGATCATCAACCCGGTGCCGGTTTCACGGTGGAAGTCGGCGAACACGGTGGCCGGTACGGCGATCGGAAAGCCCGGGGCGCGGGTGAGCGCAGCGAACCGGGTTTCGGACTCCATCTGGGTGCGACCGATATCGCGCACCGCGTCGTCGAAGTCGCGGGAGAACTTCACGAACAAGTCGGTGTGCGTGTCGGGATGCTCGCGCGCGTAACGCACGCTCAGCAGGGCCTTGCGTCCGGTGCTGCCGCCGGACACCTCCTCGAAGCGGTCGATCGCGACCACCTCGTTGTCGTCGGGCAGCGCACCATAGGCGCGGAACGCCTCGGTGAGAAAGCCGGTTCCGGCCGCCCGCAGCGAGTCGGGATGGGTGGGGAACGCGAGTCCGGTCGCGTCGCCGCGCACCCAGTCGATCTTCACCATGTCTGTTCCGCCGCGCGAACGAGGATCTCGTTCACCGCGACGTGCCGGTCGCGTGTCACCATGTACCTCACGGCATCCGCGACGTCCTCGGGCCTCAGTTTGACCATCCCGGCTGTCCTGGTTTGTTGAGCCGTAAGCGCCTGCGGGTCAAGGTGATCGAAGATCTCGGTCGCAACGGTGCCCGGTTCGACGATTCCCACGCGGACGCGGTTGCCGATGAGTTCCTGGCGGATGCCCTCGCTGAACGCGTTGACGCCGAACTTGGTCAGCGAGTAGACGGCGGTTCCCGGCCGCGCCACCCGCCCACCCGTGGAGCTGATCGTGACCACGTCGGCGACGCCGCGGACAGAATCGCAGGCCGCGGCGATCAGATGGGGGAGCGCCGCACGCGTGGTGTACAGGACGCCTCGAATGTTGACCGACACCAGGGCGTCCCAGTCGGCCAGCGCCGCTTCGGCAGCGACACCCATCCGCAGCAAACCGGCGTTGTTGATCAACGTGTCGAGGCGCCCCCACTCGTCGACGGTCGTCGCCACCGCGCCCGCCACCTGATCGGCATCGGTCACATCGGCGGGCACCACCAGTGCCCTGCCTCCAGCCTCCTCGATCTCCCCGGCGACCGCCCTCAAGCGCTCAGAGCGCCGCGCCAGCAACGCGATCGACGCGCCCTCGACGGCCAGCGCACGCGCGGTTGCCGCACCGATCCCACTACTGGCGCCCGTCACCAACGCCACCGTCCCGGCCAACGCGGTCATCTGTTCCTTCTTTCCGTCTGCCCGAGGATGTCACCGAGCACATAGTCGTTGTGTTCGCCCAGAATCGGTGCTCCACGCTCGATGCGGGCGGAACGAGTCATCACCCACGACGGCCCCAGAACCGGTCGCTGCCCCTCGAGCCGGTCCGACACGAACCGATACGTGCCGCGCTCCCAGAGCATTTCGTCACCGATGACGTCGGTGGCCGTTGCACTCTTGACCGCGGGCACGCCGACAGAACGCAACCGACGCGCGAGGTCGGCAGCGTCATGATGGCGGGTCAACGCGCTCAGCTCGGCATCCAGGGCCGCCGCGTTGGATTGCCGCGCATTCACCGTCGGGTAACGGGCGGCGAGCGCACCGGCGCCGAGCGCGCCGCACATACGGTTCCAGGCGTCGTCGTCCGCGACGGCGAGGGCGATCCAGTCACCGCCCGCGCAGGGGTAGCAGCCGTGCGGCGCCATGTCGGGGTGGCGGTTGCCGTCGGGCCCCAGCAGCATGCCGGTCAGGTTCTGCTCGAACAGGCAGTCGCCCACCATCGATGAGAGCACCTCGACGGCCGAGACGTCGACGAATTGGCCCTGCCCGGTGCGCTCCCGGTGCAGTAGCGCCGCCACGGCGGACATCGCCGCGGCCGCACCCACGGTGGAATCGCCGTAGCGCATGCTCGCCCCGAGCGGAGGGCCGCCCGGATAGCCGACCAGCGAGGCGAGGCCCGCCAGGGCGGCGAAACACGGCGCGTAGCCGGTCTGGTGGCCCAGCGGCCCGTCGTTACCCCACATCTTGACCGACACCGAGATGATGTCCGGTTTGAGCGCGGTCAGGTCCCGGTATCCGAGGCCTTGGCGTTCCATGGCGCCGGGCCGCAGGTTGTTGAGCACGATGTCGCTGTGAGAAATCAATGCCAACAGGGCATCCTGGCCCCGGGGAGTCTTGATGTCGAGGTCGACGCTGAGGATCTCGGGGTTGATGCTCAGGAAATAGGGGGCGTGGTTGATGTCGGTGCCGCCGTAGGCGCGCATCTCCTCGGGAGTGGCCGAGCACTCGACCTTGATCACCTCGGCGCCGAGGAAGGCCAGCAACTTGCCGGCGTAGGGTCCCGCCCACACCTTGGTCAGCTCGACGACGCGTACACCTTGCAGCGGACCACCCCGCGAATCATTCGGGGTCTTGAGTTGAGGGTTGCGCACCGCGGGCGGGGTGTGCGGGCGCGAGAGTTCGGCCAGGATCTCGTCGGTGTGCTGGCCGAGCCCGGGTGCGGGTCGAGCGATGCGGGCCGGCGTCGCGCTCAGTCGGTAACCCACGGTGGGGTAGGCGCTTGTGCCCAGTGCGGGATGGTTGACCTCACAGAAGAATTCCCGGTGCCGGTACTGCGGTGAACGCAGGAGTTCGGCCGCGCCGTTGACCGGTACCAAGGGAACGCCGAGTCCCTGCGCGGATTCCGCAGTGTCCGCACCCGGCCGGTTGCGCATCCAGTCGGCGAAGCCGCGCCGGAAGTCGGCGACTTTCTGGGGTGTGACGCCGAATTCCAGCCAGTCGTCCTCGAATTCGTCGAGCCACGCCGGGGTACCCATCAGCGTTTTGAGCCCCAGCCAGTGCGCGCGGTTGGTCATGTAGAGGTAGACGAAGCCGTCGCTCGAGTCGAAGAACGTCGCGGGTCCGGCCTGGTCGTAGTCGTCGCGGCGATTCTGCGGCGCGATCTCCCCGGTGATGAATCGGCCCAGGATGCAATCGGCTCGGGAAACCATGACGGCCTGCGCTGACACGTCGATGTATTCGCCCCGCCCGGTGTGCATGCGGTCGAACAGCGCCGACATCACACACAGGGCGGCATCGAGGGCGCCCTCGTAGTCGGTGAGGAACCGGCCGGGTCCCTTCAACGGCGGCCGGTCCGGGTCGGCGTGGCTGGGAGTATGGTAGCCCCACCCGCTGGCGTGAAAGACGTTCAGCCCCACCGCGTTGTCGAGTGCGGTCGGTGCGGTGCGGCCGAATGGCGTGACGGCGCAGAACACCACGTGGGGATGACGACGGGCGACCTCGGCCGCTGTCAGTCCGTGCTCGGCGGCCCAGGTTGCGCTGTGGTCGTCGATCACCGCGTCGGCGGTGGCGATCAGCTCATGTGTTGCGGCGGCGTCGAATTCGACGGATCGCTTGCTGGTGTTGAGGTAGGCGAACAGCGCGCTGCGCTCGGGACCGTCATCGCCACCGATGAGGGGGGCCATGGCCCGGGTGGGACTGCCCCACCCGGGCCGTTCGACTTTGATGACGTCGGCGCCCAGATCGGCGAGCAGCTTGCCGCAGTACTCACCGGCGACCCGCTCGGCCACTTCGACGATCCGGAAGCCGGTCAGCGCCGACATGCCGGTCAGGGCTTGTTGCGTCCCGACCGGCTCAGCCGCCACTCCGGTGGGAAGTTCATGTCGTTGTCCTTGACCACGTTGTTGAGCCCCTTATCGAAGGTGCCCTCGGTAAGATCGACATCGTTGCGCTGGTCGTTCTGGATCAGCGGCAGCATCCCCTCGACCATGCCGGTCAACAGGCTGCCGAAGTACTCGCCCTTGTGCTGCTTGTACAACTCGAGGAAGGTCTTCTGCACCGCGACCGTGTCGGTCGGACGCGACTTCGAGCAGGCGAGCGCGTACTTCTCGGTCTCGGCTTCCAACTGGTCCCTGGGCACGACGCTGTTGAGGAAGCCGCACTCGTACATCTCTTTCGCGCTGAACGGCCGGCCGGTGAACAACATCTCGGAGAACTTGCGCAAGCCCATCGTCTCGGCCCACCACCACAACCGCGGGCCCCAGCCGACGTAACGGAACGCCGGATGGCCGAAGAGCGCGTCGTCGGAGGAGACCACGAGATCGGCGTCGCCCGCCTGATAGAAATGCCAGCCGTAGCAATACCCCTTCGCTTCGATGATGCTGACCTTGCGAAGTTCCTGCAGCGGCCGGTTGCCGGCACGCGCCTTGGCGTAGAAGTCGGTCACCGTCGACAGGTAGCGATACGAGCCGCCGGGCGGGTACTTGACGTCGTCGTCGTTGATCGCGAGTTCGTGCAGCAGCGGCATGCCCGGGTTCTCGAGCATGTCCCGCTGTTCGGGGAGATCGCCGCCGCTACCGAAATCCTCTCCCTCACCGCGGATCACGACGACCTTGACGTCGTCGTCGACGTTGCACTTGTGGATCATGTCGGCGTAGAGCTGGCGCATGCCCATCGTCGTAGAGTTCTGCGCCTCAGGCCGGTTGAACGTGATGTAAGCGATCCGGTTCTTCCGGTCCTTCTCGAACCGGATGTGCTGCTCGGCTTCGCGCTTCATCTCTTCGTAGTCGTACTCTGGCATGGTCGCTTCCTCCACTTTGTGTCATCTCCAGTAGGCGGCCCGGTAGCCGGGCAGCTGAAGCCTCCGACGCGATCGAATTCGTCAGCGGCGAAGACTCTGATCGTTATGCGTATCGCTCGTCCGTCAAACCACCACGGCAGGCATCGAGTGCCATCCACGCACGGGGACGTCGGGCTGAGCTCGGCATCGGTGAGGTCGACGTGCCAGTCCGGCAATCGTTGAAGGATCTCGTCGAGCGCGATGCGTCCTTCCAGTCGTGCGAGCGCGTCGCCGAGGGCGGACGTTGTGGATCGGCGTAGCGGCTCGGAGCATAGAAGTCGTGCTCGGCGTTGGAGTACAGCGGCGCTTGCTCGCGGATCCGCGAGAACATCGGATGGGGGTCGCGGTTGGGGTCGGCGTCGTAGGGGTCATAGTGCACGCCAGCCTTCTTGACGGCGCTGTCCCGGCCTTCGTCAGCGCTCACCGTCATCTGCGTTCCGCCTTCCACCGGACCTCACTTGAGAGCAGTGCCGTGACATGCCACCGGCTCGTGGACAGTCTGTCAGCGCACGCCCGCGGCGGGGCTGTTTAGACTGTCCGCTTAAAACCCCGCCTCCTTGTTCCAGCGGACCGTTTCGCGGCTACCAAATGGTCCCCAAGATCAAAGTTCTGCCGATTTGGATTCGACGTCGGGGAGCGCGCGCTTTCAAGCGGACCTCCGGCTCGGCCGTGGCAGTGTCACGGCGGCGCGGTCACCGACCCCGACCTGCCGCGATGGCGAACAAGAAGGCGGGGCTGTCAGCCCGGCGAATCAGTCGCCGCGATTCGAGACCTAGACTTCTGAACCGGTCACGGCGACGTGATCTTGAGCCGCCATTCACGGTGGTTCTTCTTTCCGGCAAAGATTTGCAGCGATCCGCTCGCAAACGTCACCAATAGCTCTGTATTGCGGGGCCATTTCTGTGTAACAATCGTCTCTCAAACCCTCTCTCAACGAGGGTTCTCTTTTGGACGGAGACGATCATTCCCACGTCACCTTCTCGCGTCACGGCGGGTGTCTGTGTACTCGCTGCCGGATTGCTGTTCGGCGCCGGCGGCGCCATCGCCAGTGCTGACGACTCAAGTAGTGCGGGAACGAGCGGTTCGACGGGGACCAGCCTGGGTTCCACCACCGGCACCGGCGGTTCGGAGACTGCCGGCGCGACAACCGGCACCGCGACGAACACCACTCCGAAGATCGACCGGCGCTTCCGGCTTCGCATTCCCGACTTCTCGCGGCAGTCCTCGCGGCAGAACGGATTCAACCGGCCGACGACCATCGTGCGGGGCGGCGTCCAGACGCAGGCCGAGAAGGACGCGAAGCTGGAGGACACCGAGCTGGCGGTCGACAACGAGACCGCGCCGGCCGACGAAGCCAAGACCACAGTTGTCACCGACCCGCAGACGACCGAGAGCGGAGCCGTCCCCGGCACCCAGGAGCTGACGACGGAGACCGAACCCGGTGCCGAGGGTCCGGTGCCGACGGTGCCCGCCGACGGCTCGGCAACTCAAAACGACTCGACCCCCGCCGCAGCGTCGCCGCCCTCACAGACGGGGATGGCGCCCGCCGTCCAGGTCGTCGACCCGGTGACGCCGAAAATCAAAGCCGACCCGCTGACCAACGCGCTCGTGACGGTCAACGGCGCGGTGGTGGACTGGTCCAAGTCGCTCGCCGCGCTGCAGACATCGAAGACGCCGGTGCGAGATGCGATTGCCTCGCTGGAGACCATGCTGACGACGGTCGCCGGCGCGGTCACCCGGATGCCATCGGACTTCTACGCCATGCTGGGCATCCCCGCGTCGGCCGGCCCGCCCCAGTCGCTGATCGGTGGGAGCGGCACGCTGGCTGCCAGGAAGGTCAACGTTCCGACCGGCGGAACACTGGTCGGGCCCCATCCGGGCGAAGCCACGCTGCCCGTGGCCCCCGCGGGAAGCGGCTCGCTGTTCGGCACCATGGCCCCGCGCCCGGCACAGGGCAAGGTGACCACCACTGGCACCGTCCAACCGCTCGCGGTCTCGGGAACCGTGCCGCTGAGCACGGCCGCCGCGCCGGCCAGTGCGAAGTCCATCTTCGAGCACGTCATCGAGGCGGTCCTGGTTCCGGCATCGTTGACGGCTTTGGCTGCCGTGGCGTTGCCGGGTGTCGGCGCCTTGCTCATCGTCGCCGCGGCGGGCATCCGTGTCGGCTACCGGCAGGCGAAAGCCGCTGTCGCGCTGCGGGCCTCCGGTATCGCGAGGTTTGCCGGGCCGGGTCCGCTGGGTGTCGTCCGCTCGGGCTCCATGGTTGCGCTACGTCAGCGCGCCCGTGGACCGCGCACCAAACGCGCGGTGTGCCCGGAGGCGGACCGCGTGGCGCGCAGCCACGAACACGTCGCCTAGTTGCATCACACCTAGTCCGCGGCTACATCCGCGATGTGGCTTCGGTCAACGCCGCATCGATCTCGGTCCACGTGCGCCGCACAATATCGGCGACCGGCAGCAGCTCCCGGATCCGCGACGAGACCTGTCCGGTGTTGGCCACACTGGCGTTCAAGTCGCCGTCGAAGTACAGCTCGGTGATCTTGCCCAGCAGGCGAGCCCCCGGGTCGTGAGCCGCGACACGTGCGGCCAGACCGGTGCGCAGGACGCGCATCGTCGGGTTGCCGGGGACGTCGAGAAGCACGGTCCCGGAGTCGTCCGCCGTCACGATCGCTTCCTTGAAATTCGCGTGTACGGCCGCCTCGAGGCTCGCCAGCATCCGGGTGCCCATCTGGACGCCTTCAGCGCCGAGGACCAGCGCCGCGGCCGCCGACCTGGCGTCGCACATGCCACCCGCCGCGATGATCGGCAAATCCACGTTCTCGGCGACCAACGGAAGAAGCACCATCGTCGACGCGCCCAGCAGCGACTTGAACCCACCGCCTTCGACGCCCTCGACCACCAACGCGTCCACGCCGGCATCGGCCGCCTTGCGCGCGCCCTTCAAGGATCCGACGACGTGCACGACCGTCATGCCGGCGTCGTGCAGGCGTGCGGTGAACAACGCCGGATCGCCCGCCGAGGTGAAGACGTGGTTCACCCCGGCCGCGGCCAAGATGTCGACGATCGACGGGTCGGCCTTCCAGCCTTGGATCATCAGGTTGGCCGCGACCGGCTTGCCGGTGAGCTCCCGCACCCGCTGCAGATCGGCGCGGCCGTCGTCGGTCAGCGTCTCGATCATGCCCAGGCCGCCGGCCTCGGAGACCGCCGCGGCCAGTTCGGCGCGCGCGATGTAGGTCATGGGCGCCTGCACGACGGGGAAGTCGACGCCGAGGAGCTCCTGGATTCGGTTGGTCACGAGGTCATTCTGCGGTGAGGCCCGCCCGCGACGAAATATCCTGGCCATTTTTACATTGAGTGCTCTATCATTTGTCGGACCGAGACCCAGTGGCAGCGCAGCCCGAGAGGACGTCAATGGCCAAGCCGCCCCTGTCGATGAAGCCGACCGGATGGTTCCAGGTTGCGTGGTCGGCAGAGCTCCAGCCCGGCGACGTCCGGCGGATGAAGTACTTCGACCGCGAGATGATCGCCTGGCGAACAGCTTCCGGCCAAGCGGTGGTGATGGACGCGTACTGCGAGCACCTGGGGGCCCATCTGGGCTACGGCGGCCATGTCGAGGGTGAAGTCATCGAGTGCCCGTTCCACGGCTGGCGGTGGAACTCCGAAGGCCGCAACGTCTGTATCCCGTACCAGGACCGGCCGAACCGCGGCCGTCGGATCCGCAGTTACCCCGTCACCGAACGCAACGACTCGATCTACATCTGGCACGACATCGCCGGACGCGCACCCTATTTCGACGCGCCGGACATCTTCGGCAGTTTCGGTGACACCCGCACCGCCGCCCACTACTACCCACCGATGACGTTGCACCGCGAGGGCCTCGAACTGCATCCTCAGTACGTGCTGGAGAACGGCGTCGATTTCGCGCACTTCAAGTTCGTGCACAAGACACCGATCATCCCGGTCTTCACTCGCCACGACTTCGCCGAGCCGTGGTCGTATGTCGACTTCACGATCACCTTCGAAGGCGACGAGACCCAGTCGATCGACGACGTCCGAAGCGGTGTGGAAGCCATCAACGGTGGCCTCGGTATCGCGGTGACCAAGAGCTGGGGCATGGTGGACAACCGGACGATCTCGGCGATCACCCCCGTCGATGACCGAACATCGGACGTCCGGTTCATGGTCTACATCGGACGGACCCCCGGCCGCGACGACCAACGGGCCGAGGCCAAGGCCACCGAGTTCGGCGCCGAGGTCATCCGCCAATTCACCCAGGATGTGCACATCTGGTCGCACCAGCGCTATTCCGACCCGCCCGCGCTGGCGACAGCCGAGTACGAGGGGTTCACCGCATTACGCAAATGGGCGACCCAGTTCTATCCCGACGGCCGCGGCGGCAATGCCGCGGACCTCGAAATAGCCCGCGCCACTACGTCATCCGAGAAAGGCCCGACCCGATGACCGCACACCTCGCCCGCCCGACACGTGTCTTCCAGGTTGCCACGGGCAACCTCGGGACCGAGATGATCAAGCGGATCGGGGAGCATCCGGATCTCGAGCTCGTCGGGCTGCACTGCTACACACCTGAAAAGGTCGGCCGCGATGCCGGTGAAATCGTCGGCATCGGCCCGATCGGAGTCCGCGCGACCGGAACGATCGAGGAGATCCTCGCCGCCGAACCCGATGTCCTGACGTTCCACGGCGTGTTCCCCGATGAGGACCTCTACGTCCAGGTTCTCGAGGCGGGCATCAACATCGTCACCACGGCCGACTGGATCACCGGGTGGCACCGCGACACCAACCATCCGCATCCCTCGGGTAAGCCCGTGTCCCAGCTCCTCGAAGAAGCATGTCGCCAAGGCGGTTCCACGTTCTACGGCACCGGCATGAACCCCGGACTCAACCAGATTCTCGGCGTGGTGTGTTCGGCCGACGTCGCCGAGATCGAGAACGTCACCACGATCGAGTCCGTCGACGTGTCGTGCCATCACTCGCGCGACACCTGGATCGAGGTCGGTTACGGTCAACCCGTCGACGATCCGGAGATCCCGGCCAAGCTGGAGAAGTACACTCGGGTGTTCGCCGACAGTGTGCTGATGATGGCCGACTGCTTCGATCTGGAACTCGACGAGGTCAAGTTCAGCTACGAGTTGGGCGCCTGCACAAAGGATGTGGACCTCGGCTGGTATCAGCTGCCCAAGGGCTCGCTGGGCGGGAACTACATCAAGTACCAAGGCATGGTCGACGGGGTACCGCGGGTGGAGACACATCTGGAATGGCAGATGACACCGCACACCGACCCGCACTGGGATATCAAGGGCTGCTACATCACCCAGATCAAGGGTGACCCGTGCGTGTACAACAAGCACATGATCTTCCCGAAGCCCGGCGTGGACCTGTCGAATCCCGAGGCCTTCGCCTCCATCGGAATGACGGTCACCGGAATGCCTGCGCTGCACGCCATCCGGTCGGTGGTGGGCGCGCCCCCGGGGTTGATCACCAGCGCCGAGCTGCCGCTGCGCGGGTTCGCCGGCCGCTTCAAGAGGTAGGAATGCCCCAGGCCGCCAACGTCGCGCCGCGCCGCCCGCCCAACGGTAAGCAGGTCCGCGCGGATCGGACCCGCGCGATGGTCATCGAGGAGACGGTGCGTTGCGTCCTGGAAGAGGGATTCGCCGCGGCGAGCGCCAAGCACATCACCGAACGCGCGGGCGTGACCTGGGGCGTGATCCAGTACCACTTCGGTGACCGGGACGGGTTGTTGATGGCCGTCGTCGACGAGGGCTTCGGGCAACTGGTGGCCTGCCTGCACGACGTCCAGGCCGCTTCGGGCGAGCACTACGGGCGCGCGCGCACCGAACTGGTGATCAACGCGGTCGCCGACGCCTTCCTGAGCCCGACATCCATTGCGGCGCTGGAGATCTTGATCGCCACCCGAACCGGTCGCGCCGATGCTCAGCAGCGTCATCTGGCGGAGCTGTTCTCCACACTGACCCGGCTCGGCCGGTTCGTCGCCGAGGGCCTCGACCGCAAACACGCCGACGCGGTGGGCAACCTGATCTGGACCACGCTGATGGGGGCGATGGTGGCCAGGATGGCGGTCGAGGAACCGGTCGACGTCGGTCGCGAGCTGCGGGCGTTGACTGACGTCGTCACGGCCTACGTCGAGCTTCAGCTCGACGCGGCCGCGGGATAGTTCTACCGCGGTCGCACGACGATCACCGGCGCCTTGGCCGACTGAGCGACCTTGGCGGCTACGGAGCCGAGCACAAGGTTCTTGAATCCGCCGCGGCCCCGGCTGCCGACGACGACGAGCTGAGCCTCGCCCGACGCTTCGACGAGCCGTCGCGCGGGGTCGTCGCTGACGATCCGGCGCTGCACCTGCACATCCGGGTACCGCTCCTGCCAGCCGGCGAGGCGTTCGGAGAGGACCCGGTGTCCGCCGTCCTCGTGGCGCTCCCAGTCGCTGCCAATCGAAGGAAATGAGGCATCGCTCCACGCGTGCAGCGCGACCAGCCCCACACCGCGCCTAGAGGCCTCGTCGAACGCCAGCGCGGTGGCGTCTTCCGAGGCGGGCGAACCGTCGATGCCGACCAGGACGGGAGAGCCGGGGTCGACGGCCGCCGATTCATCGGTGCGCACGACCGCGACCGGACCTCGTCCGTGGTGCAGCAGGCCACTGCTGACCGAACCGAGGAAGGCCCGGCCGAGAATGCCGAGACCTCGGGACCCTGACACGGTCATGTATGCGTCGTGCGAGGCGGCGACGAGCGCCGCGGGCGCAGCGGATTTCACGATGTGCGTTTCGATGGCCGGTGGCGCCTTGTCACCCGCAGCGGCCTGCACGCCTTTCTGCGCCGCGTCGAGGATGTCGCGGCCGTTGGATTCCATCGACTCGACGTAGCTGGCTTCCAGATACGCCACCGGCCAGGTCACCACGACGGGCGCGATCGCATGGAGCAACCTGATCGGTTCGTCCCGCAACAGGGCCTCGCGAGTGGCCCACCGGATGGCGGCCTCCGAGTCCGGTGATCCGTCGACGCCAACAAGAATTCCGCTGGGACCGGCAGCCATGATCTCTCCCTTCGCCACATGGCGGTTGACCGACTCCACGTTAGGTGGTCGGCGGCGCATGTGGACAGAGCCTTTGGTCCCTCATGCGATCGCGAGGGTCAGGACCTGGTCAGCTCCGCGTACCGGGTGACGTGGAAGTCGGTGGTGCCGAACTCGTACTGCAGGGCCGTCAGCCGCTTGAAATAGTGGCCGATCGCGAGTTCCTCGGTCATGCCCATACCACCGTGCAGCTGAACCGACTGCTGTCCGATGAACCGCGCGGCCCGACCGACGGTGGCCTTGGCGGCCGAAACCGCGCGCGCCCGCACATCCGGCTCGGCATCGAGGTTCAGGACCGCCAGGTATACGGCGGACACCGCCTGTTCGACTTCCATGTACATGTCGACCATGCGGTGCGCCAACACCTGGAAACTACCGATCGGCTGGCCGAACTGCTGGCGTTGTTTGGCGTATTCGACGGTGTCGGCCAACACCTTCCGCATGCACCCGACCGCTTCCGCGCACACCGCGGCGGCTCCTTCGTCGCGTGCCTGAGCCAGCGACGGCCATGCCGCGCCCTCCTCGCCGAGCAGCGCGTCGGCTCCAAGCCGCAGACCATCGAACGTGAGATCGGATGCCCTGCGGTCGTCGATGGTGCGGTAGTGGTGGGCGGCGACGGCGTCACCGGCCGACTCGAGATCGACGAGAAACAGCGAGATCCCGTTGGGGGTGCGCGCGGTGGCCAGCAGGTGAGTGGCCAAAGGCGCACTCGCGACGACGATCTTGGACCCCCGCAGCACCCATTCGTCACCGTCGCGCTCGGCGCTGGTCGCCACCTCCGCCCAGTTGTGGCCGGACGCCGACTCATTCGCCGCCAGCGCGACGATCGCCGTTCCCTCGACGATCCGCTCGAGCAGCGCCGAAGCCCTCTCACCGCCCGCACGCTGCAGCAGGCCACCCGACACGACAACGGTGTCCACGTACGGCTCGACGGCCAACGCATGCCCGAGTGCCTCGGCGATGACCATCACTTCGACTGGCCCGCCGCCGATTCCGCCGAGGTCCTCGGGCAACGCGGCGCCGAGGATTCCGAGCTCGTTGGCGAACCCGGCCCAGATGTCGGGCTGCCAACCGGCACCCGACTTCGCCGCCGCGCGGCTGCTTTCGAGCTCGTATCGGCTCGACAAGAACTTGTTCAAGCCGTCGCGCAGCAGTTCTTGTTCCTTGCTCAGGGTGAAGTCCATATCAAGCCCCTCAGAGTCCCAGCGCCGCTTTGGCCAGTATGTTGCGCTGAATCTCGTTGCTGCCGGCGTAGATCGAGCCGGCCCGGTCGTTGAAGTAGCGCAACGGCGCGACCGCCTGCCACGGTTCACCGCTGAGATATCCATCCGACGGCGGTTCGAACTCGGCGATCGGTCCGCCTGGGCAGGTGGCGTGCGGCTGGTAGACGCGGCCCCGCGGCCCGGCCGCTTCCATGGCCAGTTCGGTGATCGCCTGGCTCAACTCGGTTGCGAGCACCTTGAGCATCGACGAAGCGGCGCCGGGGTTCTTACCGTCGGCCACCGTCGCCAGCACGCGGTACTCGAGGATCTCGAGCACCTCGGTGCGGATCCGCGCGTCGGCGAGCTTGCGGGCGAAGGCTGGGTCGTCGATCAGTCGCCCGCCGGCCGGGCCCGGTTCAGTGGCCGCGACGGTGGCGATCTCCTGCGCCATCACCTGCAGTGCCGGTGACGACGCACCGCCGCCGCGTTCGAACTCCAGCAGATACTTGGCGACGGTCCACCCGTCGTCGATCTCGCCGAGGACGTTCGACGTGGGCACCCGCACTTCGTCGAAGAAGACCTGGTTCTGTACCTCTTCTCCGGATGTCATCACCAGCGGCCTGATCTCGATGCCGGGGGAGGACATGTCGATGAGCACGAACGTGATGCCTTGCTGTTTCTTCTGACCTTTCGACGTGCGCACCAGCGCGAACATCCAGTTCGCCTCGCGGGCGTGTGTCGTCCAGATCTTGCTGCCGGTGCAGACGAGGTCGCCGGCCGATTCATCGAGGACCGCCGCCATCGACAGCGCGGCCAGATCGGATCCCGCCTCGGGCTCGGAGTAACCCTGGCAGAAGAAGACCTCGCCGGTGAGGATGCGGGGCAGGAAGAAGTCCTTCTGTGCGTCGGTCCCGAACTTGATCAGCGCGTGGGCAACCATGCGGATCCCCATCGGTGACAGCGACGGCGCACCCGCGAGCGTGGACTCCCGGCTGAATATGTAGTGCTGGGTGAGGCTCCAATCGCAGCCGCCGTACTCGACCGGCCAAGCCGGTGCGGCCCAGCCCCGCTCGTGCAGGATCTGCTGCCATTTCATACTTGCGTCGTGGTCGGCGTAGACGCTCGTCATGAGGCGGCCCGCGCGGCGAATCTCGGGTGTGAGCTTCTCGTCGAGAAAGCTGCGCACCTCGTCACGAAACGCCGTGTCGGCCGGTGACCACTTCAGGTCCATCGTCGATCCCCCTGTCTCTTGACGCCCTACACAGTAAACCTAGTTGACTAGGTGGCCTTTCCGGGGGCGTTGAGTTGACGAGCGCTCCGGCCTAAATAGTGGAACGAGGGCGCTGGGGCGACGGCATAATTGAATCCGTGGAGCGACGACGAGACGGTCAGGTTGCGAAAACACCGACGGCTGTTCTCGGGGAGTTACCGGCTTTGGTGGTGCTCGATCGTCTACCGGTACCGGTGTTGGCGATAGCTGAAGACGGTGCGATCGTGTTCGCCAACGAGGCGTTCGCCGACATGGTCGGCTATAGCGCCGATGCGCTCAGCGAGCTTCATTTTCATCAGATCTTCCACACCCTGCCCGCCGAGGAGTCCGCGGTGTCGGTGATGCGCGCGCACGAGGAGCTGGTCGTCGAACTGCTACACCGCGACGGCTCGACCGTGCGGGCCAGGATGAGCAAGTCGGCCCTGCGGCGCGGCAGTGACCCGGTCGCGCTGGCCACCTTCCAGGATCTGACCGAACAGCTCTGGGTCGACGAACTGTGAGTCAGGGCTCGAGGCGTGGGGCGGACTGGCGCATCGACTCTCGAGCAAGGTACTGCTGGAAATAGCTCAACGATTCGTCGGTCACCAGGGCCGGTAGCAATATCTCCCACACGCGCCCGAGGCGCTCCACCACATCGCTATCGGGAGCCGTGATCGCGGACAGGAGTTCGGCGCCCACCATCGTCCCGACGATGGTCTCGGCGACCGCCACCGGACTCAGGTCGGCTCGCAGATCGCCGTCTTCTATCGCCTCGACCGCATGCGAGGTGATCTCCTCGAGCCAGCGGGAGTAGGCGCCGGCTGCCACTGTGTGGAACCCGCCGAAGGCGCGCATCAGATGGATGCTGCTGCGGGCCATGTCGTCGGTGCCGAGAAGGCCCACGATGACGAAACTGCTGTGAATGATGCGTTCGAGTGCGGGTGCCGACGATTCCCGGATTCTGGCGAATTCCTCGAAAAGGATGGCGCCGCCTTCCTCGATGATCGCGGTGGCCAGCGCCTCCTTTGAATCGAAGTGGTAGTAGAGCGCGCCCTTGGTCATTTCCGCGCGCTCGATGATGTCGCCCAGACTCGTTGTGGCATAACCGATCTCATTGAACAACCCGACGGCCGCGTCGATGATCCGTCGTCGGGTCGCCTCAGATCGGGCTTGGCGCGCCATCGCCGGTACCTCCGGATGCTCCGACGGCCTCAACCGGGTGGAGATGGCCTGGTCGGGGGATCATAGATCATGCCAAGGGAGTTGCCATCTTGATGGCGACGGCGGTACGTCGCTTGACGAACTCGGCGAGGTACGAGATGCGGTCCTGGTAGGCAAGACCGGGCAAGAGCAGCATCCAGGCCGACTGCAAGTCACGAATGAAGCGCTCGGGGTCGTCGAGATCACTGGTCTGCCGCAGACCCATGTAGACCGAGACCAGAAGGCGGCCGATCGCCGCGGTGTCGTCGTGGTCGCGGATGTCGCCTTCGACGACCGCCCTGTCGATGACCTTCGCGTAACCCTCGACCCACCGGCGCAGGATGTCGGGTTGCAATCCGTCGGTGCGGCCGATGGACTCCAGGAGATTCAGGCCTGCCCTCGCCACCTCACTGCCGATGTCGTCGACCGCGAGCCGAAACGACATATCGACGAGCGTCTCCAGGCCCGACAGTCTGCGTGCCAGCACCTCATCGACCGATGCCCGCGCTTCCTCCATGCGGAGTTCGACGATGGCCGACGCCAGCGCGTGTTTGGAGCGGAAGTGAAAGTACATCGCCCCTTTGGTGACCGCAGCGTCGGTGAGGATGTCGTCGAGGTTGACCCGGCTGTAGGAGCTACGGGCGAACAGACGAGACGCCGCACGCAGGATCTGGAGCCGCGTCGAGTCCGACCGTCGATCGACCTGTTCGGCCGGTGGTGGAACGCCGTTCAGTGGGGGCCTCGTTTGCCTGAAATTAACGAACGCTGCAATTCTTCCATCGACTTCCCCGCTTCGACGAATTCTCTCGAGTTAGCTGTGTGCGACAACGCGGATGGCCACCTCTTCGTCCGGCGCTTTCGATACCCCCCTGCAATCCTCTGGTCTTACTTTTCCCGAAGCCCGCACGTCGAATTGTTGTGTTCGGCACGTCAAACTGAAAGTCATAGTTAGACCCCTATAACATCCGAAAAGTATGTAAAGTACCCGCCGTGATGACTTTGGGTTCGCGCCAACGCGTATCGCGGCCCGTCGTCCTCACTGCGTCGCAGGCATCCGGTGCTCACCGCGATCAAATTTGCCCGGCGTGGCGCACATTGTTTCCTATCGCGTTGCCATTGCCTGTAGTGGCAAACCCCTCGAAAACGCCCTACGGGCAATGGCAACTTTCCGAAAACACGCCTGGATCATCGCGTTATGCGACGCTTTTCGCATCGCACATGAACCCGGCCACCAAGTTGCGGCGACTCTGGAGAAGTTAACGGTGCAGTGGGACGACGAAGTCGACGTGGTGTGCGCCGGTGCCGGTGCGGCCGGGCTCGCACACGCCATCGCGCTCGATGATCTCGGTGGCGAGGTGTTCATCGCCGACTGGGGCGTCGCGGAGTACAACTGGCTCGGCACCGACGCGGCCGACGCAAGTACTCGGGACTTCTTCACCGAAATGACCTCGGATCTGGGGCCGCCAGACCATCAGTTCCATGACCTTGGCGTGCCGATCCGCGCCGTGCCCTCGCACGTGCCCCCCGAGAACGGCCGCACGGTGGCGCCGTTCGTCGGGTCACGCCTGCGGGAATGGGCGGCCCAATGTCTGGCGACCCCGTTCGGCTACCTCTCCACCCGGCTTCCGGATTGGAGCGCGACGACCGTTCACGCGTCTGACGGCCAGATCCTCGAGGTTCTCGAGATCGGGGCACTCTCCGCCGATTCCGAAGAACTCGCCGGCTCCGTGCTCGATCTGCTCACCAAGGGCGTGGCCGACCGGGACATCGAGGTGCACTCCGACCATGCGCTCCAACGCCTGGTGTTCGAGGAGGGCGTCGCGGTGGGTGCGGTGTTTGCGACTCCCGCCGGGCCGACAGCGGTCCGGGCCCGGCACGGTGTCACGGTCACCAGTGGAGCTGTACAACTAACCGAGGTCGATTGGCGGTCGGTGTCCGGTGGCATCCTGCGTGTCTGCCTCGTCGGACAGCGCGCCAGCAGGTTCGGCCGGGTCGAGGTGCTCACATCCGAACCGCCCGCAGTGTCCGGCGCGGCGTGCCATGCCCGCGGCCGCCGACTGCAAGCCAATCTTCGTGAGACGTACCGCCACTCAGGATCGTGGCGATGCGGCAAAGTCCACGGGTATCCGGCCCTGGGCGAGTAGCGATTCCATCTCGGCACCCGGCAGCGGACGCGACAACAGAAACCCCTGCGCCCGGTGGCAGCCATGCTCGAGCAGGGTGCGGGCGGCCTCCTCGGTCTCCACGCCCTCGGCGACGAGCTGTAGACCGAACGCCTCGGCCAGCGCGATGATGGCGCGCACGATCGCGAGATCGCCGGGATTCTCGCCCAACTCCTGAACGAAGCCCTTGTCGATCTTCAAAGTGTCGACGGGCAGTGACTTCAGATGTGACAGCACGCTGTAGCCGGTGCCGAAGTCATCGATGGCGACCTGCACGCCGACCTGTTTGAGGCCGGCCAGCGTCTTGCGGGTGGTTTCGATGTCCTGCACCACGACGCTCTCGGTGATCTCCAGGCACACTGATCCGCCGTCGAGGCCGAACTCCTCGGTGGTCGCCGCGACCGCCTCCACGAATCCGTCGCTCACCAGTTGGACCGGTGAGACATTGACCCGCAATACCACGTCGCGGCCAACACCGTTCGCGCGCCACTGTGCGAACTCGCGGCACGCCGTCCTCATCACCCAGCGTCCCAACTCGCCTGCCATGTTGATGGATTCGGCCACGCCGATGAAGGAGCCGGGCGCGAGCAGGCCGCGCGTCGGATGCTGCCAGCGGACCAGAGCTTCGGCGGCGAGGATCTCGCCGGTGCGCATGTTGACCTCGGGCTGGTAGTGCAGGAGCAGGGCGCCCGTTTCGATGACGTTGTGCAGGTGAAGCTCGATGTCGTTGCGAAAGTCGGACTCCATCGACATCTGATCGGTGAAGACCGCGACGTCGTTGCCGCCGGAAGCCTTGGCGGTCAACACCGCTTGGTCGGCGCGCCGCAAGAGGTCTGATGTGTCGTCGCGGCCCGGCTCGCCCAAGGCCACACCGATGCTGACCGTTCGGGTGAGCTTCTCACCGTCTACCGCTACCCGTTCGTTCAGCGCCGATTGGAGCCGAGTGGCCAGTTCCCTGGCGGTGTCGACGTCCGTCGGCCCAGCGGGCACGGCCACGAACTCGTCACCACCGAGTCGGGCCAGGAACGTGCCGTCGTCGGCACCTTGGCGCAGCCGTTCGGCCAGTACGCGAATGAACCAGTCACCCGCGGTGTGCCCGAGGTAGTCATTGATGGCCTTGAGCCGGTCCAGATCGAAGAACAGCACCGAGACCGGTCCCGGTTGTCCCTGGCGAAGGCGGGCGTCCAGGTGCGCCAACAGTGCCCGCCGGTTACACAATCCCGTCAAGTCGTCGTGCTCGGCCAGGTAGCGCAGGCGATCCTCGGCGTCGACCCGCGCTTGAACCTGAGCGAACAACGACGCGATCGCCTTGAGCGCATTGAGTTCCTCCGGCGTCCAGTCCCTGTCGCCGAATTTGACGAATCCGAGCACGCCGGATGTGACGTCGCCCGAAAGCATCGGCACACACGCCATCGACGTCGACGGAACATGTCTGCCCTCGGCGATGGTCTGCTGATACTCCTCGGTCGAGGGCTCCGGGCGGAACACGATCGGTTCCTTCTGATGCTCGCACCGGGCGAACACCGGGTCGGCGTCGGCGAAATACACGACGCCCAACGGGTCGGGATCAGGAATCCCGGGACGGACAGGCCACTCCGCGATCAGCACCGACGCCCGGATCTGGTGATCGTTGTGGCGCAGGAAGCTGACATCGACGCCGAGGTACTCGACGAGGTCGGCCAGCACACGCTGACTCACCTCGACCGAGGTCGCGGCGTTCACACCCATCAGGTGCGTGGCGACCGAGGTGACGAGGTTCTCGAGGCTGCTGGGCACTAACCCTCCCTGACGCCGTCGGCACTGTCGCGACGGTGGTGACTGCGGCGCCGGCTTCGGACCGACGGGCGGGCTGCGTAGGTGAACCTGAGGATCAACGCCTGCGACTCAGCCGTACCGGTTTCCGCGAGTTGCCGGAAATCATATTGCAGCGTGCCGAGGTCGTCGGCGAAAGCGGGCGAAACCCGGCGGCAATCCTGCTCGTCGAGCACGTACAGAAACGGCGGCGAAACCGGTTGTACGGCAAGCCCGTGCCGCTGGGCCCGGATCCACACCGACTCGACGGCCGCCCCGGCGCGCGCGTAGTCGGTGAGCCGGCGCCCGGTCACGCAGATGACGGCGAGACCGGCGCATTCGCGTACGCGGCGCCCTGTGTCGTCGCCGAGGGCTATCCCGTTGTCCCACACCCTGAGGTGGCTCATCACCTCCGGTCGCCGCAGGATGTCGAGCATCACCAAGTCCGAGGGAGCGAGCTCGAGTGTCCGTACGTCGATGCCGTCATCGAGGGAGGGGGCGTCGGGCCATCGCAGTTCGGCGAACATCTCGGCGTGGAGGCGCGGAGTGAGATACCGGATGCGGTCGGCGGCAGCCAGGATCGTTGCGGCCGATTCGAGGTCGTCCCGCTCTGTCAGGACGCTCAGCCGGGCGCCTTCGGCCTCCGCGGCGGCGGCCAGCGTGGCAATCGTGTCGGCGGGTATTGGCGCCGCGTTGCCGAGACGCCGATTCGTTTCCCGGGCCAGCATCGGTTCGTACAGCGATGCGAGCTCGGGATCGTCACCCGGCGCGAGATGCACCGTCGCGATCAACGGGGAGGACTCGTCACCGCGGCCGTACTCCACCTGCGCGGTCATGTGATGCGAGGCGGCAGCCACGCGTGCGTTGAACGTGGCGGCGCCGACGGCGACGGCGCTGGCCCGGAAACCGACGTCCATCGTCGTCGTGAAGCGCGTGTCCAACGAGACCGTCGCCGATCGGGCCGTCACCTCGATCCGCCACGGCTGAGCATTGCCGCCCGAGGGCGCGCGCTGCGCTGCGGCAGCGATCGCGTCCGTCGCGCGGTCCGGAGGGTCCGCGGGGGGCGGATCGTCGACCGTGTGGTCGACGTCGGGCACCACCGGGGTCTCGAGGCGGTCGAGGACCTCGGCGATGTCCATCCGCACCCGTCCGGACGGGAGATGCTCGCCCAAGCCGATCCGCCGGACCGCCTCGGCGACCAGGGTCGTGTTCAGCGCCACCTCGGATGTCAGCTGCGGCCACGTCGACAAGGTCTGTCCCACCTCGATCAGCGAGGCCGCCATCCGGGCCGAAACCTGGCTCGCCTGGACCAGGCGAAGCGAGTACGGCAGCTTGTCGGTGCTGCTGAGATCCGCGAGGCCGGCCGCATCCAGATCACCGACAAGGCCGTGCAGGATCGGGCGTGCCGGCTCGAGGTCGAACCGCTCGACATCGAGCAGCGCGCGATCGCTGGTCGTCATCAGCACCGGGACCCCACGCTCCCGTGCGGCGTCGCGGACCAGCAGTTTGGCGTCCAGGGAGTCGCATTCCTCGATCACGAGATCCAGGCCGTCGAGGAAATCGTGCACGGTTCGCTCGTTCACGCCGGAGACGTCGACGCGCACGGGAAGATACGGATCGAGTTCGGCGATCCTTCTGGCGCACACGATTGCCTTGTTCACCCCGATGTCGAGCACCGACGCGGGCACCCGGTTCAGGTTCGTCAGATCCATGTCGTCGAAGTCGCTCAATCGCAAGCCACCACACAGCCCCTGAGCCGCCAGCGCGTAGGCGATCGTATGACCGACGCTCAAACCGACGACGCCGACCGTGAGATTGGCGAGCTTCTTCTGTTCGGCGGGCGTGACCAGGTTCCGGTTGCGATCCAGCCGCACGCGCCGAAAACCTCTGGGGCCGAGGATGCTTGCCGTGGCTCGCCGCCACGGATAGTAGGCCCAGCGAATCGGTTCAGCGAGAACGTCTTCCGGCGGTGGCGGCCGGATGTCGCGCAGCACCCGCTGTTGTTGTGCTGCGCTGTCGGTGAACGCGATGCCCGGATCTGACCGCAGTTCGGCGAGGACGGGATCCTCGGCGCGCAGAACTACTGCAGCGCACCAACTCGAATCGCCGTCCCCGCCGATCACCGCTCCGTCCCGGTGGCGGCCGATATCCCCGCAGCCTTGTGAACCGGAGCCAACATCTGCTGTTCGGCGAAATACAACGAAAGCTGTTTGGGGTCGGCATGTTTGGCGAAAGTCGCTCGGTCCCACCAGGCCAGCCGCGTCTCGTAACGCTCATCGGGATACGGCGTCGGAGGAATCTTCGTCGCCAGGATGCCGCCGGACGAGAGCCATCGCTTGAGCACATAGGAGGCCGCCGTCGCGACGATGAACTGAATGTCGAGAAGCCCCATCGCATGCAACGGTGTTCGGGAGATCGCGTAGGTGAGCTGACGGTTGCGATCGGGATCGTCAGTCACCCATGCGGTTTTCATCTCCACGACGCCGAATGGTAGCCGGTCGCTGATCATCTTCCGCACCGCATCGAAGCCCGGTTGGCCTTTCCACTCCAACAGCGCATGGGCCTCGTCGGCCGACTGGTAGGGCCCTTTCGCACGTAGGCCACCGACCACCTTTCCCGATCGGTCGACACAGGCGGCGAACAGGATGGTGTCCGAGCCGGTGTGCAACGCATCCATGTCGAGTGCTTTTGCGACACCGTGCTTGGTGTAACTGCGGGTGGCTCCCTGCACGAAATCCCGCCAGAGCTCAGGTTCGACCGCGGGGTGTGCAAAGGTGATCGTGCAGTCCGTCTCGGAATCCCAGAAACTGGGAGTCTGTCGCAAACTCGCGGCAACATCGGTGGCGGGCTGGAATTGTGCAACGGTCATATTCGTCCGATCCTCGCGCAGTTCCCATGGTCAGGTCGCTGCTGCTTACGTGTGGGTTCCCCACATCCATCTGAGTATCTCGCCGAGTGCTGTTTTATTACCAGCAAGCGCAGTGATCTTGTTGTGAAAAGGCTTGTTGTCGGCGCGGAAAAGATGTTCGGCATGGTGCGATCGATCGCATACAGCTAATTGGCTCGGACCCGCTGCGGAATGGAAAAGGCCCGCACGCGGATACGGTGTGCAGACCCCCGATGCAGTGGTTCACCTGCGCTTGTGGCGGCCGAGTGCCACGCTGGATAGGTGAGCGGGGGATATCCGAGTCGGGGTGCAGGGAACCTACCTGTTAAGGATGTGGGCAGGTTGCTGCTTCGTTGTGTGGACCGTCCCGGATTGGTGGCGGCGGTCAGCGCATTTCTCGCCGCCGCCGGTGCGAACATCGTGTCGCTGGACCAGCACGCGACCCAACAGTCGGGCGGCACATTCATGCAGCGCACCATTTTTCACCTGCCCGGTCTGACCGCCGCACGCGACGAGCTCGAACGCGAATTCGCCGAGCAGGTCGCCATACCATTCGGTATGGACTTTCGGCTCACCGAAGCCGCAAAACCCAAACGGGTGGCGATCATGGCGTCCAAAGAAGACCACTGCCTGCTCGATCTGCTGTGGCGCAACCGGCGCGGTGAGCTCGACATGAGCGTGGCCATGGTGATCGCGAACCATCCCGACCTCGCAGATCAGGTCCGGCCTTTCTCCGTTCCGTTCCTCCACGTACCCGCCAGTAGGGAAATCCGCGAAGACGCCGAACGTCGTCAGCTCGAGTTGTTGCGCGGCAACGTCGACCTGGTGGTCCTGGCACGCTACATGCAGATCCTCACGCCGCAATTCATTGCGGAGATCGGGTGTCCGCTCATCAACATCCATCACTCGTTCCTGCCGGCGTTCATCGGCGCCGCGCCGTACCGGCGGGCCAAGGAACGCGGGGTCAAGCTGGTCGGCGCGACGGCGCATTACGTGACCGATGACCTCGACGAGGGCCCGATCATCGAGCAGGATGTGGTGCGGGTCGACCACCGGCACAGCGTGGAGGATTTGGTCCGCCTCGGATCAGACGTCGAACGCGTTGTGTTGTCCCGAGCGGTGCTGTGGCACTGTGAGGACCGGATCATCCGATTCGGCAACCAGACCGTCGTCTTCTAGCGACGATCCTGTCGCCGGCACGAAGGAGAAGCAGTGAAGAAGTTCAGCGACCTCGACGAGTTCATCGCGGCCGAGGGCAGCCAGCTCGGCCCCACCGAATGGCTCGAAGTCACCCAGGACCGCGTCAACCTGTTCGCCGACGCCACCGAGGACCACCAGTGGATCCACGTCGACCCGGAGAAGGCGGCCAACGGACCGTTCGGCGGAACGATCGCCCACGGCTTGCTGACGTTGTCGCTGCTTCCGCACTTCTCGCACCAGCTGTACACGGTCGGCAATGTCGCGATGGCGATCAACTACGGATACAACAAGGTTCGCTTCATCACGCCGGTCAAGGTCGGCGCCAAGATCCGCGCCAGGGCCGAACTGACGAAGATCGATCAGCTTGACGGTGCCGTGCAGTCGACGATGACCACGACGATCGAGATCGAGGGTTCGGAAAAGCCTGCCGCGGTTGCGGAGTCGATCGTCCGCTTCATCCGCTGAGGTCCCAGGGCGCCACTGGGTCGGCGTCAGTACTGGGTGGAGCCCTGATCCACCGGAATGGCCGTCGCCGTCATGTGTTTCGACTCGTCACTGGCCAACCAGCACACCACGTCGGCGACGTCCTCAGGCTCCAGGATCCACGTCGGCAGAAACGGCGTCATCATGTGCTGTAACTGAGGATTGGTCTCCATCACCTTGCCGATCGCGGTGATCATGTCGCCGGAACCCATTGCGGTGTTGACGGGGCCGGGGTGCACGCTGTTGACGCGGATCGAGTGCTTGCCGAGTTCGGCGGCGAGCGCGCGGGCCATGCCGGTGACGGCGTGCTTGCTGGCGGTGTAGTGAACCATGAACGGCTGCAACTTGATTCCCGCAGCCGAGCTGATCAGGATGATGGACCCGCCGCGGCCACCGTCGATGATGTGCTGCGCGCCGGCGCGCACGGTGTTGAACGTGCCCGCCACGTTGATGTCCATCACGTCGCGGAAGTCCTCCGGCGTGATCTCGTCCCACACCTGCGGTGGTGAGACACCCGCGTTGGCGACGATCACATCGAGCCTTCCGAACGCCGCAACCCCCTCGGCGACAACCTCGCCCAGGGTCTCGGCGTCGCGAATGTCGGTCTGTGAGGTGAGGATGCGCCGACCGGTGGCCTCGACCAGCCGGGCTGTCTCGGCCAGTTCCTCGGGTGTGGCATGGTCGTAAGGCACACAGTCCGGGAGCTTTCCGGCGATGTCGACGGCGATGATATCGGCGCCCTCGGTGGCCATCCGTACCGCGTGTGCGCGGCCCTGCCCACGCGCGGCGCCGGTGATGAAGGCGACCTTGTCGGCGAGCCTGTTCATGAGCGCTCCTTCTGCGCAGTCTTGACGAGATTGGACCCGATGATGAGCCGCTGTATCTCGCTTGTGCCCTCGTAAAGTCGCAACAGCCGGACATCGCGGTAGATGCGTTCGACGGGAACCTCGCGCATGTAGCCGCTGCCGCCGTGGATCTGGACGGCGAGATCGGCGACATCGCCGGCCATTTCGGTGCAGAACAGCTTGGCCGCCGACGGTGCCACCCTGCGGTCCTCGCCGGTGACCCACAGGCGCGCGGTGTCGCGGACCAGTGCGCGCCCGGCCATCACGCCGGTCTGCTGATCGGCGAGCATCGCCTGCACCAACTGGAAGTCACCGATCGGTGTGCCTCCCTGGGTGGCGGTCGCGGCGTAGGCGATCGATTCGTCGAGCGCCCGTTGCGCGGCCCCGACGGCCAGAGCGGCGATGTGTACGCGGCCGCGCGCCAACGAGATCATCGCGGCGCGGTAGCCGATGTCCTCGCTGCCGCCGACGAGCGCTTCGGCGGGCACGCGCACGTCGTCGAAGCTGACGTCCGCCGTCCACGCGCCTTCCTGGCCCATCTTCGCGTCCTTGGCGCCGACCTGGACGCCGGCGGTGTCGGCGGGCACCAGGAACACGGCGATGCCGGCCCCGTCCGCGTCGGCGGGGCGGCTGCGGGCGAACACGACGAAAAGGTCGGCCGTCGGGGCGTTGGTGATGAACCGCTTCTGGCCCGTGATCACCCAATGATCGCCTTGCCGAACGGCTTTGGTGCGAAGCCCCGACGGATTGGAACCTGCGCCGGGCTCGGTGAGCGCGAACGATGCGACGACGTCACCGGTGGCCATCGGCTCGAGCCAGCGCGCCTTCTGCTCGTCGGTGCCGAAACCGACCAGGACCTGTCCTGCGATGCCGTTGTTGGTGCCGAACATCGAGCGCAGGGCCAGCGAGGTGTAGCCCAGCTCCATCGCCAGCTCGACGTCCTGCGAGAGATTCAACCCCAGCCCGCCCCACTCCTGGGGTATGGCGTAGCCGAAGAGCCCCATCTTCTTGGCCTGCTCGCGAAGGTCGTCGGGGACGCGGTCGGAGGCCAGGATCTCCTGTTCGCGGGGGACCACCGCGGTGCGGACGAAGTGACGGGTCTGCGCGAGGATCTCCTGGAAGTCCTCGTCGCTGACTTCGGACGTCGTCATCCTGTGCTCCTGTCCCTCATCTGTCCATCCGAGTGTCGATCGGTGCGACGGCGAACGCCCGCGCCGTGCGACCGGTCGGGCCATCGAATGGAGGCGATCATATATGAAATATGATGTCCGATTGATGCGGCCCCGGGTGGGCCTTGACCAGCGGAAGGGGTGATCAGGTGTCGCTGTTGGCCGGACAGACGGCGGTCGTGACCGGAGGTGCACAGGGTCTGGGATACGCGATCGCCGAACGGTTTATCGCCGAGGGTGCCCGGGTGGTGCTGGGCGATCTGGATCTGGCGGCGACCGAGGAGGCGGCCGAGCGGCTCGGCGGCGCCTCGAAAGATCCGGTCGCGATCGCCGTGCGTAGCGACGTCACCAAGGCCGACGACGTCGAGGCCCTGGTCGGTGCCGCCGTGGAGCGGTTCGGTGGTCTGGACATCATGGTCAACAACGCCGGGATCACCCGTGACGCAACGCTTCGCAAGATGACCGAGGAGCAGTTCGATCAGGTCATCGCCGTGCACCTCAAGGGCACATGGAACGGGCTGAAGGCGGCCGCACCGATCATGCGCGAGAACAAGCGCGGCGCAATCATCAACATGTCGTCGATCTCGGGCAAGGTCGGCCTGGTCGGGCAGACGAACTATTCGGCGGCCAAGGCCGGCATCGTGGGCATGACCAAGGCTGCCGCCAAGGAACTCGCCCATCTGGGCGTGCGGGTCAACGCGATTCAGCCCGGATTGATCCGCTCGGCGATGACCGAGGCGATGCCGCAACGCATTTGGGATCAAAAGCTCGCCGAGGTGCCGATGGGTCGCGCCGGTGAGCCCGACGAGGTGGCCAAGGTCGCGCTGTTTTTGGCCAGCGACCTGTCGTCCTACATGACCGGCACGGTCCTCGAGGTCACCGGCGGGAGGTACGTCTGATGCGTGAGGCCGTCATCTGCGAACCGGTGCGCACGCCGATCGGCCGCTACGGCGGAATGTTCAAATCGCTGACGGCCGTCGATCTCGGCGTCGCAGCGCTCAAGGGGCTGCTGGAGCGCACTGGAATTCAGGCCGAAGCGGTCGAGGACGTGATCCTGGGGCACTGCTATCCGAGCAGCGAGGCGCCCGCGATCGGACGCGTGGTGGCACTGGATTCCGGCTTGCCGGTGACCGTGCCCGGCATGCAGGTCGACCGGCGCTGCGGTTCGGGTCTGCAAGCCGTCATCCAGGCGTGCATGCAGGTTGCCAACGGAGACAACGACGTCGTGGTCGCCGGCGGCGCGGAGAGCATGAGCAACGTGACGTTCTACTCGACCGACATCCGGTGGGGGCCTGCGCCCGGCGGCGTCACGCTGCACGACTCGCTGGCCCGCGGACGCACCACCGCCGGCGGCAGAAACTACCCGGTGCCCGGAGGGATGCTCGAGACCGCCGAAAACCTGCGCAGGCAGTACGGCATCTCGCGTCAGGAGCAGGACGAGCTCGCCGTGACGTCTCATCGCCGCGCGGTGGCCGCCCAGAAGGACAGCATCCTGGCCGAGGAGATCATCCCCGTCAGCGTCCGTACCCGGCAGGGCGAGGAGGTGATCGACACCGACGAGCATCCGAGGCCGGACACCTCGCTCGAATCGCTGGCGAAGCTGAGACCCGTTCTCGGTAAACAGGATCCGGAGGCGACGGTCACCGCGGGCAATGCGAGCGGCCAGAACGACGCCGCATCGATGTGCGTGGTGACCACGCGTGACAAGGCCGAAGAGCTGGGTCTGACGCCGCTGGTGCGGCTGGTGTCATGGGGTTCGGCGGGTGTGGCGCCCAACATCATGGGGATCGGGCCCGTGCCCGCCACCGAGGTCGCGCTGGCCAAGGCGGGACTGTCGCTGCGCGACATGGACCTGATCGAGCTGAACGAGGCGTTCGCCGCACAGGCCCTTGCGGTGATGCGGGAGTGGAATTTCGGCGCGGCGGACACCGAACGCACGAACGTGCACGGTTCGGGAATCTCGTTGGGGCACCCCGTGGGTGCGACGGGCGGGCGGATGCTGGCGACGCTGGCGCGCGAGCTGACCAGGCGCGGCGCCCGCTACGGTCTGGAGACCATGTGCATCGGCGGAGGCCAGGGGCTGGCCGCGGTGTTCGAGAGGATCGGCGCATGACGAAACTCGCCCAGACGGTCGGCCTGACCGATGTACAGACCGAAATCCTTTCCACCGTACGCCAATTCGTCGAGAAGGAGATCATCCCGAACGCGCCGGAGTTCGAGAAGACCGACACCTACCCGCAGGCCATCGTCGATGCGATGAAAGAGATGGGACTGTTCGGGTTGATGATCCCGGAGGAGTACGGCGGCCTCGGCGAATCGCTGCTGACGTACGCGCTGTGCGTCGAGGAGTTGGCGCGCGGCTGGATGAGCATCTCCGGTGTGCTCAACACCCACTTCATCGTCGCCTACATGCTCCGCCAGCACGGCACCGATGCGCAGAAGCAGCACTACCTGCCGCGGATGGCGACGGGGGAGACGCGCGGCGCGTTTTCGATGTCCGAGCCCGAACTCGGATCCGATGTCGCCGCGATCCGGACGCGGGCCACCCGCAACGACGACGGCACCTACCGGATCGACGGCCAGAAGATGTGGTTGACCAACGGTGGCACGTCCACACTGATCGCGGTGCTGGTGCGCACCGACGAGGGGGCCGACAAACCGCATCGCAACCTGACCGCGTTCCTCGTCGAAAAGCCGGTCGGCTACGGCGAAGTGGCGCCGGGCCTGACCATCCCCGGCAAGCTCGACAAACTCGGCTACAAGGGCATCGACACCACCGAGTTGATCTTCGACGGCTACGTGGCCGGGGCCGACGACATCCTCGGCGAGGCGCCCGGACAGGGATTCTTCCAGATGATGGACGGGATCGAGGTCGGCCGGGTCAACGTCTCGGCACGGGCGTGCGGTGTGGGCATCCGCGCGTTCGAACTGGCGGTCCGCTACGCCCAGCAGCGCCAGACGTTCGGCAAGCCGATCTCGGAGCATCAGGCCATCGCCTTCCAATTAGCCGAGATGGCAACCAAAGTCGAGGCCGCCCACCTGATGATGGTCAACGCCGCCCGGCTGAAGGACTCCGGAGAACGCAACGACGTCGCGGCCGGCATGGCGAAGTACCTCGCGAGCGAGTTCTGCTCGGAGGTCACCCAGCAGAGTTTCCGGATCCATGGCGGCTACGGGTATTCCAAGGAATACGAGATCGAGCGGTTGATGCGCGACGCGCCGTTCCTGTTGATCGGCGAGGGCACCAGCGAGATCCAGAAGAACATCATCAGCAAGCGGTTGCTCGCCGACTATCAGGTGTGACGGTGACAGCGCCCGAATTCGCCTTCCGGCCGCAACTCGCCGAGGACGTAGCACGTTTCGTGCGCAAGCGCATCTTCGACGGCACCTACGCCGCCGGTGAGTACGTGCGGCTGGACCAACTGGCCGCCGAACTCGGCATCAGTGTCACCCCGGTCCGCGAGGCGCTGTTCGAGCTGAAGGCCGAAGGGCTCCTGGCCCAACAGCCACGGCGCGGATTCGTCGTGTTACCCGTGACGGGCCGCGATCTCACCGACGTGTCGAATGTTCAGGCCTACATCGGTGGGGAGCTCGCGGCGCGCGCCGCGGCCAACATCACCGACGAGCAGTTACGCGACCTGAAGCAGATCCAGTCCGACCTGGAATCCGCATATGCCGCCGCCGACGACGAGCGGGCGGTACGGCTCAACCACGAGTTCCACCGCGCCATCAACGTCGCCGCGGACTCGCCCAAGCTCGCGCAGCTGATGTCGCAGATCACTCGCTACGCCCCCGAATCGGTGTTCCCGGTCATCGCGGGTTGGCCGGAGAAGTCGAACGATCACCACCGCAGGCTGCTGGCCGCGCTGGAGCAGCACGACCAGGCCCTCGCCCGGGCCGAGATGTCCGAGCACCTCGCCGCGGGCGCGAAGCCCTTGATCGACCACCTCACAGAGCGGGGCGTGGTCACCTGACCCGCTCGCGCAGGACCTCGCGCAGCGCCAGGACGTCGACCTTGCCCGACGCCTTGCGGGGGAGGTCGTCGTCGTTGCCGGTGACAAGCCACACCGTCGGTACCTTGAAGCCGCTCAACCGGGTTCGCGCCTCCGCGCGCAACTCGTCGACGGGGCGTTCCGACACCACGGCGGCGCCGACGGCACCCGCCACGTCGGTCACGATCGCGTTGTGCACGCCGTCGATGGTCCGCAACGCGCGCTCCACCTCGCTGGGATAGACCGTCGCGCCGCTGACCTTGAACATGTCATCGCAACGGCCGTGAGAGAACATGAAGCCCTCTTCATCGACATGCCCGAGGTCACCGGTGGGGTAGAAGCCGTCACGGGTGAACACGTCTTCGCGGCTGCGGCGGCAGATTCCACGCATGACATGTGGCCCGCGGATCTGGATCATTCCGATGGTCCCGGTCGGCACCGGCACACCGCTGTCGGTGTCGACGATGCGGACCTCCATGCCGTCGAAGGGTTTTCCGCAACTGCCCCATGCCGAGCGCGGCATATCGGTGTCGGCGGGATAGCCGCAGTAGGGTCCGAATGACTCGGTCATGCCGAACAAATTGGCCCGCGCGCCGGGGGCCGCGCGCTGCTCGGGTGGCAGCAACGCCTCCATGCTGCCGGGCCGCAGCTCCGAAAGGTCAGCTCCCACGGTGACGTTCGCGCGTGCCATCGCCGCCGCCTGGTCGGTCCAGCCGCGGAACAGGGTGACGCGTTCACGTTCGAGTAGCCGCAAGGTCGTCTCCGGTCGCGGGATCTCCTCGGTCACCAGCGTGGCGCCGGTCAGCAACGCGGACAGCAGACCGCCGGCCAACCCGCCCACCCAGAAGAACGGCATCGGCAGATACAACCGGGTGTCGGCGCAGATGCAACGCGCCGCCAGACCGGATCGCACCGCGTCCAAAGCGTTGCCGTGCGAGTGGATCACACCCTTGGGCGGGCCACTGCTGCCGGAGGTGAACATGATCGCCAACGTGTCGCTCGGGGTGACGGCGGCCGCGATCTCGTCGACGGGCGCCGCGCCGCCCGGGGGCAGCCGGTCCGCGCGCCAAACCTGGCGCAGGGCGGGAAGACTGCCGCGCTCGGCGCGGATGTCGTCGAGGTAGCGGTGGCCGCGGAACTCCTCGACGGCCACCACGAACTGCACCGCGGCCATGCGAAGCTGGGCCGCGAGTTCGGGTGGCTGCAACAGCGTGCTCAACGGCACCAGTACGGCGCCGACGCGGGTCAGCGCGATCGCGATCCGCACCCACTCGACGCTGTTGGGCATGATCAACGCGACCCGATTGCCCTTGCCTACGCCCGCAGTCACGAAGGCCGCGGCCAACTCATGCGTGGCGTCGTCGAGCTCGGCATAGGTCATCCTGGCCGACGGGTCGATCACCGCCGGCTTGTCGCCATGTTCGGCGGCTCGCAGCCGCACCACCGCGTCGATCGTTTCAGACATCGAAAACCTCTGCCAAACGGGACAAGTCGACCTTTCCGCTCGACAACACCGGGATATGGGCGGCGGGCACGGCGGCGAACCGCCGGGGGATCTTGTAGGCCGACAACTCGGCCTTGAGTCGTTCGCGGCAGGAGGCCTCGTCGAACGACGCGCCGTCCTCCAGCGCGACGACCGCGGCGACGAGCTGGCCGCGGTCGGCGTCGGGGAGGCCGATCACGTGCGCGACAGCGCCGCCGGTCACCTTCGCGATCGCCCGTTCCACCTCGGCGGGTGCGACATTGGCGCCCGCGGTCTTGATCATCGAGCCGCGGCGACCGACGAAATAGAAGAAGCCGTCGGTGTCCGTGCGGACGAGGTCGCCGGTGTGGAACCAGCCGTCGGCGTCGAAGCACTCCTCGCGGCTGCGCTTGTAATAGCGCTGCATCATGAACGGCCCACGGGCGCACAGTTCACCGACGGCGCCGGCGCCCACGGGTGCTCCGGTGTCGGGCTCGACGACCTTGACGTCGAATCCGGGTACCGGCTTGCCGAACGATCCGCGCCGGTGCTCGGGCTGATCGGATTCGTCGGCGCAGGCCAGGATGACGCTGCCGGATTCGGTCATGCCGAGCATGGTGTGGCGCAGTTCGGGGTCGGCGGGCCGGACGTCGGGTGCCATGATCGGGTACAGGTTGCCTCGCCTGATCGACGACAGATCGCGGCTCGGCAGGCTGGGGTGGCGGGCCAGGTGTGCGATACCGGCCACGAACCCGTTGGTCATCGTCGGCTTCTCGGCCTCCAGCAGATCGAGCGTCTCGCCGGCATCGACGGCGTTGGAGCACAACAGCGTTGCGCCTGCGAGAAGTGTGGCCAGTACGGAGTAGGCGCACCCGCCGATCCAGAAGAACGGCGAATTGCTGAACAGCTTCACCTCGGCGGTCAGCCCGCGGATCTCGTTGAGCACCAACTGGTGGTCGAGCAGCCCCGCGTGTGTATGCACCACGCCCTTGGGCGCGCTGGTCGACCCCGACGTGTAGATGATCGCCAATTCGTCGCACGGCTCGACGTCGTCTTCGAGCGCGGTCAGCAGTTCGGCGTCGGCGAGCTCCGGGGGCTCGGTGTCGACGAGAACGTGGCGCAGCAGCGGAAGGCCTGTGACGTCGGCGAGCCGTTGCCGGTAGTCGTGGGACCGGTACGACGCTGTGGCCAAGAGGATCTCGACGTCGGCGTGGCCGAGTTGTTCGCGCATTTCCGGTGCGGTCGCCAGCGTCGAGACCGGGATGACGACGGCGCCGATCCGCGCGGCGGCCAGCATCGCGACGACGAACGCCGACCCGTTCGGATACAGCACGCCGACGTGCGTGCCCTTGCCCGCGCCGAGACCGATCAGTCCCCGAGCCAACAGGGCCGATCGGTGTTCGGCGTCGGCATAGTTCAAGCGGTCCGCATCGCAGATCAGCAGAGGGTGATCACCGCGCGCGGCGGCCTGCGCTCGCAGCACCGAGCCGACGGTGCGATCAGGCATTGTCGACGGTGGCTTCGACTGTGAAGTGTTGCCGCACCGCGCTCAGGTCGGGCTTACCCGACGGCGTGCACGGCATCTGTTCGACGATCGCGATCGCCGTGGGAACCTCGTAGCGGGCCAGGCGGTTTCGCAGGAACTCCTCGAGCGTCGCGGCATCGACGGGTTCGCGGGGCTGCACCATCGCCACCGGCGTCTCGCCGAGTCGTTCGTCGGGCCGACCGACCACGGCGGCGCTGTGCACCGCGGGGTGGCTCTCCAGTGCTGCGCGGACATCGTCGGGCATGACCTTGAAACCGCCGCGAATGATCGCCTGATCGGCGCGTCCCAAGATCCACACGAACCCGTCGGCATCGATGCGGGCCATGTCGGTGGTGCGCATCCAGTTCGCTGCCGGACCCAACTGGCCGGGCTTGACCTCGAGCAGGCCGGGCGCATCGACGCCGAGGGGGCGCCCGTCGTGGTCGACGACGCGCAGCTGTGCGCCGAGGCTGGCTCGCCCCACACTGCCCCGCTTGGTCTGCCAGTACTGGTGGTAATCGGCCAGCGTCCAGCCGGCGACCCCGCCGCCGAACTCGGTTGCGGCGTAGGACGTCAGAACCGGTATGCCGAACTTCTCGGTGAACGCGTCGGCGTCCTCGGCGGACAGCGGTGCGGTTCCGGAGGTGACCGCTTGGATGCCGGCCAGATCGTCGCGGGTCAGCTCCGAGTGCAACACCGTGCGCAGTGCGGCCGGCACGAGCGACACCGCGCGTGGACGGTGCCGTCGCACCGCGTCGGCCCAGCGGTTCAGCTCGAAGCGGTCGAGCAGGACGAACGAACGCCCCTCGCAGACGCACTGCAGCACCCGAAAGACCCCACCGATGTGCACCAGGGGCGCGTTGACGATGGCCACCCCGCCTCGCAGTTGCCTCGGCGGTGGCGCCTCGTCGTAACCTTTGCCGATCACGCTGTGCGCCAACATGTCGTACGTCAGATCGATCCGCTTGGGCGGCCCCGTCGTGCCGCTGGTCAGCATCCGCACCGCAACACCGATGCGGTTCTCCTCTGGCATCAGGGCGCGCGCCGCGGTCAGACGGATGGGATCGGAGACCGTCGAGATGGCCACCATGTCGGTGCCCGGAGTGCGCACCAACCGCGTCAGGTCCTGCTGTTCGCCGATCACCACCGGTAGCGCAAGCGCGTCGAGGTCGGGCCTGATGCGGTCGTCGCCGCGGGAGGGGTTGACGACCACCACGGTGCCCCCGCCCAGCAGGACACCGAGGAAGCTCGCGACGTGGGCAGGCGTGTTGCGCAACAACATTCCGACCTGCCGACCCGTCACCCCGACACCGTGGATCTGGGCGGCCAGTCCGGCCAACTGGCCCCACGTGACCCATTCGCCGTCGTATTCGATGGCGGGCGCGTCCGCATCGAGGGCGAGGACATCCCTGATGCGTTGGCGCAGCGCGTGATCACCCATCATCGGATCCTCGGTTCGGACCGTACGATCGGCGGCGCTTGGGCCAGCTCGGCCTGGCCGAGCGGATTGCCCAGCCGGGTGTAGATCAGGTTCTGCTCCATCGCCGCGCGGTACGGCTTCTCCAGCGACTCCCAGATCGCCTTGACGGTGCCTTGTGTCGCCGACGGTGGCTTTGCGGCGATGCCGGCGGCGATCTCATGCGCTCGCGTCCACAGGCGGTCGACGGGCACCACCTCGGTCACCAGGCCCATCTGCAGTGCCGTGGCGGCGCTGATGCGTTCGTCGTTGCCCATCAACGCGATTCGCAGCGACTGGGCCAGCCCGACGCGACGCATCAGCCCGATTGGCTCCAGCGCGCACACCAGGCCGGCGCTCACGTGGGAGTCGAAGAAGGTGGCATCTTGCGAACAGATGACCACGTCGGCCTCGTTGAGGAAGTAGAACGCCCCCGCGGTGCACATGCCTTGTACCGCGCAGACGACCGGCTTCCACATCTTCTGCCACTTCGGGCTGAGGTGCTCGCCGGGATCCTCGTGGTTCCATACGTTGTCCGGCTGGCCGTAGGACGCCTTGATGTCCAGGCCCGCGCTGAACGCGCGGTCGCCCGCCGCGCGGAGCACCACCGCGTTGACGGCGTCGTCGTTCTTGACCAGGTGCCACGCCTGCGACATCTCCTCGCACATGGTGCGGTTGAAGGCGTTCAGCGACTCCGGTCGGTTCAGCGTGATGGTCGCGACGTGGTCGGTGGCGTCCACATCGAGGGTGATCGTCTCGAATGTCACCGGCGCGTTCATCGGCACTGCCAGTTGGGGGCGCGCTTCTCCATGAAAGCCTTGGGGCCCTCGGCGGCGTCGTCGGTGCGGACCACCCGCTCACGGAACGTCTCGGCGAGGATCTCGGCCTCGTGCAGCGGTAGGTCCAGCGTCTTGTGGATGGCCAGCCGGGTGCCACGGACCGCAAGCGGGGCATTGGAGTTCACGATGTCGGCGATCTCGTGCGCGCGCTCCAACAGCCGGTCGTGCTCCACGACTTCGCTGATCATCCCCAGCTCGTAGGCCCGTTCGGCACTCATCCGCTCATGTTTCCCCATCAGCGCCATGCGCAGCGCGATGTTGCGGGGCAGGATCCGCGCCAGGCGGACCATTTCGCGTCCCGCGACCAGCCCGATGCTCACGTGCGGATCGAAGAACGTGGCTTTGTCGGAGGCGATCGCGATGTCGCCGGTGGTGATCCAGTCCAGCCCGGCGCCACAACACAATCCGTTCACCGCCGTCAGGACCGGCTTGGCCATCCGCCGGAACGGGGGAGTGCCCTCCTGCGGGGCCTCCCACTGTTCGTAGGTGGACAGATACGGCCGCTCGTAGATGACGCGGCCGTCCTCGGGGATCTCGCCGACGTCGGCGCCGGTGCAGAACGCGCGGCCCGTGCCCGTCACGATCAGGATCCAGATGTCGTCGTCGTTCTCGGCTTCGTCGTAGGCGGCGCGAAGTTCGGTGACCATGTGCGGGCTCAGCGCATTGAGCGCATTCGGCCGGTTCAAGGTGATCGTGGCCTTGTGCCCGTCGACTTCGTATTTGATGTCGTCAAAAGTGTGGGACATTCCTGTTCCTATCCCTCAGCGCCCTTGGAATTCCGGCGGGCGCTTGTCACGGAACGCCGCCAGCCCTTCTTTGAAATCGGTGGTCCGGCAGGATAACTCGACGTTGTAGAGCTCCCTGTTCATGGTGTCGGAGAGCGATGCGTGCTGGCCGTAGTGGATGGACTGTTTGGCCAGGCCGAGCGCGACGGTCGGTCCGGACGCCAACCGCTCGACGAGTTCGTCGCTCACCGCAGACAATTCGGATTCAGGTACCGCGGCGTGGATCAGGCCCCACTCGGTCGCGTCGGCGCCGCTGACCTTCTCGCCCAGCAGCAGCATCCGCTTGGCGCGTGCCAGGCCGATGAGCCGGGGCAACAGCCAGGACGAACCCGAGTCGGGGCTGAAACCGCGGCCGAGGAACGGCTCCCAGAACACGGCGTCTTCCGCGGCGACGGTGAAGTCGGCTGCCAGCGCGAGGTTGCACCCCAGGGCAGCGGCCCATCCGCGCACCGTGCACACCACCGGCAGGTGCAGCGTGTGGATCAGTTCGACGACCCGGTGTGCGGTGTGGGGTTGGCGCCGGACGATATCCCCGGTCCGCGGGCGCTGACCACCGGCATTGGACGCCACCCAGTCCACCCCCGCGCAGAAATCCGACCCGTCGCCGCGGATGAGCACGACCCGCAGGGAGTCGTCGGTGGCGGCGGCGGTCAACGTCGCTACGAGTGTGTCGGTCATGCTGCGGCTCAACGCGTTACGCCGCGCGGGCCGGCTCAGCTTGATGCGCAGTATCGCGTCGTCGCGTGATGTCTGCACCACGCCCTCGTCGGCCGCATCGGTCACCGTTGAATCCGCCAATCTCGAGCTATACGGTTAGACATACAGTATTGCTATCTTGTACAAGTTAGCAAGGACAGCGGTCGAATAGACGGCGCCGCCGACGAGAGGCCATCGATGGCACAGGACACGCCCAGCTACGGCGAGCAACCGCTGGCGCAGACCGTCGCCGCCGCGGGCGCCCTTCGCCGACTCAGCAGTCTGCTGCTCTCGCTCGAACACGAACATTCGACCGTCGATGTGATGCTGCGCCAGATCGACGAGTGGGAACGCGAGCTCGCGTCGGCGGCACCCCCGGATCCGACACCGCGCATCGGACCCGACGCCGCCGAGTCGCAACGCGTCTACCTCGACCACGCCTTCGACATCGGCGCCTACAACCCGGCGTTCCCCGAATACACCGTCGACGAGCTAGGCGCCGACACCGCGTCGGGGCGGGTCACGTTCCCGGTCGTGTTCGAAGGTCCGCCGGGCCTGGTCAACGGTGGATTCCTCGCGGTGTTCTTCGACTGCGTGACCCAGCACCACAGCTGCGCGACCGGCCGAACCGGCAAGACCCGCTCGCTGACCGTCACCTTCCGCAGGCCGACGCCGATCCTCACCGAGCTGAGGTTCGACGTGGCCCGCGCGGAGGCCGACGGTCGCGTGACGTCCACGGCACGGCTGCTGCTCGGTGACGAGGTGTTGTGCACCGGCGAGTTCAGCACGTCGGCGTCCTCACCAGAGCGGCTGTCGGTCTTTCAGTTCGGGAAGCGCCGGACGAGATGACCAACGCGCACAGGATTCGTCAGCCGCGAGTGGCGGAGATCATCGCCGCGCGGTTGCGGGACGACATCCTGTCCGGGCGGCTCAAGGAGGGCGATGTGCTGCCGTCTCAAGACGGCCTGCTCGCCGAGTTCGGAGTGAGCCCTCCGGCGTTGCGTGAGGCGATCCACATCCTCGAGACGGACGGGCTGATCTCGGTGCGGCGGGGCAATATGGGCGGTGCGATCGTGCATCAACCGTCGGCGGACCGGACCGCGCACATGATCAGCATGGTGTTGCAGGCGCGCTCGGCGACACCGGCGGACGTCAGCGGCGCGTTGCTGCACCTCGAACCGATCTGCGCGAGCATGTGCGCCGCCAGGGCCGACCGCATAACCGAGGTCGTACCCCATCTCGAGGACGAGATACGAAGGCAGATCGACGAATTCGACGATCCGGCACGATACGTCCCCAACGCCCGGCGGTTCCACGAAACGATCGTCTCCCGTTGCGGCAACGAGCCGATGATCCTGTTGATCGGCTCCTTGGAGCTGATCTGGTCGGCGCACGAGTCGTCGGTGTGGGGAGACGAGACCGGAGCCGATCCGATGAACGACAAGACGATGCGGGCCGCGCTGCGGGATCACCAACGCCTGCTCGACGCGATCCGCGACGGCAACCAGTCCCGTGCCGCCAAGCTCGCTGCCGACCATCTTGCGGTCGCCCGGCGCAACACGCTCGCGGCCGGAACGGACAAAACCATTGAGGCCAAGCTCATTTCCGACGTTCAGTGAGGACACGCCATGACCAACGCCGATAACCGCGTGCTGTTCGACGTCGACCGCGACAAGCGGATCGCGACCATCACGTTGAACAACCCCGCGCAGCGCAACTCCTACGACGCGGCGATGCGCGAGACGGTCGGCCGTTACCTCGACCAGGTCGCCGAGGACGACGACATCACCGTCGTCCTGCTGCGAGGCGCCGAGGGGGTGTTCAGCACGGGGGCCGATATGAACAACGCCTACGGCTGGTACGGCGATGGCGATGAGCGCTCGCGCGAAGAGCGGAAGGCAAAGGACTCGGCGCAGGCGAAGAGGCGCCCGAGCCAACGTCGACGATTGACGGTGGACCGCAAGTCCTTCGGCTTCTACCACAACTTCATGGGCTTCCCGAAGGTCACGGTGGGGGAGATCAGCGGGTATGCGCTGGGCGGCGGCTTCGAGATGGCGTTGATGACCGACATCTCCGTCATCGCCCGCACCACGAAGATCGGCATGCCCGCGACCCGCTTCCTCGGGCCCGCGCTGGGCAGCCTGCACATGTTCTTCCACCGCCTGGGACCGGTGCTGGCCCGCCGGCTGCTGCTGACCGGCGACATCATCGAGGCCGGCGCGGTCGAACACCTCGGCGTCTTCACCGAGACCTGCGAGGCCGACAAGGTCGCTGCACGGGCCCGGTATTGGGCGGAGAAGGCCGCCAAGATGCCCGCCGACGGAGTCGTGATCGCCAAGGAGGCGTTCCGCCTCGTCGAGCAGAGCCAGGCCTACCAGGGCGAGGAGGTGGCGAGCTACCTGTTCCACGCGTACGGGACGAACCTGCAGTTCGCAGAGGGTGAGTTCAACTTCGTCAAGACCCGCGCGCAGCACGGCACCAAGGAAGCGTTCCGGCTGCGTGACGAGCATTTCCACGTACCCGAGCCCGAGTAGCGGGGTCCGCTACACTAGCTGCTAGTTTTGTAACGCCGCTAACGTCGAAACCCGAGGTAGAAACATGGGAACACCCGTCATCGTCGGTGCCGCCAGGACCGCGATCGGCCGCTCGTTCAAGGGCACGCTGGTCAACACCCCGCCGGAGACGCTGATCACCGCCGTCCTGCCGGAGGTGATCCGTCGCTCGGGTATCGACCCCAACGACATCGACGACCTCATCTTCGCCGAATCTCACTACGGCGGCGGCGATTTGGCGCGCTACGCGGCCGATGCCTGCGGGCTGCCCGATGTTCCGGGCCAGTCGGTGAACCGGCACTGCGCGGGCAGCCTCACTGCGATCGGCAACGCGGCAGCGCAGATCGGTTCCGGCATGGAGCGCGCGCTGATCGCCGGCGGTGTGCAGTCGCTGTCGATGACGCCCCTGGTCAACTGGCGTATCCCGGGCCCTGAACTGAAGTTCGAAGAGAAGTGGATGCCGCCTACCCACGTCGAGACGCCTGACGCGCCGACACGCGACATGTCGATCACCGTCGGGTGGAACACCGCGCAGGCGGTCGGCATCACGCGCGAGGAGATGGACGCCTGGGCGACGCGGTCGCACCAGCGCGCGATCGCCGCGATGGACGCGGGCAAGTTCGTCGACGAGATCGTGCCGCTGAAGGTGCAGCAGTTCGACGGTTCGGTCACCGAGTTCAGTGTCGACGAGCATCCGCGCCGCGACACCACCGTCGAGAAGCTGGCGGGTCTCAAACCGCTGCACCCCGAGATCGAGGGCTTCTCGATCACCGCGGGCAACAGCAGCGGCACGAACGACGCGGCGGCGGCGGTGGCGCTTGTCGACGCCGACTACGCCGGCGCCAACAACCTCACCAGGCTGGCCACCGTGAAAGCCTGGGCCGCAGCGGGTGTGCCGCCGCGCGACTGCGGGCTCGGCGCGGTGAAGGTGATCGGCAAGGTGCTCGACCGCGCCGGCCTCAAGCCGTCCGACGTCGCGCTGTGGGAGATCAACGAGGCGTTCGCATCGGTGCCGATCGCGGCGTGCCGCGAGTACGGAATCGACGAGGAGCTTGTGAACTTCTCCGGAAGTGGTTGCAGCCTCGGCCATCCCATCGCGGCATCGGGTGCGCGGATGGTCACCACGCTGGTCTACGAGCTGCAGCGGCGCGGCGGCGGAATCGGAGTCGCGGCGATGTGTGCCGGCGGCGGCCAGGGCGGCGCCGTCGTCATCGAGGTCTAGCGCCGCTCGATTGTGCATCTGGCGACGAATTTCGGCCGCGGATTCATACGGTCAGTGCAACATCTGTTGTGATTGGAGTTGCGCTATGCCGAGTCCGTTCGAAGTTTCGGTTCGTCGAGATTTCTTTGATCGTGTGTGTCTGGGATCGACTGTTGGAGATGCCGCCCGGGGTGCGGGTG
>NZ_LQIX01000025.1 GCF_001500045.1 Mycobacterium sp. GA-1199
CGCTCGCCCGAAGCCGTGGTGTCCATCCTTGCCGTGCTCAAAACCGGGGCGGCCTATGTGCCGATCGACCCCGCGCATCCGGATGCCCGGATCAAGTTCGTGCTCGCCGACGCCGCACCGGTGGCCGTCCTGACTACTCGCGCGCTGCGCTCACGACTGCCCGACCACGAGGGATTAGTGGTCGTCGATACTGACGATCCGGCCATCGATACCCAGGCGAGCACCGGATTCGCGCTGCCGTCCGTCGACGATATCGCGTATCTGATCTACACCTCGGGAACCACGGGAACACCGAAGGGTGTAGCCGTTGCACACCGCAACGTGGTTCAGCTGCTGGAGGCGCTGGAGGCCGATGTGCCAGCGGCTGGGGTGTGGACGCAGTGTCACTCGTTGGCCTTCGACTTCTCGGTATGGGAGATCTTTGGGGCCCTCCTGAGCGGGGGCCGTTTGGTGGTGGTGCCCGACGCTGTGGTGCGCTCGCCCGAAGAATTGCACGCGCTGCTGGTATCTGAGCAGGTCGGCGTGTTGAGTCAGACGCCGTCCGCGTTTTATGCCCTGCAAGCCGCGGACGGGCTGGCCCCGGAGTTGGGTGATCAGCTCAAACTCGAGACGGTGATCTTCGGTGGGGAGGCACTCGAGCCCGCCCGCCTCGGAGGCTGGCTGGGGCGTCATCCGGGATTGCCGCGATTGCTGAACATGTACGGCATCACCGAGACCACGGTGCATGCGTCGGTACGCCAGATCTCCGCCGCAGATGTTGAGAAGGTGGAATCCCCGATCGGGGTGCCGTTGGCGCATTTGAGCCTCTTCGTGCTCGATGGTTGGTTGCGTCCTGTTGCCCCCGGTGTGGTCGGAGAGCTGTATGTCGCCGGCGCCGGCGTAGCCGAGGGCTATGTCGGCCGGTCGGGGTTGACGTCGTCGCGGTTTGTCGCGTGCCCCTTCGGCGGACCCGGGCACCGGATGTATCGCACCGGGGATTTGGTGTGGTGGGGCCCGGATGGACATTTGCGGTACGTGGGTCGCGCCGATGAGCAGGTCAAGATCCGCGGCTACCGCATCGAGCTCGGTGAGGTCCAGGCGGCGTTGGCTTCACTCGAGGGGGTCGATCAAGCCGCGGTGATCGTCCGCGAGGACCGCCCCGGTGACAAACGGCTGGTGGGTTACGTCACCGGGACCGCTGATCCGGGCGGGATCCGCGCTGCACTCGGTGAGCGGTTGCCGGGGTACATGGTGCCGTCGGCGGTGGTCGCGCTGCAGGCGTTGCCGTTGACAGTCAACGGCAAGCTCGACAAGCGGGGATTGCCGGCCCCGGAGTACACCGATTCCGACCAATACCGGGCCCCAGCCAGTGCCGTCGAGGAGACTTTGGCCGGCATATTCGCGCAGGTGCTCGGGGTGGAGCGGGTCGGCGTCGACGACTCCTTCTTCGAGCTGGGCGGTGACAGCATCTTGTCGATGCAGGTGGTAGCCCGCGCACGGGCGGCCGGTGTGTTGTGTCGGCCGCGCGACATCTTCGTCGAGCAGACCGTGGCCCGGCTGGCACGGGTAGCCACCCTCTCGGACGGTGAGAACGACGTCGTCGATGACGGGACGGGGCCGGTAACGGCAACACCCATCATCAGCTGGTTGGCAAGCGTGGACGGCCCGACCGAACAGTTCAATCAGACGGTGTTGCTCCAGGCTCCGGCGGGGGTGAGCGAGGCTGACGTCCTGGCGCTGTTGCAGGCCCTGGTCGATCAGCACGGCATGTTGCGGCTGAGTGTTGACGACGCCGGTGACGGGTGGTCATTGCACGTGTCGGAACCCGGGACGGTTGGCGTTGGTGAGTATCTGCATACCGCCGATGCGCTGACGGACGAGGCGCTCATCACCGTGCGTTCGAGGTTGAATCCTGCGGTTGGGGCAATGCTGGGCGCGCTTTGGGTGGCAGCGACTGGGCAGCTCGCCTTGGTCATCCATCACTTGGCCGTAGACGGCGTCTCCTGGCGGATCCTGTTGGAGGATCTCAACATCGCCTGGCGGCAACGTCGCACCGGGCAGTCGATCGCTTTGCCGGCCGGGGGAACGTCGTTTGCCCGGTGGGCGTCACTGCTGGCGGAGCATGCGCAGGACCCAGATGTTGTCGCCAAGACCGACGCATGGCGACAGGTAACGGAGGTCCCCTCAGGCTTGCCGGCGGTGCAGACGACGGTAGACACTTTCGCTTCGGCCGGGCGATTGTCGGCGGAGCTGGACGTCGAGACGACCCGGATGCTGCTGGGGGAGGTCCCGACGGCATTCCACGCCGGGGTCCATGAAGTCTTACTGATCGGTTTCGGGTTGGCGGTCGCGGAGTTCTTGGGTACTGGCCACGAGCCGGTCGCCATTGATGTGGAAGGCCACGGCCGCGATGGGGATCTGGCCGACACTGTGGACTTGTCGCGCACGGTGGGCTGGTTCACCACCAAGTACCCGGTGGCCTTCAACGTCGGGCGACTGGACTGGTCGCAGGTGAGAGCTGGAGGGACCGCGCTGGGAACGCTGATCAAGGATGCCAAGGAGCAGCTCCGCGCCCTGCCGGATGGTCTGTCCTATGGTTTGCTGCGCTACTTGAACTCAGATGTCGACTTGACGGGTTCCGAACCGGCGATCGGCTTCAACTACCTCGGGCGCTTCGGTGCTGCGTCAGCCGGAAAGTCCAGTGACACTTGGCGAATCCGCGAGGATGGAATGTCGCTGACCGGTGCTGCTGCGGATATCCCCATGCCATTGATTCACACGGTGGAACTCAATGCGGCCACCGTCGATACCGACTCTGGCCCGCAGCTGCACGCCAACTGGACGTGGGCGCCCTCAGCGCTCACTGACGCGCAGGTCAATCGGTTGAGCCGCTTGTGGTTTGAGGCTCTCGACGGAATCTGCAAGCATGTACGGGGTGGTGGAGGCGGTTTGACCCCGTCTGATATCGCAGTCAATCTCAGCCAACAGCAAATTGAGGAGCTTCAGCGGCAATATGCAAATCGCTGACATTCTGCCGCTGACTCCCCTTCAACACGGCTTGCTCTTCCATGCTGGTACCGCGACGGATTCGAGCTCCGACGTATATGCGGTGCAATTCGATGTCACCATCACCGGCGTCCTCGACGAGCACCGACTCCGCGACGCGGCGAACAGGGTGGCGGCCCGGCACCCAAACGTGTTGGCCCGCTTCTCTGATCAGTTCGGTCAGCCGGTGCAGATCATCCCCGCCGACCCGGTGGTGCCGTGGCGCTCCGTCGACCTGTCCGCCAGCGACATAGAGCTGGACGAGGAAGTTCAGGCGATTTGCGCTGACGAACGCGCAGCAGTGTGCCAACTCGGCGACGAGCCGGTCTTTCGAGTCGCATTGATTCGAACCGCACCGGATCGCCACCGCTTCGTGCTCACCAACCACCACATCGTGCTCGACGGCTGGTCGATGCCGATTCTGTTGCAGGAGATATTCGCCAGCTATTACGGGCGGCGCCTCCCACCGGCTACGCCCTATCGCAGGTTCGTCAGCTGGCTGGCAGATCGGGATCGCGAGGCCGCCCAGGCCGCCTGGCGCGAGGTGATGGCCGGCTTTGCGAGCCCGACCTTGTTGGGCCCGCCGGACCGGTTGGAACTCGGGCGCCGAGGTGTTGCCGAACGCCGGTTGCCCCGGCCCCTCACCCAGGCCGTGAATGACTTGGCGCGCTCGCGCCACACGACTGTCAACGTGGTGCTCCAGGCCGCCTGGGCGTTGCTGTTGAGTTCGCTGGCTGGTCAGCGTGACGTTGCCTTCGGTACTGCCGTCTCCGGCCGCCCCGCCGAAGTGCTCGGCGCTGAATCGATGGTCGGGCTGCTGATCAACACGGTGCCGGTGCGGGCGAACATCACGTCGACAACCACCACGGCAGATCTGCTTGACCAGCTGCAGGACGCGTACAGCCGCACACTGGATCATCAGCACCTGGCGCTCAGCGAGATACATCGTGTGTCGGGTCACGACAAACTCTTCGACACCCTTTTCGTCTACGAGAACTACCCGATCGACCCGGCCGCGTTAGCCGGCGACCACGACCTCGCCATCACCGAGTTCAGCGCGCGCGAATACAACCACTACTCGCTTACTCTGCAGGCGGTTCCCGGCGAGGAACTCAATCTTCGGGCCGAATACGCGTCCGACGTGTTCGACGATGAAAGCATCGAAACCCTGATCGGTCGTTTCGAGAGGGTGTTGGGGGCAATGACCGCCGACCCCGGTCAGCGGTTGTCGACGATCGATCTGCTCGAGGTCGAAGAGCAGAGTCGTTTGGACGATCTCGGTCGCCGCGTGGTGCTGAACCAGGCCGCGACCCCACTGTCGATTCCGGCGTTGTTCTCCGCGCAGGTGGCTCGCACCCCCGAGGCGGTGGCACTGACGTACCAAGGCCGTTCGCTGTCTTACCGGCAGCTGGACGAGGCAGCGAACCGGCTGTCGCACCTGCTGGCCGCTAACGGCGCAGGACCGGGACAGAGCGTGGCGCTGCTGTTCAACCGGTCGGCTGAGGCGATCGTGGCCATTCTGGCTGTGCTGAAGGCAGGGGCGGCCTACCTGCCGATCGATCCAAAGCTGCCGGCGGCCCGTATCGGATTCATGATCCAGGACGCGGCGCCCATCGTCGGCGTCACAATCGGCGGTTTGGCCGACCTGCTGACCGCGCACGGTCTGCCCGTCGTCGATGTTGACGACCCCCGCATAGGCGACCACTCCAGCACCGCATTGCCGGCGCCGGCTGCCGACGATCTGGCCCACATCATCTACACCTCGGGCACCACGGGTCTCCCGAAGGGTGTGGCCGTCACCCATTCCAACGTCACCCGCCTGTTCGATGGGATGGATGTCGGGATCGATCTGTCGCCCAAGCAGGTGTGGACGCAGACGTCGTCGTTGGTCTTCGACTTTTCGGTGTGGGAGATCTGGGGCGCGCTGCTGCACGGTGGGCGACTGGTCGTGGTGCCCGAGGACGTCGCCCGATCACCCGAAGACCTCCATGCCTTGCTGATCACGGAGCGCGTCAGCGTACTGAGCCAAACCCCGTCCGCGGTGGCGGCGCTGTCACCTCAGGGTCTGGAGTCGGTGTCGTTGATGGCCGCCGGTGAGGCCTGTCCGGTTGGCGTCGTGGATCAATGGGCGCCCGGGCGGGTCATGATCAACGGCTACGGCCCGACCGAAACCACGGTGTACGCGACGATCAGTGCCCCGCTGACCGCCGGATCGGGTGTCGTGCCGATCGGGGCCCCGGTTCCGGGGGCGGCGTTGTTCGTCCTCGACAGCTGGCTTCGTCCGGTTCCGCCAGGTGTGGTGGGCGAGCTGTACGTGGCCGGTCACGGAGTGGCCTGTGGGTATGTTCGCCGGGTCGGGCTGACCGCATCGCGCTTCGTGGCCTGCCCATTCGGGTTGCCGGGGCAGCGAATGTATCGCACCGGAGACTTGGTGCGCTGGGGTGCTGACGGGCAGCTGCAGTACTTCGGCCGCGTCGACGAGCAGGTCAAGATCCGCGGATATCGCATCGAACTCGGTGAGATACAAGCTGCATTGGCTGGGCTCGACGGCGTGGGGCAGGCGGCGGTGATCGTCCGAGAAGATCGCCCGGGCGATAAGCGGTTGGTCGGCTATATGACCGGAACCACCGATCCGAACGCAGTGCGCGAAGCCCTGGCCCAGCGACTGCCGGCCTACATGGTCCCGACGGCGGTGGTGCCGCTGGAGGCACTGCCCCTGACCGTCAACGGCAAACTCGACAAACGCGCATTGCCGCCACCGGGATATCAAGCTGTCGAAACCTACCGTGCGCCCACCGACGCGGTAGAAGAGGTGTTGGCTGACATCTACGCCGAAGTCCTCGGTCTTGAGCGGGTCGGGATCGACGAGTCCTTCTTCGAACTGGGCGGAGACAGCATCTTGTCGATGCAGGTGGCCGCTCGCGCGCGCGCCGCCGGGTTGAAGTGTCGGCCGCGTGACATATTCGTTGAACAGACCGTGGCGCGACTGGCCCGAGTCGCCGGGACCACCGCCGGTGAGGCTGAAATCCTCGACGAGGGCTTGGGAACGGTGACGCCGACGCCCATCATTCGGTGGCTCGAAGATGTTGACGGCCCTGTTGACCAGTTCAATCAAGCGGTATTGCTCCAGGCGCCCTCAGGGGTGACCGAGGCCGACGTGGTGGCCTTGATCCAGGCGCTGCTTGATCGGCACGCCACCTTGCGACTTCGCGTCGACGACAATGGCGCCGGAGGCTGGTCGCTGACTGTGCCCGACGTCGGGGCTGTCGATGCGGCTGCGTGTGTACACACCGTCGACGTGCTGTCCGACGAGGCCCTGATCGGGGCCCGGTCTCGACTGAATCCGGCCCTCGGCGACATGCTCAGCGCGTTGTGGGTGCGCTCCACCGGTCAGCTGGTCATGATCATCCACCACCTGGCCGTCGACGGGGTGTCCTGGCGCATCCTGCTGGAGGACCTCAACACAGCGTGGGCGCAGCTCGATAGCCACCAGCCCGCGGAGTTGCCGCTCGGTGGAACGTCGTTCGCCCGCTGGGCATCGCTGCTCGCCGAGCATGCATGGGACCCCGCCGTGGTGCAGCATGCGCAGACATGGCGGCAAGTTGCTGCGGTGTCGGCATTGCTGCCCGCCGTACAACCGACCGCGGATACGTTCGCCACGGCCGGGCACTCGTCGTTCGCTCTGAACGTGCCGACCACCCGGATGTTGTTGGGGGAGGTCCCGTCGGCCTTCCATGCCGGCGTGAACGACATTCTGTTGGTCGCCTTCGCTTTGGCGCTGGCAGAGTTTTTGAAGACGGACGGTGGACCGATCACTATCGATGTGGAGGGCCACGGGCGCCACGAGGAATTGGCGGCCGACGTGGATCTGTCTCGCACGGTCGGATGGTTCACTACCAAATATCCGGTCGCATTGACCGTCGGAGCGCTGGACTGGTCGCACGTGCTCGCCGGTGGGGCTGCCCTCGGAACGGCGATCAAGGAAGCCAAAGAGCAGTTGCGTGCGCTCCCGGACGGGCTGACCTATGGCCTGCTGCGGTATCTGAACGCCGACGTCGAGCTGACCGAGCCCGACCCCACCATCGGCTTCAACTACCTGGGTCGTCTGGGCGGATCAGCGGGCGAGACGGCCGGCGAACTGTGGCGGATGAGCCAAGAAAGCTTGTCGTCGATCGCCGCAACCGCAGCCATCCCGATGCCGTTGATGCACAGCCTGGAGCTGAACGCCGCCACCGTCGATTCCGAGGCGGGTCCGCAACTGCAGGCGAACTGGACCTGGGCGCGCTCGGCGCTCGACGAGGAGCAAGTCAACCGACTGAGCCGGTTGTGGTTCGAAGCTTTGTCGGGAATCTGCAAGCACGTCAGCGCCGGTGGGGGCGGACTGACGCCCTCCGATATCGCGCCGGCCCGCCTGACTCAGCAACAGCTTGACGAACTCCAAAAGCAGTACTCGATCGCCGATGTCCTACCGCTGAGTCCCCTGCAGCACGGGCTCTTGTTCCACACGGACAGCGCGCAGATAACTGACGATGTCTATGCGGTGCAACTGGAGATCACCGTGAATGGGCCTCTCGATCCCCACCGACTGCACGAGGCCGTGCAAACGGCGGCCAACCGGCATCCGAACCTGGCAGCCAGGTTCTGTGCGCAGTTCGAAGAGCCGGTGCAGATCATTCCGGTCGATCCCGACGTGCCCTGGCGGTATCTCGATCTCGTTCCGGGCGACGTGGACATCGACGAGCAGCTGGAGACGCTGTGCGCTGCCGAACGCGCCGCCGTCTGCGATCTTGCCCACCAGTCGGCCTTCCAAGGGGCCCTGATTCGCACCGCCGAAGACCGTCACCGATTCGTACTCACCTTCCACCACATCGTCGTGGATGGCTGGTCGCTTCCCATCCTCCTGCAGGAAATCTTCGCCATCTATTACGGTCAGCCGTTACCTGCGGCGGCCCCGTATCGCAACTTCATCAACTGGCTTGTCAGTCGAGACCGCGAGGCCGCCAGGGTGGCCTGGGGCGAGGTAATGGCCGGTTTCGAGAACCCGACCATGGTGGGTCCACCTGATCGGTTGGGACGTGGCAAGAGAGAGGTCGCCTCGTATCGGGTGCCAGATCAGACCACCCGGGCCGTCGGCGACTTGGCGCGCGCTCACCACACCACCGTCAGCACGGTGCTGCAAGGCGCGTTCGCGCAGTTGTTGAGCTCGTTGACCGGTCAGCACGATGTCGCCTTCGGTACAGCCGTTTCGGGGCGCCCAGACGAAGTGGTCGGAGCGGACTCGATGGTGGGTCTGTTGATCAACACGGTGCCGGTGCGGGCGAACATGACGCCGGCAACCAACACCGCGGACCTGCTCGAACAGTTGCAGACCGCTCACAACCGCACCCTGGAACACGAGCACCTCGCGCTCAACGAGATACATCGGCTCACCGGGCATGACCAGTTGTTCGACACCCTGTTCGTCTACGAGAACTACCCGGTGGACACCGCCGCTTTGGAAGCGGACCACGAGCTGGCCATCCTCGAATTCGTGGGCCGCGAATACAACCACTATCCACTCACGGTTCAGGCCATCCCGGGTGACGAGTTGGGCCTTCGCGTCGAATACGACACCGATGTGTTCGACGCCCAAGACATCCAGATACTCGTCGACCGGCTAAAGCGGCTCTTGGTGACGATGGCGGCCGATCCACAACGGCCGCTCTCGTCGGTGGATTTCCTCGCGTCCGGTGAGCACGCCCGCCTCGATGAGATCGGTAACCGGGCGGTGTTGACGCAACCCGCAGTTCGGGGGTCGTCCATCCTCGACGTGTTTGCGGCGCGCGCGACGGAGACACCGAACGCGGTGGCGTTGGTATGTGGCGACCAATCATGGACCTACCGAGAACTCGAGCTGGCGGCTAACCGCCTGGCGCACCTGCTCGCCGGCCGGGGGGCGGGTCCGGGACAGTCCGTCGCGCTGTTTTTCAACCGGTCCGCTGAAGCGGTCGTGGCGATTCTCGCGGTGCTCAAGACGGGCGCGGCCTATCTGCCGATCGATCCGGCACTGCCGTCGGCTCGCGTCGAATTCATAGTCGGGGACGCAGCTCCGTTGGCCGTCGTTACCACCGCCGACTTGGCCGCTCGGCTAGCAGAGCACGACTTGCTGGTGGTGGACGTCAACGATCCCGCCGTCGCCGACCAGCCCAGCACTGCGCCATCTGCGCCGGAGCCTGACGATGTCGCGTACGTGATCTACACATCGGGCACCACCGGCAATCCCAAGGGCGTGGCGGTCACCCATCGCAACGTCACACAATTGCTGGCGTCTCCGAATGTGGATCTACCGCCCGCGGGGGTCTGGGCGCAATGCCACACCCTGGCCTTCGACGTCTCGGTGTGGGAGATCTTCGGTGCTCTCCTGCGCGGCGGGCGCGTGGTCGTGCTGCCCGAAGAGGTGACCCGCGCTCCGGAAAGCTTCCAAGGCGTGTTGACGAGCGAGAAAGTCGACGTGCTCACGGAGACTCCGTCCGCTGTCAGCGTGCTCTCGCCGGAGACTCTGGGATCAGTCGCGTTGGTGGCTGTCGGCGAAGCCTGCCCACCCGAGGTCGTGGATCGGTGGGCTGGTGACCGGCTGATGATCAACGCATACGGCCCGACCGAGAGCACGATGTGTGTGGCGATCAGTGCGCCTCTGACGCCAGGGACGGAAGCGGTGCCGATCGGCTCGCCGGTGGCCGGGGCAGCACTGTTCGTATTGGACAACTGGATGCGTCCGGTGCCGCAGGGTGTGGTCGGCGAGTTGTATGTGGCCGGCGGCGGTGTGGCTTGCGGCTATGTGCGACGCCTGGGTTTGACGGCATCGCGGTTTGTGGCGTGCCCATTTGGAGCGCCCGGGACGCGGATGTACCGGACCGGGGATTTGGTGTACTGGCGTGCGGATGGGCAACTGGTCTATCTGGGACGCGCGGACGAACAGGTCAAGATCCGCGGTTATCGCATCGAACTCGGTGAGGTGCAGGCGGCATTAGCCGCGCTCGAGGGCGTCGAGCAGGCTGCGGTGATCGCCCGCAAGGACCGCCCGGGCGACAAGCGCCTTGTGGGTTATGTGACCGGTACCGCCGACCCGGTCGCCATCCGCGCAGCGCTGACTGAGCGGTTGCCGGCCTATATGGTGCCCACCGCCGTGGTCGTGCTCGAGGCGCTGCCGCTGACGGTCAACGGCAAACTGGACACGCGCGCCTTACCGGCGCCGGAGTACAGCGACACCAACCGTTACCGCGCCCCAGCCACCCTCACCGAAGAGATCCTGACCGGCATCTATGCCCAAGTCCTCGGTGTCGAGCATCTGGGAGTCGACGACTCGTTTTTCGATCTCGGCGGCGATTCGCTGTCGGCGATGCGCTTGATCGGTGCTGTCAACGCCAGCCTGGGTGCCAGCCTATCGGTCCGCACGTTGTTCGAGGCTCCCACGATTGCTCAACTGGCGCCACGCATCGGCGTCGATGGAACAGGGCTCGAGCCGTTGGCGCCGGTGAAACGGCCTGCGGTCGTGCCGTTGTCTTTTGCCCAGAATCGGCTGTGGTTTCTCGATCAGTTGCAGGGTCCGTCACCGGTCTACAACATGGCGCGCGCATTGCGGTTACGCGGCAAGCTCGACGCTGAGGCATTGCGCTCGGCGCTGGCCGACGTAGTGGCTCGCCATGAAAGCCTGCGCACGATTTTCCCGGCGTCTGACGGAATTCCCGAGCAGCTGGTGGTGCCCGCCGAGGACGTCGACTTCGGCTGGCGAATCGTTGATGCGACCGGATGGTCGGCGGAGGAGCTGACCGAGGCCATCGGTGAAGCAGCGAACTACACGTTCGATCTGGCAACTGAGATTCCCTTACAGGCACGGCTTTTCCGCGTCAGCGAGGAAGAACACGTGCTCGTGGCTGCGGTGCACCACATTGCTGCCGACGGGGTATCCATCGGTCCGCTGGCGCGGGATTTCGAGATGGCCTACACGAGCAGGTGTGACGGAGTGGCCCCCGGCTGGCAGCCCTTGGTGGCACAGTACGCCGATTTCACGCTGTGGCAGCGCGCGCAATTAGGTGACATAAATGATCCGCAAAGCCGCATCGCGGCGCAGGTGGCGTATTGGGAGCATGTTCTCGCTGGTATGCCCGAACGGTTGACACTTCCCACCGACAGGCCCTATCCGCCGGTTGCTGATTACCGCGGGTCTCGAGTGCTGGTGGACTGGTCGGCCGAGCTGCAACAAGCCGTGGCAAGACTCGCCAGCAAGCACAACGCGACCAGCTTCATGGTGATCGAGGCTGCCCTGGTGGCGTTGCTATCGAAGGTCAGCGCCAGTTCTGATGTGGCGGTAGGGTTTTCGATCGCCGGCCGACGCGACCCTGCGCTCGATGAACTGGTTGGGTTCTTCGTGAACACCTTGGTGTTGAGGATCGATCTGAGTGGCGATCCCAGTATCACTGAGCTACTTACCCAGGTGCGAGAACGCAGCCTTGCCGCATACGAGCATCAAGACGTACCTTTTGAGCTCTTGGTCGACCGGCTGAAGCCCACTCGTAGCTTGGCTCATCACCCGCTGGTGCAGGTACTGTTCGCATGGCAGACCTTGACCGGGCAGCAAAACGGCGCCTTTGGGCTCGCACTTGGTGACCTGGAGGCCGCACCGCTGTCTCTGGACACTCATACCGCACGTACGGACCTGGCAGTTCACCTCGGAGAACGTTGGACCGAGACGGGTGAACCCGCCGGCATCGGCGGGGATGTGGAATTCCGCACTGACGTTTTCGACGCAGCAACCATTCAGACGCTCATCGACCGGTTCGAGCGGATGTTGGTAGCGATGACATCCGACCCGACAGGGCGGCTCTCATCGGTGGACCTGCTGGATGAGCCTGAGCACGCGCGCCTGGATGCGTGGGGCAACCGGGCAATGCTCACACAGCCTGCGATTGCGACGGGGTCGATTCCGGAGCTGTTTGCGGCGCAGGTGGCCCGTACACCGGACGCACTAGCGATCACCTGCGACGGCCGTTCGTTGACGTATTCGGAGGTTGAGAAGGCGTCGAATAGGTTGGCGCACTTGTTGACCGGGGTGGGGGCGGGACCCGGGCAACGGGTTGCGCTGATGTTGCCGCGCTCTGTCGAGGCGATCGTTGCGATCTTGGCGGTGCTCAAGACAAGGGCGGCATACGTGCCGGTCGATCCCGCGCATCCCGACGCGCGGATCGGCTTCGTGCTTGCTGACGCGGCACCCACCGCAGCGATCACCACGGCGGATCTGCGCCCGCGTCTCGACGGGCGCGACCTGTTGGTGATCGATGTCGATGACCCGGCCGTGAACGGCCAACCCGATACCGCATTGCCGACGCCGGCCACGGATGACATCGCTTACCTCATCTACACCTCGGGTACCACGGGAACCCCTAAGGGGGCGGCGGTCCCTCACGGGAATGTGACCCGCCTGCTGAAGTCGTTGGAAGCCGATATGCCCCCGTCGGGGGTGTGGTCGCAATGTCACTCCTTGGCGTTCGACTTCTCCGTGTGGGAGATGTTCGGTGCGCTGCTCAGCGGTGGCCGCATCGTAGTGGTGCCGGACGCGGTGGTTCGCTCACCAGAAGAGTTGTATGCGTTGCTCGTGGCGGAGCGGGTCAGCGTGTTGAGTCAGACACCCTCGGCGTTCTATGCATTGCAGACCGCTGATGCACAGCATGCGTGGCAATCCAGTGCCACCGCGTGGGAACGTCAGGTGACGAACTGGCTGGGCTTGGGCGCATCACAGCCGAGCGAGTCGAAAGACGAACTCGAACTCGAGGCCGTGGTCTTCGGCGGAGAGGCATTAGAGCCTCAGCGCCTCGAGACGTGGCTGGACAATCACCCCGGATCGCCGCGACTGATCAATATGTACGGCATCACCGAGACCACGGTGCACGCCTCGTTCCGGAGGATTGTCGCCAAGGATCTGAGGAGCGCGGTCAGCCCGATCGGGGTGCCACTGGCGCATCTCGCCTTTTTTGTGCTCGATGGTTGGTTGAAGCCCGTGCCTGTCGGGGTTGTCGGCGAGTTGTACGTGGCCGGCGCGGGTGTGGCCTATGGGTATGTGGGCCGACCGGCATTGACCGCGTCGCGATTTGTGGCTTGCCCATTCGGGGCACCCGGGGAGCGCCTATATCGCACCGGGGATCTGGTCGCCTGGAGTGCGACCGGGGAGCTCCAATACATAGGCCGCGCTGACGAGCAGGTCAAGATCCGCGGATATCGCATCGAACTCGGTGAAGTGCAGGCCGCCCTGGCCTCTTGCGATGCTGTAGACCAAGCTGCCGTGATCGCCCGCGAGGATCGCCCCGGCGACAAGCGACTGGTGGGCTATATCACCGGCTCAGCAAATCCAGACGAGGTACGCACCGCGCTGGGCGGACAACTGCCGTCCTACATGGTTCCGTCCGCAGTGGTAGTACTCGATGCGTTGCCGCTGACCGCGAATGGAAAACTCGACAAAAAGGCCCTCCCGGCACCGGAGTATCAGAAAACTGGTCATTTCCGCGCCCCAGCAAATCTCACTCAAGAGCTCTTGGCCGGAATTTTCGCGCAGGTGCTCGGGCTGGAGCGAGTCGGGATCGACGAGTCGTTCTTCGAGCTGGGCGGGGATTCGCTCTCGGCCATGCGCGTAATCGCCGCGGTCAACAAATCACTGGATGCCAGCGTTGCGGTCCGCGCCCTATTCGAAGCACCCACCGTTGAGCAGCTGGCTTCGTATGTAGCGTCAGGCTCGGATGTGCTTGAGCCCGTGGTGGCTGTAGAGCGGCCGGCGGTCATCCCGTTGTCGTTTGCGCAGAACCGGCTGTGGTTCATCGATCAGCTGCAGGGCCCATCACCCGTCTACAACATGGTGGTGGCCTTGCACCTGCAAGGCACCCTCGACCCAGAGGTGCTGCGAGCGGCGCTAAGCGATGTGGTGGGCCGCCACGAGTCGTTGCGTACGCTGTTTCCGGCTGTCGATGGGGTCCCAAGACAGTTGGTTGTACCGGCCCATCAAGCGACCATGGGCTGGCAGGTTTTCGAGGCAGCCGGATGGACTCCGGACCGTTTGACTGCGGCCGTCGAGGAGTCTGCTCGCTACACCTTCGACCTGTCCACCGAAATTCCGTTGCGCGCCACGCTTTTCCGGCTCGACGACGATGATCATGTGTTCGTGGGCGTGGTGCACCATATCGCCGCCGACGGCTCTTCCATCGGCCCACTGGTCGCTGATCTCGGTACGGCATATGCCGCCCGCTGCGCGGGGAAAGCGCCCAGCTGGACGGACTTACCGATTCAGTACGTCGACTACACGTTGTGGCAGCGCGCGCAGTTCGGAGATCTCGATTCCAGCGACAGCCCCATCGCCGCACAGCTCGCGTACTGGCAGGACACGTTGGCTGGAATGCCCGAGCGGTTGACGCTTCCCACTGATCGGCCGTATCCGCAGGTGGCTTCCAATCGTGGAGCGAGTGTGGTCGTCGGGTGGCCGGGAGAGCTCCACCAACGGGTCATTCAGCTGGCTAGCGAGCACAACGCGACCACCTTCATGGTGGTTCAAGCCGCCCTCTCCACACTGCTGTCGAAGGTCAGTTCGAGCGCCGATGTGGCCATCGGGTTCCCCATTGCCGGGCGGCGAGACCCGGCATTGGATGAGTTGATCGGATTTTTCGTCAACACCTTGGTGTTGCGGGTCGACTTGACAGCCGATCCCACAGTCGAAGACTTGTTGGCTCAGGTGAGAAGTCGAAGCCTGGAAGCCTTTGAACATCAAGACGTACCCTTTGAGGTGCTGGTCGAGCGTCTCAATCCGGCCCGGTCCCGAGCTCATGAGCCGTTGATACAGGTGTTGTTGGCCTGGCAGAACTTCGCCCGGCCGAATCACGACGATGGTGCGGGCCTCGCTCTGGGTGATCTGCAGGTCACGCAGTTGCCGGCCGATACTCACACCGCTCGAATGGACTTGACGTTCTCGCTGTTCGAACGTTGGACCGCCAACGGTGAGCCCGCCGGAATCGAAGGGGCGGTGGAGTTTCGCACCGACGTGTTCGACACGGCCAGCATCGAAACGCTGCTCGCGCGATTCGAGCGGGTCTTGGTGGCTATGACCGACGGGCCGACCCGTCGGTTGTCATCTGTCGATGTGCTTGATGCGGCTGAGCACGCTCATCTGGATGTGATCGGTCATCGGGCGGTGTTGACCGAGCCGGCGCCGCCGACAGCGTCGATCCCGGTGTTGTTCGGCGAGCAAGTGGCGCGTTGCCCGGAGGCGGTGGCGCTGACTTTCGAGGGCCGCTCCTGGACGTATCGGGAGCTCGATGAGGCCGCCAACCGGGTGGCAAATGCGTTGGCGGCCAATGGGGCCGGACCCGGTGAGCGGGTGGCGCTGTTGCTGAACCGGTCGGCTGAAGCGGTTGTGGCGGTACTGGCGGTGCTCAAGACGGGGGCGGCCTACGTGCCGATCGACCCGGCGCATCCGGATGCGCGCATCGCAGTCGTCCTCGCCGACGCAGCGCCGGTCACGGTTGTCACTATGACCAACCTGCGCGCGCGACTGGACGTGGGCGGTGTGCCCGTCGTAGAGATCGATGACCCTCGCATCGCCAGCTATCCCAGCACCGGCCTTCCGGCACCGGCCGTGGACGACTTCGCCTACATCATCTACACCTCGGGAACCACCGGCGTTCCCAAGGGCGTGGCGGTCACTCACCGCACCGTGACCCAGCTGTTCCAGTCGCTGGACATCGAATTGAAGCTGCCGGGTCAGGTGTGGTCGCAGTGGCACTCGTTGGCGTTCGATGTCTCTGTGTGGGAAATGTTCGGTGCCCTGCTGCATGGTGGACGCCTGGTGGTGGTGCCCGAGGAGGTAGCAGGCTCTCCGGATGAGTTCCGCGCCTTGCTGATTGCCGAACATGTCAGTGTCTTGAATCAGACTCCGTCGGCGGTGGCGACGCTGTCGCCCGACGGTCTGGAGTCGGTGGCTTTGGTGGTGGCCGGTGAGGCGTGTCCTCCCGAGGTGGTGGATCGCTGGGCGCCCGGTCGGTTGATGATCAACGGCTACGGGCCGACCGAGACGTGGTACACGTCTTTCAGCGCACCGTTACACGCCGGTTCGGGGGTTGTGCCTATTGGCATCCCAGTGCCCGGCGCTGCTTTCTTCGTCCTCGACGCGTGGTTGCGCCCAGTCCCGGTGGGTGTGGTCGGCGAGTTGTATGTGGCCGGTCGCGGTCTGGCGTGCGGCTACGTCGGCCGGGGCTCGTTGACGGGATCGCGGTTTGTCGCGTGTCCGTTCGCCGGCTCCGGGGAGCGGATGTATCGCACCGGAGATCTGGTGTCGTGGGCCCCGGATGGGCAGCTGCGGTATGTCGGCCGCGCCGACGAGCAGGTCAAGATTCGCGGCTATCGTATTGAGCTCGGCGACATTCAGGCTGCATTGGCCGGCTGCGATGGGGTCGATCAGGCGGCGGTCATCACCCGCGAGGACCGCCCTGGTGACAAACGGCTGGTTGGCTATGTCACGGGAACCGCCGACCCGACCCGGATACGCTCGGTGCTTGCCGAGCGTTTGCCGGACTATATGGTGCCTGCGGCGGTGGTGGTGCTTGATGCGCTGCCATTGACGGTCAACGGCAAACTCGACCGACGTGCCCTGCCGGCCCCTGATTACACCAACGTCGATCGGTATCGCGCCCCGGCCACGCCCACAGAGGAGATCCTGGCCGGCATCTACGCCCAAATTCTGGGGTTGGAGCGGGTCGGCGTCGATGATTCGTTCTTCGAGTTGGGCGGCGATTCGTTGTCGGCGATGCGAGTGATCGCCGCGGTCAACAAGGCTCTGCATGCGGGCCTTCCGGTACGTGCCTTGTTTGAAGCGCCCACTGTGGCCGGGTTGGCACCGCGCATCGGTGAGGGGGACGCGTTGGCGCCGTTGGTGCCGGTGGAGCGTCCTGCGGTGGTGCCGTTGTCGTTTGCGCAGAACCGGTTGTGGTTCTTGGATCAGTTGCAGGGCCCGTCTGCGGTCTACAACTTGGCGGTCGCGTTGCGGTTGGACGGGCGCTTGAACGCCGAAGCGTTGGGTGCCGCTCTGGTTGATGTGGTGGAGCGCCATGAGAGTTTGCGCACGCTGTTTCCCGCCCCGGGAGGCATTCCGCAACAGCTGGTACTGCCGGTAGAGCGCGCCGAAGTCGGCTGGGAAATCGTTGATGCCACCGGGTGGCCGGCGAGCCGGCTCGGGGAGGCCGTCGAGGCGGCGGCACGTCGCCCGTTCGATCTGGCCACTGAGATCCCGCTGCGGGCAACTCTTTTCAGGCTTGGCGAGGATGCGCACGTGTTGGTTCCGGTGGTGCATCACATCGCTGCTGATGGCTGGTCGATCGCTCCGTTGGTGGGCGATTTGAGTGCGGCTTACGCCGCCCGGCGCGCGGGTCAGGCCCCGGACTGGGTCGATTTGCCGGTCCAGTACGTCGATTACTCCTTATGGCAGCGCGCCCAACTCGGCGAGTTGACCGATCCTGACAGTCCGATCGGCACGCAGTTGGCGTATTGGCAGGACGCGTTGGCCGATATGCCCGAGCGGGTGCAGTTGCCTACTGATCGGCCGTATCCGCCGGTGGCCGATTATCGCGGGGCCAAGGTGGCGGTGCAGTGGCCGGCGCATGTGCAGCAGGGCGTTTCTCGGCTCGCTGGTGAGCACGGTGCGACCGGTTTCATGGTGATGCAGGCGGCTTTGGCGGTGTTGTTGGCCAAGTTGAGTGCGAGTTCTGATGTGGCGGTGGGGTTCCCGATCGCGGGGCGGCGTGACCGGGCGCTCGATGAGTTGGTGGGTTTTTTCGTCAATACGTTGGTGTTGCGGGTCGACCTGGCCGGCGATCCGACGGTAGGCGAGTTGCTGGGGCAGGTGCGTGCGCGCAGTCTGGCCGCCTTTGAGCATCAGGATGTGCCGTTCGAGGTGTTGGTGGAGCGGCTCAACCCCGTTCGTTCGCTCAACCATCACCCATTGGTGCAGGTGTCGTTGGCGTGGCAGAACAATGCCGAAGGTGATTTGAGGCTTGGTGATGTGCAGGTCACCCCGATGCCGGCGGACACCCACACCGCCCGCATGGATCTGACGTTCTCCTTGGGTGAGCAGTGGAGCGATGGCGGTGAGCCCGGTGGTATCAGCGGGCACGTCGAGTTCCGCACCGATGTGTTCGACGCTCCCACCATCGAAGCATTCGTTGAACGGTTGCAACGGATCCTGGTGGCCATGGCGGCCGACCCGGCGCAGCGGTTCTCGTCGATCGATGTGCTCGATGTGAATGAACATGCCCGGCTGCAGGTTTGGGGTAATCGGGAGGCGCTGACGGCGGCGGGACCGCCGGCGGTGTCGATTCCGGAGTTGTTCGCTGCTCAGGTCGCCCGTACGCCGGAGGCGGTCGCATTGACCTCTCAGGGTCGTTCATGGACGTATCGCGAACTAGATGAGGCATCGAATCGCTGGGCGCACCTGCTGAGCAGTCGCGGGCTGAGGCCGGGGCAGCGGGTGGCTTTGTTGGTGGAGCGCTCAGCTGAGGCGGCCGTGGCGATGCTGGGGATGCTCAAGTGTGGGGCGGCGTATGTGCCTATCGACCCCGCGCATCCGGACGCGCGAATCGAGTTCGTGCTCGACGACGCCGCCCCGTCCGCCGCCCTGACCACCGCCGGGCAGGCCCACCGATTGGCCGGCCATGAGCTGGTGGTGATCGACATCGACGACCCCGCCGTCGACACCCAGCCCAGTGCAATGACAGCGATGGGGCCGGCCCCGGATGATGTCGCGTATCTGATTTACACCTCGGGTACCACCGGTGTCCCGAAGGGTGTGGTCACCACGCACCACAACGTCACCCAGCTGCTGCAGCAACTGGGCCACTACTTGCCGGTGACCGGGGTGTGGACGCAGTGTCACTCCTATGGTTTCGACACGTCGGTGTGGGAGACCTGGGGTCCGCTGCTGAATGGCGGCAAGGTGGTGGTGGTGCCCGACACGGTGACCCGTTCGGCGGAGGACTTGCACTCAGTGCTGGTTGCCGAGCAGGTCAATGTGCTGACCCAGACCCCCTCAGCGGCCGGGATGCTCGCAGTTGAGGGGCTGGATTCCACGGCGTTGGTGGTCGCCGGTGAGGCGTGTCCGCCGGAGCTGGTGGATCGGTGGGCGCCAGGGCGGGTGATGATCAACGCATTCGGGCCGACCGAGACGACGATGGTCGTGATGCTCAGCGCGCCGTTGAAGGCCGGGTCCGGGTGGCCGCCGATCGGTGCGCCGGTACCGGGGGCGGCGCTGTTCGTACTCGATGGCTGGTTGCGGGAAGTGCCTGTCGGGGTCGTCGGTGAGTTGTATGTGGCCGGTGAGGGTCTGGCGAGTGGCTACCTGGGCCGGGCTGCGTTGACCGCATCGCGGTTCGTGGCCTGCCCGTACGGGAATCCGGGTGCACGGATGTATCGCACCGGGGACCTGGTGTCGTGGGGTCAAGATGGCCAGTTGCACTATGTGGGCCGTGCCGACGAGCAGGTCAAGATCCGCGGGTATCGCATCGAGCTCGGCGAAGTCCAAGCGGTGTTGGCCGGCTGTGCCGGAGTGGATCAGGCGGTGGTGATCGCCCGCGAGGATCGTCCCGGCGACAAGCGTCTGGTGGGCTACGTGACCGAGTCGACGGCCGGCGCCGTCGATTCGAATGGTGTCCGCGCGGCACTGGCTGAACAGTTGCCGCGTTACATGGTTCCTGCCGCCGTTGTCGTTCTCGATGCGTTGCCGTTGACGGTCAACGGCAAGCTCGACACCCGCGCGCTGCCAGCGCCCGAATACACCGACGCCGACCGGTACCGCGCGCCGGAGAGCGGTGTCGAAGAGGTCCTGGCCGACATCTACGCCCAGGTGTTGGGTTTGGAACGAGTCGGGGTCGATGACTCGTTCTTCGAGTTGGGCGGGGACAGCATCTTATCGATGCAGGTCGTGGCTCGGGCTCGGGCGTCGGGTCTGCTGTGTCGACCCCGGGATGTGTTCGCTGAACAGACGGTGGCCCGCCTGGCACGGGCGACCCGGGTCATCGAAGGTGAGACGGCAGGGGCCCTCGATGCGGGTGTCGGACCCGTGGTGGCGACCCCGATCATGCACTGGCTGCAGGGCATCGAAGGTCCGACTGACGAGTTCAACCAGACCGTGGTGGTGCAAGCCCCTGCTGGAGTCAGCGAGGCCGACGTGGCGGTGGTCCTGCAGGCGCTTCTTGATCGACACGCGATGTTGCGGCTGCGGGTCGACGACGACGGCGCCGGTGGTTGGGCGCTCACGGCTCCTGAGCCTGGGGCGTTGGATGCGCGGAACTGCCTGAGAACCGCGGACGGATTGTCCGAGGCGGCGTTGATCGAGGCACGGTCGCGGTTGAACCCGGCGGCCGGGCTGATGCTCAGTGCGCTGTGGGTTGCCCGTACTGGTCAGTTGGTGTTGATCATCCACCACCTGGCAGTTGATGGGGTGTCGTGGCGAATCCTGTTGGAAGACCTCAACATTGCTTGGGCCCAGCGCCGTGCGTGCCAACCGATCGAGCTCCCAGAGGGAGGGACATCGTTTGCTCGATGGTCGGCACTGCTGGCCGAGCTTGCCCGTGCTCCGGAGGTGGTGGCTCAAACCGACGCGTGGCGGCAGGTGACCACGACCCCGGCCGCACTTCCGACGGTGCAACCGGCGCTGGATACCTACGCCACCGCCGGACGTTTGTCGGCGTCGCTCGATGCCGAGACCACTCGGATGCTCCTGGGGGAGGTCCCGGCCGCGTTCAATGCCGGAATCCAGGACATTCTGCTGATCGCGTTCGGGTTGGCGATTGCGGAGTTCACCAATGACAGCGGTGCGCCGGTCATCATCGATGTTGAGGGTCACGGCCGTGCTGAGGAGCTCTCATCCGATGTCGACCTCTCGCGCACCGTGGGCTGGTTCACGGCCCTCTACCCCGTCGCGTTGGCGGTTGACGGCTTGGACTGGGACGACGTCATTGCTGGCGAGGCGGCGCTGGGTGCCCTGGTCAAAAACGCCAAAGAGCAGTTGCGTGCTCTACCAGACGGTGTGACCTACGGTCTACTCCGCTATTTGAACCCGGATGTGAACTTGGCCGGATCCCATCCGGTGCTCGGGTTCAATTATTTGGGCCGGTTGGGCGCGTCCGCGGGCGAGACCTCGGACGATGTGTGGCGGATCGATTCCGAGGCATTAGCGTTGACCGGCGCGGTTGGGGCGTTGCCAATGCCCTTGGCGCACACCGTGGAACTCAACGCCGCCACCGCCGACACCGACACCGGACCGCAGCTGCACGCGGACTGGACGTGGGCTCCCTCGGCGCTGGATGCCACGCAGGTCGGCAGATTGAGCCGGTTGTGGTTCGAGGCGCTGGCGGGTATTTGCGCGCATGTGCGCGCAGGTGGCGGCGGATTGACGCCGTCCGACATCGCGCCCGCTCGGCTGAACCAGTCCGAACTCGACGAGCTCTGCCAGCGATATGCGGTCGCTGACGTGTTGCCGCTGACCCCACTACAGCAGGGGCTGCTCTTCCACGCCAACGCTGCGCAGCGTGACGGCGACGATGTGTACGCGGTGCAATTGGACATCACCATCACCGGCCCGCTGGAGCCGCTGCGGCTGCGTGAGGCCGTGCAGACCGTGGCCGCCCGCCACCCGAACGTGGTAGCCCACTTCTGGTCCCGGCCCGACGCGCCGGTCCAGATCATCCCCGCCGACCCGGCGGTGCCGTGGCGCTACGTGGACCTGAACGGGAGTGCGGTTGAAATCGATGAGCAGATCGAGCGCCTGTGCGCTGCCGACCGCGCCGCCGTCTGCGACCTGGCGGACCAGCCGCCCTTCCGGGCGGCATTGATTCGCGTCGCCGCACAGAGCCATCGGCTGGTGCTGACCAATCACCACATAGTGCTCGACGGTTGGTCGATGCCAATCCTGCTGCAAGAGATCATTGCCCACTATTACGAGCAGCGGCTGACCGAGCCCACGCCGTATCGCAGGTTCATCACCTGGCTGGCAGAGCGAGACGTGCAGGAAGCTCGTGCGGCCTGGAGCGAGGAGTTGGCCGGTTTCGAGACCCCAACACTCGTGGCTCCGCCGGACCGGTTGGGGTTGGGGCCGCGCACAATCGCAGAGTTCCGGGTGCCGGAACAAACTACGCAAGCCCTCGGCGAGCTGGCCCGCTCACACCACACCACCCTCAGTACTGTGCTGCAGGCTGCCTGGGGACTGCTGTTGAGCTCCGTGACGGGTAACCAGGATGTTGCGTTGGGTGCCGTGGTTTCCGGGCGGCCCGCCGATTTGGCGGGCGCGGAGACGATGGCCGGACTTTTGATCAACACCGTGCCGGTGCGCGTGCGTCTCACGCAGGCAACCACTACCAGCGAACTGCTCGGGCAGCTGCAAAGGGCGCAAAGCAGAACCTTTGAGCACCAGCATCTCGGGCTGGCGGAAATCCATCGCCTCACAGGCCACGAGAAGTTGTTCGACACGGTCTTCGTGTACGAGAACTACCCCATGGACACCGCGGCGTTGTCGAGCGGCCATGACTTCGACATCACTGAGTTCAGGGCCCGCGACTACTACCACTACCCGGTCGCGGTGCAGGCACAACCAGGGCGAGAATTGGGGCTTCGCGTCCAATTCCGCACTGATATTTTCGACGTAGCCAGTATCGAGGGGCTTATCGAGCGGCTGCAGGGGATACTGCTGGCGATGATCGCCGATCCCGCACGGCGCCTCTCGTCGATTGACCTGTTCCGTACGGATGAGCGCCATCGCCATGGCCCCGTTCAGTCGATGTCTACCGGAAGGTCGACATCGGAATATTCCGACGTCCTAACAAACGATTCGGTGCCGACCGACCCGGTCGAGCGGCTTCTGGCCGATGCTTTCGCGGAGGTGCTGGGCGTGGAAAGTGTGGGCGTCGACGAGTCATTCTTCGACATGGGCGGAGATTCGCTTTCCGCGATGCGTCTGATCGCCGGAATCAATGCGGCCCTTGACATTCAATTGTCCGTTACCAACCTATTCAACGCTCCATCGGTCAGGAGCTTGGGCAAACAGCTTGCCGAGATGCCCGACACATCGAATTGAATAGTCAACGTGGGGCGCGGTGCACCTTTGCCGCACAGGTGTCCAATGCCATACAGAGCCACTCGATCCCCCGCACCGGCTGTTCAAATCACGCCCTCCCGCACGGTTGGGGCGTTCTCTAGTTTCTGATGCTGTGCAACAGGGCGGCCACTTCCCGCCCAGCCCCCATCACGGTGGGGGGGAAGAACCGCTGCACGCGAGACAGACGGCGTGCATCCGCCAGGACTGTCCGCATGTCGTTTTCGCACGCCTGATACGCCTCGAACACCCCGTCCATGGCGGTTTGGTTGACGGGCTCGTCGTGGGCGGCCGAGCACAACACCTCGTAGACGATGTGAATCCAGTCGGTGCCGAACACCCGCCACACCTCCTCACCGCCAGCCTGTCGAGGGCTAAGGAACTCATCCACCGAACTGTTGGTGTCCAGGTCGATCCCCAACTGGTGGGAAATACGCTTCACCTCGTGCTGCCAATCGTTTAGCAGGTTGCGGTAGTCCACGAACACCCTCGGTAGGCCGCGTGTGTTCCGCTCCGCCAACAGCATGTTCTTCAGCCACAGCGCCCCCGCCAACTCCGCGGACGGCTTGTTGTCCATCTTCTGAATCGACGCGATAACCGGCTGCGGGTGACGCACCGGAATAACCACAGACGGTTTGTCCCCAGCTTTTCTGGCCGCCTCCACCCACACTCGGGTCAGGGTGATGATCTGCGGATCTTTGATCACCACAACGGTTCTTGTCGGCAGCGACTTCAGATAGCGGTAAACAGTATTGACTGCCCAGCGGTGGGCCGGCATCTCTTTGGGGGCGGGATCGAGGAACGTGGTGTGATACCGGTGGAGGATGCGTTCGTTGATGTTCAGGACACGCCGCGATTCCCAGTATCCGGTCGGGTTGTGCTTGTCGGGGGCAACCAAACCTGGCGGCAATTCAGCCCCGCACAGCGACAACACCCTCGTCAACGCCGACGTACCTGACCGGGCCATACCCAACACGAAAATTAGATCACGCATGTCTTTGCCCACGCAAAGACACAGTAGCCGACTCACTGCCCGTCGTCCCGCCTGGAGGTACCGTCGGAATCCGAGCAGCTTGATGAAGCGGAAGGCCTTGTCGGCGAGGACGAACGATCAAGATGGGTGTAGATGAACAGCGGCTGGCGCTCATGGTGTCGGCTCGGCGTGTTCGGTTAGATCAATTAGGTGTCGGTCTGAGCAGCGCACCGTCGGAGACGATTGAGCCGAACGTCGAAAACTGCAAGCGGCGACAAGGTGATCGATCTGATCGTCGCGCCGCCGAGGACGCGGGCGCTGCTGATCACCTCAACCTATGCCGCTGGGGAGTCCAAGCGTGCGACCTGACTGGCGCCTCTCGAGTGCGTAACCGCGATTCATTCACACTGTGGGCGCCGTGGCGTCACCAGACACACGGCACCAGGCGATAGCGGACCCTTTGTGTGTAGTCGCTGTATCCGTCTAGCTCCTGCTGCAGCAGTTTCTCCTCGTCTCGGATCCGCAAAGCGAGGGATATTCCCGCTAGTACGACGGTAAGGAGTCCCCAATAAGAACCGAGTGCAAGGGGGATGCCAACCAACATGATCATGCTGCCGGTGTACATCGGGTGTCGCACAATCCCGTAGAGACCGGTGGAGACGATCTGTTGATCTCCCTCCACTTGTACGTTTGCTGCCGCATAGCTGTTTTGGATCGCGACTACGGTTACCAAAATCAGCCCGGCGGCTACGAGAACGTTGCCAACCAAACAGGTCGCGGTTGGTACATGCGACCAACCAAGGCGATGGTCAAAGCCGCTGACCAGCAACGCTGTTGGCACCGACAAGAGCCAGCCGACGATGAGGACTTTCTGCACTACTCGGGTCTCTGCGGTCGCCCCGCGCATACGACGCTCGAACGCATCGGGATTCGTCCGCAACAAGTAGATGCTCGGAATCCATCCCGATAGGTTGAATACCGCCAAGAAGACCCACGCTTGCCAGTAGTCGAACGTGCCCGCTGCCAGAAAAGGGAGCAGCCCGAGCGCGACGGATTCAGCAAACTTTACCGTCAACCTTTTGGAAGTGAGTTTCACGGGCCCTCCTCGACGTGGGCAGGATACCGTACGCTACAGGAACTCTCGAAGCCGACCGAGCAGCTACTTTCAAGTGTTGTCGGCGTGCCGGACCTGTTCTGCAGCTGACCGCTGCCCGGTCCTCGTAGGGATGTGTGAGTTACCATTGCCACTGCGGAGGCGCACCTTGTCGATCTGGTGACTGAACTTCATGGGGAGCCGTAGCGGCAACCTTGGCCCGGACCTCGGAGCGACCCTTGTCGGCCTTAGTATGCTTTTGGAAACGTTCCACTCATTATTTACTAGACAATATGGAGAACTTGTGAGCGTCAATCCCTTCGACGACGAGAACGGCACCTTCTTCGTCCTGGTCAACGACGAGGAGCAACACAGTCTTTGGCCGACTTTCGCCGACGTTCCGCAGGGTTGGCGTGTGGTTTTCGGCGAAGCGGACCGGGCCGCGTGTCTGGACTATATCGAGAATAACTGGCCTGATATTCGGCCGAAAAGTCTGCGCGACAGGCTGGCAGCGGACGGAGCATCTGATGACTGAGCCAGCCAGGACCCAAGCCGGGCGAGCCTGACAACTTCAGGCGTTTCCTCGGACGCGCCTGGAAAGAACGCCCTTGACGGGCCGGTTCACGATCTGGATTCACTGCGGTTCCGCGCACACGAGTTTGCGGATCGTAGAGGGCAACCCCCATGGCTTTCCGACCCGCTTGTGAAACTCGCGCTCCTCGAACACTTTCCGCGAATTCACACTGATCGCCTGCGGAGTCACGTCCTGGCTCCCTGCAAGTCATGGCCGCCTGCGTGCCGAATGACCGCGACTACAAACGTCGAACCGATCATCGGGCACGCAGGACGGTCCGCTGCCCAGTGCCGGCGTCGGCGTTATGCCGACACTTTGGCCTCTTTGGATTCCGCGGGTGTCAACTTCTCAGAGAGCATCGTCGCCAGATCACGAACTGTCGTCGTCATGTTGGTCGACGTGATACGCAGCCCCGTCTCGGTCTCGATGCGCGTGCGTAGTTCGAGTGCACCCAGCGAGTCCATGCCGTACTCGGCGAGCGGACGGTCCGGATCGACGTTGCGCCGCAGAATCAGGCTGACTTGATCGGAGATCAAGCGACGTAGCAGGGCGGGCCACTCTTCAACGGGAAGCTCGTCGAGCTCGGCACGGAACTTGCTTGAGCCCGCGCTGCCTTGTCCGGTGTTGCGGAACGCTTCGGCGAAGGGGCTGTGCTGCGCGAACGCGGTCAACCATGGGGTCCCCATGATCGGCGCGTAACCGGTGTAGGCGCGGTTGTGACGCAGCAGCGCTTCAAACGCATACGCGCCCTCGTCGGGTGTGATCGCAACGCCGGTGCCCTCCGCCAGTGCGGTGGCCGCACCGATCTCGCCCCAGGCGCCCCACGCGATCGCGCTGGCGGGAAGCCCTTGGACTCGCCGCCAGTGCGTGAACGCGTCCAGCCAGCTGTTGGCTGCGGCGTACGCGCCCTGACCGGGCGAGCCCACTAGCGCGGCCGCCGACGAGAACGAGCAGAACCAGTCCAGCGGTTGATCCGCGGTGGCCATGTGGAGATTCCACGCGCCATACACCTTTGGCGCCCAGTCCCGTTCGATCAGATCTTCGGTGATGTTCGTCAGCGTGGCATCCTCGATCACCGCAGCGGCATGAAGCACGCCGCGCACCGGCAGGCCGGTCGCAGTCGCTGTCGCCACCAAGCGGTCTGCCGTCTCGGGTTCGGTGATGTCTCCGCACTCGACCACCACGTCAGCACCGATCGAACGAATGAGCTCGATCGTTTCCAGCGTCTTTCGGTTCGGGTGTGAACGCGACGTGAGCACGATACGTCCGCAGCCTCCGGCGGCCATCTTCTCGGCCAGGAACAACCCGAGACCGCCCAAGCCGCCGGTGATGATGTAGGAGCCGTCACCGCGGAAGACTGGAGCTTGCTCCGGCGGCAACACCACGTTGCTGCTTCCGGCACGCGGAATGTCAAGAATGAGCTTGCCGGTGTGCTGCGCGGCACTCATCACCCGGATTGCGGTGGCGGCGTCGGCCAGCGGGTAGTGCGTGCTCTCCGGGATCGGAAGCACGCCGTCGACGGTGAGCTTGTACACCGTGTTCAACAGGTCCCGCAGCCGGTCAGGGTGGCTGAACGACAGCAGCGCAAGGTCAAGGGCGTGGAATGTGAGGTTGCGCCGGAATGGGAACAAGCCCAGCTTGGTGTCACCGTAGATGTCGCGCTTGCCGATCTCCACGAATCGTCCACCGAATGCCAGCAATTCGACGCCCGCACGTTGGGCGGCACCGATGACCGAATTGAGCACGATGTCGACCCCATAGCCCTCGGTGTCGCTGCGAATCTGGTCGGCGAACTCGGTGCTCCGGGAGTCGTAAACATGTTCAATACCCATGTCGCGCAACAGTTGACGCCGCTGCTCACTGCCTGCCGTGGCGAAGATCTCGGCACCGGCCGCGCGGGCGATCGCGATAGCGGCCTGACCCACCCCGCCAGTTGCGGAGTGGATCAGCACCTTGTCTCCCTTCTTGATGCGGGCCAGATCGTGCAGGCCGTACCAGGCGGTGGCGGTCGCCGTGGTCACCGCTGCGGCGTCAGCGTCGGTCAGCCCGGCGGGCAGAGTGACCGCAAGGTTGGCGTCGCAGGTGATGAATGTCGCCCAGCAACCGTTGGGGGAGAGGCCCGCGACGTGGTCACCAACCTTATGACTTGTGACGTCGGGCCCGACCGCGGTCACCACCCCGGCGAAATCTGTTCCCGGTTCCGGCAGTCGTCCCTCGAACGAGGGGTAACGGCCGAAGGCGACGAGCACGTCGGCGAAGTTGATGCTCGAAGCAGTGACTGCTACTTCGATCTCGCCCGGTCCTGGAGAAACCCGTTGATACGAAACCAATTCCGCCGATTCGAGATCGCCGGGTGTACGAATCTTCAGACGCATGCCGTCGTGTTCATGGTTGACGACGGTTGACTTCCGGTCTTCAGGGCGCAGAGGCGACTGGTGCAAGCGCGCGACGTACCACTGGCCGTTTCGCCATGCTGTTTCGTCCTCTTCGACCTCGGAGAGCAACTGTTGTGCCAGGTGCTCCGGCTCGATGTCGGCGTCCACATCGATTTGAGTGGCCCGCAAATGCGGGTGCTCTGTGCCGATCACCCGCACGAGGCCTCGGATCCCGCCTAGCTCGAGGTTGGGGCTGTCTCCCGCCTCCACGGTCTGGGCGTCACGCGTCACGACATACAGACGCGGTGGCTCGCCGGAAATCTCCGGCAGTTCGCGGGCGATACGGACGAGATGCTCAATATACTCACGACCCAATCGCGGATTTTGGGTCTCGCCGTCGCTGTTCTTAGGACCAGTGAAAATCACTACACCCGTGAATGATCCGGCACGTAGATGGTTCTTGAGCTCTTCGGCGTTCGATGTGTGGTCCGCATTTCGCGGCCAGCACATCGCGATGCACTGCGCGCCATGGCTTTTCAGGATGTCGGCCAACGTCGTGGCTACGTGGTCGGTGTTGGCTGTGCTGATCAGGAGCCAATTGCCGGCCTCCGCGTACTCGACCTCAGGCAAGGCCCGGGGCTGCCAATCGATGGTCAAGAGCCGGTCGGCCAGTACCCGAGACTTATTGGCCTTTTCGTCTGCTCCAGTGCCCAACTGCAGCCCTTCGACCGTGAGCATGATTGTGCCGCGCTCATCGAGTACATCGATGTCGGCCTCCACGCCGGAGATATCGACTTTTGTCACGCGCGTGAGGCAGTAGTGCGCGTCGCGCGCAGCGGTGTAGGAGCGCAGCCGACGAATCCCCAACGGGAGCCCGAGCATGCCTTCGCCCAGCGCTTGGACATCCGGGTGGGCCTCGACAGATTGGAAGCACGCATCGAGCAGCGCTGGGTGCACACCGTAAGCGCCTTGCTGCGATCGGATTTGGCGTGGCAGCGCCACCTCGGCGAGCATGGTTGCGGACTCGCCGGTGTGTACAGCGCCAAGACCGGCGAACGCCGGACCGTACTGGACGCCGCGCTGGTCCATCCGGGCGCGCACCGCGTCGCCATCTTCCCGATTCCTATGTGCCGCCAGAAGCACAGCCGGGTCGTGCGCGGGAGGCTGCTCAACCTCGGCCGCCTGAAGGGTTGCCGTGGCTTGTCTGGTCTGTTCGCCGCCCTGATTGGTCTCTACGGAGAAGTTCAGGACGCCCGGCGACGCCAATGACGCCGAGGCGCCCACGGTGGTCTGCTCGTCGAGAAGCAGTGCCTGTTCGAAGCGGATGTCGCGGACCTCAGACGCTTCGCCCAGAACGGTATGGGCGGCGGCCAACGCCATCTCGCAGTAGGCGGCCCCGGGAAGAACAGCCACGTTGCGGATCTGGTGATCGCCCATCCAGGAGTGGACAGCGGTGCCGACCTCGCCTTGCCAAACATGGCGTTCCGGTTCCTCCTGCAAGCGCACGTGGGCGCCCAACAGAGGGTGAACCGAAATCGTGCGTGCACCATGCGACGGGGAGGCTCCCTGACTGTTCTTGCTCAACCGCAGTTGACGGTGCGTCCATGTCGGCAGCGGCGCGTCCACCAGCCGCCCGTTCGGGTAGAGCACCGAGAAGTCGACCGCGGCACCCGCAGAATGCAGATCTGTCAAGAATCCGCGCAGACCGTGCGGCAGCTCCTGCTCGCGACGCATGCTCGCGAGAGCGGCCAGCGGTACGTCGAGGCTGCGGGCGTTCTGCTCCAGTGGGTGTGTGAGCAGAGGATGCGGCGCCAATTCGGCGAAGACCCGGTATCCGTCTTCCATCGCGGCCTGTACCGCCGCGGCGAACCGCACCGTGCGCCGCAGATTGTTCACCCAATAACGGGCATCACACATCGGGAGATCGCGCGGGTCGAACAGGCTCGTCGAGTAGAACGGGATTTCCGGTGTGTTGGGGGACAGCTGACTCAAAGCCTTGGACAGGTCATCGAGTATGGGCTCCACTTGGGGAGTGTGAGAGGCCAGATCGATGGCGACTTCGCGGGCCATCACGTCGCGCTGCTCCCACTCAGCGACCAGTTCGCGCACCGGCTGAGGCGCACCGCCGATCACCGTCGACTCCGGTGAGGCGACCACCGCGATCACAACGTCGTTGATTCCCCGCGCCGTCAGTTCGGAAAGCACCTGCTGCGCTGGCAGTACCACCGACGCCATCGCTCCGGAGCCCTCGATGCGGGCCATCAGCCGCGAGCGGCGGCAAATGACGCGGATCCCGTCCTCGAGCGACAGTGCACCGGCCACTACCGCCGCGGCAGTCTCCCCCAGTGAGTGCCCGATCACCGCACCCGGCCGCACGCCGTAGGACTTCATGGTTTCCGCGAATGCGACCTGCATCGCAAAGAGCGTCGGCTGCACCCGGTCGACGCCGGTCACCACCTCAGAGGCGCTCATCGCCTCGGTAACCGAAAAACCGGACTCCTGCGCGATCAGCGGCTCTGCAGCCGCGATGGTGGCGGCGAACACCGGCTCGTTGGCCAGCAGATCGGCACCCATTCCCGCCCACTGCGACCCGTGGCCTGAAAACACCCACACCGGACCGCGGTCGTCGCGACCGACGGCCGCCTCGTACGGCGTATCGCCGTCGGCGACTTCACGCAGAGCCTCGATCAACTCCGGCCGACTGCCCGCGATGACGCCGGTCCGTACCGGACGGTGCGCGCGTCGACGCGCCAAGGTGTAGCCGATGTCAGTCAAGGCCACATCTTCATGCGTCTGGACCCAGTCGGCCAGCCGCGCTGCGGACCGGCGCAGTTCGTCGGCTGAGGTCGAAGACAATGCAAACAGTTGGGGTTCTGTCGTCGCCGCGTCAGCGCTCCCATTGCGTAGAGCATCGGCCGCGGGAGTGCCGGGAGCCTGCTCCACGATGGCGTGGGCATTGGTTCCCGAGAACCCGTATGCCGAAACCGCTGCCCTCCGGGGCGCCTGGCCGTTCGTTGGCCAGGCGGTATTCTCCTTGGGCACAAAGAGGTTGCTGTCGACACGGCCTAGTTCTTCAGGTAACTGCGTGAAGTGCAGGTTCTGTGGTACCACACCGTGCTGGACGGCCAAGACGGCCTTTACCAGTCCCAAAGTTCCCGAGGCGGACTGCGTATGCCCGAAGTTCGTCTTCGACGCCGCGAGCGCACACGGTCCGTTGATCCCGTAAACCTCTGCGAGGCTGCCGAATTCGATTGGATCGCCGGTCGGGGTTCCAGTCCCGTGTGCCTCAACCATCCCGACGGTGTTCGGGTCCACGCCAGCAGCGGCCAACGCCGCCTGGTAGGCCTTGACCTGCAAGGGTTGCGACGGCGTGGTGATGTTCACCGTCCGGCCGTCGTTGTTCAGGGCGGTACCGCGCACGACAGCCAAAATTCGGTCACCATCGCGCAGCGCATCGGGCAATCGCTTGAGCAGCACCATGACAGCGCCCTCGCCCGATGCGAAACCGTCGGCCTTCACATCGAATGCGTGGCAATGGCCGGTCGGAGAGAGCATGCCGCCGGCCGATCCCGCGGATGACTTCCGCGGATCCAGCAAGAGCGTGGCACCACCGGCGAGCGCGACGTCACATTCGCCGTCGTGCAGGCTGCGACAAGCCATGTGCACGGTGACCAGGCCGGACGAACATGCGGTGTCCACTGTTATCGCCGGACCATGCAAATCCATTGCATAAGCGATCCGTCCGGACGCCATGCTGTAGTTGTTGCCCAGGAATCCGTAGGGTCCCTCCAGGGCGTGGGCGTCGGCCGCGAGCAGTATGTAGTCGCCATGTGTCAGACCCACGTACACTCCGGTCTGCGAGCCCGCCAACTGGGCGGGGCTGTAACCGGCGTGTTCCACTGCCTCCCAGGAGGTTTCCAGCAACAGGCGATGCTGCGGGTCGACCGCCGTGGCCTCCCGCTCGCTGATTCCGAAGAAGTCGGCGTCGAAGCCGCCGTAGTTGTCGAGGAACGCGCCCCACTTCGACACCGATCGACCGGGTACGCCCGGCTCGGGGTCGTAGTACTCCTCGGCGTCCCATCGATCAGGCGGAATCTCGATGATCAGGTCATCGCCCCGGAGCAACGCCTCCCAAAGCTGCTCCGGGGAATCGATTCCACCCGGCAGCCGGCACGCCATACCGATGACAGCGATCGGCGTGACAGGTGTGGTGCTCATTGTGGACGATGTCGCGGCTGTCTCTGAGCCCGACACCGGATCATCCACAGACTTGAATGACGTCATTTCCCCTCCGCTTAGCAATGGTTGCTGTGGCCTCGGCCCCCGCACGGCCCAAATCCGTGCACCTGTGAGGTCAGCAGGACACCGACGGCGGCGCCGTCTCGTGCTTCCTCGGTGGCATTGGTTTGCCTCGGCAGGCGGTCACGAACGTTAACGCTAGGTTCACACATGGTGTGTTGTCTCGAAATCGGAGCAATCAGTCCGCGGAAACGACACAAGCGGGCACCGGGGAACGATTAGGTCAGCTTCGTAACGGGTGTTCGGGCGTCGACCGGGATTCGGCCGTCTTCGACATTTGCGGGTCGTTGGTTGCTGCGATGGACTGGTTGGCCGCTCCGAAGATGAATTCACGGTCGAGTGCCGAGGGCGATTTTTCCGGCTCGCTATCATCTGTGCCGGTATTGAAGGCTCTCTGGTCGATCGGGGGGGAACATGACTGCACACGTCGAACAGTTGGAGTTCCAGGCAGAGGCGCGCCAACTGTTGGAGCTGCTGATCCACTCGGTGTACTCCAACAAGGACTCATTCCTGCGAGAGCTGATCTCGAACGCCTCGGATGCCTTGGACAAGATGCGGCTGGAGACCCTGCGCAACAAGGATCTCGATGTCGACGCGTCCGATTTGCACATCGAGATCGAGGCGGATAAGGACGCGCGCATCCTGACCGTTCGCGACAATGGCATCGGTATGACGCACGACGAGGTCGTCGACCTCATCGGCACGCTGGCCAAGTCCGGTACCGCCCAGCTACGTCAGCAGTTGAGAGAAGCGAAGAACGCCGCCGCCTCCGAGGAACTGATCGGCCAGTTCGGTATCGGCTTCTACTCGACGTTCATGGTGGCCGACAAGGTCGAGTTGCTCACCCGCAAGGCCGGCGAGAGCCAGGCAACCCGGTGGGTATCGACTGGCGAGGCCACCTACACAATCGAATCCGTCGATGATGCCCCGCAGGGCACCTCTGTGACGCTGCACCTCAAGCCCGAAGACGTCGAGGACCAGCTGCACGACTACACCTCCGAGTTCAAGATCAAGGAACTCGTCAAGAAGTACTCCGACTTCATCTCCTGGCCGATCCGGATGCAGGTCGAGCGGCGGACCCCCCCGACTGAGGAGGGGGGTGAGGAGACCGTCACCATCGAGACACAAACCCTCAACTCGATGAAGGCGCTGTGGGCCAAGACCAAGGACGAGGTCTCGGCCGAGGAGTACCAGGAGTTTTACAAACACATCGCTCATGCCTGGGACGATCCGCTCGAGGTGATCGTGATGAAGGCCGAGGGCACCTTCGAATATCAGGCACTGCTGTTCATTCCATCCCACGCCCCGTTCGACCTGTTCAGCCGCGATGCCAAAGTCGGGATACAGCTCTATGTCAGGCGCGTGTTCATCATGGGCGACTGCGATGAGCTCATGCCTCGGTACCTCCGCTTCGTCAAGGGTGTCGTCGATGCACAGGACATGTCGCTCAACGTTTCTCGGGAGATCCTGCAACAGGATCGGCAGGTCACCGCAATCCGGCGCCGGCTGACGAAGAAAGTCCTGTCGACCATCCAAGATCTGCAGTCAGAGCGTCCCGAGGATTACCGCACGTTCTGGACCCAGTTCGGCCCAGCCCTCAAGGAGGGCTTGATGTCCGACTTCGACAACCGAGACACGCTGCTGCGTGTTTCGTCGTTCGCCTCGACGCACAGCGAAGAAGAATCCACCACCCTCGCCGAATATGTCGAGCGCATGAAAGACGGCCAGGAGCAGATCTTCTATGCCACCGGTCAGTCGCGCGAGCAATTACTGAAGTCACCACATCTGGAGGCCTTCCGGGCCAAAGGGTACGAGGTGCTGCTGCTCACCGACCCAGTCGACGAGATTTGGGTGGGGTCGGTGCCCGAGTTCGACGGCAAACCACTGCAATCCGTGGCGAGAGGCGAGGTGGATCTCGACTCGGAGGAGGAAAGAAGCGAGGCCGAGCGCGAGGAGCAGGAAAAGGAATTCTCCGACCTGCTGAGCTGGTTGAAAGAGACTCTGAGTGATCATGTTGCCGAAGTGCGGTTGTCAAAGCGCTTGACCGAGTCACCGGCCTGCTTGATAACGCCCACCTTCGGCATCACACCCGCGCTGGCGCGAATGTACCGGGCATCTGGGCAGTCGATGCCCGTTACGAAACGGATCCTCGAACTCAACCCGCGACATCCGCTCGTCAACGGCTTACAGCAGGCGCACAAGAACAGCGCTGATGAGACCGCCTTAGCGGAGACAGCCGAATTGCTCTATGGCACAGCCCTTCTCGCGGAGGGTGACATTCCGGACGATCCGGCGAAGTTCGCAGCGCTGCTTGCGGAGCGACTGGCTCGCACTGTGTGAGTACGTCGCTGTAGCATCCCGCGACGCGATTTCGTTCGGCCGATCGGCCGAGCGGAAAGCAGTTTCGGCAAACCCGATCATCATCAGCTCCAGCGGCACCAACAAGTCCTGCCGGGGCAAAACGGCTGGTCGTCAGATTTGTCGACATCGCGCTGCTCGCGGTGATCTGCTCGTCGGCTACCGAATCTCTCACTTTCGGCTTGCGCTGGCGACGGCGACGGTAACCTCTGGCTGGTGACCGGGACCTCCCTATTGACTGTGCTGCGCGAGCGCGCCAGCTTGCAGCCAAACGACCGGGCGCTCACGTTCATCGACTACGAGCAGGACTGGGACGGTGTAGCCGAAACGCTGACGTGGTCGCAGTTTTACCGGCGGACGCTGAACGTGGCACGGGAACTCGCACGCCACGGGTCGGCCGGCGACCGCGCCGTGATATTGGCGCCTCAGGGCCTTGAATACATCGTCGCGTTCTACGGCGCATTGCAGGCGGGCCGGATCGCCGTCCCGCTCTCGGTTCCCCTGGGCGGCGTCAGCGATGAGCGCGTTGATTCGGTGTTGCGGGACGCGTCGCCGACGGTCGTTCTCACGTCATCCCGTGTCGCCGACCCCGTGGCCGAATACGTCGGGTCCCACTCAAAGGCGTCGGCGCCCGCAGTCGTCGCAGTTGATTCACTCCACCTCGACGCGCCGACTGGATCCGATGCCGGGTGCGAAGACGGGCCCGAGGTCGCCTACCTGCAATACACTTCCGGCTCGACCCGCACGCCTGCCGGCGTCATGATGTCGCATAGAAACGTTCTGGCCAATTTCGGACAGGTATCGGCCGACTATTTCGCCGACTTCGGCAATGTGCCCCCGGCCGACACCACTCTCGTCTCGTGGCTGCCCTTCTACCACGACATGGGTCTATACGTCGGGGTCTGCGGCCCGGTCCTGACGGGGCTTCACGCCGTGCTCATGAGTCCGGTCGCGTTCTTGCAACGGCCGGCCCGATGGATGCACATGCTCGCGAGCAACGCCAAGGCGTATTCGGCCGCGCCCAACTTCGCGTTCGAAATTGCCGCGAAGAAGACATCCGATGACGACATGGCCGGCTTCGATCTTTCTGACGTGCTCGTCATCGCGACCGGCAGCGAACGGGTACACCCGGCGACGCTTCAGCGGTTCACCACGCGGTTCGCCCGCTGCAACCTTTCTGCGGCGGTGATACGACCGTCGTATGGTCTTGCGGAAGCGACGGTGTATGTGGCGACCGACCGACCGGCAGCAGGGCCAAAGGTCGTTCGTTTCGACTCTGACAAGCTGACCGCCGGCAAGGCGGAGCAGTGCCAAAACGGGGGTGGCACACCATTGGTCAGCTATGGTGTGCCGCGCTCGCCGACGGTTCGGATCGTGGATCCCGACACGATGACCGAGTGTGCGGCAGGAGTGACGGGCGAGATCTGGGTGCACGGCGAGAACGTCGCGTTGGGCTATTGGCAGAAGCCTGACGAGACCGAGGCGACGTTTGGGGGACGGCTTGTCGATCCGTCGGCGGGTACGCCGGAGGGGCCGTGGCTTCGGACGGGCGATCAGGGCTTTCTGTTTGATGACGAGTTGTTCGTCATCGGCCGAATCAAGGATTTGTTGATCGTGTACGGGCGCAACCATTCGCCCGACGACATCGAGGCGACGGTCCAAGAGATCACGCGGGGGCGGTGTGCGGCGATCGCGGTGCCGGATCGTTCGGTTGAGAAGTTGGTCGTCATCGTGGAGGCCCGCAAGCGCGGCTCTGATCAAGAGGCGGCAGACACCCTTGCTGAGGTCAAGCGTGAAGTCACCTCGGCGATCTCTCACTCACACGGCCTCAGCGTCGCCGACTTCGTCCTGGTGTCTCCCGGTTCGATACCGATCACGACGAGCGGGAAGGTCAGGCGGGCCGCTTGTGTCGAGCAATACCGCCAGGGGCAGTTCGCCCGCATAGACGCATAGAAACTTAGTCAATTGAAGGGGAGGAAATGGAAACACTAAGCGAGCGTGGTGCATCACTCGAGTCGATTCAGCACCACTACGACGTCAGTAACAAGTTTTACTCGCTCTGGCTCGACGAGTCGATGACTTATTCCTGCGCATTGTGGGATGGCCAGGCCGATGATCTCGCAGAGGCGCAAAGACGGAAGATCGATTACCTCGTGTCGGAGGCCGGTGCGAAGGGACGCGCCCGCGTTTTGGACATCGGCTGCGGGTGGGGGTCGGTCATGCAGCGGATGGTTACCGAACACGGCGTTCGGTACGTCACGGGCCTGACGCTGAGCGAGGCGCAAGCGAACCATGTTGAGGGGCTGCACGACCCTCGGTTGCAAGTGCTTGTCCAAGACTGGGCAGATTTCGTGCCAGATGAGCGCTACGACGCCGCCGTTTCCATCGGCGCGATGGAGCATTTCGTCAAATTCGGCCGGAAACGGTCAGACAGAGTTGAGGCATATCGGCGATTCTTCGAGAAGTGTCACGAGTGCCTCAACCCCGGTGCGGGGCTCGCCCTGCAGACGATTGGCAAAGGCAACGTCGCAATGGACCAGCAGGGGCTGGAGGATTGCCTGTTCATAGCAGAGCACATATTTCCGGAGTCGGATCCGCCAAGGCTGTCCGAAATAGCACATGCCGCCGAGAAGCTCTTCGAGATCAGGTCGGTGCAGAACCATCGGGAACACTACGCACGGACCTGCGCATCATGGCTCGAAAGGCTGCGGAGCAATTGGACGGCTGCGGTGGAGATCGTCGGTCCGGAAAAGGTCTCGGTCTACGAGAGATATCTCGAGGCATCGATCAGGCAATTCCGGCTCGAACATGCAAATCTCTACCGAATTGCGCTCCGGAGGGTGTGAATCCGCTGTGAATGATTCTTCCCCCGCCGCCATGATCCGCGAGCGCGCCGGGTTTCAACCCAACGACAAAGCCTTCACGTTCATCGACTTTGACCGGGATTGGGATGGCGTTGCCGAGAGCTTGACGTGGTCCCAGCTGTATCGGCGAACGACGAACGTCGCCCGCGCTCTCACGAGTATCGGGTCTCCCGGTGACCGGGCAGTGATTTCGGCACCGCAGGGGCTTGACTACATCGTCGCGTTCTATGGGGCGCTGCAGGCTGGGCTCGTCGCGGTTCCGCTGTCCGTTCCGATGGGTGGCGTCACTGATGAACGCGTTGATTCGGTGCTCGGCGATTCGTCGCCGACCGTTGTCCTCACCACGTCTGCCGTAATCGACAACATCAGGGAGGCCGTGAAGAACAGCGAATCCGCTCCCGCCGTCATCGCTGTTGATTCGCTCGACCTCGACGCATCGACATCCGACCTCGGGTCGGAAGACACCTCGGGCATCGCGTTTCTGCAGTACACATCCGGCTCGACCCGTACGCCCGCGGGCGTCATGGTGTCGAACAGGAACCTGATGGTCAACTACCGGCAGCTGATGTCGGATTTGTTCGCCGACGACGGGAACGTGCCGCCGCCGGACACCACTATCGTGTCGTGGTTGCCCTTCTATCACGACATGGGCTTGATGGTCGGGATTTTCGTGCCAGTCATGGCAGGGCTTCACGCAGTGCTCATGAGTCCGGTGGCGTTCCTGCAGCGGCCGGCGAGGTGGATGCAACTGCTGGCGCGCAACAACCACGCGTTCTCGTCGGCGCCGAACTTCGCGTTCGAAATCGCCGCCAAGAAGACATCCGACGAGGACATGGCAGGGCTGGACCTCGGACAGGTGCGGGGAATAGGAAGCGGTAGCGAGCGCATCAATCCGGCCACCATCGAGCGCTTCGCCAAGCGGTTCGCCCGCTGCAACCTTTCCGAGACCGTGTTACGTCCCGGATATGGCTTGGCGGAAGCGACGGTGTATGTGGCGACCGGTCGGCCGAACCAGGTGCCGAAGATTGTCCGTTTCGACTCCGACAAGCTCACATCGGGCAAGGCTGAGCGATGCGAAAACAGAGGTGGCACACCGTTGGTCAGTTACGGTGTGCCGCAATCGCCAACGGTTCGCATCGTCGATCCCGACACGATGACAGAATGCCCTTCAGGGGTGACAGGGGAGATTTGGGTACACGGGGATAACGTTGCGCTGGGCTACTGGCAGAAGCCGGAGGAGACCGAAGCCACGTTCGGTGGACGGCTTGTCGACCCGTCGGCGGGTACGCCGGAGGGACCGTGGTTGCGAACCGGGGATCAGGGCTTCTTCTTCGACGACGAGTTGTTTGTCATCGGCCGCATCAAGGATCTGTTGATCGTCTACGGCCGTAACCATTCGCCCGATGACATCGAGGCCACGGTGCAGGAGATCACGCGAGGACGGTGCGCTGCGATCGCGGTGCCGGATCGGCAGACCGAGAAGCTCGTCGTGATCATCGAGGCCAAAAAGCGCGGCGAGTCCGAGCAGGAGGCTGCGGACACGCTCGCTGAGGTCAAGCGAGAAGTCACCTCGGCGATATCCAACGCACACGGCCTCAACGTCGCTGATCTCGTTCTGGTGTCACCGGGTTCGATACCGATCACCACAAGCGGCAAAGTCCGGCGCGCGACATGCGTCGACCAGTATCAGCAGCGTCAGTTCGCCCGCATAGACGCATAGGGGTTCATACCGCGCGCCCGGTCTCCGACGCGGGAAGCCATCGACCTCGTCTGTTGTTGAGGCTTCGGTGGGGCTTTGGTGGACGCGATCGCGAAACTGCATTCCAGCAGGTACTTACTCGACCGTTCGCTGTTGGAATACAGTTTCGCCGCTGCCGTTATCCGTTTGCCCAGCGTGGGAAGATGGGTTGAGTGGTTGACCCCTTAGCCCAGGACCCGCGCTCAGCGCCGGCCATCGCCCCGCCACCGCAACGCCGACGCGCGAGCTCGGACCTGTGGCGGATGCTGCCGTACCTGATGCCGTACCGGGCGCGCTGGATCGCGATGGTCACCGTCGCCATCGCCAGCCTCGCCGCCACCGTGTCGATCCCGCTGATGACCAAGGCCGTCATCGACGGTCCGGTGCGCCACCAGGACCAGCAGGGACTGTGGCTGCTCGGCACCGCCGCGATGGGCGTCGGCATCACCGAGGCGGTCCTGTGGTTCATCCGCCGTTGGCTGGCGGCGCGCGCCACCATGGGCGTCGAGGCCGACATTCGCAAGGATCTCTACGCCCGGCTGCAGGTGCTGCCGATGAGCTTCCACGGGCGCTGGCAGTCCGGCCAGCTGCTCTCGCGAATCATGAACGACCTCAGCACTATTCGTCGCTTCATGTCCTTCGGCCTGCTCTTCCTGCTGCTCAACGGACTGCAGATCACCGTCGTGACAGCCATCCTGCTGACGATGTACTGGCCGCTGGGCGTGGTCGTGCTGGTGTCGATCGTGCCGATCACACTGACCGTTCTGCACTTCCAACAGGAGTACACCCGGTTGTCGCGGCTGGCGCAGGATCAGGCGGGCCACGTCGCCACCCACGTCGAGGAGTCCGCGCTCGGGCTGCGGGTGGTGAAATCCTTCGGGCGCGAGGACTACGTCTACGACCGGTTCGACGAACAACTCACCGATCTCTATGACACGCAGATCAATCGGGTATCGGTTTCGGCGAAGTTCTGGACGCTGCTCGAAGTCATCCCGAACCTGACCTTGATCGTGGTGCTCGGTTTCGGCGCCTACGCCGCCGGCGAAGGTCACGTCACCCTGGGCACCCTGGTCGCGTTCATCACGATGATGCTGTCACTGGTCTGGCCGATCGCCTCCCTGGGCTTCCTGTTGTCGATGACGCAGGAGTCGTTCACCGCCGCGAACCGGATCACCGAGATCTTCGACACGCCAATCGATATCGTCGACGGTCCCGTGGATGAACCGCCGAGCGGCGGACGCCTGGAACTCGTCGACGTCGGATTCCGATTCCCCGACTCGGACGTTTTTGCGCTGCGCCATGTCACCGTCACCGTCGAGCCGGGGGAGACGCTCGCGCTCGTCGGGTCGACGGGCTCGGGGAAGTCGGTGCTGGCCGCACTGCTGTCCCGGTTGTACGACGTCACCGAGGGATCCATCCGCATCGACGGCCGCGACATCCGCGAGCTCACCCTGTCGGCGCTGCGTGAAACGGTGGCCACGGCCTTCGAGGACCCGACGCTGTTCTCCATGTCGGTCGCCGAGAACCTGAGGCTGGGCAGGCCGGGCGCCTCGGATGAGGATCTGGCCAAGGCGATTGACGTCGCGGCCGCGCACTTCGTCTACGAGCTGCCCTTCGGCCTGGAGACCCGCATCGGCGAACAGGGCATGAGCCTGTCCGGCGGGCAACGGCAGCGGCTGTCGCTGGCGCGCGCGATCCTGGCGGCGCCCAAGGTCCTCGTGCTCGACGACACGCTGTCCGCCCTCGACGTGCATACCGAAGCGGTGGTCGAGGAGGCGTTGCGCCGAGTGCTGCACAACGTCACCGGAATCGTTGTGGCGCACCGCGCGTCGACCGTGCTGCTGGCCGACAAGGTGGCCCTGCTGGAGGACGGCACCATCACCCACGTCGGCACCCATGCCGAACTGCTGGCGCGGGTGCCGCAGTACCGGTACCTGCTGGCCGCCGATGACGAACTCGACGACGGCACCGAGCGCGCGTGCGCGTGGGAGGACGATCGGGACCGCAGCCGCCTCGACCACGCCGTCGAGGAGCAAGAAGTGCTGCACCGCGACCCTGCGCAGCGACGCTTCGCCGCCTCGGAGGCCGAACGCCGATGACCGCCACCGACACCACTGACACCGCGACACCAGAATGGCGCGGCAAGTTCGAAGAACAACACGACGACCTCCCGATCGACGAGACCCTCGACCGCCGCCGCGAGGCCCGTTCACTTCTCGGCGACCTGCTGCGCCCCTACCGCTTCACCGTTGCGCTGCTCGCCCTCGTCGTGGTCGTGGAAAACGCGGCGCGCCTGTCGGTTCCGATCCTCGTGCAGCGCGGCATCGACCGGGGCATCCCGCCGATCGTCGACGGCGGTCCGGCCCACACGCTGCTGATGATCGTCGGCACCCTCGCCCTCGTCGTCGCGGTCCAGGCCACCAGCAGGATGTTCTTCCTGCGCCGCTCCGGACGCATCGGCCAGAAGGTGCTCCTGGCGTTGCGCCGCAGGGTGTTTCGGCACTTCCAGCGCCTCGATATCGCCTTCCATGACCGGTACACCTCGGGCAGGGTGGTCAGCCGATCCACCAACGACGTCGAAGCCATCCAGGACATGCTCGAGACCGGTTTCGACAGCCTGGTCACCGCGGTGCTCACGCTGTTCGGGACCGCGATCCTGCTCGTCGTGCTCGACTGGCGGCTCGGGTTGATGTGCCTGGGCGCCTTCCCGGTGCTGGTCGGGCTGGTGTGGTGGTTCCGCAACGAGTCGGCGAGAACATATCGCCGCGTGCGCGAAAGCGCCGCGCTGGTGATCGTGCAGTTCGTCGAAACCATGACTGGCATCAAGGCCGTGCAGGCCTACCGCCGGGAACCGCGCAACCAGCAGATCTTCGAAGACATCGCCGACCGCTACAAGGCCGACAACGAGCGCACCTTCCAACTGCTCGCGATTTTCATGCCCGGTGTCAAGCTCGTCGGCAACCTCACCACCGGTGTGGTGTTGCTCTACGGCGGCTACCGGGTCCTCAACGGTGAGATGACGATCGGCACGCTGACGGCCTTCCTGCTCTACCTGCGCATGTTCTTCGAGCCGATGCAGGAGATCTCGCAGTTCTTCAACACGTTCCAATCGGCGGCCTCGGCACTCGAGAAGCTGGCGGGCGTGCTCGCCCAGCGGCCGGGCATCAAGGACCCGAAGCGCCCCGTCGCGCTGACCGATGTGCGCGGCGAGATCGCCTTCCGCGACGTCCGATTCGAGTACGTCGCCGACCGCTCCGTCCTGCCGGGGTTGACGCTCGAGGTGCCGGCCGGCCAGACCGTCGCGCTGGTCGGCACCACCGGCGCGGGCAAGACCACGATCGCCAAGCTGATCGCGCGGTTCTACGACCCGGTATCCGGCTCGGTGACTCTCGACGGCGTTGACTTGCGCGACCTTTCGCAGAGCGACCTGCGCCGCCATGTCGTGATGGTCACCCAGGAGAACTTCATGTTCGACGGGACCATCGCCGACAACATCCGGTTCGGCCGACCCGATGCGACCGACGCCGAGGTCGCCGCGGCGGCCGGGGCCGTCGGCGCCGACCGTTTCATCGCGGCATTGCCCGACGGATACGACACCGACGTCGCCAAACGCGGCGGCCGGCTCTCGGCCGGGCAGCGGCAACTCGTCGCGTTCGCGCGGGCGTTCCTCGCCGACCCGGCAGTGCTGATCCTCGACGAGGCAACGTCATCGTTGGACATCCCCAGCGAGCGCATGGTGCAGCGCGCGCTGGAAACCGTGCTCGCCGACCGGACGGCCTTGGTCATCGCGCACCGGCTGTCGACCGTGCAGATCGCCGACCGGGTGCTGGTGCTCGAACACGGCCGGATCGTCGAGGACGGCTCACCGGCCGAACTGATCACCCGCTCGGACGGTCACTACGCCGCGCTTCACCGCGCGTGGGTGGACTCGCTGGCCTGATCACGCCGCCGAAACTGAAGATATGCGCGAGGTCGGCGCGGCGGTTTCAAGCGATCGATGCAATAGCGGGTGGTTTGGACGGATTCGAGAGTAGTTCGTCGAGCGCTTCTGCCGGG
>NZ_LQIX01000026.1 GCF_001500045.1 Mycobacterium sp. GA-1199
CCGGGGGCGGCTCCCCCCCTCGGGGGGAACGGTAGTTTTGGGCCCGGGGCCGGTGCTGGCACTGTTCGCGGCGGGGGCGGGTGTGGGAGTCGGGGCCCTCACCCGCTCGCCGCTCGCCGCGGTAGGCGGAATCCTGCTGTGGGCGTTCGTCGTCGAAACAGCGGCGGGGTATCTGCCGAATGGGGCGACGCTGCAGCGCTTCATGCCGCTGCTGAACGCGGTGTACGCGACCGGCCAAGACACCGTCCTGACGCCGCCGTGGGGCCAGGACGGCGCGCTGCTCTACGCATGCTCAGTATTCACGGCGATCTTCGTGATCGCCGTCGTGGGAAGGACAATTCGAAAATGTCTGGTAGAGAATCACTTCCGCTCGCGCAGCGGTCCGACGCAGACCTGCCGGGGCACTGGCTGCTGGCCCGGCTCGGCAAACGGGTACTGCGCCCGGGCGGGCTCGAGCTGACCAGCCGGCTGCTCGCGGCCGCCAAGGTCGGCGGCGCTGACGTCGTCGAGCTCGGCCCGGGTCTGGGGCGCACCGCCACCGACATCGTCGCCCAACGGCCGCGGTCCTACGTCGGTGTCGACGACACGGAGGCCACCAGTGAGACGGTGCGTGCGGTCGTCGCACCCGTCGACGGCAAGGTGGTGGTGGCCAACGCCGCCGATACCGGATTGCCTTCCGGCAGCGCCGATGTGGTCATCGGCGAGGCGATGCTGACGATGCAGGGCGACCGCGACAAGCGCGCGATCGTCGCCGAGGCGTTCCGGGTGCTGCGACCGGGCGGCCGCTACGCGATCCACGAACTGGGGCTGCAGCCCGACGACCTTCCGCAGGACACCAAGGACGTGATCCGTCGGGACATGGCGCGCGCGATCAAGGTCAACGCGCGGCCGCTGACGACGTCGGAATGGGTGGCGCTGCTGACCGAGGCCGGGTTCGAGGTCGTGACCGTCGACCACGCGAAGATGGCGCTGCTCAATCCCGCCCGGGTCCTGGCCGACGAGGGGTTCACCGGTGCGTTGCGGATCGTCGGCAACCTGATCGTCAGGCCGGCGGCGCGCAAGCGGGTCATCGGTATGCGCAAGACGTTCCACCGCTATCGGCGCGCGCTGACCGCGGTCGCGGTGGTCGGTGTTGTGCCGACGTCGTGACAGACTCGGACCATGCCAGTGTCGCGCCACGATCTCGATGCGCAGCCGGAACGGGCTGCAGGGCAGCAGCGCCAGAAGGTGTTGAGCCTGCTGAAGAACGCCGCGGATCCCGTCGACGCCCAACAAGTGGCCGACGCGCTGCAGATTCACGTCACCACGGCCCGCTTCCACCTGACCACGCTGGAGGAGCAGGGCTTCATCCGGCGGGGTAATGCGGCCAAGGCCGGTCGAGCGGGGCGACCGCGGCTCACCTATGAATTGGCGCCCCGATTCGACTACGCCGACATCGTCTCGCTGTTCGCCGCGCACCTGGGCGGAACCGTGCAGGAGCGCGAACAACGTGCTCTGCAAATCGGGGCGGACCTGGCCCATCGGGTCCGCTTGGCCCGCCGACGGCCCGAGGCCACGATCGCCGATATGGTGGTCGCCACCCTCAACGAACTCGGTTTCCAGGTTCGTTCACTGCTGACGTCGTTCGGCGAAGTGACGGTGCAGATCTGCACGTGCCCGCTGGCCGAGGTGGCCGCGTCGGCGCCGGAAGTCGTGCGCGGCATCCAGCAGGGCCTCATCCAAGAGGTGATCAACCTGAACGCTGATGCCGTCGGCGCCCGGTACCAGGCGTCGGTGACGCCGGACCCGCACGGTGGTTCGTGCGAAGTCAGTTTGGTGTTGCGCCCCGAACGGTGAAAGCCGGGGCGAGAAGGGAAGACTCATGACCGCGACAACCGCGCTGTCGTTACAACAGCTCGCCGACGAACAGCTCGCCGCCGCAAAGGCCGCTTCGTCCGGACGTTCCGCGCAGACCGTGTACGGCGGGAGCGGCCGTACGCTCCGTCAGACCCTACTGGCGCTGACCGCCGGCCATGGCCTCGACGATCACGAAAGTCCCGGCGAGGCAACGCTGTTGGTGCTGCGCGGGCGCGTGCAACTCCGCGCGGTGAGCGCCTCGGTGGAGGGCGGCGCAGGAGACTACCTCGCCATACCGAACGAACGCCATAGCCTTGCCGCCCTTGAGGATTCGGCGGTGTTGTTGACGGTCGTCGCCAAGAAGTGAGCTAAGCCTGCGGTCTCACTTGACGGTGTGCTGGGGGCCTTGGGCCTTCTTGTAGAGCGCCTTGAGCATCCGGTCGCGGAACATCGCGTTGTCGATCAGCTTGATTCCGGCATTGGCGACCTTCGGATACCCGAGCAGCTTGTGGAAGTAGCGGCCGCGGCGGTATTCGCGACCCCAAGCGGCCTCCATGCGCTGTGCGTAGTTGGTGAAGTCGTCGGGTCCGCCGTTCTGCAGCGCCGCGATCGCGCATTCGCCTGCGGCCAAACCGGATTCGAGCGCCTTGGAGATCCCCGCGCCTGAGGCCGGCTTGCCTGCGCCGAGCGAATCGCCGGTGAACAGGACGCCCGGGCGCCACGGTGGCCACGCGGTGAATCCCATCGGCAGTCGCCAGGCTCGCACGCTCTTGTTCTTCTTGAGTTCCTCGATCGGCGGGAGGTCCCACTCCGCAGGCAACGTGCGAAGGAACTCGCCGAGGAACTGCGTGGCGTTGATCGACTGCCAGTTCTTGTAGCTGTTGACGTAGCCCAGTCCGATGTTGAAGATGCCGTTGCCCATCGGGAACACCCAGCCGTACCCGGGCAACTGGTCGCCTTCGAAGACGAGCTTGAGATAGATGTCGAGGCTGTCGGAGTCCGGCCGGTTGGCGTGCATCTCCGAGCGGATCGCGATCGCCGAGTAGCCGTTGTATTCGGAGTCGATCTTCAGGGCCCGTTTGATGGGGGAGTAGGCGCCGTCGGCGGCGATCACCGCGTCGCCGTACACCTTTTCGCCGCTCTTGAGCGTCACTCCGACAACGCGTCCGTTCTCGAGAATCGGCCCGGAAACCTCCGCGCCCTGGCGCACTTCGGCGCCCGCGGACTCGGCGTGCTTGAGAAGTGTGGTGTCAAGGCGCTCCCGGCTGACGGTATGACCGTGGTCGGGCATGCCGGGTCGCTTCGGAAACGACAGTTCCCACGCACTCGGGCTGAAGACCGTCACGCGATTCACGCGGTGATACGTGGCCACCTCATCGGCCAGTCCCATCTTCTGCAGATAACTCACCGCGCGGGCGGTGAGCCCGTCACCGCACGGCTTGGCCCGCGGGAATTCGGCCTTGTCCAGGACCACGACCTTCGCGCCGGTCTGAGCGGCCTGCCACGCGGCTGCCGAGCCGGAGGGCCCGCCACCTGCGATGACCAGGTCGTATTGCTGCGTCATGAAACTCGTTCCGTCGATCGACTGTCGCAGCGATATTACCCGTGCTGCGTCGGCCTCTCTTGTCGGACGGAGTTGCCCAGAGGTGGCGTCCGGAAACGTAAGTGACCTGGTCTGAGCTGGTCAGCAGTGCTTGAGCGGTAGAGTGACCGGGTGCGACGAGCGGGAAGGCCACGGTCGAGTGGCGAGTCGGGTGTCAAGGTGGACGCCCGCAGCGAGCGCTGGCGTGAGCACCGCAAGAAGGTGCGCGCCGAGATCGTCGACGCCGCCTTTCGCGCGATCGACCGGCTGGGCCCCAATGTCAGTGTGCGCGAGATCGCCGAAGAGGCCGGCACCGCCAAACCCAAGATCTACCGCCACTTCACCGACAAGTCCGACATGTTCAGCGAGATCGGCCAGCGTATGCGAGACATGTTGTGGGCGGCGATCATCCCATCGATCGACGTGGAGCACGACTCGGCGCGCCAGATCGTCGGGCGTGGCGTTGCCCACTACGTCGACCTGGTCGAGCAGCATCCCAACGTGGTGCGGTTCCTGCTGCAGGGCCGGTTCGCCGACAAGTCGGCGGCCGCGATGACGACCGTCAACCGGGGCAGCGAGATCACGCTGGCTGTCGCCGACATGATCAGCGAGGAACTCAAGGATCTGGCACCGGATCCAGCCGCCTTCGAGCTGGCCGCGTACGCGATCTTCGGCACCGCCGCGTCGGCAACCGACTGGTGGCTGGGCGACGATGACGACGGCACCCGCCGCATGCCGGCCGACCAGTTCGTCGCACACATGACCACGATCATGGTGGGCGCGATCAACGGCACCGCCGAGCTGTTGGGCATCCAAATCGACCCTGACCAGCCGGTTCACACCGCGGTTCGCAGGCAGCAGCCGGTCGCCTGACGCCCGGGCTGATCACCCGCCGAGTGTGGGGTTTGACACGCTTCGAGGCGTCGGACCGTGCCATGAGGCCACACTCGACAGCACGGTAGGGAGCGGACGTCGTCATTGACACCCGCGCCCGTGGCCCGGAAACTTGAGGCAAGTACCCGGTACCGGCGTTCCCAGGAAAGAGGCCCAATGATGACGGTGGCCGAGCAGGCGGCCCACACAGCCGCCCAACCCGTGCACACCCGCGCACTGATCATCGGTACCGGCTTCTCCGGTCTCGGGATGGGCATCGAGCTGCAGAAGCGCGGTGTCGAGTTCCTGATCCTGGAGAAGGCCGACGAGATCGGGGGCACCTGGCGGGACAACACCTATCCGGGATGCGCGTGTGACATCCCGTCGCACATGTACTCGTTCTCGTTCGAACCCAAGCCCGACTGGAAGCACATGTGGTCGTTCCAGCCGGAGATCTTCGACTACCTCAAAGGGGTGGCCGACAAGTACGGGCTGCGTCGGTATATCCGGTTCGGTGCGTACGTCGACCGTGCACATTGGGACGACAACGAACTGCGCTGGCATGTGTTCACCAAGGACGGCCGCGAGTTCGTCGCGCAGTTCGTGGTGTCCGGTGCGGGCGGTCTGCACATCCCGTTCGTTCCGGAGTTTCCCGGGCTTGACGAATTCACCGGTGCCACTTTTCATTCCGCCGAGTGGGACCACAGCGTCGACCTCACCGGCAAACGGGTCGCGGTGATCGGCACCGGCGCCAGCGCGATCCAGATCGTGCCCGAGATCGTCAAGGACGTCGGCGCGCTGCATCTGTACCAGCGCACGCCGGCGTGGGTGATGCCGCGGCCGAACAACCCGATTCCGCGCTGGATGCGCGACCTGTTCACCAACGTGCCGGGCACCCGGCAACTGATGCGCGCGGGCATCTACTGGATTCACGAGGGCGTCGGTTTCGCGATGACCCGGGAGCCGCGACTGTTGAAAATCGGTGAGCTGCTGGGGAAGTGGAACATCCGCAGGTCCATCAAGGACCGGGAGCTACGCCGTAAGCTGACACCGAACTACCGCGCCGGTTGCAAGCGAATCCTGAACTCCGACACCTACTACCGCGGCATCGCCGACCCGAAGACCGAGGTGATCACCGACGGTATCGCGCGGTTCACCCCGCGGGGCGTCGTCACCGCCGACGGCGCTGAACGCGAGGTGGACGTCGTCGTGTTCGCCACCGGCTTCCACGTCACCGATTCCTACACCTACGTTCACATCAAGGGCCCGCGTGGCGAGGACCTGGTGGACCGCTGGAATCGCGAGGGCATCGCGGCGCTGCGCGGCATCACGGTCGCCGACATGCCGAACCTGTTCTTGCTGCTCGGACCCAACACCGCGCTGGGGCACAACTCGGTGGTGTTCATGATCGAGTCGCAGATCCGCTACGCCGCGCAGGCGATCGCGGCCGTCGACCGAGCCGGCGCGCAGGCGTTGGCGCCGACCCGCGAGGCTCAGGACCGTTACAACGAACAGCTGCAGAACGAACTGGCCGGGACCGTGTGGAGCACCGGCGGTTGTCAGAGCTGGTATCTCGACGAGCACGGCGTCAACCGAACGCTGTGGAGCGGCATGACATGGCAGTACTGGTTGGCGACCCGCAAGTTCGACAAGTCCGAGTATCGGTTCTTCGGCCGGCAGCGCGCCGAGCTCGCTGCCTAGTGTGCGCTGAGATCGCGATTCGGCCCGAAACGGCGCGAATAGTCGATCAGAATGCACACTGGCCGCAGCGGTGACCCGGAGGCGGGAGCGACACGCCAAACACACGATGTTGTGTTGCCCGTGGATGTCGTCCCCCAGGGGTAGTGTCGATGTCGGGCGAAAGAACCCGCGTCAAGCGGACAAAGACCAGGTGAAATGGGGTTCTCGTGAGTGATGGAGTGAAGCTGATTGACCGTGTCTCGGCGATCAACTGGAACCGTCTCCAGGACGAGAAGGATGCCGAGGTCTGGGACCGGCTGACGGGCAACTTCTGGTTGCCGGAGAAGGTGCCGGTATCCAATGACATTCCGTCGTGGAACACGCTCAACGACCATGAGAAGCAGTTGACGATGCGCGTGTTCACCGGCCTGACGCTGCTCGACACCATCCAGGGCACGGTCGGGGCGGTCAGCCTGATCCCCGACGCGCTGACCCCGCATGAGGAAGCCGTTTACACCAACATCGCGTTCATGGAGTCGGTGCACGCGCGCAGCTACAGCAACATCTTCTCCACGCTGTGCTCGACCGCCGAGATCGACGATGCCTTCCGCTGGTCGGAGGAGAACCCCAATCTGCAGCGCAAGGCCGAGATCGTCATGCAGTACTACAAGGGTGACGAGCCGCTCAAGCGCAAGGTGGCCTCGACGCTGCTGGAGAGCTTCCTGTTCTACTCCGGGTTCTACCTGCCGATGTACTGGAGCAGCCGGGCCAAGCTGACCAACACCGCCGACATGATCCGGTTGATCATCCGTGACGAGGCCGTGCACGGCTATTACATCGGCTACAAATTCCAACGCGGTCTGGCGCTCGAGGACGCCGCCAAGCAGACCGAACTGAAGGACTACACCTACGAGCTGCTTTTCGAGCTCTACGACAACGAGGTCGAATACACCCAAGACCTCTACGACGGTGTCGGGCTGACCGAGGACGTCAAGAAGTTCCTGCGCTACAACGCCAACAAGGCCCTGATGAACCTCGGCTACGAGGCGCTGTTCCCTCGCGATGAGACCGACGTCAACCCGGCGATCCTGTCGGCGCTGTCACCCAACGCCGACGAAAACCACGACTTCTTCTCGGGTTCGGGGTCGAGTTACGTGATCGGCAAGGCCGTCGTCACCGAAGACGAGGACTGGGACTTCTAGAAGGGCAGTTCAGAGGCACGATCCTGCCTAGCGGCGGCCTCGCGAGCGGGGCCGATTGCGGGCCCGCAGGAGACCTGCCTCGGTGCTTCTGCCCACATTTTGCCCACACTTATCTACGCTGTGGGCATGGCAGTAGTGGCGGCGTACCAAACGAAGCAGGGCAAGCGCTATAGGGTTCGGTACCGCACACCGGACAACCGCCAAACCGACAAGCGGGGGTTCAAGACAAAAGCCGAGGCCACACGGTTCGCGAACACGGTTGAGGTGGCCAAACTAAAGGGCGAGTACGTAAACCCCGCCGACGCACGCAGGACGGTGGATGACCTAGGGCAGGCGTGGCTGGAGCGCCAGAAGGGACACCTGAAGCCGTCGGGGTACGCGGTGATGGAGACTGCCTGGCGCGTGCGGGTCAAACCACGCTGGGGCCACATCGCCCTCGGCGACATCAAGCCGACCGCCGTGCAGGGCTGGCTGGCCGAACTGGGGCAGGGCACCGGGGAGACCAAGGCCATCAGTGCCGCCACTGTTAAGCGGGCCCACTACGTGCTGGCACAGATTTTGGCCGACGCCGTCACCGACAACCTGATCCCCAAGAATCCCGCCGCCGGTCTGAAACTGCCCAAGCCCACCCGGAAAAAGCACGTCTATCTGAGCCACCAGCAGGTGGCCGACTTCGCCGAGGAGGCGGGGGAGTACGGGACCTTGGTGCTGCTGCTGGCCTACACCGGCCTGCGCTGGGGTGAGGCCATCGCCATGCGGGTGGCTGATCTCGACCTGTTGCGCAAGCGTGCCCTGATCCACGAGAACGCCGTGCAGTCAGGAGCCGGCATCCACGTCGGCACCCCGAAAGCCCACAAGCATCGTTCGATCCCGCTACCTGCGTTCTTGGTGCCGCCACTCGCACGGGCATGCGAGAACAAAAGCAGGACGGACCTGCTATTCGGTGACTGTGAGCACCTGCGCCGACCGCACCCCGTCTCCGGGTGGTTCAACAAGGCGGTCACGTCGGCTAAGGTTCCTCGGGTCACTCCTCACGATTTACGCCACACCGCGGCCTCGCTGGCGGTTTCCGCCGGAGCCAACGTCAAGGCGGTACAGCGGATGCTGGGCCATGCCAGCGCCGCGATGACTCTGGACATCTACGCCGATCTCTTCGACGACGACCTAGAGGCGGTGGCTACCGCGCTGAACGAGGTGCGCGGGAATGCGCTGCAGAAGGTCACAATTCGCTAAGAAATAGTCCGGTTCGGCCTGTGTCGGACTGTGGTAACTCAACAATCCGCGGTTGCCTTCCTTGTGGGATGGTCCCAACGTATGGCACGGTAAGTTCCCGCAAACCTGTAGCAAATCTGTAATCCTGGTACCACCGTACCAGTCTCAAGTAGTTGCGTTCAATTCACCTGTGCCGCAACGTTGATGCTCATACACGGCAAGACGACAGAGAGATGCCAACGCTATGAGCAAACCTAAACAGGACGCGAATGGTGACACCGAACGCCCCGGACTGGGAACCTCCAAGGAGGTGGCCAAGGTCGTCCGCACCACCGAAGCCCACCTGGCTCGGCTGCGACACGAAGGGCGGGGGCCGGACTACATCAAGCTGGGCCGCAGCGTGAGGTACCGCTGGGAGGATGTGGAGCGCTGGATCGCGGAGAACACCGTCAACACTTCGGAGTTGGCGTGAGGAATAACAACGCCGACCTCACCGACGACATCGTCGAACAGTGGGAAGAGGGCGTGGCCGCTGCACAATCTGTTGCAGGGACTGCCCACGAGCCTAACGTCGTGAGTGACCGAGGAAGGCAAACGACTCGGGTGGTCCGCCCCGGGCCGTTGCGTGAGTCTTTGTCCACCGGGCGGCAGATCAAGGGCTCGGCTCAATGCTAGACGGGCACGGTGAAGACAAGCAGCGTGCTAACGACATCATGGATTATCTCTGGGCCGCCTTCGGCGGAGCACAGGGTTGGTTGTTTGTAGGGATCGGGATAGCTCCCTACCGCAACGCGCGCGGTAAAATCCGCTTCGCGCAGTGGGTCGAGGGATGCCTGGCCTGGCCAGGTGAAGACCGTGAGCTTCTGGAACTTCTGCTGAAGAACTCCGGCGCACACGACTGCTACCTCTGCCCGTACCTGATGAGCGAGCCGAGGCGAAAGAAACACACCTCTGCCGCCCCCGCACTTGTACACGCCGACGTGGACAGGGGTCGTCTAAACACCAGCTCAGTGCGAAATGTTCCGGGGGCGTTCGCCGTCAGCTCCGGGTCGCCGGGCAACGGGCACGTATATGTGCGGCTCACCCGCCCGGTGCCCCACCACCAGCACGAGCAACTGTGCCGAGGGCTGATGGCGCACTCCGGTGCCACCGACTCCAAGGTCAGCGACAACGACATGCTTCGCCCGCCGGGCACACACAACCACAAGCCCACCATCGACGGCGGTGAGCCGGTGCCGGTGACGTGGGCAGTGGCACCGGACGGCGTGCGGATCGACCCGGAGGAACTTGCCGATCTGCTCGGTGTCGAGCTGACCGACACATCCCCGGGGAGGGTGCGTAAATCCAGGCATGAAAACACACCCACGGCGCGTGGGGCTGCGGTGATCGGGCAAGCTGCACCGTTCAACCCGAAGTACTTCCCGGCGGTGCGGCGTGCGCTGGGCAAGAACAGCGGAGACCGCTCCTCGGACACGATGCGAGTGGTCAGAGCCTGTTTGAGCAGCGGCCTGACTGAGGCCCATGCGCGATGGGTGGTTCAGCAGCGCGATGACCTGGCTACCCGGCTGAATCAGCGGCATGACGACGACGTGGCCCGGTGCTGGCGGGTCTGCTTGGAGAAGCCGTGAGCGCTGACGAGAACGCCCCGCCCATAACGGATGCTTCGGATACCGCCGACACCGATAGAGGGAGCTGGAGCTTCGTCGATGGCGCAGCATTCATCCTCGACGTGCCCGACTCGCTGCCCGCGCTATGGGGGCAAGGTAACCAGGTCCTGTGGGCCGAAGGTGAGTCGCTAATGATCTCGGGCCCGCTTGGAACCGGCAAAACCACGCTGGCCGGATTGCTGGTCCAAGCGCTGCTACTGCCGGTGCCGGGGCCGGTGCTGGGGCTGCCCGTGCACGGTAACGGGGCCAGGGTGTTGTACCTGGCGATGGACCGGCCCGCCCAGATCGCCCGCTCGTTGCATCGACAGTTCGGTCAGGGCATGCGCGCGACGCTGGCCGAGCGGCTAATGGTTTGGAAGGGACCGCCCCCCGACGATCTCGCGGCCAATCCCGCTCTGCTCACTACGCTGGCCGAGCAGGTCGACGCCGACATCGTGTTCCTCGACAGCCTCAAGGACGCCGCCATTGGCCTGTCCGAAGACGCGGTTGGGGCGGGATACAACCGGGCCCGGCAAATACTGCTGCAGTCCGGTCGCCAACTCGCCGAGCTGCACCATCCCGTCAAGCGCACCACGGGCGGCGTAAAGGACGTGTATGGCTCGACCTGGCTGACCAGTGGGGCGGGCTCAGTCGTCCTGCTCGACGGCAATCCGGGCGACACCGTCGTCAGCTTCCGCCATGTCCGGCAGCCTGCCGAGGAGGTCGGGCCATTCCTGGTCCACCACGACCAGGCCAGTGGACTGATGGTCATTCATGACCAATTCGATCTGCTGGAGACGCTCAAGGCGGCGGCGGACGACGGCCTGTCTGCTGAGGAAGTGATGGGCCTTCGCCATGTCGGCGAGAGGTTCGACAAGCGGGCGCGGGCCTGTGCGATGCAAAAGGCTCGTCGCGACCTCGACCGGCTAGTCGAGGGGGGCCGGGCACGGCGCGAAGACGGTACCCAGGGGGGCGTCGGTGGAGGCACTCCTGCGAGATGGTTCGCGACATGAGAAAAATGACCACGCGAGCGACCACGCGATGTAGGAAACCGCAGTTAACGCGACCACGCGGGAAAGCGACCACAGAGTCGTCCACGGGCGACCACGCGGGGACGACCGCTTTCGTGATTCCGCAGATGAAGCGACCACGCGAGCGACCACGTATCGACCACGTGCCGAGCGACCACGTATTCTCCTGTCCCTTTAGGGACAGGGAACGGTCACAACCAACAGCCTGTGCAAGCAACCACCCGCCCGCCGCCGAACACATCACGCCGACTAGAGACGTGACCAACCCCAGGTGAAGACCCGAAGAGCATGGACTGCCAACGTGCACGTCCTGGAACCAGCAAGCAAGTTATAGCAAAACCTGATTCGTTTGCGCCGGCCTCGCCATATTCTTGATCTCGAAGACGCGGGCTGGGGGCGGAGTGAGCAACCCTTCAACATGTGAAGGGTTCGGCCATCTTGGAGGTCCGATGAGATCGGTCATCACGGCGGGCGTTGCGGCTGTCGCAAGCGTCATTTTCGCGGCCTCGGCTGAAGCACAACCACGACCACTGATCTGCCAGCTGCTTGACCTCGGGCTGCAACCCATGACAGTCCGGGCGGTGCTTGCATATGAGGACTGGGAACCCGGCACACAGTTGCGGGGTACGGGTGAGTACACGCACGTCTATTACACGACGGTGGGCCAGAGCTGCCCTGAATACTGTGATGGGGTGGAATGCTGAGCGACCCGGCGGCACGCCGAGGACAGCAGACCCTTTGCGGATCGAGGTGATGATCGTTTAATGGAAATGGAGCATTTCGAGGCCGACCTCTGGAAGGGGATTGAAGAGTCCAAGCGGCTCAACTACCCCCCAAATCGCTTCATTCAAATGGTCAAACAGTACGGAGCCGTAGAGGCCACCAGGATGGTTGTAGACACCGATAAGCCCGGCGATGGGTTCGTCAAACTGGCGTATCTGATGGATCCGCCTCGCCCGGACCTGACCAGTGAGCAGCTCGTGCTGAACTACCCAAACCTATTCAGCGACGAGGTGGTGAGGAAGGCGCGAGAGAGGCTGGGACGGACGTAACAGCGAGTCGACGGCCTGGTTAGTCCCGCTCGCCGACGGGGTTTGCGGCTATATCGAAGCGCTCGAACAAGGACAAGAGCTGATCGTCCCCCACGGCGAAACCGCTGGTACTTCCGCGCTAAGCCATCTTCCAGGCTTGCGGGGGCATGTCTCGAACGCGATTACACAGGTCCCGCGGACATCGCTCTAGCGAAGACAGTCGCTCGGGAAGCAATGACGGACACAGAACGTTGAGACAATGGAGGCTACAAACAACTAAACAGAGGATGTCGCCCATGATCGACTACGCCGAACAGCAGACTCTAGAGCGCATCTGCCGATTTCACGGTGCCGATAAACCAGAGTTGATCGAGCACCTGGCGAGGCTGATCGGGTGGGCGCACCAAAGCGAGGCGGCCAAGTACGGAGGCCCCGAGCCGCCCTTCCTATTGGTCTTGGAGTCGGTGCTGGGACTGCACACGAAACGTGAACCGAAGGAAACGTCCGAGCGGCTTAAAACGCACCGGCTGGCCGCGGCGTTGGTCCTAACGCAGAGGTGAGGGATATGAGGACGACCCACACTGGCCAGTGCACAAGATAAGAGCCGGTGACTACGGCATCAGCACGTGGATTGTGGATAGCCAAGTGACCTATCGAGCTGTGCGCGGCAGAACTGGGTGGGTAGTTACCAAGAGTGTCGCCGGAGCCGAGCGCACCACAACCTTCCATCAGACCCCAACTCTGCGCGAGGCCAAGGCCCTGGTGCAGTCCGACTGGGAATTCGGAATGTTGTGAATTCAAATCTGTGACGTAGCCGTTCGCACAGCGGTTCGTGGCATGTTGCGAAACTAAATGCGGACGTCATGCGGATTCGACGCAATTTGGCCTCGCCGGTTCAATGCCAGAGGATCGAATCGTGGACGCCTGTACCGCCGAACGACTGGTTCAGGAATTGCGCACATTGCGCGGACTGGAAGCGTGGCTACGCAACCCAGTCCTGTTGACCGCGCAACCGAACAGCGATCTATCTGTCGATCTGGCTCGCCTGCCCGACATCTGGGCAACCACGGTGGTTCACCGCAGTCTGACTCACACGGTCGAGTGCCTGTCGGTCGCGGGTGCACTCATCCCGGGCGACGCCTGGATACATGCACCCTTCGTCCTCCTTCGAGGAGCATATGAGTCGGCGGCAGTCGCGGTCTGGCTGCTGGAACCCGACTCCGCCGAAGATCGTCTTACCCGACTCATCGCCCAACACGGCGACTCGTGGAGATACTCGGCGAAGGCGTACAGCGGCACGCCACTAGAAGATGGTGGGCTACACGGCGAGCTTCCACCACCAACCAGACCATGCCCCACCTTCGCCTACAGGGCAGACTGGCCGCACTCGCATAACAGGCCGGCACCGGGCGCGAGAGCGCTTTTGTGTCGAAGCTAGACGCCTCTATCCGCTGGTGCCGCCGCGCTTGATGTCACGAACATCGTTGCGGAAATCCATCTTCAGGTCGCGCATCTGCTCTTTGACCGATTTGGCGGCTTCCTTGCCCACCTGTTTCGCTTCGCGCCGCTCAGCCTTCAAATCGCCCAACCCAGCCTTGAGGGTTGTGCGCGCAGTGTTGATCTGATCGCGCACCGTGTTGTCGCCGTCACCGGGTATGTTGCCGCCACCTTGGGAGCCGCCGGGGCCACCACCACCACCGCCGACACCGCCGGTACCCTCGTCGTCGCCGGTTGTTAATGGCGCGTTGATAAAGGGTTGAGCACCAGCTACTGGAGCGAACGGAACCGCCCCCACCCCAGCAATCGAAACCGCCGCCACCAAACCGAGCGCAGCTCTCTTCATCGGATTCTCCCCTCGATCAGCTTCAACGTCCGGAAAGGGAGCAGCTACCGTCTGAACTGCTGAGACTGACTTGAATCTACGTGACCGACAGGATCTAGCAGCGACTCCTCAGGAACCACATCGGCGCTTATTGAAACCGGCAGCAAATGATTTTCATTGGCCTGGGAAAATGCTCTAAGTCAGCGGCAAACTTCGTCACTGGCACCTGCACAGTTGCCGAGACTGGCCCGTCTCTGCTCGACGTGGGACGTTCGATGGGGGCGTTTAGTTCAGCAGCAGGGTCTGGCCCCAGGATGCCGCCGCTACCCATAGTTGCCCACATCTAGCCGTCTGCTTGCCCGAACGCTGTACGGGGTGGATGCAGTGAATGGTAGGGAAACACCCGATTCCTTTCGCGGGGTTAGCCCATACCGTTGCTGACGAGTCCTCGTCGCAACAACGAGCAAACAGGGCTCATGAACTCCTGGCAGGTTGAGTAAGCAGCACTGCCCGGCGAACCGTCTCTCAACCGGCGCAACAAGGAGAACAGTCATGGCGCACGCAAATTACGTCGGCAGAGTCGGGGCGTTAGCCGTGGCGCTGGGCATCGGGGTCGGTCTGGTCGCGACGCCCTGGGTGGCGTCCGCCAAGCCATCCGACGACACGAGTTCGTCGGCCCACTCTTCAGCGGCAAACACGCCAAAGGCACCGAAAGCACCCAAGCCTGAGAAGAGCGTGTCTGTCTCCAAGAACGGTGTGGTGAAGAAACAAAGCGGGACCGCGTTCGCCTCCACCCCGATAGGCAGCACCGGCACCAAAGCCAAAGCCAAAGGCGATAACGCCACCGCCACCGTGGCCAGCGGCAACAAGAGCAAAGCCACCGCGACCGGCACCAATGCCAACGCCACCGCAGCAGGCGGCGACAATAACTACGCCACCGTCAAGGGCAACAACAGCTACGCAAGGGCCGGCAGCGGCAGTACCGACGAAGACAACAGCAACAACACCGCCCGAGTCACCGGCGATAACAGTCGAGCTGTCGCAGGTGAGGGCACCGGCAATCACAACAACACCGCCACCGCCACCGGTGACAACGCCTACGCCTTCGCCGGAACAGGGAGTGACAACAACGCCAATACCGCCACTGCCGCAGCAAGCGGACCCAACAGTCTAGCCAATGCCTACGCTGGTATCGGCGACAGCAACACCGGCAACACGGCCACCGCGACGGCCACCGGGACCAACACCAAGGCCTATGCCACCGCCGCTCTCGGCGGCAGTGGCGGCAATTCCAACACCGCCAGCGCCACCGCCACCAATACCGGCGGGCCCAGCTTTGTTCAGGCGTACGCCGAGGCAGGTACGAACGGGACAAATAACACCGCGGCTGCTACCAACGTCGTCGGCAGCGACTGTGGCAGTTGCGCCAGCTACGTCGTGGCATATGCCGGTAATGACGGCACCGGTTCTCACGACAACACCGCCACCGCCACCAATAGCGCCGTCGAGGGTGATGTCTCGGCAGTCGCGGGCTACGGCGGCAACAACGGCGGCAACACCGCCACGGCCACCAACACCGGCGCTCAGGCCAGGATCTTTGCGTACGCGGGCTTTGGGGCTAACAACATCGACAATTCCGCCACCGCCACGAACAGCGTCGCGAGCGCGCCCGAGGTGCGGGCGGAAGCTGGCGTGGGAGCGGGAAACAGCAACAACACGGCCACCGCCACCGTCACTGACCTCGACAGCTTCCTACAAACCCTCGCTCAAGCAGGAAACGGCAGCGATAACACCGGTTGGACCGCCACAGCCTCTAATGGCGGCACCGACATCCAACCACCACCCGAGTGACACCCGTTTTGAATTAGGGCGGAGCCCGGCTCGACTGATCTAGTGTTCGGCTCGCGTCACCAATGATGTGGGCCGGCCCGCCGCGTGCGAGGCGTCGCAACGCGCGGCCCGAGCCGTTCTCGGCGACGACGCGCTGTGGGGGCGCAGCGGCGGTGGTACCCGCCCCGACACGCGCAATTGCCATAGCTTTTTCAGACCGGTTATTTCCTGTTGTGACCTGGGGGATGCAGAGGACCGGTCGCCGCATCGCTGACACAGTCCCCCGCAGGGTTGGCAGCCTTTTCCCAGGTCAATGAAAGTCATTTGCTGCCGTACGCAAGAAACGCCCAGAGACACCTGTGTATTAGCTGTGAGAACCCTTGTCGGTGCCGTAAATTCGTCTTGGTTCCGGCAGTTCAGACGGTGATGCTGCCACCGGTTGGGAATTCTTCACAGTAGTCAAGGGGGATGAAATGAAGAAAACGGCCCTCGGTTTGCTGGCGGTGGTTTCAATAGCCGGGGTGGGAGTGCTGCCGCTCGCGCCGACAGCTTCGGCCCTCCCGTCGATCACCATTCCCTTGGCTGATCCAGGTGACGACGGCGGCGGCAGTGATGATGGCTGCGGCACTGGCGGCGTTGGCGGCGGGGAGGGTGGCGTCGGCGGCAACGGCGGCGGCTGTGGAGGCGGCTCTCAGGGAGGCGGCAACGTGCCCGGCCCCGGCGACAACCCGTCCGGCCCTCAGGCCGCCTTGAACACCGCCCGGGAGAACCTCAACGACCTGCGGCAGGCCAAACCCAAAGACCGCGAGGCCATCAAGGACGCCCGTCAAACCGTCAAAGACGCCCGCAAAGCCGTCAAGGAGGACCGCAAGGCTGCCAAGGACGCCGCCAAGAACGGCGGCAGCACCAACCCCGGCAGCGGCACGTAACAGGCCACGCCGCGCCGCTTCGGACCAGTCGGCGGGTCACTGGCCGACGACCGAAACCTGCCCGCCTCTAACGGTGGCACCGACCCCAGCCAGCACCAGAGTGAGAGCTAACGGGAGACGATTGGCGCTGGCTTGTCACTGTCTCAGAAGCGTTTGGCGTAGTCCGCGAGACAGGCACTCGTGAGACGAACTTCTGAGACAACCTGGCCTTGGGGAACGCCTTGCGGGATGCTTCTCGACAGAGGTCTCATATGTGCTCTGATTTGAGACATGCGCTCAATCTGCGTCGTGCGGTTCTTTGGACCAATTGATGACCTCATCGACGACGGCCCGTATGGATGGCAGTTCCACACCGGCCAGGTCGAGTTCGTGGACGACGCTTCGTACGCCGTCTGCGGTCGTGATGGGTAGGCCGTAGTGCTCCTCGGCATATGCTTTCCAGTCCACTGAGTCAGACGGTCCCTTACCTGTGGCGGTGCGACACTCATCTACCAGCTCATGCCAACCGGGGAAAGGCCCCCTCACGTAGTCGCGTATAGCCGCAGCAGGAAGTGCGAACAGTAGATCCTCTTCGGGCACGCCGAATAACTTCGGCGGCGGGAGGCCCTTGTCCTCGAACCGCTTGATGAGTCGCACCAGTTTGACTTCTTCGCTGGACCGCTTGCGGTTCGAACGCTCCCAGATCGTCTGTGTGACAGTGGCGTCAGTGAGCACACCAAGCTTGACGCCCAGTCGGGATGGGAACTCCCCGTCGATCAGTCCCTCCAGGTTCTTGGTGCCGTGAATTGGGATGATGAGCACTCCCGCCGCATCAAGCGCTGGCGAGGCGTACTCGTCAAGTACCGCCTCATCTAGCGGTCCCTCAACGAACAGGATGGCTCGGCGGAGCGATAGCACTGTAGCTGGGTGCATGCCGACTTCTGTGGCGAGTTCTTGTAGCAGCGGTGTGGCAGTACTTAGCACTGTCCGGGCCTGTGTCGAGGACGATTCGATGTCGCGGCTGATTTTCACGAATGTCACCCCATCACCCGAGGCCCGCAGAAACTCCTCGTGATGCGAGGCGGCCACAACCGTGAACCCGCAACTAACCATGCGTTGGCACCAGCGCACGACACTGGCCACAGCCGAGGGATGCAGATGGGCTTCGGGCTCATCGACGAAAATGACGTTGCCCGAGAACGGCTCAACTGTAGGGAAACCCAACCCTGTAATCTCCTGACTTTCTTCCATGAGCCACAAAGCGAGTTGAACTGCAATCGACATCCAGCGCGAGGAACCCCTACCGAAGGATTCGAGCGCATGCCGGTCTTCCTCACCCCGTGGCCTGAACCAGAGTGATACACCGGGCGAGCTTTCCCATCGGGTGGGAACGTCGAATTCTGCTTCAATGGAACCGTCGATGAAGTTGGGCAACAAGTCTGTGGCAAGAGAGCCAAGTTGGTTCACACGCTGACGTATCTCGGGTGACACCTCCCAAAGACCGAGGGATTCGTCATAGTCCATCGGCTCTAGCCACTGCGTTTTGATGTTCTCTCCATCAGAGACGGCGGTCAGGTCGGCTAGCGCTGAGGTGGCCCATCCGTTCACATCGTCGAATTGCCAACCGAGAAACAATGGGCGTGGCCGCGGTCCTTCTATGTGGAAAGTATCGAACTTTACCTCGAAAATTTTCTTTTCAAGGCGGTTCCTCATATCAGCTGCAAGTTCTAGGTAATACCGAGCGAGATCGCCGAATAGGAGCCCGGCTTTTTCAGAGTGACTGAAAAACCACACCTGAATGGGCAGATTCGGTTCAGCTGCCCCGCCATTCGCGTCCACGTCGGCCTGCGCCGGGGACTTGGCGAGCACACTGTCGTCGAACGGTACGCCCTGCTCCAAGTCAAAAAGCACCGCTCCAAGGGGAGGCAGGAAGTAGTCCGCTCCTCGAATACCCCGCACAGGTGGCCCGATGGCGTGACCCGGCATATTCTGCGGCGCAAGTGTGCCGTAGATGGCTTCAAGGATGTTGGTCTTGCCTACATCATTCTTACCGAAGAGCACAGTAAATGGCCCTACGTCGAACTCCACAGATTCCACTGAACGGTAGTTGTAAAGCGAAACCCGGGACACGCGCACGAACTAAATCTATATCGTCGGCGTCCGCAAACATCTGTGGGCAAGGTACGAATGGGCTCTGTCTTGACACTCCCCGCCGTCTGCTCAGGCAGCTTGGGGATCAAACGAAGGCGGACGTGCACCCGTCGTCCGAACGATGCTTCTGATGTCGGCGATCCTCCCTTTGTATCCTGCACACAGATCTGCACGTGCCGGTGACCCAACGCGCCCTCTCGGATTAAGGCCGGTATTGGCCCGGCATTAGCCGGTTCGAGCGAAGCCGACCTAGCCGCAACCCTATTACCAGCAGCGTGCTCGCCGACTATGAGTTCGCCAGACCCGGCTCCAGACGCCGTTGCGTTGAGGGACGATGCGACATATGACATCGAACCGGGGTGAGGTGGAGGTCGGATCATGAAGATCATCGCGACTGCAATCGCCGCGGGCGTGATCGGCGGCGTAGCTGTACTGTCCAGCGGAATAACTGCCGCGCACGCTGACGACACGATCCCCAACGCCAACTGCACGCCAAACACCGACTGCTACCACAGTTATCTTTACGGACGCGACTGGTCGCTGGCCAAGTACATGTACCTGGTAGGCCGAGGCACGCACCCGAGCGACCTGCTCGGCTACGTAGCGAATCCCGAGCCTGCCGTCGCCTTCTGCCGAGGCGTGGAGGCCGACGCCAGTTCCACCGGCTACCCGCCCGGCGACGTACACCACTTTCGGGGCGGGTGCATGGATACCGTGCTCACCCAGATGGCAGCCTACGACCCCAACATGGACATGACGAGGGCGTTCTTGTCGATGATGGGCCAAGGGATGCCGAACGCGGCGCACAGCGACCACTACCCCGCGGCACCCAATTGGCGGGCCTACTACGGGTAGCGGGCACCGGAGCCATTCCCGGTGCGCCGTCAGCGCCCACGACCGCCAGGCCTCCATGGACTAGCAGTACCCCCTCACATAGGTGGCCCTCGATGCCGTTCTGGGCCTTACGTGTAACGCATCCTGCCGTCTGTTACCGCCCCTTACGAGGGAGTGAAGGAGACACCGATGCGCCTTGAGGAAACGCCGATTTTCTCCCGCGTCAAAATCACCGCTGCTGGTTCCATCAACATCGCTGAGACAACAAATCTGCTGAGGTCAGAGGTAATTTCCTGGACGAGCCTGGAGCCGAGTGACGATCTCGTCGCGGATGTCGATGTGCGCGGCGTTCTCGTTACTGGGAGTGAACTTCATTGGATGGCGGGAGACGCCGAGGTTCAAATGATCGAATTGCCGCATTACGCGGGCATGCCAAAAGACCTCATAAGCAAGCGCGCCCCGTCGAGAGCCCAAGTGGCTCGAAGGCGTATTCCGACAGCCCGGATGGATGGCCGCCACTCATCTGGGCATCTGAAACCCTGCACCGCGCATTCAAGTACACCGACTACGACACGGCGGTCGAGATCTTCCTGTGCGCTCTATCGGTGGCACCAGACGATCTACGCCCGATGCTGCTGGCGGGCCTAAGGGCAAATCACGCCATAGTGTTGCGCCATGGATATCCCCAGCCGTGGCAAAAACAAAAAATGCCGGACAAAGGCATGTTAGATGTTCTTCGACTCTGACCCGCCTTCCGTCACCTGATTCCCGTTCCGTTCCCTTTGTCGTGTCATCCAGGCTCGCGCAACCTCCGATAATCAGAAAGATTCGTAATGCCGATCTAAGACTTGATGTGGCGATTCGTTAGGGCCCGGACGCGAGCGGCCAGCAACCTTTTTTGGCGGCAGCTCGTTGTCGCAATACGATAGATTGAGGGCATCCGGCCAGAGGAACAGAACTGAGGCAGATCCAACGATGCACAGAGGCGTCAGTCGAGGCGAAACGGGTCTGCTCGTGGACTCGTTGCAGTCCGAGCGCAGGGCTGCGCTACAGCTGGTTGCGGAGAATGGAGGCGGTTCAGATCGGGTCGAACGGGCCGCCTACGTCCTCATTCAATCTGTAGAAACTTCCAACCGCGACCTCGCCCTCGGCATCTGGCGTGCAGCGGGGATCGAGCCGCGTAAACGCCGCAGGCGAGGACGGCCTCGAAAAAGGGCTGCCTAAAATCACTTCGGTGGCACCGAATTGTGCAAATTCAATAGGTTGCAGCTACTCCAGCGGCTCTTGATCTGCTGAATCCCTAAAGGCCCCGGCGGGGCAGCTCAAAATATTAGTCATTTGCGCTACAGGTTTCTTGACGTTTGACCTCAACGGGATGGAGTGAACCGAACCGTTGGGCGCTTTCCACAACGATTGACCGGTGGGACCCCACCGCGCAATCCCCGCAGCACTCTCGGCAGCGACCGACCTTCTACACAGCGGCTTTGGGGGCAGTCTTCGTGTGCGATTGCGGGCGAGTTCTCGCCCGATAACCTGCCGCATGGTGCAGCTCACTGACCTATATTTTCGCAGCTGAGCATTGCCAAAAGCATGTCGGCTATCCGAAGATGCCGGGCGAACCACCGCGCGTCCAGCCGAGCAAGAAGGTCGCCGCCAACTGGGATGACGAGGGAAATGCGGTGTAGCCCAGCCGTAGCATGGCCCGCACCACCCCCGCCCGGCGCTAAGTACAGAACGGCAGCGGTCGGGTCCAGCGCCCCTTGCATCACCGCTGGGTCACAAGCGCGATTTGACCAGGCAGGGGTCGGCTAGCTCTGCATCACACGAAGTACGGCGGTTTACGGCCCCGCTGAATGTTGTCGAGTTTCTCGACCGAACGAGATTGGAGCCGTTCGATTTCCTTGAAGTGTGAGCTCAGTTGCGTCGAGTTCGAGCGAATCCCGGCCTCGACGGACCTTGTGGAAGCGTCGAGCGACCTCGTCGAATAGTTGAGCGAGTCAAGGCTGGTCGCTACCCCGCTCATCTGCGCTGAGACTTGTCCAATTGAGGACTTCACTTCCGCGAGCGCTGATGTGAGAGATTCGGTCATTCTACCGAGCGCCTGGCCGAGGTTCGCGAACCCAGCGACCATGATCGAGTTGCCCCGCATCAGCAGGAATGTTTTCGCAAATTCTGGATCTTTATGAGCGGGCCGGGTAATCTGACTTATCCGTTGCGAAACACCCTGGCTCACATGAAGTTTAGCGGTTGCGTCTAGGGAAACAGCAAACGGGTCTACCGGGCCTTCGTATCGGGAGGCCAGAATGGCGTATTCAGCCGCAATGTTATTGATGAGATTAACGCTATCAATGAATTCACCGAGTTCGGTCGTCGCGTTCTCGATGGCAGTCCAAAACGGCACATATGCGGTCTCGCGGAACTCTTCCTCCGCGCTGTCGAGGTAACGATGAGCGCTGCTCAAAAATTCGGGTAGCAGACGGAATTGATCCACGGCCAGATTATTTTTTTCCTGAAGCCGTGCAGCCAGGCTCTGCTGCTCTGTGGCGTGCCGCCGGAGTTTTTCTTGTCTTTCGCGCTCTTGCTGTTGTTGCTGGGCGGCCTGCTTCTGGCGTTCAGCGTCTGCCTTCTGTCTTTGATTTTTACTCCATCGAATCGCGAGAACCGCCACAGCGATGACAAGCCAGACAACAATGCCGATGACGAAGCTTGACCCTACGCCTCGTTCCGCTATCGGCGTCGTGTTGTGGAGAACTTGCGTCTGGATCAACTCGCCCGTCAGACCAACAACCATGGCTCCAACGAATAGTCCTACGACCACCAATATGCCCATATCGGGCCCCCCGTCCGGTTTCTACCTGCTCCGATGGACTTCCAAAGTGACGGAGTCATCGAGAGGGTCAGAATCATATGACAGAGGAGTGCCTAGTCAAGGAGGAATAGCAACTTCGGTCCCGTCCGTGGACACCTTCGGTTCCTCGCGGCTGCGGCCCCGAGCGCGACCCTCGCGGAAGTCGTCGATCCACTGGCACACATAGGACGATCCTGGGAGGTTCCTTCGCGGACACCACCGCTGCAGCGGGCCGGCGTTCTTTCGCGGAGTGATGGAGAGCGCCGAAAACAACGCGCTGGCCAAATCGCGGTCGGGCCCCTCCGGGCGCGACTCAGTGACGAGGTAGGCGAACCGGGCGAGAAAGTCGTCTTCGTCAAGACCATTGTGGGCCGAAACCATCTGCGCGATGCTCTGTCAGACCTCATCGAACCCGTCTGCGCTCATCGGCAACCCTCATGCCCGAGCCTATGCGGCAGCAGCCTTCTTCTGGCTGCACCTTGGGTGCGAGCGCAAACCCAGCATCGACTCCAGAACCAACAGAAACGGCGGATTCGGACCACCATGGGCGGCCTTTTCACTGGCATGCGCCCAGTCGATCAGAGCGGCGAGGTCTTTGATTAGCGCTGGGTTATCGGCACCGTGAGCCCGGCAGATGCGCTCTAGAGTCTGGTTTTCGGCGTAGTCGATCATGGCTGACCTCCTCTGTTCAGTTGTTTGTACCCCTCATTGTCTCAATATTGTGAGCTGTCTGTCTATTGCTTTGCAGCCGCTCTGCCGCCGCTCCCCGGCGGTCGGAGGCCCGAGTGCCTGTGCCAGGCCATTGACGGCTAACAGAGCAAGTTCTGCCCGTTAACCGCCTACCCGCACGGCTGACGTTTCATCGACACCATTGCGTACGACCTGATGCGCGAGGTCGCTTGGCGACCGCCCGCGCCCAATGCCCCAGCAGATCGCGTGACCAAACTCAAGGACATCCTCTGCGGGCGATCCCGCCAAGATCGCAAGCAGGCGAATGGTGTGGCCGTCTTTGCGCTGATCACGGTGGCACTAGTCGCCGTGTTATCACGGCGACCGTGCCCACAATTTGCCCACATTCTGTGGATATTTGGGGGTATCTGTGGGCATCACCAGATATGAGTTCTCGCTGGTAACAACCACTTTCGATCCTCTGACCAGGTAGCTGCGCAGAACCACGACTTCTTCTCCGGTTCGGGGTCGAGTTACGTGATCGGCAAGGCCGTCGTCACCGAAGACGAGGACTGGGACTTCTAGCGCGGCTGTCGGCGGGTGGGCGAGGGGCTCGTCATGGATGTGCTCAGTCCGGATTGACGCCGAACAGGCGTGCGCGGAGCACCATCACGAAATCCTCCATCACCTGGACATGGCCAGGCGTCCACCGGCGAGGTCTGGTGTCCCAGGCGATGAGCGTGCCTATGGTGTGTCCCTGGGCGTCGGTCAGCGGGAAGCCAACGTATGCCACGACGATGCCCTCTTTCACTGCCCAGTGGTCGCGCAGTAACGGTTCCTTGCGGGCATCGGCGACGACCAACGGCTTGCCGGTGACCAGAACCTCGCGGCCGAGGGAACCCGTCAGCGGCCCTTGACGTTTGACCGCCATTTCGCCGGTGAGGCCGATCGCGCTGCACATGTATTGGGTGTCGCGGTCGATCAGTGTCACCGCGGCTGACGGCACCCCGACCGCGTACACCACCATGCCGACGATCCGGTCGAGGCTGCGGGCCCGGTCGGCGTCGAGCAGTCCGCTGTCGTAGAGCGCGCGCAGTCGATCAGGGTCGGAGATGACGGCGCCCTCGGCGAGGGCCGTGACCGGGTCGTGCGTATCCAGGTTCAAGGATCTGACGTGCGCCATGAGTTCGCGCACATCACCCTCACCCCTGCGGGCCCGCTCGATGATCATCCGGGCGGCGACGGCGCGACCGATATACGTCTCGACGGATTCGCCGACCCGGTGGGCCTCCTCGACCAGAGCGGCATCCAGCCAATCGTCGCAGCCCGGCGCCGTCGGACTCATAGCTTCACGCTAGCGCGCAGTTGGTGCGATTATCGAGCGTCGGACAACGCATCAGTTCGCCGAAATTGGGCATGTCAGCGTCTTTAGCAGCAGGTTGATACCGGCCGCCGGGTGGCTACCCCGAACGGCCGCCGTCACTTGCGCCGACCGGACGACTTCGTACGAAACCGGCCTGTCATGATGAGCCCCGTGAGACGATTCCCGGCTGAAGGTGATGGCGTAGCGCGACGTTGGAGACGGGCATGATTAGGCGGGCAATGACGGCTCTGGGTGCCTCCGTTCTCGGTGCAGTGGTTTTGGCGCCGCCGGCTGCTGCCGACACGGGGCAGCAGGTGCTTCTGCAGTCCGGGACGGTCCGCTGCCTGGTGAGTGCCGACGACGTGAAGCGCGGCGGTGGACCGATTGCGGTATGTCAGCGTGTCGACGGCCAACCATGGGGTCAGGCTCCGTGGGAGACGTCGAAATTCAACAATCGGCTCAACCTCGCAGTCGTGCGTGGCACCGGTGAAATGTACTGGGAGCGGGGCGTCGTCCCTGCCGAGAACGATGCTGCCGGCGCAGACGTCGTCGTGGACGCCGGACAGACATATCGCGTCGACGGCTGGACCATTCAAGACGAGGACCTGCGGACCCGCATCACTTATGACGCCACCGGTCACGGACTGTTCATCAACGCCGAGGACGTTCGTCAGTTCTGATCGGCCGCATGACGTCTGACGAGCGGTCACTCACGCAGTGACTGCGTATCGATCACGAAGCGGTACCGCACATCGCTGGCCACCACCCGCTCGTAAGCCTCGTTGATGTAATCGGGTGTGACGACTTCGATCTCGGGTCGCACGGCGTGCTCGGCGCAGAAGTCGAGCATCTCCTGCGTCTCGGCGATACCGCCGATCAGCGACCCTGCGAGGCGGCGCCGGCCGGAGATCAGCGCGCCGGCGGGGACCGACATGGGTTTCTCCGGCATACCCAGTTCCACCATCGTGCCGTCGAGTGCGAGCAGTCCCAGATAGCGCCCAAGGTTGAGGTTGGCCGACACCGTGTTGAGGATCAGGTCGAACGATCCGCGCAGCGTGGTGAACGTCTCCGGGTCGGAGGTCGCGTAGTACTCGTCGGCGCCGAGACGCAAACCGTCCTCCATCTTCTTCAGCGACTGGCTCAGCACCGTCACATGTGCGCCCATCGCGTGCGCGAGCTTGACGCCCATGTGGCCCAGCCCGCCGAGCCCGATGACCGCCACCCGGGTTCCCGGCCCCGCATTCCAGTGGCGCAGAGGCGAATACAACGTGATACCCGCGCACAGCAGCGGGGCGGCGGCGTCCAGCGGGAGGCTGTCGGGAATGTGCAGCACATAGTTCTCGTCCACCACGATGGCGCCGCTGTAGCCGCCCTGTGTCGGCTCACCGTCACGACCGATTGCGTTGTAGGTGCCGACCATCCCCTTGACGCAATACTGTTCCTCGCCCGCGCGGCACTGCGCGCACTCGCGGCAGGAATCGACGAAGCAGCCGACGCCGACGTGGTCGCCGACCTTGAAGCCCGTCACCTCCGCACCCACCTCGGTGACGACGCCGGCGATCTCGTGGCCGGGAACCACCGGATAGTTCGCGCGGCCCCACTCGTCGCGGACGGTGTGGATGTCGGAGTGGCAGATGCCCGCGAAGTGAATGTCGAACGCCACGTCGTGCGGCCCGACGTCGCGACGAGTGATGGTGGTCTTGACCAGTGGTTCGGACGCCGACGGTGCAGCATATGCGGCAACGGTGCTCATTACGACCTTCTTCTTTTCGTTTCGATCAACTATCGACAAGAGCCGTCGCTGACACCGCGATCGGCCTCATACGACCAACGGGCTGGCCTGCCCCGATGATTCCTGCCGGAGCTGTGAGGTTTCTCCTAGAGGCCTGCGGCTAGAGGCCGGCCGCCCGGAACGCCCCGTTGAATGACAACCGGTCGTAGCGCGCAACGCCGGCCGATGTGTAGGGATCCCGGTCGACGATGTCCTGCGCCTGCTCGGCATCCATGTCGCCGGTGATCAGAACGGCGCCCGACTCGTCCTCCAGGCGGCCCGCCAACACGATCCGCCCGGCGCTGACCTCGTCCTTGAGCCATTCGAGGTGAGCGGGACGGGTCTGGTTGATGACCTCGGGCGGTTGCAGGTACGTCGATTTCAGGACGTGGAACACGTCGACCACGCTAATTGATCGGGGCGTTGAGCCATTGCAGGTCGGCGAGCATGCCACGTGCGGCCACGATGTTCTCACCGGTCTGCCACACCTCGTTGTTGACGGCGAAGACCCGGTTGTCGCGTGTGGCGCCCAGCTTCTTCCACGCGTCGCTCTCGAGCACCGCCGGCGCGCGGTCGCGCGCAGCCGGCGAGTCGAAGGACACGTAGACGATGTCGCCGTCGGCGATCGACAGGTCGGGATTGTCGGCGATGTCGGCGTCGGAGACTCCCACCTCGATGTACGGCTTGTCGGTAAAGCGTTGTGTGACAGGGCGATCGACGCCGACATCGGCCAGCACGCTGCCCGGGAAGGTGTCGACGCCGTAGACGCGCATCGTGGTGTCGGTGAACTGCACGACCGACGCCTGGAAGTGCGTGGCGTCGTTGTCGGCGCCGGTCTTGTCGGCGGCGCGGTGAAATCCCTCGACCAATCCGTTCGCGGCGTCCTGTCGACCGGTCGCGGCGCCCACGGTCCGCAGGTTGTCCTGCCACGCCGCGCCGGGCGGGCCCGAGAACACCGTCGGCGCGATGTCGGACAGCGGGCCGAACGCTTCGGGGGTCAACGCCTGCGAACCGAGGATCAGGTCGGGCGCCGCGGCGCGGATGCCGTCGAGGTCCGGTTCGCTACGGCTGCCGACGCCCGGCACGTCGTGGATGACCTGGCCCAGGTATGACGGCTGGCTGTCCGAGCCGTCGGGCAGTGCCGCAGCCACGATCCGCGACTGCAGCCCCAACGCGCACAGGGCGTCGAGCTGATCGCCGGACAGCACGACGATGCGCTGCGGGTCCGCCCGGACGAGGGTCTCACCCGCGGCGTGGCGCACCAGGCGCTCCGGTGGACCAGGATCGACCGCTGCCGGCTCGGCCGGACACGATTCGTCGGGCCGTCGCTGATTGCCCAGCACCCCCGCGCCGGCGATCTTCGTCGTACTGGTGACGATCGTTTGCGGGGCGGTGTTGTCGGAGGCCTCACCGGGGGAGCCGCAGCCGCTGATCCCGGTCATGCCGACAGCGGTCGCGAGCGCAGCCAAGCCCAGCGTCCTGGCGGCCACGAGGCCCCTGCGCGGTGCGCCGATCAACACGTCGCCGACGGTAACATCCGGCCAGCTCCCGGGCCGAAACCCGCGTGCCGGCCAAATACGACGCCTTGTAGGACCCCAGCGCATCGGCGATCGGACGGCCGCTAGGATTCATCGAGACAACCGCGGGGATGTCCCGACCTGGATGTATGGAGGACCTGTTGGTAGCCGAAGCGCCCCCTATCGGAGAACTCGAGGTACGGCGTCCGTTCCCGGAGCGACTCGGCCCCAAGGGCAACCTGATCTACAAGCTCATCACCACGACCGATCACAAGATGATCGGCATCATGTACTGCGTCGCCTGCTTCATCTTCTTCTTCATCGGCGGGCTGATGGCGCTGTTCATGCGCACCGAGCTGGCGATGCCCGGTCTCCAGTTCCTGTCCAACGAGCAGTTCAACCAGCTGTTCACCATGCACGGCACGGTGATGCTGCTGTTCTACGCGACGCCGATCGTGTTCGGGTTCGCGAACTTGGTGCTGCCGCTGCAGATCGGCGCCCCCGACGTCGCGTTCCCCCGACTGAATGCCCTGTCGTTCTGGCTGTTCGTGTTCGGCGCCCTGATCGCGATCTCCGGCTTCATCACCCCCGGCGGTGCGGCCGACTTCGGCTGGACGGCGTACGCGCCGCTGAGCAACGCGATCCACTCACCGGGCGCGGGCGGTGACCTGTGGATCCTGGGTCTGGCCGTCTCGGGTCTGGGCACCATCCTCGGTGGGGTGAACATGATCACCACCGTGGTGTGCATGCGCGCACCCGGTATGACGATGTTCCGGATGCCGATCTTCACCTGGAACATCCTGGTGACCTCGATCCTGGTGCTGCTGGCCTTCCCGCTGCTGACCGCCGCGTTGTTCGGTCTGGCCGCCGACCGGCATCTGGGCGCGCACATCTATGACCCGGCCAACGGCGGGGTGCTGTTGTATCAGCACCTGTTCTGGTATTTCGGTCATCCCGAGGTGTACATCATCGCGCTGCCGTTCTTCGGCATCGTGTCCGAGATCTTCCCGGTGTTCAGCCGCAAGCCGATCTTCGGCTACACCACGCTGATCTACGCGACCATCGCCATCGCCGCGCTCTCGATCGCAGTGTGGGCGCACCACATGTACGCCACCGGCGCGGTGCTGCTGCCGTTCTTCTCGTTCATGACGTTCCTGATCGCCGTGCCGACCGGGATCAAGTTCTTCAACTGGATCGGCACGATGTGGAAGGGCCAGTTGACGTTCGAGACACCGATGCTGTTCTCGATCGGCTTCCTGCTGACGTTCCTGCTGGGTGGCCTCTCCGGCGTGCTGCTGGCCAGCCCGCCGCTGGACTTCCACGTCACCGACAGCTACTTCGTCATCGCGCACTTCCACTACGTGTTGTTCGGCACCATCGTGTTCGCCACCTATGCGGGGATCTACTTCTGGTTCCCGAAGATGACGGGCCGGTTGCTCGACGAACGGTTGGGCAAGCTGCACTTCTGGCTCACGTTCATCGGCTTCCACGTCACGTTCCTGGTGCAGCACTGGGTGGGCGACGAGGGTATGCCGCGCCGCTACGCCGACTACCTGCCGACCGACGGATTCACCACACTCAACGTCGTGTCGACCATCGGCGCCTTCATCCTGGGCATCTCGACGCTGCCGTTCGTGTGGAACATCTTCAAGAGCTGGCGCTACGGCGAGCCGGTGACCGTCGACGATCCGTGGGGGTACGGCAACTCGCTGGAGTGGGCGACGTCATGCCCGCCGCCGCGGCACAACTTCACCGAGCTGCCGCGGATCCGTTCGGAGCGACCGGCTTTCGAGCTGCACTACCCGCACATGGTGGAGCGGATGCGCGCGGAGGCGCATGTCGGGCGCGCACACGGCCCCGCGGACGGCGATGTGACACGGCTGGACGACGCGAACGTCCGTACCTGACGATCGCGGCATGACCGGCAAATCACGCGGACGCGCGTCGCTGCTGATCACGGTCACCGGCCGCGACCAACCCGGCGTCACCTCGGCGTTGTTCGAGGTGTTGTCGCGTCACCAGGTCGAGCTGCTCAACGTCGAACAGGTCGTGATCCGCGGCCGGCTGACACTCGGTGTGCTGGTCGCCGGATCGGCGGAAGCCGCGGGCAGCGCCGAGCTTCGGGACGCCGTGACGGCGGCGATCCGCGATGTGGGCCTGGACGTCACGATCGAACGCAGCGACGGCGAGCCCGTCATGCGGGAACCGTCGACGCACACGATCGTCGTCCTCGGCCGGCCGATCACCGCCGAAGAGTTCGGTGTGGTGGCCCGCGAACTCGCGCGGCTCGAGGTCAACATCGACACGATCGGTGGCATATCGGACTACCCGGTCACGGGATTGGAGCTGAAGGTCTCGGTGCCCTCCCGCGCGGTCTACGAGGAATTGCAGCAGGCGCTGGCACGCGTGGCGGTCGCCCAGGAGATCGACGTCGCGCTCGAGGACTACAGCCTGACGCGACGGGCCAAGCGGCTCATCGTGTTCGACGTCGACTCGACCCTGATCCAGGGCGAGGTGATCGAAATGCTTGCGGCCAGGGTGGGCGCCGAGGCCGCGGTCGCGGAGGTCACCGAGGCCGCCATGCGCGGTGAACTCGACTTCGCCGAATCCCTGCACCGGCGCGTGGCCACACTCGCGGGTCTGCCCGCGTCCGTGCTCGACGACGTCGCCGATCAGATCGAGTTGACGCCCGGTGCGCGTACCACGTTGCGCACGCTTCGGCGGCTGGGATACCACTGCGGCATCGTGTCGGGCGGCTTCCGTCAGGTCATCGAACCGCTCGCACACGAGCTGATGATGGACTTCGTCGCCGCGAACGAGCTCGAAATCGTCGACGGCAAACTGACCGGCCGGGTGATCGGCCCCGTCATCGACCGAGCCGGAAAGGCCAAAGCGCTCAGGGATTTCGCGCAGCAGGCCGGTGTGCCGATGGAGCAGACGGTGGCCGTGGGTGACGGCGCCAACGACATCGACATGCTTGCCGCCGCGGGTCTGGGTGTGGCGTTCAACGCCAAGCCGGCGCTCCGAGAGGTCGCCGACGCGTCACTGAGCCAGCCGTACCTGGACACCGTGCTGTTCATTCTGGGCGTCACACGCGGTGAGATCGAGGCCGCCGATGCCGTCGACGGTGTGGTGCGACGGGTCGAAATCCCCGACTGAGGTCGGTCCTTCGTGTGGTGCGAGCGACCGCATTTGTACGTGCGCCCGCGGCGTGTCGAGGGGCAGACGCGGTCGCTCGCGGGGAAGGGGAGGCCGCGCTAGACCACGACGGTCGTCGACTCGGGCGCCGCCAGTCCGGTGACGCTGCGCCACGCTCGCGCCAGCAGTTCCACCGCCTCGCTCAACTGTTCCTCGGGTAGCGCGTACGGCACGCGGACGAACCGCTCGAGGGTGCCGTCCACCCCGAACCGCGGGCCCGCGGGCAGATCGAGGCCCAGCCGGGAGGCCGCCGCCGACAGCGCGGTACTCATGGGGGCGGGCAGCCGCACCCACAGCGACATGCCGCCCGCGCCGGGGCCCGGTTCCCAGTCGGGCAGGTGCTGACTCAGCAGCGACCGCAGATATGCGCGACGGCCGCGCAAGATCTCGCGCCGCTCGGGCAGCAGTTCGTCATGTCGGGCGAGAAGTCTTGCGGCGGCGCACTGTTCGAGTACCGCAGTGCCCATGTCGACCGACGGCCGCAGCGCGGCGATCGTGGCGATGGTGGCGCGTTCCGCACGGATCCAACCGACCCGCAACCCGCCCCAGAACGACTTCGACATCGAGCCGACCGTCAGGACCAGATCGCGTCGCGACGTCATCGCGCCCGCCACCGGGCCCGGCGGAGGCTCGTCCAGCCACATGTCGAGGATCGTCTCGTCGATGACGGTGCGGGTGCGGGTCTCGGCGATGATGCGCGCCAGCCGCTTCCGGTCCGCAGCGGGCATGGTCATACCGGTCGGATTCTGGTTGTCGGGGATCAGGTACGCCAGCGTCGGTGACATCTGGTGCAGCGCGTTCTGAAGTGCGTCGAAGTCCCAGCCGCTTTCGATCATCGCGACCGGAACGGGGCGGGCGCCTGCGGTCGTGATGGAGGACAGCGCACCGTGATAGGTCGGTTGTTCGACGAGTACACGGTCACCGGGTTGCACATATGTGGTCAGAATCAACCCGATGGCGTGCAACGCCCCGGTGGTCACCATGATCTCGTCAGGCTGCGTGGGAAGCCCACGCTCGCAGTATCTTTCGGCGATCGCCTGTCGCAGTGCCGGTACACCGACGAGTTCGTGTCCCGGCGCGTGCAGATACGGCGTGACGTCGCGGGTCGCCTCTGCGAAAGCCTCCATCACCGCGGCGGCGGGCGCCGACAACGCCGCCGCGGCCAAGCTGACGGAAGATGCGGCTGGCTCGACCCGCGCTGCAGGTACGACGGGCAGCGCAGTGGTGCTGCGCGCCCCGCGGCGCGCAACGAGGTAGCCGTCCTCCTGTAGCTGGGCGTAGGCGGCAGTGACCGTTGTGCGTGACACCCGCAACGTGTCGGCGAGTGCGCGTTCGCTGGGCACTCGCGCCCCGACGGGGACGCGTCCGTCGATGATCAGCAGACGAAGGGCATCGGCCAGACCCTGGTAAGCCGGTCCACTTCGACTGGATGTCCGCCAGTTCCCCAACTCGCGAGCAAGAAGGTCCACGTTGAGCGTGCGGGCAGGCACTTCGAGCGTCATTGCAGGCCAGTATGGCTTAACTGGCTATTGAATGGCAAGCCAGTTCGCCGCAACCATGGAGTTCATGAGCTTGAACTGGATACCTCGCCTGAGCCGCCGCCTCGCCTCGACCCTGGCGTGGCAGCCGCCGGTCGCGCGCGCCGACTACGACGACCGCGACGCCGAACGCATGGCCCGGGAACTCGAACTCATCAAGGTGCGCTTCCCCCACCATGCGTAGGGGCGTGGTCCGCAGCCTCGTTCTCATCGTCGGGTTGACCGGTTACGGCCTCTCGATGGCGGTCATGGTTCGCGCCGGGCTGGGGCTGGATCCCTGGGACGTCTTTCATCAGGGGCTGGCCCGGCACACCGGGATGACGATCGGCCTGGCTTCGGCGGTCGTGGGTGTGGTCGTTCTGCTGGCCTGGATTCCGCTGCGGAACCGGCCCGGCGTGGGCACCGTGGCCAATGTCGTCGTCATCGCGGTCACCGTCGACGCCGGCCTGTGGTTGCTGCCGACGCCCACGTCGATGCCGCTGCGCATCGCGCTGATGGTGGGCGCGGTGGTGCTCAACGCCGTCAGCACCGTGCTCTACGTGGGAGCCGGCCTCGGGCCGGGTCCGCGCGACGGGCTGATGACCGGTCTGGTCGAACGCACCGGCCTGTCGGTGCGTCTGGTCCGCACCTCGATCGAGGCGACGGTGCTGGCGGTCGGTTGGCTGCTGGGCGGCACGGTTGGGGTCGGGACCGTCATCTACGCGTTGGGGATCGGCCCGCTGGTGCAGTTCTTCTTGAAGATCACGCCGAGGAGGGTGGTGGAGGTCAGCGGGTGGGCTTCCGTCGCCGAGGCTCGCCGCAGGCGCGCGGTCGATTTGGGTGTGAAATCGATCGCTGGCCGAACGGAATCACGCACAAGTGGCCTGTCTACGATGGGCGAGTGCCCACCGCCGAAGGAGATGCAGCCGACCCCGATGTGCTGATCGACTTCGCGAAGGTGTCGTTGCGGCGCGGGGGACAGACCCTGATCGGACCCATCACATGGGCGGTCGAACTCGACGAGCGCTGGGTGGTCATCGGGCCCAACGGCGCGGGCAAGACCTCGCTGCTGCGCATCGCCGCCGCCCTCGAGCACCCGTCCACGGGGACGGCGTACGTGCTCGGTGAACGGCTGGGCCGAACCGATATGTCCGAACTGCGCTCGCGGGTCGGTCTGAGCAGTTCGGCGTTGTCGCAGCGGGTGCCCGACGGTGAGGTGGTGCGCGATCTGGTGGTCTCGGCCGGCTATGCGGTGCTGGGCCGCTGGCGCGAGGCCTACGACGACGTCGACTACGAGCAGGCGGTCGACATGCTCGAGAGCGTCGGCGCCGAACACCTGGCGATGCGCACATACGGCACGCTGTCCGAAGGTGAACGCAAGCGCGTGCTGATCGCGCGGTCGATGATGACCGACCCGGAACTGCTGTTACTCGACGAGCCCGCCGCGGGACTGGACCTCGGCGGACGCGAGGAACTTCTGGCCCGGCTCGAGGATTTGGCCGCCGACCCGGACGCCCCGGCGATGGTGTTGGTGACCCACCACGTCGAGGAGATCCCGCGCGGCTTCTCACACGGACTGATCCTGTCCGAGGGCAAGGTGATCGACTCCGGGCTGTTGCCCGATGTGCTGACCGCCGAGAACCTCTCCAAAGCCTTCGGCCAGGCGATCACGCTCGAGGTCGTGGACGGGCGGTATTTCGCGCGCCGTGCCAGGAGTCGGGCCGCGCACAGGAGACGAGCATGACCGAAGAAACAACCGAACAGCCAGCCGAACAGCCACTGACCCCGCGGCCCGCCTCGACCGTGATGCTGATCCGCGACAGTCGGGAGGGACACGCGCGAGGAGTTGAGGTCTTCCTGATGCGGCGGCACTCGGCGATGGATTTCGTCGCCGGCGTCATGGTGTTCCCCGGCGGCGGTGTCGACGATCGCGACCGCAACGCCGACATCGACTGGTTCGGTCCCGAACCCGACTGGTGGGCAAAGCGTTTGAACGTGGAGCCGAACCTGGCGCAGGCACTGGTGTGCGCAGCGGCACGGGAGACCTTCGAAGAGTCCGGGGTGTTGTTCGCCGGCGCCGCCGACGACCCGGACGTCCTGGTGGACGACGCCTCGGTCTACCACGAGGCGCGCGCCGCGCTGGTCAACCGGTCGCTGTCGTTCGCCGACTTCCTTCACCGCGAAAAGTTGGTGCTGCGCGCCGACCTGCTTCGGCCATGGGCCAATTGGGTGACGCCGAAGGAAGAACGCACCCGTCGCTACGACACCTACTTCTTCGTCGGTGCCCTGCCGGAAGGTCAACGCGCCGACGGCGAGAACACCGAGACCGACACGGCCGACTGGATCACCCCGCAGCAAGCGCTTGACGATTTCGCCGCCGGCCGGACGTTCCTGCTGCCTCCGACATGGACTCAGCTGGACTCGCTCGCCGGCCACACCGTCGCCGAAGTACTTGCGGTGGAACGTCAGATTGTCTCCGTCACACCGCATCTGGCGGCAAACAAGGACACCGGCAACTGGGAGATCGAGTTCTTCGACAGCGACCGGTACAACGCCGCCCGCAACCGCCGCAGCCCCGAAGGCTACGGGTCCGACGCGCGCCAAGCATGAGCGAGTTCGTCTCGGTCCACACGAGCGGTGAGCATTCGGGTATCGCCACGCTGCTGCTGTCGCGGCCGCCGACCAATGCGCTCACTCGGCAGGTCTACCGCGAACTGGCCTCTGCCGCGCGAAGCATCGGCGATCGCGACGACGTCCACTCGGTGATCGTGTACGGCGGCCACGAGATTTTCTCGGCCGGCGACGACGTCCCGGAGCTGCGCACCCTCAACGCCGAAGAAGCCGACACCGCCACGCAGGTTTGCCGCGAGGCCGTTGACGCCCTGGCGGCCATCCCCAAACCCACCGTCGCGGCGATCACCGGTTACGCGCTGGGTGGCGGGCTGACGCTGGCGCTGGCGGCCGACTGGCGGGTCAGCGGCGACAACGTCAAGTTCGGTGTGACGGAGATCCTCGCCGGGCTCGTGCCCGCGGGCGGCACCTCCCGACTGGCCCGCGCCGTCGGCCTGAGCAAGGCCAAGGAGCTGGTCTTCAGCGGCCGGTTCATCGACGCCAAGGAAGCGCATGCGCTGGGACTCGTCGACCAGATGGTGGCGCCCGACGGGGTCTACGACGCCGCGCTGGCCTGGGCGCAACGGTTCGTCGAGCACCCACCCCAGGTACTGGCTGCGGCCAAGGCGACGTTCGACCTCTAGGCTGCGCTGTTATGGACGTGAAGGAACCCGGCGCTCTAAAAGACGTCGCCGCCGAGCCGGCTCCGAATCCGCACGCCACCGCGGAACAGGTGGAGGCGGCCCGCCACGACTCCAAACTGGCCCAGGTCCTCTACCACGACTGGGAAGCCGAGAGCTACGACGAGAAGTGGTCGATCTCCTACGACAAGCGCTGCCTCGACTACGCCCGCGACCTGTTCGACGCGACCGTTCCGTTCTCCGAGCAGCGCAAGCTGCCCTACGACCGGGCGTTGGAGCTCGGATGCGGCAGCGGGTTCTTCCTGCTGAACTTGATCCAGGCCGGCGTGGCCCGGCGCGGCTCGGTGACCGACCTGTCACCGGGCATGGTCAAGGTCGCCACCCGAAACGGCGAGAACCTCGGCCTCGAGATCGACGGTCGAGTGGCCGACGCGGAGGGCATCCCGTACGACGACGACACCTTCGACCTGGTGGTCGGTCACGCCGTGCTGCATCACATCCCCGACGTCGAACTGTCGCTACGCGAAGTGGTGCGGGTGCTCAAGCCGGGCGGCCGGTTCATCTTCGCCGGCGAGCCGACGAACGCGGGGGAGAACTACGCCCGCCCGCTGTCGACGCTGACCTGGCGGGCGGTGACCAATCTGACGAAGCTCCCGGGACTCTCGGGTTGGCGTCGTCCCCAAGCCGAACTCGACGAGTCATCCCGCGCGGCCGCATTGGAGGCGGTCGTCGACCTGCACACCTTCTCTCCGGGCGATCTGGAGCGCATGGCGCACAACGCAGGCGCCGTCGAGGTCTCGACCGCCACCACCGAATTCACCGCCGCAATGCTGGGCTGGCCGTTGCGCACCTTCGAGGCCGCCGTCCCACCCGGCCGATTGGGTTGGGGCTACGCGAAATTCGCATTCCACAGCTGGATCACGTTGAGTTGGATCGACGCCAACCTCTGGAGCCGCGTGGTGCCGAAGTCCTGGTATTACAACGTCATGATCACAGGGGTCAAGCCCGCCGCGACGTGACAGTGGCATTCGGCGTCGAGGACGTCGACTACCTGCGCAGCGCGGCCGGCATCGACGCTCTGCGGGAAACCGCCACGTTGCCGTTGACCGCCAAGACGCTGGTCGCCGATATCGCCTCGGCGCGTGCGCGTTTCGGTGATCATGCCGCCGTGCTGGTCGAGACCACGCTGCTGCGTCGCAAGGCGGCGACCAAGCTCTCGAATCCGGACACCTGGCTGTTCACCGACGATGCCCTCCAGCAGGCCACCGCCGAACCGGTCGCCCGGCACCGCGCCCGCCGGCTCAGCGGAGCCCGAGTGCACGACGCGACTTGCTCGATCGGCACGGAGTTGGCCACGCTCCGCGAAACCGCGGACCTCGTGATCGGCAGCGACATCGATCCGGTCCGGATCGCGATGGCGCGCAACAACGTCGAGGGTGTGGACCTTTGCCGCGCCGACGCCCTGCGGCCCATCACGCATGGCACGGTCGTTGTGCTCGACCCGGCCCGTCGTAGCGCCGGGCGCCGCCGGTTCGACCCGCGTGACTACGTGCCCCCGCTCGACGAGTTGCTCGGCGTGTACCGTCACCGTGAGATTGTCGTAAAATCCGCTCCCGGAATCGATTTCGATGCCGTGAGACGGCTGGGCTTCGAGGGTGAAATCGAGGTGACCTCTCTGGCGGGCAGTGTGCGTGAAGCGTGCCTGTGGTCGGCCGGGCTCACCGAGGGCGGGGTCCGGCGCCGGGCGTCATTGCTGGACAGCGGCGAACAGATCACCGACGCCGAACCCGACGACTGTCCGGTGGCGCCCGCCGGGCGGTGGATCGTCGACCCGGACGGCGCCGTCGTGCGCGCGGGCCTGGTCCGCCACTACGCCGCACGGCACGGGCTGTGGCAGCTCGATGCCGCCATCGCCTACCTGTCGGGCGACCGGCTTCCGCCCGGCGTACGCGGTTTCGAGGTACTCGAGGAAGTGGCATTCAGCGACCGGCGTCTGCGGCAGGCGCTCGCGGCGCGTGACGTCGGCGCAGTGGAAATCCTCGTGCGCGGTGTCGACGTCGGCCCCGACGCGTTGCGACAGCGGCTTCGCCTGCGCGGCTCACAGCAAGCCTCGGTAGTGATCGTCCGCATCGGGGCCGGAGCCGCAAGCCGGGCAACGGCATTCATTTGTCGTCCGTCGCGCTGACCGTCCACGTATCCTTGCGGGACGCGCCGGTATCCAGGCCGGCGCCGGCTGCGAGGACGTCGACGATGCGCAATTTCGGGTGGACCGCTCTGTTCGCGGTGGCCGCCGTCACGGGCGCCATCGCCAGCCCCGCGGCCGCCGCCCAGCCGGGGTGCGCGGACCTGCAGGGCACGGTGGGACCCGATCAGATCTGCCGGGTGCAGGTCGAAAGACCGAACTACAGCTTCGAATTGAGTTTCCCCAACGACTATCCCGACCAGGCGCCGCTGGTGGCCTACCTCACCCAAGCGCGTGACGGGTTCGTCAACGTCGCCGAGAATCCGGGCGCGGGCAGGCTGCCCTACGAACTCGACGCCGAAGGCACCGGCTACCGATCCGGACCGCCGACCACCGGCACCCGCAGCGTGGTGTTCACCGTCTGGCAGAACGTCGGCGGGGTGCGTCCGCAAACCTTCTACCAGTCGTTCAACTGGAACCTGGCCACGAATGCGCCGATCACTTTCGACACCTTGTTCAAACCGGGCTCCGAACCGATGGACGTGATCTACCCCGAAATCGATCGATACCTGAAGAAGCAGGGCATGATCGCCCCGGTTCCGCCGGGCGAAGGTACCGATCCCGCGAACTACCAGAACTTCGCTCTGACCGACGATTCGCTGATCTTCTTCTTCAGTCAGGGCGGGCTGTTCCCCGAATCGGCGGGCCCGGTTCAGGCGACGGTGCCGCGCGCGGCGGTGGCGCCGATGCTCGCGCTGTAGGAGTCAGGTCCGCGCCGTGCGCTTACGCCGGCGCGAAGCCGTACACCATGCCGTCGCTGGTGGCGGTGACCACGCGGCGGTCTTTTCCGACGGAGACGCCGACCGGCCACCCCGTCGCCCTGGGCAGCGGATAGCGGTTGACGGTGCGCCCGTCGGCGGGATCGAAGACCAGCAGCGCCTGCCCGGCATCCTCCCCGTCGCCATCGCGGACGACGGTGTAGCCGACGTCGGCACCGGATCGACTCGACGTCGACAGCGGCGTGAGGTCGTCGCGGGTCCACTGCACCTCGCCGCGATCGCCCTCGTCTTTGATGCCGATCAGCTTCGCCCCGGGCCCGCCGCCGGCGACGATCAGCCCGTCGGGCGACACGGAGGGTGGGGTCTGGGCGAGGTAGTCGAGCGGTACCGACCACTTGGCCTTGCCGTCGGCGGCGTGGAGCGCCCACAGCCGGTCGTCGCGTCCGTTGACGTAGACGGTTGATCCGTCGGCTGAAAACACCGGGCTGGCAAGGGGTCCGCCGCCGACGGCGTCGCTGGTCCACTCGCGGGTCAGAAGCGGCGACTGCCCGGGCCGGTAGCGCAGGCCCACGAGGATGGGCGCGTCGGCTCCGGGCTCCCACAGCGAGAGGACGATGGTGCCGCTGGCGGAGGCGAACGCCGGTGCGGCGGCCACCGGGCAGCGGGGGCGAGCCGGCCGGCAGTCGGCGAGCCCGCGCTCGGCGTCCTTCGGATCGACACCGGCCACCAGGTCGAGCGGGCTGCCTTCGACGGTGCCGCGGTGGGCGTCGAAAACCAGCACCTGGCCCAGATGCGTCACGACCAGCAGGTGGCCCGGGCTCAGGATCCGCGCTGTGGTCGGCATCCCGATGACCGGTTGACGCCAGCGGATCCACTGCGTCGGCGGGAACGACAACATGGCACCGGGCTGTCCGACGTAGAGGTTGTCGAAGCCATCAAAGAGAGGACTGGAAAGGGGGCCTCCCGGTCCCGGACCCTGTACGAGGCGGGTGCACCAACGTTGCCGCGCCTTGTTGTCGGCCTCCCACACCATCAGCGAGCACCCGTCGGGGGTCTGCGCGTTGACGGCCAGATGGCTGCCGGAGCCGAGTGCCACCGCGGCGGCGAGGTCGCCCTTGACCGACCGCGCCCATTCCAGGCGCAGCGTGTCGGCGCCCGCGACCGGTTGGTAGCTGCTGTTGGCGGCGTCGCCGTATTGGGCTGCCCAGCCGTCAGCGGCCTTTGCGTCGACCCAGGAGACGGGGTCCTGGCAGCCCGCCAGTGTGGCCGTGATCAGCGCTGTTACTACTGACGTCGCCAGCACGGTCAATCGCCGGAACACTCGATCCTTCCCGTTCCTCGTCATCGGTCCACGTGAGGGTAACCGTTCCGGAGGGGAACCCTCGCGTAGGCTTTCCGGCCATGACGACCATGTGGGGCGCGCCGCTGCACAAGCGCTGGCGAGGGTCGCGACTGCGTGACCCGAGGCAGGCGAAGTTCCTGACCCTGGCGTCGCTGAAATGGGTGCTGGCCAACCGCGCCTACACCCCGTGGTACCTGGTGCGGTACTGGAGACTGCTGAAGTTCAAGCTGCGCAATCCGCACATCATCACGCGGGGGATGGTCTTCCTCGGCAAGGGCGTCGAGATCGAGGCGACGCCGGAGCTGTCGACGATGGAGATCGGGCGCTGGGTGCACATCGGCGACAAGAACACCATCCGCTGCCACGAAGGTTCGCTGCGGTTCGGCGACAAGGTGGTGCTCGGCCGCGACAACGTCATCAACACCTACCTCGACATCGAGTTGGGTGATTCGGTGCTGATGGCTGACTGGTGCTACATCTGCGATTTCGACCATCGCATGGACGACATCAATGTGCCGATCAAGGATCAGGGAATCGTCAAGGGGCCGGTGCGAATAGGGCCTGACACCTGGGTCGGCGTCAAGGTCACGGTGTTGCGCAACACCACGATCGGGCGTGGTTGCGTGCTCGGATCGCATGCGGTCGTGCGCGGCGACGTGCCCGACTTCTCGATCGCGGTCGGCGCGCCCGCGAAAGTGGTCAAGAACCGTCAACTCGCATGGGAGACATCGGCGGCGCAGCGCGCGGAACTTGCCGCGGCCCTCGCCGACATCGAGCGCAAGAAGGCCTCCCGCTAGCGTTTCGTTTCTGCGCGAGCGACCGTGTCTGTGCACGACGCGCCGCTGGATTACGACACTCTGCGGACGCTCGTCGCCGTTCGGCGACCGCAAACCGCCCCCTAACCCCCTAACAGGGGCATGCGCCCACCCTGTATCCGTGTGCGATGGGTAGGGGGCTTCGACCCGTTTTCGCGGCGTCCGCGGATCCATAACGTTCGCATCAGTTCGCCGGAGGTCGGCGACCAGACATCCGAAAGGACAACGGAGATGAACGTAATCGACTGGATTCTGAACCTGTTCCGCGACGAGGTCTCGGCTCAGGCCTTCGTCGACGACCCGGAACGCGCCATGTGCGGTGCCGGCGTGCAGAACGCGTCGGCGGCCCAGCTCCAGCACGCGGCCGCCGCGGTGGCGCCTGCGGCGGTGGTGCATGGTGGTGGTGATCCGGTGGTGGGTTTGCAGCAGGCGGTGGCCCAGACTCACGGGATTGCGTTCACCCCGCAGCGCCAGACCGAGGCGTTCTCCAACAACGACACGCTCAGCCACAACGACACCCGGTTCTTGAGCCCGGAGACCAACACGGTCAACCATGCCGGTGG
>NZ_LQIX01000027.1 GCF_001500045.1 Mycobacterium sp. GA-1199
GCGCCGTGATGCCGATCTCCCGGGTGAGGATCACCACCGTGATCCACCACGGCAGGTCGCCCAGTAGCGAAAGTCCGATCAGCGCCGCGCCGATGAGCGCCTTGTCGGCGATGGGGTCGGCCAGCGTGCCGAACTCCGTCACCATGCCGTAGTTGCGCGCCAGCGCCCCGTCGAACCGGTCGGTGATCACGGCGACGGTGAACACCACGAATGCGGCTATCCGCCAGAATGTTTCATGCCCGTCGCCGACGAACAGCACCACCAGGAAAACCGGAACCAACGCCATCCGCACGCCCGTGAGCACATTCGCGATGTTCGCTATGCGGGCGCGCGGAACCAGCGGATCAGTATGGGGTTGGCCCGACACCGCAACAGAATATCGGTTGCTCGAACCGATACTCTCCACCTGTGAGCGCAGAATCCGGCGAGGTCGTCGTGCGGCGTGCGCGAACCTCGGATGTCCCCGCCATCAAGACCTTGGTCGACATCTACTCCGGCAAGATCCTGTTGGAGAAGAATCTGGTGACGCTCTATGAGGCCGTACAGGAGTTCTGGGTCGCTGAAATCGACGGCGAACTGCTCGGCTGCGGCGCACTACACGTGTTGTGGTCCGACCTCGGCGAGGTGCGTACCGTCGCCGTGCATCCCAAGGTCAGGGGTCAGGGCGTCGGGCATGCGATCGTCGACAAGTTGCTCGACGTCGCCCGCGAGCTGCGCCTCGAACGGATCTTCGTGCTCACCTTCGAAGTCGAGTTCTTCAGCAGGCACGGATTTCGGGAGATCGACGGCACACCCGTCACCGCCGAGGTCTACGAGGAGATGTGCCGCTCGTACGACACCGGTGTCGCCGAGTTTCTCGACCTGTCCTACGTCAAGCCGAACATCCTCGGTAACACCCGAATGCTGTTGACCTTGTAGCGATTTGTGTGTGCGCTTAACGGGTTGATCGCACGTACCTGGTGGCTGCAATCAACCCGTTAAGCGCGCCGAGCAGCACGTCCTAGCCAATCGCGAGTTTCAGCATTTCGTCGACCGACCATTGGTCGTCGGCATGGATGCCGTACTTGCACGCGCGTATGGTGCCGTCCGGCTCGATCAGGAAATCCGCTGGTTTGCCGAAGTGGTCTTCCCGCGGCGCCAAACCGCCGGCGACCGAAGTGGAGTGGCTGATACCACGGACTGCGGCACGAACGGCACCGAGATGCAACACGGAGCGCAGTGACGATTCAACGCCGAACTCCTTGTACAGCTTGCGTTCAGGATCTGCCACCATCGCGAATGGGACATCGGCCACATATTGGCGAAGTCGGTCTGCAGCGGAGTGAAATAGGATGACCTCAGTGACCCCGGCGTTCTCGATCTCGTGGCTTCGGCGTGCCACGTCTCGAAGATGCAGATTGCAGATAGGGCACCCAGCGAAACGTCGGAATTGCAGATGAACCAGCCGCTCGGGCGCCGGCACGCTTACGTGCGTGTCTGTGACAGTGCGCAGCGATCGCGCCTTGATCTTGTCGCCCGCAGTGAACATCCGAAGTCTCCCGTCTGCCCGGAATTCACTCTAGCCGCGGCGCTTTGGCATTTATTCGCGTTGGGGAGCGGTCAGCGCAGAGCGGTCAGCGCAACGAGCCGCACACAAATCGCTACTCGTCGTCTTCTGGGGTGTCCGAGCCACGGATCGACGCCAGCGTCGCCGCCAGTTCGTCGGGTTTGACGAGCACCTCGCGGGCCTTGGAGCCCTCGCTGGGCCCGACGATGTTGCGGGTCTCCATCAAATCCATCAACCGGCCCGCCTTGGCGAATCCGACGCGCAGTTTGCGCTGCAACATCGACGTCGACCCGAATTGGCTCGACACCACCAGCTCGACCGCCTGCAGGAAGACGTCCATGTCGTCGCCGATGTCGGGGTCGACGTCGGTGCGCTCGCTGTTGGTCTTGGCGTTGGTGACGCCCTCGGTGTACTCCGGTTCGGCCTGCGACTTGGTCGCTTCCACGACGGCGTGGATCTCGTCGTCGGTGATGAACGCGCCCTGCAGCCGGATCGGCTTGTTGGCCCCCATCGGCAGGAACAGTCCGTCGCCCATGCCGATCAGCTTTTCGGCGCCCTGTTGGTCGAGGATGACGCGGCTGTCGGTCAACGACGACGTGGCGAACGCCAACCGTGACGGCACGTTCGTCTTGATCAGACCGGTGACGACGTCCACCGATGGTCGCTGCGTGGCCAGCACCAGGTGAATGCCTGCGGCGCGAGCCTTCTGGGTGATGCGCACGATCGCATCCTCGACATCGCGCGGTGCGGTCATCATGAGGTCGGCCAACTCGTCGACGATCGCGACGATGTACGGGTAGGGCTTGTACTCGCGCTGGCTGCCCAGCGGTGTGGTGATCTCGCCGGAGCGCACCTTTTTGTTGAAGTCGTCGATGTGGCGCACGCGCGAGGCCTGCATGTCCTGGTAACGCTGCTCCATCTCCTCCACCAGCCACGCCAATGCGGCGGCGGCCTTCTTCGGCTGGGTGATGATTGGCGTGATGAGGTGCGGGATGCCTTCGTAGGGCGTCAGTTCCACCATCTTCGGGTCGATCAGGATCATCCTGACCTCTTCCGGCGTGGCCCGCACCAAGAGTGACACCAGCATCGAGTTCACGAAGCTCGACTTGCCCGATCCGGTCGAGCCGGCGACCAGCAGATGCGGCATCTTGGCGAGGTTTGCCGAAATGTACTCGCCCTCAATGTCTTTACCCAGACCGATGACGAGCGGGTGGTGATCACCCCGGGTGGCCGGGTCGGTCAGCACATCGGCCAGACGCACCATTTCGCGGTCCACGTTGGGCACCTCGATGCCGACCGCCGACTTGCCCGGGATCGGAGCCAGCATCCGCACGCTTTCGGTCGCCACCGCATAGGCGATATTGCGTTGCAGCGCAGTGATCTTCTCGACCTTGACACCCGGTCCGAGTTCGACCTCGTAACGGGTGACGGTCGGGCCGCGGGTGCAGCCGGTGACCGATGCGTTGACCTTGAACTGGTCGAGCACCTCGGTGATCGCCTCGATCATCCGGTCGTTGCCTGCGCTGCGCCGTTTCGGCGGATCGCCGGCGATCAGAAGCTCGAGTGAGGGCAGCGCATACGGTCCGTCGACCACACGGTCCAAGGTCATCGTCGACTGCTTGGCCTTCTTCTTGCGCGTCTTGGCGGTCGGTTCGGGGATTGTCGGCGCTTCGTCGGACAGCGGATAGTTCTCCATCGGAGTACCGGTCGGCCAGGCCTGCTCGGCGTCGTCGCCATAGGAGCCCGGATCGTCGTAGTAACCGTCGGAGAAATCGTCGGACTCGGAGATGACGGCGGTGTCCTCGTCGTCGTAATTGTCGTAGTCGTACTCGTCGTAGCCGCGGGCGGAGAACATGGAGCGCACGGTCGAGGGCACTTCGCGAATCGTCGTTCCGGTCACCAGCAACACGCCGAACAACACACCGATGAACAACAGCGGCGCGGCGATCCACGCCGTGAGCCCGTCGGAGAGCGGGCCGCCTATTGTGAATCCGATGAACCCCGACGCATGTTGACGCGCCGCCGGGTCCTGCGGCGAACCGGCCCACAGATGCCACAGCCCGAGCGCGGGCAGCGCGATCATCGCCGAACCCAGGATCAGCCTCGGCCTGGCGTCCGGATCAGGTTCGGTGCGCATCAACGTCACACCGACGGCGGCAAGCGCGATCGGGACAAGTACGACAGCGGCGCCGATCAAGGTCCGCCAGAAGGTGTCGAGCCAGTCGCCCACCGGGCCGGCGGCGCCGAACCATGAACTCGCCGCGATGATCACCGCGAAGCCGAGAAGCGCCAACGCGATGCCGTCGCGGCGATGGCCGGGTTCCAGATCGCGGGCCCGACCCACCGAACGCGCGGTGGTGCCCGCGCCCTTGGCCAACATCAGCCAACCGGCCCGCACGCCGCGACCCACCGAGGCGCCTGCCGAGGAGATGGGCGACGACGTCCCGCGCGGTGACGAGGTTCTCTTCGGCGCCGGCTTACGTCGCGGCGCTGCCCGGCCGCCCGATCGCGCACCCGGCTTTGACCTGGTCGAACGACTTCCAGAGCGCGCGGCGGTCTTACTAGGCATGCCTGTAAGCCTAGTCGCTCCAGCCCCAGAATCACCATCTGCCACACGGGTAACAGATCCGTATCGATTGGCGCGCTTTCGCGACTTATCGTGCGGAAATGACCGATATCGACAGGTCGGCGGGCTTGCCGACCACCACCAAAGTGCTCTGTGCCGCCTATGGCGCCATCGCGGTCGTCGCGCTGATCGCGACCTGGAGCCAGAACCTGGCCTACCTCGACCGCGGGGCCGGCTTCTTCCTCGCGTTCTGGGAGGACACCAAGGTAAACGCGGCGACCCGGTCCATCACCGCGGACATCGCCCTGTTCCTGCTCGCCGCGGTGATCTTCATGGTCTACGAGGCCCGCAAACACGGCATCAAGTTCGTCTGGGTCTACATCATCGCCTCGTTCTTCATCGCGATCAGCGTGACGTTCCCGTTGTTCCTTCTCGCGCGCGAATTGCGCATCCACCGCACCGAAGCCCCGCGCATCGGGGCCGGGGACACCGTCGGGCTCGTCCTTGTCGCGGCGCTCACCCTGGCCTTCACGATCTGGATCGACGTGGTCTGAGCGTCGCCGGTGTGGGTGAGTAGGCTGTGCACTCGTCCAGCAGCACTCACCGAGGAGTCACGCCGCAAATGCCTGTCGTTGTCGTCGCCACCATGACCGCCAAACCCGAATCCGTCGACACCGTGCGGGACGCCTGCAAGAAGGCCATCGAAGCGGTGCACCAAGAGCCGGGCTGCGAGCTCTACGCGCTGCACGAGGCGAACGGCACCTTCGTGTTCGTCGAGCAGTGGGCCGACGAGGATGCCTTGAAGACGCACAGCACCGCTCCGGCCATCGGTGAGCTGTTCGGTGCGGTCGGCGAACACCTCGACGGAGCGCCGGACATCAAGATGTTGCAACCGGTCGTCGCGGGAGACCCGAGCAAAGGCGCGCTGCGGTCCTGATGGCTCCGCTCGCAGGCAAAGTCGCGTTCGTCACGGGCGCGGCGCGGGGCCAGGGCCGCGCTGAGGCGGTGAAGTTGGCCTCCGACGGCGCCGACATCATCGCCGTCGACCTGTGCGACCAGATCGCGTCGGTGCCCTATCCGTTGGCGACGGCCGATGATCTGGCCGCGACCGTGAAGCTCGTCGAGGACGCGGGCGCGCGAATAGTGGCGCACCAAGCCGATGTTCGCGATCAGGATGCGTTGGCCAAGGCGCTGCAGGCCGGCGTCGACGAATTCGGCCGACTCGACATCGTGGTGGCCAACGCCGGAATCGCGCCGATGCAGTCGGGCGCCGACGGGTGGCGCGACGTGATCGACGTGAACCTCACCGGCGTCCATCACACGGTGGAGGTGGCCAAGGGGGCACTGATCGCTCACGGCGAGGGCGGGTCGATCGTGCTCACCAGTTCGGTCGTCGGCCTGGTCGGAATGGGCAGCGACGATCCCGGCGCGATCGGCTACGTCGCCTCCAAACACGGCATCGTCGGGTTGATGCGGCTCTACGCCAATCTGCTTGCACCACAAAGCATCCGGGTCAACTCGGTACATCCTGCCGGCGTGGACACCCCGATGATCAACAACGAAGCGACACGGGAGTGGCTGGGCAGCATCGCGGAGAAGTCACCGCAGGACATGGGCAACGCGCTTCCCGTCCAGGTACTGCAACCCGAAGACATCGCGAACGCGGTGGCGTGGTTGGTCTCCGACGCCGCGCGCTACGTCACCGGGGTGGCGCTGCCCGTCGACGCCGGGTCGGTCAACAAGCGCTGAGCTTCCAGCGGTCGGACGCAGCCGCCTCCTCTACCTGTCGGTGATGCCTCTTTATTGCCCGGCTACGAGCGAATTATTCGTTGGTAGCGAATAATTCGCTCATAGGCGGGCAGCTGCACAACTGGGTCCCGCCGATACTGTTGAGGCTGAGTCAGATCTCGATGACCGTCGGCACGATCATCGGCTGGCGGCGATAGACCTCCCCCACCCATTTACCGACGGCGCGCCGCGACGCCTGCGCGATGCGGTTGATGTCGGTGACCCGTTCGGCCACAAGCGCTTCTAGTGCCTCTTCGACCTTGCGGGTGGCGGGCTCGAGAGCCTTCGGGTCCTCGGAGAAGCCGCGCGAGTGCAGGTGTGGCGCAGCCGCGGGCTTACCGGTGCCACGCCTCACGACGATTGTTATGCCGATGAACCCCGAAGAGAGCGTGAGCCGCTGACCGACCACGGCATCCCCCACGTCCCCGGTGACCAGCCCGTCGACGAACATCTTGCCCGTCGGCACCGCGCCCGCGATCGACGCCCGACCGGCCACCAGGTCGACGCTCACGCCGTTTTCAGCCAGCACGATGTTCTCCTCGGGTACCCCCGTGCGGGCGGCCAGACCGGCGTTGGCACGCAACATCCGCCAGGTGCCGTGCACGGGCATCACGTTGCGAGGCCGCACACCGTTGTAGAGGAACAACAGCTCACCGGCGTAGGCGTGCCCGGTAACATGCACACGCACTTGCGCGTTGGTGACGACACGTGCGCCGATCTTCGCCAGCGCGTCCAGCACCCCGAAAATCGCTTCCTCGTTCCCGGGGATCTGCGACGACGACATGATGATGAGATCACCTGCGGTCAACGTGATGCTGCGGTGCTCACCGCGCGACATCCGCGACAGCGCCGCCATCGGCTCCCCCTGCGTTCCGGTGGTGACGAGCACGACGCGCTCGGGCGCCATCATCTCCGCGGCGCCGATGTCGATGATGTCGTCATCGTTTTCGAGCGTGAGATATCCGAGTTCCTTGGCGATGCCCATGTTGCGGACCATCGACCGTCCGACGAACGCCACCTTGCGGCCCAGCGCCACCGACGCGTCGATGATCTGCTGTACGCGACCGACATTGGAGGCGAAGCAGGCCACGATGACGCGGCCCTGGGCGCTGCGGATCAGTCGGTGCATGTTCGGACCGATCTCGCTTTCCGACGGCCCCACGCCGGGAATCTCGGCGTTGGTCGAATCACACAGGAACAGGTCCACGCCGGCATCGCCGAGCCTCGACATCCCGGGCAGATCGGTGGGTTTCCCGTCGGGTGGAGACTGGTCGAGCTTGATGTCGCCGGTGTGCAGCACCGTGCCGGCGCCGGTGTGGATGGCAATGGCCAGACAGCCGGGAATGGAGTGGTTGACCGCAAAGTATTCGCACTCGAACACGCCGTGTCGAGAACTCTGGCCCTCGTCGACTTCGACGAAGACCGGTTTGATCCGGTGCTCACGGCACTTCTCGGCCACCAGTGCGAGCGTGAACTTCGAGCCGACGACCGGGATGTCGCGGCGCAGTTTGAGCAGGAACGGGATCGCGCCGATGTGGTCCTCGTGTGCGTGAGTGAGCACCAGCGCCTCGACCTCGTCGAGCCGATTCTCGATGAGGCGCAGGTCGGGCAGGATCAGGTCGACGCCGGGCTCGTCGTGCGTGGGGAACAGGACTCCACAGTCGACGATCAGCAGTCGGCCCAGATGCTCGAAAACGGTCATGTTGCGGCCGATTTCGCTGATCCCGCCGAGCGCGGTGACCCGAAGTCCGCCGGGGGCCAGCGGCCCCGGAGGATTGAGTTCTTCGTTCACTACCGCAGCACCGCGGCCGCGCGCATATCTGCGGCCAGCGCGTCGAGTTGTGCGGGCGTGGCGGGCACTTGCGGCAGCCTCGGGTCACCGGCCTCGAAACCCTGCAGCCGCAAACCGGCCTTCGACAGCGTCACCCCGCCGAGTTGTGCCTGCGCGTCGACGAGCGGGCCCAGCGTGGCGTTGATCTTGCGGGCCGTCGCGATATCGCCGGATTGGAAGGCCGACAACATTTCTCGCAGCTGACTGGCCGCCAGGTGGCCCCACACACTGACGAACCCGACGGCTCCCATGGCCAGCCAGGGCAGGTTGAGCGCGTCGTCCCCGGAGTAGTACGCCAGCCCCGTCTCGGCGATGATCTGCCCGCCGCCGTGCAGATCGCCCTTGGCGTCCTTCACGGCCACGATGTTGGGGTGCTCGGCAAGGATGCGCAGCGTCTCCCACTGGATCGGCACCACCGACCTCGGCGGAATGTCGTAGAGCACCACCGGTAGAGGCGTCGCGTCGGCCACCGCCGTGAAGTGCGCCAGCAGCCCGGCCTGCGGCGGGCGCGAGTAGTACGGCGTCACCACCAACAGCCCATGTGCGCCCTCGGCCGCGCACGCCTTCGCCAGGTGCACGCTGTGCGCCGTGTCGTAGGTGCCCGCACCGGCGATGATGCGCGCCCGGTCGCCAACCGCGTCAAGTACCGCCCGCAGCAATGCGATCTTCTCGGCATCGGTCGTCGTCGGCGACTCACCGGTGGTCCCGGACAGCACGAGGCCGTCGCAGCCGGAGTCGACGAGTCGGGTCGCCAACCGGGCCGCGGTGTCGGTGTCGAGCATGCCGTCCGGCTTGAACGGAGTCACCATCGCGGTCAGCACGGTGCCCAACCGGGCCCTCACATCGATTCCGCTGGTGCTCACGCGGCTCAGATTACTCGTTGATTGTCACGCTTCCGTGGCCAGAGGGGATGTGGCGACCTCCGTGCCATCGGACAGCGTGGAGATCTCGAAGTCGCTGAACACCTGGGGTGCGACGTGGGTCAGTTGGCGAAGGCACTCGATCGCCAGTCGACGAATCTCGACGTCGGCGTGCTCGCTGGCGCGCATCGCGATGAAGTGCCGCCAGGCGCGGTAATTGCCGGTCACGACGATGCGGGTCTCGGTGGCGTTGGGCAACACCGCACGCGCGGCCTGCCGCGCCTGCTTGCCTCGCAAAACACCGAGTTTCTCCTCGGGCTCGTCGCCTCGGAATTTGGCCTCCAGGCGTTCGAGCAGCTCGGTGTAGGCGGCGCGGCTGGCGTCGGCGGCGGCGGTGAACAACTCGATCAACTCCGGATCGTCCGCGATGCCGGGCGGCACCACCACCTGCGCGTCGTGTTCGGGGACGTACCGCTGCGAGAGCTGGGAGTACGAGAAGTGGCGGTGACGGATCAGCTCGTGTGTGCATGAGCGTGAGATACCGGTGATGTAGAAGGAGACCGAGGCGTGCTCGAGCACCGAGAAGTGCCCGACGTCGATGATGTGGCGGATGTAGGCGGCGTTGGTGGCGGTGCGCGGATTGGGCTTCGACCAGCTCTGATAGCACGCGCGGCCGGCGAATTCGACGAGCGCGGGCCCGCCGTCGGCATCGGTTTCCCAAGGCACATCCGGCGGGGTGGTGAACTCCGTTTTGGCGATCAGTTGGACGCGCAGCGGCGAGGTCTCGGCCACGGCTCACCCTAACGCGGGCCGTCGGTGATGCCGGTGAGCGCGTGGGCCGCGCCGAGCCGCCCGCCGGCTGCGCGCCGGGTGTGCGGTTTCATCCGCGGCTCGCCGGTCGCGGCGGATCAGATCGCACGTTCGGCGGCGAACCAAGCGAAGAATCCAGGTTTCGACCGCATGCGGGCCGGGAACAAATCCGTTCTCAATCGGTGTTACCCAGACGCCGATCTAGAGAGGGAGTGTGACCAATGGCCACCGATTACGACGCACCCCGTGTGAAGGAAGCCGACGAGACGGTCGATGAGTCACTCGAGGCGATCGCCGCCCGGCGCGGCCAGGCTGACGTCGCAGTTCTCGACGTCGACGACGGCGACGGGGTCGACCCGATCGTCCTGCCCGACGTGGACTTGTCCGGCGAGGAGCTGACGGTCCGGGTGATCCCGAAGCAGGCCGACGAGTTCACCTGCTCGAGCTGCTTCCTGGTTCAGCACCACAGCCGGCTGGCACTGCAGTCCGGCGACCGCACGATCTGCGCCGACTGCGTCTAAACAGCCTTTCTTGGCCGAGTGTGGGGTTGTGTCACGCGATATTGCGCGCCGCGTGCGTCAACCCAACACTCGGCGTAAGTCGTCGACCAGGCCGCCGTTTGCGCCGACCGTGACGTCGGCCAAGCCCAGCCACGCTGCCATGGTTCGCAGTTCGTCGGCCAACGCCGGAGCGACTCGCGACCGCTCCGCGCCCTCCTCCACGAACGCGCCAACAACCTGCAGCGCGCCGTCGGCCCGATCGGCCTTCAAGTCCACCCGGCCGACCAGTTCACCGTCGAGCAGAAACGGCCACACGTAGTACCCGTACTGCCGCTTCGGCGCTGGTGTGTAGATCTCGATCCGGTACTTGAATCCGCCGAACAGGCGCTCGACCCGTGGTCGAAAGAAGATCAGCGGATCGAACGGGCACAGCAGCGCCGTTCCGCGGTCGCTACGCGGAATAATCTGTCCCGCGCGCAGATACGCCGGTCCCTTCCAGCCGTCGACCTGCACCGGTTCCAGCTCGCCGTCCGCGACCAACTTCGCGATCGCGGGCTTCACCTGCGCCGGCGACAACCGGAAGTAGTCCCGGATGTCCTGCTCGGTTCCCACACCCAGCGCGCCCGACGCCCTCAGCACCAGTTCGCGCACCGCGTCCGCCTCGTCGACCTCGCGCGCGAGCACCTCCGGCGGCAGCACCCGCTCGGACAGGTCGTAGTGCCGCGCGAACCCGACCCGCGTCGCGGTCGTCAGCACGCCGGATGCGAACAGCGCCTCGGTCACCCACTTGGTGTCGCTGCGGTCCCACCACGGACCTTTGCGGCCCCGTTGCTCCGCGCCCAGATGCGCTTCTATCTGCCCCGCGGTCGACGGGCCCAGCTCGGTGACCGCCCTGACCACCTCGTCGGCCAGCTTGGCGTTCTTCTTGACGATCTCCTTGCCCCACCGGCCGTGCGTGTACTCGCGCATCCGCCAACGCAGCAGCGGCCAGTCGTCGACCGCCATCAGCGCCGCCTCGTGCGCCCAGTATTCGACCAGCATCCGCGGTGACCGTGCCGAATGGCTCCACGCCGCACTGTCGAGCACGTCGCGGTCGTAGGGCCCGAGCCGGCTGAACACCGGCGCGTAGTGGGCGCGCACCGACACCGACACCGAATCCAACTGCAACACCTGGATTCGCGAGATCAGCCTGCGCAGGTGCGCCCGGGTGACCGGCCCCCGCGGACGCGGTTCCGCGAGACCCTGCGCGGCGACGGCGACACGCCGCGCCTGGTCGGCCGTGAGTTTCCTCGGCACCCCGCCATCGTGCCCGACACCACCGACACCGCGTGCTGCTCAGCGCCGGCGGTAGCTGTAGAACCGGAAGCGCAGACCCGAGCTGCTGGTCAGCCAGTCCCCCGCCGTGCCGATCCACGACTCGTCGAGCACCGGGGCCATCACGTCGGCGTCCTGACGCGGCAGGTCGATCTCGATCTCGGTCACCTCGCAGCGCGTGGCGATCGGCAGGGCCGCCGTGTAGATCTGCGCGCCGCCGATGACCCAGACCGGTTCGTCGGTCAGCGCGTCGTCCAGCGACGCGACCACTTCTGCTCCCTCGGCCGCATAGTCGGGCCGGTGGGTGAGCACCACGTTGCGACGCCCGGGTAGTGGACGGACCTTGGCGGGCAGCGACTCCCACGTCAACCGGCCCATCACCACCGTGTGACCCATCGTCAGTTCCTTGAACCGGGCCTGATCCTCGGGCAGGCGCCAAGGGATACCGCCGCCGCGGCCGATGACACCCGAGCTCGACTGCGCCCAGATCAGCCCGATCTCAGACCGCAACCGGGGCCTTGATCGCCGGGTGCGGATCGTAGTTGAGGATGGCGACGTCTTCGTAGGTGTAGTCGAAGATCGAATCCCGCGGCGCGAGAACGAGTTCCGGGTAGGGGCGGGGGTCGCGGCTGAGCTGCAACTGCACCTGCTCGACGTGATTGTCGTAGATGTGGCAGTCCCCGCCCGTCCAGATGAACTCGCCGACCGCCAGCCCGGCCTGCGCCGCCATCATGTGGGTCAGCAACGCGTAGCTGGCGATGTTGAACGGCACCCCGAGAAACAGGTCGGCGCTGCGCTGATACAGCTGGCACGACAGTTTGCCCTCGGCGACGTAGAACTGGAAGAACGCGTGGCACGGCGGCAGCGCCATCTGCGGAATCTCCCCGACGTTCCATGCCGAGACGATGTTGCGGCGCGAGTCGGGATCGGACTTCAACAGCTCCAGCGCTGCGCTGATCTGGTCGATGTGCTCACCTGACGGTGTCGGCCAGGAACGCCACTGCACACCGTATACGGGGCCGAGATCCCCTGTCCGAGAGGCCCATTCGTCCCAGATCGTGACTCCGTGCTCCTGCAGCCACCGCACATTCGAGTCACCGCGCAGAAACCACAGCAGCTCGTAGACGATCGACTTGGTGTGCACCTTCTTCGTGGTGATCAAGGGAAAGCCGGCCGCGAGGTCATAGCGCATCTGGTGGCCGAACACGCTGCGGGTGCCGGTGCCGGTGCGGTCGGACTTCGGGGTTCCGCGCTCCATCACCAGCCGCAGGAGGTCCTCGTAGGGGGTGGCGATCGGCACGCCGGTCAGCTTACTTCCAGACCCGGCGAGTAGAACGGAGGCCATGCCGAGTATCTCCGCGACCGTCACCACTCCCGACGGCACCTGCCCTGTCACCCTGCACACCCCGAACGGCCCGGGACCGTGGACCGGTGTCGTCATGTACGTCGACGCCGGCGGCGTCCGCGACACCTTCCAGGAAATGGCCGCGCGGCTGGCCGGTTTCGGCCACGCCGTGCTGCTCCCCGATGTGTATTACCGCCACGGCGACTGGGAGCCGTTCGACATGCGGACCGCGTTCACCGACGCGAAGCAGCGCAGTCGCTTGTTCTCGATGATCTCCTCGATCACTCCCGACATGATGGCCTCCGACGCCGCGGCGTTCTTCGACTTCCTGCAGACCCGGCCCGAGGTCAAAGGTGACGCGTTCGGGGTTTGCGGCTACTGCATGGGCGGGCGCACGTCGGTGATCGTCGCGGGGCGGGTACCCGATCGGGTCGCCGCGGCGGGATCGTTCCACGCCAGTGGGCTGGTCACCGACGAACCCACCAGCCCGCACCTGCTCGCCGACCGGATGAAGGCCACCGTCTACGTCGCCGGCGCCGAGAAGGACCAGGGCTTCACGGCCGCCCACGCCGAAACCCTCGACAAGGCCCTGACCGCGGCGAACGTCGCCCACACGGTGAAGTTCTATCCCGCCGGCCACGGCTTCGCGGTGCCCGACAACGCCCCGTACGACGAAGAGGCCGCCCAGCGGCACTGGATTGCTCTGCAGGAGTTGTTCGAATCCGCTCTGCCCGATTGAGGCGCATTTGACCGGGGTCCGGACACACCCTGTCCGGGCGATACGCAACGATGATCCGATGGACGTTTCGGATCACGGCGCTCACGCGAACCACGAGGACGTCGGCTCGCGTATCGACCCGGTGCTGGCCCGAAGCTGGCTGCTGGTGAACGGCGCACAGTACGACCGGTTCGCGCCTGCCGTACGGTCCCGAGCCGACATCGTCGTCCTGGACATCGAGGACGCGGTCGCGCCGAAGGACAAGACCGTGGCCCGCGACAACGTCGTCCGTTGGCTGTCGGAGGGCAACACCGACTGGGTCCGCGTCAACGGGTTCGGCACGCCGTGGTGGGCCGACGACCTCGCGGCGCTGGCGAAGACGTCGGTCGGTGGGGTCATGCTCGCAATGGTCGAATCCGTCGACCACGTCACCGAAACCGCCAACCGGCTACCGGGGGTGCCGATCGTCGCGCTGGTCGAAACCGCCAGGGGGCTCGAGCGCATCACCGCCATCGCCGCCGCGAAGGGTACGTTCCGGCTGGCCTTCGGCATCGGCGACTTCCGGCGTGACACCGGCTTCGGCGAGAGTCCGACCACCCTCGCCTATGCACGGTCGCGGTTCACCATCGCGGCCAAGGCCGCCCATCTCCCGAGCGCGATCGACGGCCCGACGGTCGGTTCGAGTGCGCTCAAGCTCAGCGAGGCCACGGCGGTGTCCGTCGAATTCGGCATGACGGGCAAGATCTGCCTGACACCCGAGCAGTGCACCACCGTCAACGAGGGGCTATCCCCGTCGCCCGAGGAAATCGCCTGGGCCAAAGAGTTTTTCGTCGAGTTCGAACGCGACGGCGGTGAGATCCGCAACGGGTCCGATCTACCCCGTATCGCCAGGGCGAACAAGATCCTCGATCTGGCCCGCGCGTACGGAATCGAGGTGTCGGAGTTCGACGACGTCGACGATCCGGCGCACATCCCGGCTCCGTCGGACACCTACCACTACTGAGGACGACGTCTGCGCAGCAGCATCTGCAACGAGCGCAGCAGACCGCGTGCGGCGTAGATCCCGGCGACAATCGTCGCGAGGATCATCACGATGAACATCAGCAGCCAGTTCGTCCGGTCGTGGTCGACGTTCCACCACACGATGGTGAACAGGATCGCGCAGAGGAACACCACGATGTCGCGCCAGTTGCCGCGATAGGACATCGCCGCTAGCCGCAGGTCGCGGCTGCGCTCAGCGGCGCTGATCATGTCTTCGATGCGATGGTCGATGCTGGCTTTCAGCCGCGCCTTGAGTTCGGGCTGGTCGTCGGGTATGCGCTCGAGCAGGTCCATGTCCTTGGCGATCATTCCGCGGAAGTCGGGTCCGCGGAGGTTGCCCGCGGCGATTCCGAGCAGTGCGCCGCCGGCGAGTGGCGCTGCGCCCAGGGCGAGTTCGGCGATTCCGGGCATGAGTCCTCCATCAACGTGGCGGCCAACGGCCGTGATGGTTACCTTAGGGGCGCGCCATCTTGCAGCGCGGTGATCATCCGTTGTATCGCCTCGCGCGTCGCCTGCAGCGTCGAAGGCTCCAATGCGTCGGCAAGTCGATTGTTGACGATGAGGGCGCGTTCGGTGATTCCTCGCAGGACGCGACGACCCTCGGCGGTGGGTCCAAGGAGGGGCGATGTGCGGTGGTCGGGGTTGGGTCTGAATTCAGCCAAGCCGGCCGCGACGAGATCATTGGCGACCCTCTGAACCCCCTGGCGGCTGACCCCGAGGCGGCGAGCGGCTTGCGGCACGCTGCGCGGTAGTTCCGAAACCACGCTGAGCAGCTGCCATCGCGCCTGGGTCTGGCCTTGGCCGGCCGCGATCGCTTCACCTGAGCGCCGCAAGAGTCCGGCGAGTTGGTATACGTCTGCGATCAGCAGTGCGATCGCGTCAGCGCTATCCATTTGACAATATGTTGTCACTATGGTTGGTTATTGTCAATAGGCTTGCGAACTCGACCGTTAACGGAGAAGACATGACTGCCGCGGTAGCGAATCTTCAAGCAGCACAGCGTGATGCCGCCGCGCGGCGTCCAGGGGTCCAGGCATTTCCCCATCTGGCTGAAACGATGCGGCGCGCCGGTGTCCGAATCACTACCTGGTGGCTTCCAGCGATGCACAGCCTGTATGAAACCGATCTCGGTCCGGTCTGCATCCAGGACGTGCCCCTGGTCGAGGGCATGTCGGAGGTGCCGTCGTTCGACCAAGAGGCGCTCGTCGCCGCGCTGCGTGCCGACCAGGCGGGTGAGACCAGTTTTCGAGAGTTTGCCGCAGCGGCGTGGCGAGCCGGCGTTCTCCGCTATGTCGTCGACCTCGAGAATCGCACCTGCACCTACTTCGGCCTACACCATCGGTCGTACGTCGAACACTATGCCGCAGTGAGGATTTGCGACAATCCAGGAGTCTCTGAAGCTTGACAGCTATTCCATCAGCTGAGCAGCGACTGTTGCGCCGAGGTTCCAACAGGCTTCGACGTCGGCCTTGGTCGGCTTGCCCATGACAAGAACCGTCTCCGCAGCCTGCACCCAGCCAAGCCCAGTAGTGATGGCCATAAGACCCCGCTCGGCTCCCTCGGTGCCCTCGTTACCGTGAATGTAGGCCCCGAACGACCGTCCTTGGGTGGTGTCGAGCAGTTGGTAGTACGACTGGTCGAAGGCGTGCTTGAGGGCACCGCTGAGATATCCGAGGTTGGCGGGCGTGCCCAGCAGATAGCCGTCAGCCTCCAACATCTCGACCGGAGACACCGTGAGCGCTGGTCGGCGCACCACTTCCACGCCTTCGATCTCCGGATCGGTTGCGCCTGCCACGACCGCCTCGAGCATCTCTTGGCAGTGTGGCGACGGCGTGTGATGGATGATCAACAACGTCTTGCTCACGGATCGCGCTCTTCCATCTCGACGGCCTTCCTCATCGCTTCTCGCGCCCGGCTGCGGTCACCGGCGTAGTCGTAGGCACGCGCCAGTCGATACCACCGTCGCCAGTTCTGCGGGTCGCTTTCCAGCTCCGCACGCACGGTGACGAACAGCGCGTCGGCGGCCTCACGCTGGATTCGCCCCGAGGGCATCCGGGGCAGCGCGCTGACGTCGAGCTCCATCCCCTCGTCGTGGACGATCCGCGCGAGCCGCTGATGGGCCAGGCCCGCGCGCAGTGTGCTGAGCATCGCCCACAGCCCGATCAGCGGGAGCACCATCAGCGCCAGTCCCAGGCCCACGGCCGCGGGCTCCCCGGTCGTGACGAATGCCATCGCCAGGCGCCCGAGCAGCACGAAGTACACGACCAGCGCGACACACATGAAGCCGATCAACAGTTGGATGCGCAGGACGCGGCCGCCGTCGGCCATCAGAGGTCGAGGAGCGGCTCGATACCCACGGTGAGCCCCGGCCGTTCGGCCACCCTGCGCACCGCGAGCAGGACTCCGGGCACGAAGGAGGTCCGGTCCAGGCTGTCGTGCCGGATGGTCAGCGTCTCCCCCTGTGTGCCGAACAGCACCTCCTGATGGGCGACCAGCCCCGCCAGGCGCACCGAATGAACCGGAACACCGTCGACGTCGGCGCCCCGCGCACCGTCCAGACCCGTGCTGGTGGCATCGGGGTTGGGCGGCATGCCTTTTCGCGCCTCGGCGATGAGTCGCGCGGTGCGCGCCGCGGTGCCGGACGGGGCGTCGGCCTTGTGCGGATGGTGCAGTTCGATGACTTCGACCGATTCGAAATGTCGCGCGGCCTGCTGTGCGAAATGCATTGACAGCACCGCGCCGATCGCGAAGTTCGGTGCGATCAGGACCGCCGCGTCCGGTTTGGTGTCCAGCCATTCCCGGACCGTGGCCAGCCGCTCGTCGGTGAACCCGGTGGTGCCGACGACGGCGTGTATCCCGTTCTCGATGAGGAACTCGAGGTTGTCCATCACGACGTCGGGATGGGTGAAGTCGATGACGACCTCGGTCTGGCTGTCGGCCAGCAGGCTCAACGGATCGCCCGCGTCGACTCCCGCGGTGAAGGTCAGGTCTTCGGCGGCTTGCACGGCCCCGACCATCGTCGCGCCGACCTTGCCTTTTGCGCCCAGCACTCCGACTCGCATGGCGTCACCTTATCCACCCGGGGTCGACGCTGATCGACGCGACCGGATCGCCGCATTCGGCGGCAATGCCCCGGGAAAGCGGGTAACCATTCATGACAGCACACCGGAACGACAGCAGATGGAGTTCGAAGTGACGGATATGAGTGGACGGCCCGAGCAGCAGGTGGGTGACCAGCGGCCCGCTCGCCAGGTCATCGCGACGTTCGACAACTATGCCGACGCGCAACGGCTGGTGGACCGCATGTCCGACGGCGGCTTCCCCGTCGAGCACGTGCGCATCATCGGCGACGACCTGCGCACGGTCGAGCGCATCACGGGACGTATGACCAAGGGACGGGCGGCGTTCGCCGGCGCGGCGAGCGGCGCCTGGTTCGGATTGTTCATCGGCTTGCTTTTCGCGATTTTCACCGTGGGGCCGGTCTGGATCGTGACGATGCTGATCGCGTTGGCGATCGGCGCGTTCTGGGGCGCGGTTTTCGGGTTCGTCGCACATGTCGCGACCCGAGGCGAGCGGGACTTCTCCAGCGTCGAGTCACTCGAAGCCCGCCGGTACGAGGTGTGCGTACCGCCCCAGTACGCCGCCGAGGCTTCGCGCTATATCCAAACCGCCTGAGCGGCGACGCTTCTGTTACAGGGGCGATGCTCCCCGCAGGTGTTCGAAGATCAGCGACGTCTGTGTCCCGGCCACGTCGGCGTCGGCGTTGAGGTTCTCCACCACGAACGACCGCAAATCGTCGGTGTCACGCGCGGCGACGTGGAGGATGAAGTCGTCGGCGCCCGCGAGAAAGTAGACGTCCATCACCTGCGGTCTGCGCCGGATCTGCTGAATGAAGCTGTGGATCCTGCCGCGAGCGCTGGACTGCAGGCTCACCGAGATCATCGCCTGTAGCGGCAGACCGATCGCGCCCGGATCGATATCGGTGTAGAAGCCGCGGATCACCCCCGCCTCCTGAAGCCGTCGCACCCTGCCATGGCATGTCGACGGCGCAATCCCGACCGCCTCGGCAAGTGCGCTGTTCGGCATGCGCGCGTCGCGGTGTAGCGCCGTGAGAATCCGGCGGTCGACGTCATCGAGGGGAACCGGGCGAACATCCTTCGGGTCGGCACCGCCCGAAGCCCGTGAGAATGAAGATGCTTCGTCCATAGCGCGAATATAGAGAATTTCAGGCGCATCAATTGCTGCTCAGGCGAAGCTTCTTCACACTGGATACACATTCAGCAGAGGAGCGGTCATGCGTGTCGGCATCCCGACCGAGATCAAGAACAACGAATTCCGGGTCGCGATCACCCCGGCCGGGGTCGCCGAGCTGGTGCACCGCGGCCATGAGGTCATCATCGAATCCGGTGCGGGCGACGGTTCGGCGATCTCGGACGCCGATTTCAAACGCGCGGGCGCCCAGCTCATCAACGGCGCCGACCAGGTATGGGCCGAGGCCGAACTCCTGCTCAAGGTCAAGGAACCGATCGAAGCCGAATACCACCGGATGCGTCCGGATCAGACGCTGTTCACCTACCTGCACCTGGCGGCGTCGCGCCCGTGCACCGAAGCCCTGCTGGCATCCGGGGCCACGGCGATCGCCTACGAAACCGTTCAGACCGCCGACGGAACCCTTCCGCTGCTGGCCCCGATGAGTGAGGTTGCCGGGCGGTTGGCGGCCCAGGTCGGGGCCTACCACCTGATGCGCAGCCACGGCGGTCGCGGCGTCCTGATGGGCGGCACGGTGGGCGTGGCTCCCGCCGACGTTGTCGTCATCGGCGGCGGCACCGCCGGTGCCAACGCCGCACGGGTCGCCACCGGCATGGGCGCACACGTCACCGTGTTCGACGTCAGTCTCACCAAACTGCGCGACGTGGACGCGGAGTTCGGCGGCCGCGTCCAGACGCGGTACTCGTCGATCCTGGAACTCGAGGACGCGGTGAAGGACGCCGACCTCGTCATCGGCGCGGTCCTGGTGCCCGGCGCCAAGGCACCCAAACTGGTCTCGAATTCGACTGTCGCGCACATGAAGCCCGGTGCGGTGCTGGTCGACATCGCCATCGACCAGGGTGGGTGCTTCGAGGATTCGCGTCCGACCACGCACGACGACCCGACGTACGCGGTGCACGACACGATCTTCTACTGCGTCGCCAACATGCCCGGCGCCGTGCCCCGCACGTCGACCTTCGCGCTGACCAACGCCACCATGCCGTACGTGCTCAAGCTGGCAGATCAGGGCTGGCGGGCGGCGTGCCGGGCCGACGCCTCGCTCGCCAGAGGCTTGTCCACACACGACGGCGTCCTGCTGTCCGAACAGGTCGCCGCCGACCTCGACCTGCCGTATACGGATCCGTCGTCGATGCTTGTCTGACCCCGGTCTCCGCGTGTTCGCCCGGCACCCTTAAACGTGCCGGTGCAAAAAGATAGGGATTCGCCCGATTCCTCCGTCGCGCTCCATGCCATACCGTTTAGTCCAGCGGCTGGCGCTCAGTGCAGGGGGGCCAAGAGCGTGGGGGGACAGCCGCTGACAAGCCAGCTGGACCCGGCCCCGAGGGGTGGCCGGGCTACGCTGCTGCCCTCGCCATCATCGGGCCAGGAGTTCGGCCACCAGCGCAGAAGCCACTTCACCGACCAACTGGCGGTCGTTCGGGGCGTCGGGGTCGTTTGCCGCGGTCCTGGTCATGATCGCCAGCAGCAATCGCTCACCGGCCGGGCCGTACGCGATGCCGACGTCGTTCGTGCTCGCGTAGTCACCGCTACCGGTCTTGTCGGCCGTCGCCCAGCCCGGTGGCAGAACGGGTCGCACGCTGGACGTCTGATTGGCCCGCATCCAGTCCTCGAGTTGCCGGCGTTGCGGCTCGGCCAGCACGTTCCCGGTGAGTATCGACCGGTATCCACCCGCGATGGCCTCGGGCGTCGTGGTGTCACGCGGATCGCCGGGGACCGCCGCGTTGAGCTCGATCTCCCACCGGTCGAGTCGGGACCGTTGGTCGCCGATGCTGCGGGCGAAGTCCGTCACGCCCGACGGACCACCGATGACCCGCAGCAGCCAGTTGGCCGCGGCGTTGTCGCTTCGCTGCAGGGCGGCCTGACACAACTGCGCCAGCGTCATCGTCTGCCCGACGTGCGCCTCGGTCACGGGCGAGTTGGGGACGATATCGCCCGGTTCGATGGTGACGCGATCGGTGAGCGCGAGTTCCCCGCGCTCGGCCTTCTGCAGTACCCGCGCCGCAGCGTAGGTCTTGAAGGTCGAGCACATCGCGAACGGGTCCTGCGCGCGGTGCGCGATGGTACGCCCGGTGCCGAGATCGGTTGCGAACACCCCGATCAACGCGTTCTGACGACGTTCCATCTCACCGAGTCGATCCGCGATCGGCTGCCCGGGGCGGTCGGGGTCGGCTATGGCGGCCTTGTGCGGTGATGCGGCCAGCGCCGCGAGTGTCAATCCACCGATCAGAACGTGACGCCGTGACAACCCAGTCATGGGCCCCCAGCGTAGGTGATCAGCCGGCGATGGCCCGAAGCGGCTGAGGCAGTGACCGTTTCGACCGAACCGGGCCGAGCACGGCCCCGCCGTAGGGCCGCCGCAAGAGGCGGCGCGCGACGGAATTGACCTCGTCGAGCGTCACGGCGTCGATCTTCGCCAACGTCTCATCGATCGTGCGGTGTTCGCCGAAATGCAGTTCGCTGCGTCCGATGCGGTTCATCCGCGATCCGGAATCCTCGAGTCCAAGCACCAGTCCGCCGCGCAGGGAACCCTTCGCGATGCGGCACTCGTCTTCGGTGATCCCGTCACGCGCCACCGCCTCGAGCACATCGGTCGTCACGCGGGCGACCTCGTCGAAGCGGTCCGGCAGGCAACCCGCGTAAACCGACAGAGCTCCGCTGTCGGAGAAGGTGTCGACGGTCGAGTACACCGAGTACGCCAACCCGCGTGCCTCTCGAATTTCCTGAAACAGCCGCGAACTCAAGCCGCCGCCGAGCGCCGTGTTCAGCACCGACAGCGCCCAGCGGTGTTCCCAGTGCCGTCCCGGGGTGCGCACACCCAGCGTCAGGTGCGTCTGCTCGGAGTCCCGGCTGACCAGCTCCAGCATCGGGCGCCCGCCGACCCGCCCGGCGCCCTTGCGCGGTGGCACCGGTGTGCGGCCTCGCACCAGTCGCGCGCCGAAGTACTCGCGCGCCAGCGACACCACGTCATCGTGATCGACGTTGCCCGCCACCGCGAGCACCATCCGCTCGGGGGTGTAGCGGCGGACGTGGAAGGAGTGCAGTTGGGCCCGTGTCATCGAGGAGATCGAATCCACGCTGCCGATCACCGGGCGCCCGACCGGGTGCGAGCCGAACATCGCGGCGAGAAACACGTCGCCGAGGGTGTCCTCGGGATCGTCGTCTCGCATCGCGATCTCCTCGAGCACCACGTCGCGTTCGACCTCGACGTCCTGGGCCGCGCACTGTCCGCGCAACACGACATCGGCGACGAGGTCGACGGCCAATTCCAGATCGGAGTCGAGCACATGCGCGTAGTAGCAGGTGTGCTCGCGGGCGGTGAAGGCGTTCAACTCACCCCCGACCGCGTCGACGGCCTGCGCGATGCCCACCGCCGACCGGGTGGGCGTCGCCTTGAACAGCAAGTGCTCGAGGAAGTGGGCCGCGCCCGCGACGCTCGGCCCCTCGTCGCGCGAACCGACATCGACCCACAGCCCGACAGACGCCGAATGCACCGATGGAATGTACTCGGTGACCACACGCAGGCCACCGGGCAGCACTGTGCGTCGCACTGCCACCGACGATTTGTCGCCACGTTCGGTGTGGCGCAACGCCCTAACTGCTGGCCGCTGCGGCATCTGCCGGTGCGGTCTCCGAGTCGGGGGCTTCCTCATCGACCAGGATCAGCGAGATCTTGCCGCGGTTGTCGATGTCGGCGATCTCCACACGCAGCTTGTTGCCGACTTTGACGACGTCCTCGACCTTGGCGATCCGCTTGCCACGTCCCAGCTTCGAGATGTGGACCAGCCCGTCGCGACCCGGAAGCAGCGACACGAAGGCGCCGAAATCCGTTGTCTTGACCACGGTTCCGAGGAACCGCTCGCCGACCTTGGGCAGCTGCGGATTGGCAATCGCGTTGATGCGGTCGATCGCCGCCTGCGCCGACGGTCCGTCGGTGGCGCCGACGAACACCGTGCCGTCGTCCTCGATGGAGATCGACGCGCCGGTCTCCTCGGTGATCTGGTTGATGATCTTGCCTTTCGGGCCGATCACCTCGCCGATCTTGTCCACCGGCACCTTGATCGTGGTGATCCGCGGCGCATACGGGCTCATCTCGTCGGGGCCGTCGATCGCCTCGGCCATCACCTCGAGGATCGTCAGCCGGGCGTCCTTGGCCTGCGACAGCGCGCCCGCCAGCACCTGCGACGGGATGCCGTCGAGCTTGGTGTCCAGCTGCAGCGCGGTGACGAACTCCTTGGTGCCCGCGACCTTGAAGTCCATGTCGCCGAACGCATCCTCTGCACCGAGGATGTCGGTGAGCGCGACGAACCGGCGCTCGGTCTTACCGTCCACTTCGATGTCGTCGGACACCAGGCCCATCGCGATGCCCGCGACCGGAGCCTTCAGCGGCACACCGGCGTTGAGCAGCGCCAGCGTCGAGGCGCACACCGAACCCATCGAGGTCGAACCGTTGGAGCTCAACGCCTCCGACACCTGACGGATCGCGTAAGGGAACTCCTCGATGCTGGGCAGCACCGGCATCAGCGCGCGCTCCGCCAGCGCACCGTGGCCGATCTCGCGGCGCTTCGGCGAACCGACACGGCCGGTCTCACCGGTCGAGTACGGCGGGAAGTTGTAGTGGTGCATGTAGCGCTTACTGGTCTCGGGCCCCAGCGAGTCGATCTGCTGGGCCATCTTGATCATGTCGAGGGTGGTGATGCCCAGGATCTGGGTCTCGCCACGCTCGAACAGCGCGCTGCCGTGCGCCCGCGGGACGACTGCGACCTCGGCGCTCAGCGCGCGGATGTCGGTGATGCCGCGGCCGTCGATACGGAAGTGATCGGTCAGAATGCGTTGCCGCACAAGCTTCTTGGTCAGCGACCGGAATGCGGCGCCGACCTCCTTCTCGCGGCCCGCGTACTGCTCGGCCAGCCGCTCGAGCACCTCGGCCTTGATCTCGTCGGTGCGGTCGTTGCGCTCGGCCTTACCCGCGATCGTCAGCGCCTCCGACAACGCGTCGGTGGCCACCGAGGCGACGGCGTAGTAGACGTCTTCGCCGAACTCCGGGAACACCGGGTAGTCCGCGGTCGGCTTGGCGGCGCTCTCGGCCAGCTCCTGCTGGGCTGCGCACAGGCTCGCGATGAACGGTTTGGCGGCCTCCAGGCCCTCGGCCACGACGGCCTCGGTGGGCGCCTGCGCACCGCCCGCGACCAACTCGATGACATTGTCGGTGGCCTCGGCCTCGACCATCATGATCGCGACGTCACCGCCCTCGATGACCCGACCGGCGACCACCATGTCGAACACCGCCCGCTCGAGCTGCTCGACGGTCGGGAAGGCCACCCAGGTCCCGTCGATCAGCGCGACACGCACGCCGCCGACCGGGCCCGAGAACGGCAGGCCGGCGATCTGTGTGGACGCCGACGCGGCGTTGATCGCGACCACGTCGTAGAGATCCTTGGGATCCAGACTCAGGACGGTGACCACGACCTGGATCTCGTTGCGTAAGCCGTCGACGAACGTCGGCCGCAGCGGACGGTCGATCAGCCGACAGGTCAGGATCGCGTCGGTCGACGGGCGGCCTTCGCGGCGGAAGAACGAGCCGGGGATGCGACCCGCGGCGTACATGCGCTCTTCGACGTCGATGGTCAACGGGAAGAAGTCGAAATGGTCCTTGGGGTTCTTGCTGGCCGAGGTCGCCGAAAGCAACATCGTCTCGTCATCGAGATAGGCGACGACGGCGCCGGCGGCCTGCTGGGCCAGCCGGCCGGTCTCGAAACGGATGGTGCGGGCGCCGAAGCTCCCGTTGTCGATCACGGCGGTCGCTTCGTACACGCCGTCTTCAATTTCAACTACAGACATAGGTGTCCGTATGGCCTCTCTGGTTCAGTGTCGCCACTGTTTAGCTGTTTTCGCGTCGTCACAGCGCTTGAACCACGGGCCTCGATGCGGCTACGGCCATCGATCGAAGCTGCCGGCAGTTCTTCCGGCAGCCACTACCGAAGACCGCGCGATCGAGCAGGTCCTGGTTATGACACGCGGGAACGATGCTCGCGGAGCTGCGAAATCGCACCCAGGTCGTTCGCGCCGAATAGGCAGTCGAACGAGGCCATCGTACTCTGCGAGGAGTACCCGGCCGAATCCCGGCGCGCGTTCACGCGCCGGTACGAGGTCAGCGACGCAGGCCGAGTCGTTCGATCAGCGTGCGGTACCGCTGGACGTCGACCTGGGCCACGTACTTGAGCAGTCGGCGCCTGCGACCGACGAGCAGCAGCAGACCGCGCCGCGAGTGGTGATCGTGCTTGTGCACCTTCAGGTGCTCGGTGAGGTCGGTGATCCGCTTGGTCAGCAGCGCGACCTGCGCCTCGGGCGAACCGGTATCGGTGTCATGCAGGCCGTACTCGGTCAGGACCGACTTTTTCTCTTCGGCGGTGAGCGCCACGAAACAACTCCATCTTTTTCAGTCCGCGGGAAGGGCGTGAGCCCGGGAGGCGCGGCCGCCGCGAACTGCAGCGCACGCCCGGTCGGCAGGCAGTCTAGCAGCGGCGCGTGTGCAGCACGAAATCCGCCGAGCGCTCACCCATGTACGCCTGTCGGCTCGCTGTCCTGGGCTTTTGTGTTCGGGACTGAGCGCTCGGCGTCAGCGGGTCAGGATCGCGCGGGCGTGTTCGGTGTCGCGGCCCATCTGCTCCACCAGGTCGTCGACGTTGGCGAACTTCTCCTGGCCGCGCAGCCTGGCCACGAAGTCGACGGCGACATGCTGGCCGTACAGGTCGGCCGTGGTGTCGAGCACGAACGCCTCCACGGTGCGGGTGCGCCCGGAGAACGTCGGATTGGTCCCCACCGACACCGCGGCCTGATACCGCTCGCCGGGGATCACGCTGCCCGCGACCGGTCCATGGCCGAGCACGGTGAACCACGCCGCATAGACGCCGTCGGCGGGTATCGCCGAATACATGGGCGGCGCCACGTTGGCGGTCGGAAAGCCCAGCACCTTGCCCCGTCCGTCGCCGCGGACCACGACGCCCTCCACGCGATGCGGGCGCCCCAACGCCTCGGCGGCGGCGACGACATCGCCCGCGTCGACGCAGGACCGGATGTAGGTCGAGGAGAACGTGACCGCCTCGTCCCGGGCGGTGTCGGCCACCCCAAGAGCTTCGGAGACCAGGGTCATGCTCTCCACGGCGAAGCCGAAACGCTCGCCGGCCTGGCGCAACAAGTTGACGTTGCCCGCCGCCTTCTTGCCGAAGGTGAAGTTCTCCCCCACGACGACCTCGACCACGTGCAGGCGCTCGACTAGGAGTTCATGGATGTAGCGCTCGGGCGTCAGCTTCATGAAGTCGGCGGTGAACGGCATGACCAGGAAGACGTCGATTCCGAGTTCCTCGACCAGTTCCGCGCGCCGGGTCAGGGTGGTCAGCTGGGCGGGATGACTACCCGGGAAGACCACCTCCATGGGATGCGGGTCGAAAGTCATCAGCACGGTGGGCACGCCGCGCGAGCGGCCGGCCTTGACCGCGTGGTTGATCAGCTCCTGGTGTCCGCGATGCACACCGTCGAAGACCCCGATGGTGACCACGCATCGGCCCCAGTCCGTCGGGATCTCGTCTTGTCCCCGCCAGCGCTGCACGAGGGCAAGCCTACGGCGCGTCCGCGGTTCGCCGCGTCGCCGGATCCCCCGGATGAGGTGAGTATTGCCTAAACTTTCTCAATGTGAATCCTGCCGGCGATGCGCGTGACCTGACGACGGTTGCCCAGGACTACCTGAAAGTCATCTGGACCGTCCAGGAGTGGTCGCAGGAGAAGGTGAGCACCAAGCTGCTGGCCGAGCGGCTCGGGGTGTCGGCCAGCACTGCCTCGGAGTCGATCCGCAAGCTCGCCGATCAGGGCCTGGTCGACCACGAGAAGTACGGCGCGGTGACCCTGACCGAGGCCGGCCGGGCCGCGGCCCTGGCGATGGTGCGCAGGCATCGGCTGATGGAGACGTTCCTCGTCCGCGAGTTGGGCTACAGCTGGGACGAGGTGCACGACGAGGCCGAGGTGCTCGAGCACGCGGTGTCGGACCGGATGCTCGACCGCATCGACGCCAAGCTCGGGCACCCGACGCGCGATCCGCACGGCGATCCGATTCCGGCCGCCGACGGACGCGTGCCCACCCCGGACGCACGCCAGTTATCGGCCTGCCACGACGGCGACCGGGGCACCATCGCGCGCATCTCCGACGCCGATCCGGAGATGCTGCGGTACTTCGACAGTGTCGGCATCAGTCTGGACTCACGCCTTCGCGTGGTGGCCCGGCGCGACTTCGCCGGCATGATCTCGGTGGCCATCGAGTCGGCAGACGGCGACGACACCACCGTCGATTTGGGAAGCCCGGCCGCAGAAGCGATCTGGGTGGTGGCGAGCTAGCTCGGTTGCGAGCCCCTGGTTTGTGAACCTCTGCCGGGCTGCCGACCACTTCGACGAGTGCCCGCCTATCAGCGAATTATTCGCTGCCAGCGAACCTTTCGCTGTGAGGCGGGCACCCTCGCGAATGGTGGGCGGCGAGAAACCGGCCGCCGGATTTGCACCATCGCCTCACATTTCAGCGGGTGCCCGTCAGCGTCGTTCCAGGGCGACGGGCTGCTCCTCAAACATCTTGAGGCCAGAAGCCCGCACGAGCACCGCCAGCACGATCCCGACCAACAGCAGCGCGGGCACATCGCCCAGCAGGTGCCCGGTCTGGTGTTCCCCGCGTACCGACTGCACCGCCATGATGACGGCGTGGACGACGCTTGACCACACCGTGAACCAGATCAGGCTCAGATGAGCGCGTGGGTTTCGCGCCGCCCACACCAGGAACACGCCCAGTGTGGCGTAGAGCCCGACGATCATCATGAAGTAGTCGGAGTGGTGCGGCGGTCCCGGATGCCACGCCCATCCTGACGGCCACACGGCGGCAAGCGGATACAGGCAGAGGGCGACCACGCCGAACACGCCCAGTGCGATCTGAAGAGCCTTGTACGCAGACGCCATTGTCGGCTCCCATCTCTAGGACGGCGTCAGTATGCGCCCGGATGCGCCGGCCTACAAGGTCGCGGGACGCAACACGACGACCGACTTCGTGCGAGCCGACCTGTCTTCCAGCAGCGCGACGACCTGCCCGTCCTGAGCCGTGGCGGCGTAGATCCCCTCGATGCCCGCCGGTTTGAGCGGTCGGCCGTGACGCACGTCCTCGGCCTCGTCCGCGGTCAGGTCCCGTCGCGGGAACGCCAGAAGGCATGCCGTGTCAAGGCTGTACGAGAGCCGTGGTGTTTCGGCGAGCTCGTCGAGCGTGCGCGACTCGGCCAGCCCGAAGCCGCCGACTTTGGTGCGGCGTAACGCCGTGAGATGCCCTCCGACTCCCAGTGCGGCACCGATGTCGCGGGCCAGCGCGCGGATGTAGGTGCCGCTGGAGCACAGCACTTCGACATCGACGTCGATGACGCCGGCTTCATGCCGTACCCGCAGCACGGCAAAACGGTCGATCCGCACGCGGCGGGGCGCCAACTCGACGGTTTGCCCTTCGCGCGCGAGTTTGTAGGCGCGTTGTCCGCCGATTTTGATCGCGCTCACCGCTGACGGGATCTGGTCGATCTCACCCCTTAGGTCGGTGACGGCGTGGTCGATGTCCTCGTCGGTGATGTGGCCGGCCGAAACCTCGTGCAGCACCTCGCCTTCGGCGTCGTCGGTGGAGGTGGTCTGGCCGAGGCGGATGGTCGCGCGGTACGCCTTGTCCGTTGCCGTCAGCAGTCCGAGGATCTTGGTGGCGCGCTCGATGCCGACGACCAGGACACCGGTTGCCATCGGGTCAAGGGTCCCGGCGTGCCCGACCTTGCGGGTGCCGAAGAGCCGACGGCAGCGGCCGACGACGTCATGGCTCGTCATGCCCGCTGGTTTGTCGACAATCACCAGACCCGCCTCGGTCATAGCACGATCGCGGTCAACGCCAGTCCGTCGCGGACCGACCAGCGGCCGGTCAGGGTTTCCAGTGGCGGTCCGTGCATCGCCGCCGGGTCGATCAGAATTCGCGAGACGAAACCACCGGAGGTGCCGGTGTCGTCGACGTCGAAGACGATGTGCGCGTCCTCGAAACCCAGCCACCGGTGAGTCACCGGGAACCACGCCTTATAGGTTGCCTCTTTGGCGCAGAACAGGATTCGGTCCCAGTGCAGCCCACCAGGCAGCTGCCGCAGTTCGGTTCGCTCGGCGGGCAGGCTGATCGCGTCGAGCACACCGTCGGGCAGCACACCGTGCGGTTCGGCGTCGATGCCCACCGACCGGACCTCGGCCCGCCGGCCGACCACAGCGCCGCGGTAACCCTCACAGTGCGTCAGCGAGCCGACGACACCGTCGGGCCAACGGGGTTCACCCTTCTCCCCCTTCAGAATCGGCACCGGTCCGACACCGATCTCGGCGAGCGCCAGCCGGGCGCAGTACCGCACGGTCACGAACTCGTTGCGCCGCTTGGCCACCGACCTGGCGACCAGTGGCTCCTCCTCGGGCATCGGCGCCAGGTCCGGCGGATCACGGTAGACCTCGGCTGCGGCCAGCCCTGTCGTCGTCGCCGGCAGCACACCGGACAGCAGCGAAGCGGCGACCGTCATCGCGAGACCTGCCTGTCGCGGATCCGTTGCTGCATCTTCTGGGCGTTCTCCCGCATCTCCTGGGTGATCTGGAAGTGGCCGCCGAACTCGTTGAGGTACCCGGGCGGATACTGCGGATCCGGAAGAATCTGACGCATCCAGCGATATGGCTTGCGGCGCCGCCACTCTCGCGGATAGCCGACCGACACCTCCTCGAACCGCACACCGTCGTACCACGTGGTGCGCGGAATGTGCAGGTGCCCGTAGACCGAGCACACCGCGTTGTAGCGGGTGTGCCAGTCGGCGGTGGCGGTGGTGCCGCACCACAGCGAGAACTCCGGATAGAACATCGCATCGCAGGGTTCGCGAACCATCGGGAAGTGGTTGACCAGTACCGTCGGCGTCATCCAGTCGAGGTCCTCGAGCCGTTTGCGGGTGTAGGCCACCCGGTCGCGGCACCATGCGTCGCGGGTGGCGTAGGGCTCGGCGGACAGCAGGAACTCGTCGGTGCCAACGACGTTGCGCTCGCGCGCGATGGCCAGTCCCTCCGCCTTGGTGGCCGCGCCTGCCGGCAGGAAGGTGTAGTCGTACAGCAGAAACATCGGCACGATCGTGGCCGGGCCACCCTCCTCGGTCCACACCGGGAACGGGTGCTCGGGGGTGATGATGCCCATCTCGTCGCACATGTTGACCAGGTAGTCATAGCGAGCCTTGCCGAAGATCTGCATCGGGTCGCGGTTGGTGGTCCACAGCTCGTGGTTGCCCGGAATCCAGATCACCGTGGCGAACCGCTTGCGCAACAGGTCCAGGGCCCACCGGATCTCGTCGGTGCGTTCGGCCACGTCGCCGGCGACGATGAGCCAGTCGTCCGGCGAGGCCGGGTGCAGCGACTCCGTCACGGGTTTGTTGCCTGTGTGACCCGTGTGCAGGTCGCTGATGGCCCAGAGGGTGGGTCGTCGGCCGTCGCGTGTCACAACTGACCAGGGTACTGAACCGGATGCACGCGGCTCGTCCGGCAACTAGAACAGGTTCTTGTTTCCTCTCGGGCGCTGGGAGCGGCCCGCTAGACTCCCCGCAGGGTCGGACCGACGAACAAAGGGGTGACATGCTCGCCAAGCTGCGCTTGGTCTCGGCGCTGTGCGCACTGATCGCTGCGGTGACGGTGGTGTGGCAGGCCAACCTCGCAGGCGCCCCGCGTGTGGCTGCCGACGACATCCCCATGACGAATGTCACGACGTCGATCAAGTGGCCCGTGATCGAGACCACCGACCCGTCGCCGTTCAACCCGTGCAAGCAGATTCCGCTGGACGCGATCCAGGCGATGGGTCTGGCGTTCACCCCGCCCACGCCGGAGGATCAGCTGCGGTGCCGCTACGACGCGGGCAACTATCAGCTGGCCGTGGAGGCGATCGTCTGGCGCACCTATGAGCAGACGCTGCCCGTCGACGCGGTCCAACTCGACATCGACGGGCATCGCGCCGCGCAGTACTGGGTGATGAAGCCGACCGACTGGAACAACCGCTGGTGGATCACCTGCATGATCGCCTTCGACACCAGCTACGGCGTGCTGCAGCAGTCGCTGTTCTACTCGCCGATCTACTCCGAGCCCGACCCCGACTGCATGCAGACCAACCTGCAACGCGCGCACGAGCTGATTCCGCACTACGTGTTCTGATCAGCCGTTCGATTCACCAGTGTTCGATGCGGTCCATCGGCCTGCTGGAGGGCCGGAAACGTCCAGTTCGCCATCTTGTCCAGTTGCTCGGCGGGATCGGTTATGTCGTGGTTTACCGACCGAACGTCATCGATCGACCGCGGCGGCATCGGTTCTGCGTAGCCTCGTGAGGTGACCGCTTCCACCGTCGCCGCCCCGCCGGCATCCCGTTCGAAGGTCAAGCAGCTCACCGGACGCACCGTGTCACGCCTGCTGCGGCTGCCGCCGCACACCACCGACTTTACGGTCAACAGGGTCCGCGTTCCGATGCGAGACGGTGTCGAACTGCGCGCCGACCACTATGCGCCCACCACCGCGGACCCGGCGGGCACGCTGCTGGTGCGCTGCCCCTACGGCCGAGACTTCCCCTTCGCCGCCCTCTACGGACGCGTCTATGCCGCACGCGGCTATCACGTGGTCCTGCAGAGCGTGCGCGGCACGTACGGCTCCGGCGGCGACTTCGACCCGATGGTCAACGAGATCGCCGACGGCGCCGACACCGTCGAGTGGCTGCGCAACCAAGATTGGTTCACCGGCTCGTTCGCCACGATCGGGCTGTCGTATCTCGGTTTCACCCAGTGGGCGCTGCTCATCGACCCGCCACCGGAGATGAAGGCCGCGGTGATCACCGTCGGCCCGCACGACGTCAGCGGTCCGCGGTGGGGCCGCGGTTCCTTCGCGTTGAGCGACTTCCTCGGCTGGAGCCATCTGGTGGCCTACCAGGAGGATCGGAACCGGGTGCGCGCGCTGGTGCGACAGCTGCGGTCGCGGCGCCGCATCGCCCGTGCGGTGAACCGGCTGCCCGCCGGGGAGGCGGGGCGCGCGCTGCTGGGCGCGGGTGCGCCGTGGTGGGAATCCTGGCTCGATCACCCCGATGCCGACGACCCCTTCTGGACCGCACTGAACCTGCGTCGCGCCCTGGACAGCGCCGACGTGCCGGTACTGCTGATCAGCGGGTGGCAAGACCTGTTCCTGGAGCAGACGATGGCCCAGTATCGGCGGCTGCGCGAGCGCGGAGTCGAGGTCGGATTGACCGTGGGCCCGTGGATCCACAGCCAGCTGATGACCAAGGCCGCGCCGACCGCGATCCGCGACACGCTCGACTGGTTGGGCGCTCACCTCACCGGCGCCGGGAGCAAGCGGCGCCAGCCGGTGCGGATCTTCGTCAACGGCGGCGGCTGGATCGACCTGCCCGACTGGCCGCCGGCCATGCCCGAGGTGGTGCGCTACCTGCAACCGGGTGGTCGTCTGGGCGACGCCGTCCCGCCGGAGACCGCCGCCCCGTCGACGTTCACCTACAACCCGGCGAAGCCGACGCCGACCGTGGGCGGCCGGCTGTTGTCGCCGGAAGGCGGATATCGCAAGGACACCAGCCTGGCTCAGCGTGCCGACGTGTTGAGCTTCACCGGCGACCGCCTCCCCGCCGACCAATACGTGGTGGGGGTGCCGGTCGTGGAGCTGTCGCACTCGTGCGACAACCCGTACAACGATCTGTTCGTCCGCGTGAGCGAGGTGGACGCCAAGGGACGCTCACGCAATGTGAGCGACGGCTACATCAGCTCCGCACCGGACTCCGGTCAGGTGCGTATCGAACTCGATCCGATCGCACACCGCTTCCGTGCGGGTTCACGGATCCGGGTGATCGTGGCGGGCGGGTCGCACCCCCGGTTCGCCCGCAACCTCGGTACCGGTGAACCGCTGGGTACGGGTAGCAACCTCGCGCCGGCCACCCACACCGTGCATCTCGGCGACGGAGCGTCGCGGCTGGTGCTGCCCGCCGGACCGCAGCCGCCCGCGGGCTGAGGCGCGGGTCAACCCACCCAGCGGCGCACGTTGTCGGCGATCTCGCCCAGCGTGGCGTCGTCGTGCACCGGGGGTGCCCATTCGGGGTCGATCGGCAGTGGCACCCAGCTGGTACAACCCGCGTACTGGGGGGTGCGTTCGAGTCGCAGCGGCCTCACCAGCGGGCTGGCCTGGACGACGAGCACGGTGAGCCGATGCTTGGGGCGGAAATCGAGCCGGTCGGCGCGTACCGATGCGTCGGTCCAAATATGCAGGGACGCAATCTCTTCGAGCGTCTCCGGGCTGTTGACCTCGATCGCGGCGACGACGCGGGCACCGGCGCGGACCACCACCGCGTCCTCCGTGCTGTCGGCGATCGCCACGTCGAGCAGATCGCGGTGCTCGGGGCGCACCCGCTCGGCATGGCTGTGCGCGACGGTGGGGAACAGCACGAAGCGCGGCGCCGTGACCGCGAACCGCTTCTCGTGAATACCGCCCTTGCGCAGCAGGACGGTCTGCCTGCCGTCCAACAACGCATGTACCGCGGCGCTCCACTCTTTGAGCGCGGGCTGCGTGAGCGTCGTCGTCATCGGGCTATGTCGCGGCCGCCGCTTTGCGCTCCAAGCGGGCCCGCACCTCGGGCCGGCGCAACGGTGGCACCGTCTTGGGCGGCTGGCGCCGGGGCGGCAGGGACGTCAGCAGCCGCTGGGTGATGGTGGTGACCTCTGCGACGGCGGCCTCGAAGGCGTCGGCGTTGGCCGCAGTCGGCCGGGTGATGCCGCTGACCTTGCGGATGTACTGGCGCGCCGCGGCTTCGATCTCCTCGTCGGTGGCCGCCGGTTCGAGCCCGCGTAGCTCGGTGATGTTTCGGCACATGGCTCCACGATAGGTTCGTCGGGTGACTGACGACATCCTGCTCATCGACACCCAAGATCGCGTGCGCACGCTCACCCTGAACCGGCCGCAGTCGCGCAACGCGCTGTCGGCCGAACTGCGCAGGCGGTTCTACCGCGCCCTGGGCGAGGCGCAGGCCGACGACGAAGTCGACGTCGTGATCGTCACCGGCGCCGACCCGGTGTTCTGCGCGGGTCTGGACCTCAAGGAGCTGGGCAACACGACCGAGCTGCCCGACATCTCGCCGAAGTGGCCGCCGATGACCAAACCCGTCATCGGCGCCATCAACGGTGCGGCCGTCACCGGCGGTCTCGAGATCGCCCTGTACTGCGATGTGCTGATCGCCTCCGAGCAGGCGCGGTTCGCCGATACGCATGCTCGCGTGGGACTGTTGCCGACCTGGGGGCTGTCGGTGCGGTTACCGCAGAAGGTCGGTGTCGGGATGGCCCGCCGGATGAGTCTGACCGGTGACTACCTGTCGGCCGAGGAGGCGCTGCGGTGCGGTCTGGTCACCCAGGTGGTCCCGCACGGTGAGCTGATGTCGACGGCCCGGCAGGTCGCGGCGTCGATCGTCGGCAACAACCAGCGGGCAGTGCGCGCTCTGCTGGCGTCGTATCACCGCATCGACGAGGCGCAGACCAACGAGGGGCTCTGGATTGAGGCGGCGTCGGCGCGCGAGTGGATGCGCACGACCAGCGGCGACGACATCGCCGCCAACCGCGACGCCGTCCTGCAGCGCGGCCGCTCCCAAGTCCGCTGACCTCCGGCAATGCGCGAGCGGGCGTGTTTGCACACGACACGCCGCGGATTTACAGCAGTTTGCGCACCCTCATAGGCTGCGAGCGTGAACGAAGCGCACGAGTACTGCGGCAGCGAGGAATGGCGACAGCTGATCCGCGAGGTGATTCTGCCGTGGGCGCTGGGCGAGATCGACCTCGGCGACGACGTGCTCGAGGTCGGACCCGGCTACGGCGCGACCACCGACGTGTTGAGCGAATCGGTGGGCCGGCTGACGTCGGTGGAGATCGACGACGAACTCGCGGCGATGCTGACCGCTCGCTTCGCCGATGTCCCGACCGTCGAGATCGTGCGCGGCGACGCGACGGCACTGTCCTACGACGACGACCGCTTCACCGGCGCAGCGTGTTTCACGATGCTGCACCATGTCCCCACCGCCGAACTCCAAGACCGGCTGTTCGCCGAGGTCGCCCGCGTGCTGCGGCCCGGCGCGGCGCTGGTGGCCAGCGACAGCCTCGGCAGCGAGGAGTTGGCCGTCGCGCATGAAGGCGACACGTATAACCCCGTCGACCCCGCGACACTGCCGAATCGGTTGGCGGCGACGGGGTTTGACGATGTACGGGTGAAGACGACGGAGTTCGGCTGGGCCGCGATCGCGCGGGCCCGCGCCTAGCGCGCTACGCTGACGCCCCGCGAGCGCCCACATTCTGCCAATTCTTTGCGGCGTGTCCTGTACAGACGCGGGCGCTCGCGTCAAGGAGGTCAAGCCGTGCCCGGCACGAGCCACCGGCCTGAGACGGCGCGCCAGCCGACGAACACCAACCGCAGCACCATGAACGTCGACAACCCCGCCCAGATACCGAGCAGCCCCCAACCGAACGCGAGCGACAGCCAGATCAGCGGCAGGAAGCCCACCAGCGCGCTGGCGAGCGTCGCGTTGCGCATGAACTTCGCGTCGCCGGCGCCCAACAGCACACCGTCGAGCGCGAAAACGATTCCTGCAACGGGCAATTGGGCCACCATGAACCACCACGGCACACCGATCGCGTCGAGCACCGAACGGTCGTCGGTGAACACATTCGGAATCACCGACGCACCGACCGCGAACAGGATGGCAAATACCGCCGAGGCCAACGCCGAGAAGATCGTCACCCGCCAGGCCACCGATTTGGCGTGCGTCAGCTCACCCGCGCCGAGTGCCGCACCGACCAGCGACTGCGCGGCGATCGCCAGCGAATCCAGTACCAACGCAAGGAAATTCCACAGCTGCAGCACGACCTGATGCGCGGCCACGGCGGCCGCTCCGAACCGGGCGGCGACGGCGCCCGCCGACACGAAACAGGCCTGAAACGCCAGCGTCCGCAACACCAGGTCGCGACCCATCACCACCTGCGCGCGCAACACCCCGGGGTGCACGCGCAGCGGCACCTTCTCGATCAGCAGCGCGCGACAGAACAACGCGGCGGCCACCCACTGCCCCACCGCGTTCGCGACGGCCGAGCCCGGCAGCCCGAGCCGCGGCATGCCGAGCCAGCCGTACACCAGTAGCGGGCACAGCAGCGCCGACACCGCGAACCCGAACACGACGAACTTCAGCGGCCGCACGATGTCCTGCACGCCGCGCATCCACCCGTTACCCGCCGCCGACACCAGGATCGCGGGGACGCCGAGAATCGCGATGCGCACCCACGACAGCGCCTCGTCGGCGATCTCTCCCCCGTCGGCCGAGCCCGCCAGCGCCGACACCAGCGGCACCGCGAACACCTGCACCGCCGCGACGATCACCGCGCCCAATCCCAGCGCCAGCCACGTGGCCTGCACACCTTCCCCGACCGCGGCCGGCCGATCGCCGGCGCCGAAGAACCGGGCCGAGCGGGCGGTGGTGCCGTAGGCCAGGAACGTCATCTGCGAGCTCAAAGTGGTCAGGATGAGCCCGCCGATCGCCAGCCCGGCCAACGCCAGGGCGCCCAACCGGCCGACCACCGCGATGTCGAACAACAGGTAGATCGGTTCGGCGGCAAGCACTCCGAGCGCGGGCACGGCCAGCCCGGCGATCCGGCGGCCGGTCACCGCAGCATTCGACGGATCCGGTGCGGGCTCAGCCAAGGGCGGCGTGCAACGCCTTCACCACGTCCTCGGCGGACCCGGTGGCCGAATATCCCGCGGCCAGGCGGTGACCGCCCCCGCCGAATCCGCTCGCGACCGGTGACAGGTCGTAGGACTTGGCCCGCATCGACACCGACCAGTGCCCCGGCTCGATCTCCTTGAACACCGCGGCCACCTCGGCCTCTTCGGTGGTGCGCACGATGTCGACGATGCTCTCGACTTCCTCGGGCCGCGCGTTGACCCATTCGTCGTAGTCCACCACCGCGCACACCAGGCCGCGACCGCCGGCAGCATCGGGCAGCAGCTGCGCCGAGGACAGCACCCGCGACAGCATAGGCAGCCACGCATACGGATGGGTGTCCAGCAGGGCCCGGCTGATGCCGGCGTTGTCGACACCGAGATCGACGAGGCGCGCGGCCAGCCGGTGCGCACGCGGGGTGGCCCACCGGAACGAGCCGGTGTCGGTGGTCAGGCCCGCATACAGGCAATGCGCGACGCCGATGTCGATCGGCTTTTCCCACGCGTCGAGCAGGTCGGCCACCAGCATCGTGGTGGAGTCCGCCGAGGAGTCGACGTAGTTAGCGGTGCCGAACAGCTGGTTGGAGGCGTGGTGGTCGATGACCAGGACTTCGCGACCGTCGTCGACGAGGCAGCGCAGCGCGCCGAGGCGGTTGACGCTGGGAATGTCGACGGTGACGATCAGATCGGGGTTGCGGCGCATCTCGTCGGGGCCGACGAGCAGATGACCGCCGGGCAGCGACTGCAGCGATTCGGGCAGTTTCTCGGGCGCCGCGAAACTCACCTGGACACTCTTGCCGACCTGATCGAGGACCAACGCCAGCGCCAGACCGGCACCGATGGTGTCGGCGTCGGGATAGACGTGGCAGACCACTCCGACCGAGGCGGCCGCCGACACCAGTTCGGCTGCACCGTGGGCGTCGACCCGATCGCCCACTTCCGGGGCGTCAGTCGTCTTGTCGATCGCGGTCACCGCTGTCCTCAGAGTCGTCGGGCCCCCCGGCTACTGCCTCGCCCTCCACCTCACTGACACGGTACGGGTCCGCATCGCCGGCGTGCTTGGCGCCTTGCCGAACTCTCGCCAAATCCTCATCTGCGGCGCGAGCGCGGGCCAGCAGTTCCTCCATCTTGACCGCGGCGTCGGGCACGGTGTCTCGCTCGAACGCAAGGGTGGGCGTGAAGCGAACACCGAGGCTCGCCCCCACCTTGGACCGCAGCACACCTTTGGCCTTCTCGAGCGCCGCCGCCGCCCCGCCGTAATCCGGCTCTTCGGACAACGACGCGCCGAGCACCGTGTAGTACAGCGTTGCGTCGTGCAGATCGTTGGTGACCTTGGCGTCCGTGATCGTCACACCCGACAGCCGCGGATCCTTGATCTCGTACTCGATCGCCGAGGCGACGATGGTGGAAATGCGTTTGGCCAGCCGCTTCGCCCGTGCGGGGTCAGCCACTCTAGGTGCGCTCCTTTTCCACCAGCTCGTAGGTCTCGATGACGTCGCCTTCCTTGATGTCGGAGTAGGTCAGCGTCAGACCGCATTCGTAACCCTCGCGGACCTCGGTGACGTCGTCCTTCTCGCGGCGCAGCGATGACACGGTGAGGTTCTCGGCCACCACGACGTTGTCGCGCAGCAGCCGGGCCTTCGCGTTGCGTCGCATGATCCCCGACTGCACGAGGCAACCGGCGATGTTGCCGACCTTCGAGGACCGGAAGATCGCACGGATCTCGGCGCGGCCGAGTTCGCGCTCCTCGTAGATCGGCTTGAGCATGCCCTTGAGCGCGGCTTCGATCTCGTCGATCGCCTGGTAGATGATCGAGTAGTACCGGATCTCGACACCCTCGCGGTTGGCCAGCTCGGTGGCCTTGCCCTCCGCGCGCACGTTGAACCCGATGATGATCGCATCCGATGCCGACGCCAGGTTGACGTTGGTCTCGGTGACGCCGCCGACGCCGCGGTCGATGACGCGCAGCTCGACTTCGTCGTCGACCTGGATGCCCAACAGGGCCTCCTCGAGCGCCTCGACCGTACCGGCGTTGTCGCCCTTCAGGATCAGGTTCAGCTGGCTGGTTTCCTTCAGCGCCGAATCGAGGTCCTCGAGACTGATCCGCTTGCGGCTGCGGGCCGCCAGCGCGTTGCGCTTGCGTGCGCTGCGCCGGTCGGCGATCTGGCGCGCGATGCGGTCCTCGTCGACGACGAGCAGGTTGTCACCTGCGCCCGGCACCGACGTGAAGCCGATGACCTGCACCGGCCGGGACGGCAATGCCTCCTCGACGTCCTCGCCGTGTTCGTCCACCATGCGGCGGACACGACCGTAGGCGTCACCCGACACGATCGAGTCGCCGACCCGCAGCGTGCCGCGCTGCACCAGAACCGTGGCCACCGGTCCGCGGCCGCGGTCCAGGTGTGCCTCGATCGCCACGCCCTGGGCCTCCATGTCCGGGTTGGCCCGCAGGTCCAGAGCGGCGTCGGCGGTCAGCACGACCGCTTCCAGCAGCGCCTGGATGTTGGTGCCCTGCTTCGCGGAGATGTCGACGAACATCGTGTCGCCGCCGTAGTCCTCGGGGATCAGCCCGTATTCGGTGAGCTGGCCGCGGATCTTGGCCGGGTCGGCGCCTTCCTTGTCGATCTTGTTGACCGCCACCACGATCGGCACTTCGGCGGCCTGCGCATGGTTGATGGCCTCGACCGTCTGCGGCATCACGCCGTCGTCGGCGGCGACCACCAGGATCGCGATGTCGGTGGCCTTCGCGCCGCGGGCACGCATGGCGGTGAACGCCTCGTGACCCGGGGTGTCGATGAACGTGATCGGGCGAACGGTGCCGTCGAGGTCGACCTCGACCTGGTAGGCGCCGATGTGCTGGGTGATGCCGCCGGCTTCGCCCTCGCGGACGTTGGCCTGACGGATGGTGTCCAGCAGTCGGGTCTTGCCGTGGTCGACGTGACCCATGACCGTGACAACGGGAGGACGCTGCTCGAGGTCCTCCTCGCCGCCCTCGTCTTCTCCGTAGGAGAGGTCGAAGGACTCCAGCAGCTCGCGGTCCTCGTCCTCCGGCGAGACGACCTGAACCTTGTAGTTCATCTCGCTGCCGAGCAGCTCGAGGGTGTCGTCGCCGACCGACTGGGTCGCCGTTACCATCTCACCGAGGTTGAACAGCGCCTGCACCAGCGAAGCGGGGTTGGCGTTGATCTTGTCGGCGAAGTCGCTCAGCGAAGCGCCGCGCGCCAACCGGATGGTCTCGCCGTTGCCGTGCGGCAGCCGAACGCCACCGACGACCGGCGCCTGCATGTTCTCGTACTCGGCGCGTTTCGCCCTCTTCGACTTCCGCCCGCGCTTGGGCGCACCACCGGGCCGACCGAAGGCGCCGGCGGCACCGCCACGTTGGCCGGGCCGACCGCCGCCACCGGGACGACCGCGGAAGCCTCCGCCGGCGGGTGCGCCGCCGCCGCCACCGCGGTAGTTACCGCCACCGCCGCCACCGCCGCCGGGACCGCCGGGACGACCACCGCCACCACCGGGTCCGCGACCGCCGGGACCCGGACGCGGGCCACCGGGGCGACCCATCGCGCCGGGCCGCGCGCCGGGTGGCCGCGGCGGCATGTTGCCGGGCGTCGCACCGCCGGGGCGGGGGGCGCCGGGCCGCGGAGCACCGGGTCCGGGCCGGTTGCGCCGAAGCCCGCGCCACGCGTGCCCCGCGTCGGCAACAACCCGTTCTCCTCTCAGCAGCCGGTCGACCGGCCGA
>NZ_LQIX01000028.1 GCF_001500045.1 Mycobacterium sp. GA-1199
GCCCGCGTGAATGCCGACCGTGCCGGCGGGGTCGGGCAGCACCGTGCGCCGGGTGATCCTCAGCTCGGCGTTCACGTGGACCAGCTCACCCGAGGCCAGTGGGTGCCACTTCTCGTGGTCCATCACCTCGCTGGCGAAGACCACCGAGGGCGCGGCGTCCAAGTGCGCGCTGGACGCGCTGATCCGCTTGCTGCGCAAGCTGAAACGGCCGCGGCTGGGATCGGTACGGTCCAGCAGCCAGAGCTCGTGCGTGTCGGGGTAGCGCAATGCCCACAGGTCGGTGGCCGTGGCCAGCAGCACGTTCACCGCGTAGATCGGCACGTGGGCCCACAACCATCGCGTCGCCTCCACCATCCCGGCTTCGACGTCGCCACCGCGGCCGCGGATGGATGCGGTGATCAACGCGAAGACCCGTTCGGAATCGGTGTCGCCGCGCACCAGGTCCTCGACGCCGAGTTCGCCGAGCCGCAAGTCGAGCGCGTCGAGATCACCCACCACTCCGTTGTGCGCGAAGATCCGCCGGTCCTGCAGGAACGGGTGAGTGTTGTCGTCGTCCGCGGCGCCGGTGGTCGCGTACCGGACGTGACCGATGAACGTCGTGCCCGTCAGCTCGCGGGCCTCGGTCGCGAAGTCGCGGTCCTGCCACGCCGCGATCGGCTGCTTGAACACCACCGGGGTGCCGTCGGCCTCGAACACCCCCAGGCCGGTGCCGTCCGGGTTGCGCCGGCTCTGCTCGGCCAGGCTGTCGGGGGCGTCCAGCAACCAGAATGTTGCGGTCACCGCGCCCCCGGCGTGCAGTCCAAACAGGCGACACATCAGTTCACCACCGCGAACTCACCATGCTGCCTGTCTACCCTCTCGCCGTCCGCCGGGACGGGTATCTCGCCACTTCCCGATATTCGGCGATAGCCCCGTGGGTTGACAACCTCCGGCCGTTGGCACGGCCGTGCGGCTGACCCGTCACCACGGTCACCGTGCCGTCGTGTCTGGGCGCTGGCAATTCATCCTGCTCGTACGACGCCTCGAGTGTCTTGACCTAGCTTGGGACGACCCACTTCGAGGGTGTCGGTTAGTTTTACCCAACCAAACTCCCACCTCGACAACGACGATCGCCCGCGCCTCGATATTCCGATGCCAACGCGACGTTAACGGGCGGCGCCGCGCACGCCGCGAAGACCACGTCTGTAACGCGCTGCAGCTGACGGTTAGCTGAGTTCATAGCACCGCGGGGATGGACCAGACTCAGCTGCAGTGCAACTTGACGGGCAAATGCGTCGGCCCACGCAGCGAGCTGTTGGTCGACCACGTTGTCGGGCCGACGGTGGTGATACGGGTGACACGGTCGACAAGTTCACGCAGCACTGCTTGCGCCTCCATACGTGCCAGAGGAGCTCCGACGCACATATGCGCGCCATAGCCGAAGCCGATATGCATGCGCGGGTTGCGGTCTGCGCGGTATTCGTCAGGATCCTCGAACACGAGTGGATCGCGGTTGGCCGCACCGAAAGACAGGAGCACCCGAGCGCCGGCGGGAATGGTTACCTCGCCGACCCGATAGTCCTCGCGCGTATAGCGATAGAGGTTTTGGATAGGGCTGGATATCCGCAACTGTTCCTCGACGGCGATGGGAATGAGATCGGGATTGGCGCGGATGAGATCGTATTGGTCGGGGTTGTGGGCCAACGTTTCGAATAGCCCACCGAGTAGATTGGTAGTCGTCTCGTTACCGGCGATGAGCAGCAACAGGGCAACGTAGAACAACTGATCGTCGCTCAGGTCGCCTTCGGTGTTGTGTTCCAGCAGCCGCCCAAGCATGGTGTCCGAATCTTTGAGCTCGCCGGAGGCGAGGTGACGCAGGAAATAGCGTCGCAGCGCGAGGACTGCGCGCATCGAGTTCGCAGTCCCGACAACACCTTTGGGTGTCGGCGAGAAATCGATGATTCGAACACTGTTTTCTGACCATCGTCTAAAGTCGGCGACGTCGGTGTCTGGTACCCCCAGGATCGCAGCGATGAGACGCATCGGCATTGGTATCGCAAGCCGTTCAACCACGTCGCAACCCGGCTCTTTGATTACCTTGGTTACCAGTTCAGCTGCAAGTTTGTCTGTTATTTCCTGCCAGTTTTCCAGCGCGCCGCGGGTGAAGCCGGGCTGGACTTGCTTACGCAGTCGGGCGTGCTGTTCGCCGTCGGTGAGCACTAAGAGATCGGCCGCCATCCTGACTCGCGTTACGCCCCGGGCGCTGGTGACCTGACCCGTGTCGCGTAACGCGGCGCGGATGTCATTAAGTCGGCTCAGAATCCAGGTGGCGCGCTTGGGGTTGTAGTGCACGCGCCCGCTGCGGTGCAGCGCTCGGTAGGCCTCGTGCGGCTGAGCTGCGGTGGCGGGGTCCAGCGGGTCGTAGTCGGTGTTGACCGCGCCAGTCCAGCCTTGATAGCCCTGCCGGTGCGTGCGGATCGCCCCGACGAGATTCATCCCGACGGCGCTGCCAAGCGGTTTAAGTAAAGTGAGGATGCCGCGCGGGCTGTTGTTCACCGCCATGACCGTTGCACCTTTTGTCCGTTAGTAAAGAACGCAAAGGTCTCGGCCCGCCGCGCACGCACCGTGCGGGTCGGGGTGAAAAGCGTTGTGCGACGGAGCGAAGGTGTCCTCAAGCTCGCCGATGCGCGGGCATGCAGAACGGGTGGGCGTCGCCTGCCGTCCAGAGTGATGGCGCTCCACCGTCATGCCATCAGGTTCGGCGCTGCCGCGTGTGTCGTCAACGGTGTGACAGAAAGTTGCAACGCTTGTTCGGAGGCTAGTCAGGAAGCGTTTCGCATCTACACCTGCTGGCCAGCGTGTTCGCTTACAGAGTCCTGTCCAGGATTCTCACAACGATAAAGCCATTTTGCACATCCGGGAGCTCCGCGGCGTGCACTTCCACGCGACCGAGGCAGCGCAGCCGCCTACGGACCTACGCTCCGGCATCAGAGCTGGTCTCACGCGAGGATTGGAGGGCGTTCAGGATTGAGGCACAGGTCACCAGGGTGCATTGTCCGCCGGCCGCGATCTATCGTCACGCCGGCGGGCAAGGCCGCGATCCGTGGAGCCGTGACCATGCGCACCTCCTCACGAATCGTCGGGTTAGTACGTAAGGCGATCAAGGATTTATAAGGCACTGAGCGTGTAGCAACGGCCATAGTGGTTGCGTTAGAGCACATCCGGCGGGCCGCTCCGTGGCCTGATGATGGGTTTGATTCGGTCGAGCCGCGAAGGCGAATAATTGACAGCGTCGCGGGCGTGACGCGCCTGGCCCAGGAAATGATCGGGTTACGCCGACCCGTTGGCCGCGCAATGGTTGCCGCGGGTATCCCTGCGCTGCGGCCAGCCGAGGACCGCGAAATCGAGCACGCGCTTGTAAGACGCTTCGTTGGTCCCTCGTTCAGCTAGCGCAAGCAGCCGGAACCGGGGGTTCTCCGCGTTAGCGCACCGGTGGGTCCAGCTGCGTCTGTACCCGTCGTAACTTGGCCTTCGCAGGATAAGAGAAAACTCTAGGGATTTCTCACCCATCTGTGCAGGTGCAGCCGGTACGAGCCGTCGGGCAGTTGCCTGACCGGGGGTAGGACCCGTTTCATCCTCGTGGCGTCTGGTTGACGATGTCATTCGGTGTTCACCAAGCTGATCAGGTGGTGAAGGCGCAGCGGTCACGCCAGTCCGGCGTCGGCGGCCGCAGGCGGCCGTCAATGGTCGCATTGGGCAGCTATGCCGTGACGATTCGACCGTGGCGACGCGGTATCCAGACAGACCTGCAGGCGTTGCCCTGCCCGAGATCGGGGGCCCCGCTTTGGCTTTCGTGATCACCCAGAGGTGTTGCAACGATGCCAGCTGCGTGTCGGTGTGCCCGGTCGACTGCATCCGCCCTTCGCCGGATGACCCCGAATTCGGCACGGCTGAGATGCTGCACATCGATCCGGAAGCTTGTGTTGACTGCGGCGCATGCGTGCCGGTGTGCCCGACTAGCGCGATCCGTTACGAGGTTGATCTGACTGAACCGTTGAAGCGATACAAAGATATCAACGCCGCCTATTTCCAGCGGCACCCGCTGCAGGCAGATCCGCGGCGATTGGACGAGAGGCCCTCTCGTCCGCCCGAGGAACTGGGGACACTGCGGGTGGCGATCGTCGGCGCGGGACCGGCTGCGTGCTATGCGGCCGACGAGCTGTTGGCCCGGGCCGATGTCGAGATCGAGTTGCTGGACAGGCTGCCCACGCCGTACGGGCTCATTCGCGGCGGCGTGGCGCCGGATCACTCCGAGACCAAGGAGGTAGGCCTGACCTTCGGGGCGAGGTTCGTCACAGAGGCTGTGGGTTTGCACCTCAACGTCGAATTCGGCAAGCACATCACACATGAAGAGCTGATGCGCCACCACCACGCCGTCATCTATGCCGTCGGCGCATTCGAGGAGCGCCGGCTCGACATACCCGGTGAGGATCTGCCCGGAAGCCATCCCGCATCCGAGTTCGTCGCCTGGTACAACGGGCATCCCGACTATGCCGACATGACGTTCGATCTGTCCGGACAGCGCGCCGTGGTGGTCGGAAACGGCAACGTCGCCTTGGATGTGGCGCGAATCTTGCTACTCGACACCGACGAGTTGCAGAACACCGACATCGCAGATTATGCGCTCGACACCCTGCGGCGCAGCAATATTCGGGAAGTTGTGCTTCTGGGACGACGCGGTCCACTGCAGGCGGCCTACTCATCATCGGAGTTTCTCGCCTTCAACCACCTGCCGGGGGTGGATGTCGTGCTCGATGAGCGGGAGCTGAACCTCGACCCAACCAGTCGAGCCCAATTCGAAGATCCCACGCAGGAACCGGCGCTCGCCCTGAAGGTGAGGCTCGCCGAGGAGTTCGCGCACCGTCCGCTGGACCCGCGCAACAAGCGCGCCGTATTCCGCTACTGCGTCTCCCCGGTCGAAATTCTCGGGACCGACCGCGTTGAGGGAGTGCGAATCACCGCCAACGAGCTCGTCGTCATTGACGGCGCAATAAAGGCCGTCGCGACCGACCAGATTGAGGATATTGAGGCATCAATGGTGCTGCGCTCTGTTGGCTTCCGAGCCCGGCAACTGCCCGGCCTGCCGTTCGATGAGCATCGCGGAATCATCCCCAACGATTGTGGTCGGGTGATCGCCGAAGACGGGCAGCCGATCCCAGGTGTCTACGTCGCCGGGTGGATCAAGCGTGGAGCCAATGGCACGATCGGTACCAACAAGCACTGCGCCCACGAGACGGTCGACAGCATCATTGCGGACTTCATATCCGGGCGGCTCCTCCGGCCCGACGGAGATCGACCTTCGCTTGAGCGACTTCTCTCTGTTCGTCAGCCGGACCTTATTTCGGGGGCCGGATGGCACGCGATCGACCAAGCTGAACGGCGTCGTGGTAGCGCCTCCGGACGACCGCGGGTCAAGTTCACCGACCGAGCCAAGATGGTCGAGATCGCCAAATCGCCCTTAAAGCCTGTGGTGCCGCCGGATTCGTGACCGTTACTTAGCGGTCCAAGTAATCGACCGCCAACATGCAACACCGGAGGGCGCGACACGCGCCAGCCCGTATGGACGGGCATCCCTGCCACTCGCTATCCACGCGCCCGATTCTCAGTGAGATGTCGCATCAATCGACATAACGACATGCAGCTCGGAGCCGAACTGAGGTCACGCTGATGAAACAGCCCTAAGCTTCAGCTGGAGAATGCTTTTCGTAGAGCCTCGCACTGGCGGTCGAAAAATGCTCGTGATACGCCGGTATTTGGTGCGACAATATCGAATCCGTGGAAAGCGCCGGGGATGATGTCGATGCCGCATGCCACACCTGCGTCTTCCAGGCGGCGTGCATATTCGACGTTTTCGTCGTGCAGCGGATCGAGGGTGCCGACGCCGATCCAGGCGGGCGGTAGACCCGAGAGGTCGGCGTGCCGCGAGGGTACGGCGACCTGCGGATCGGCTCCGCGTAGATAAGCGGTCCATCCCAACCGGTTGCTGTTGGGGCTCCAGAGCCGATATCGCCGATCTCTGATGCCGGGACGGTCGCTGGAGCGATCATCCAGCATGGGATACACGAGTAGCTGAAATAGCGGGGCCGATTCGCCGCGGTCGCGAGCCAACAGCGCGAGCGCCGCCGTCAGGCCGCCGCCGGCGCTTGCGCCGCCAATGGCGACCCGCGCGGGGTCGATGCCGGGCATGCGGGTCAGCCACGCAAACGCTTCATAGCAGTCCTTCAGGGCCGCCGGGTAAGGGTGTTTCGGCGCGAGGTGGTAATCGACGGCGACGACGGGGACGCCTAGCCGGTGGGCGAAGCGGCGGCACAGGCGGTCGTCCTGCGCTGCCGATCCGATGACGTAACCGCCACCGTGAATCCACAGCAGCGCGGCGCCCTCGTTGTCAGTGTGCTGAGGTCGGTGCAGCCGCACATTGCTTCCGCTGGGCAGAGCCGTCACTTCAATGTTCTTCGAGAAGCGCAGTGCCTGTAATCTCGTGAGCGCGCGAGCAATTGGCAGAGTGCGGCGAGTGTAGGGGCCGCTGGGCAGCACGCGCGCAATCCGCCGCAAGTCGGGATGAAACTCCTGGCCCATCGGCATTCAGACCGGGAAGGTGATGCCGGTGAGTTCCTCAGCTATCCCCCAGAGCCGCTTCTGGACGGACTCGTCGTAGGACTTAGCACTGGACTGAACCAGGGTGGGGAAACCCCGAAGTTCAAAAGGTCCGTCTGGACCCCAGTACTGGCCCCCACGCACCTGAGGATCAGTGGCCGCCAACAACTGAGGCAGCGCGCCCTTCGCGGGATCCTGGCCCACCAGTGGGCCGAACCACCTCATCAGGGGCGCGACCGGCTTCCATACGTGGCGTATCAGCTCCGAATCGGTGAACCCGGGATGGGCGGCAACCGCGATGGTTGGCACATCAGCGGCGGCCAGCCGCCGCTGCAGTTCATAGCAGAACATCAGGTTGGCAAGCTTGGATTGGGCATAGGCGGCCCCGCGGTTGTAGCGGCGCTCCCATTGGAGGTCGTCGAAATGTATTGCACCGCCGATCTTGTGGGCGTTGCTGCTAACGACGACGATCCGCGAGCCATCGACGGCAACAAGATTCTCGAGTAGAAGCCCGGTGAGGGCGAAATGACCGAGATAGTTGGTGCCGAACTGCAATTCGAAGCCGTCCAGTGTGACCTGTTTGGGAGGAACCATTACGCCGGCGTTATTGATCAGCAGGTCGATCCGTGGATGTTCGGCGTGCAAGGCTTGAGCAGCGGCGCGCACAGATTGCAAGGATCCCAGGTCGAGCGGCTGAACGGTAACGTCGGCACGAGGCGCTGTGTTCAGGATTCGGTTCCGCGCGGCCTGTCCTTTCTCTGTGTCGCGAACTGCGAGCACCACACAGGCTCCACGCTCCGCGAGAACCCGGGCGGTGTCGAAGCCTAGGCCGGTGTTGGAGCCCGTAACGATCGCCACACGCCCTGTCTGATCGGGCACATCCGCCTCGGTCCACTTGCTTACCGACATGAGAGATGATCGCTCTCTGTCGTTAAGACGCAAATATCTTCATCTTCAACGCTTTCCGGTAAGCGAGAACTACTCACCGCCGCCATGCCATCAGGTTGGGCAGTGACTCGTGAGACGTCAACGGTGCGGCGTGAAGTTGAAAGGCCGACTCTGACGCTGGCTGGCGCTTCCTTCGCACGCATGCTATTTGAACAGCGTGTTTGCAGACGAAGCTGAGCCAGAGCTTCTCATTGTGAGAAGACAATTTTGCACGGCCTGAAGCGATCCGCCGCGCGATCCACGCGCGATGGAGACTGCTCGAAAATACTTGATAATGTGGCGCGATGGCACGCGACAGTCGTGGTGGCGACCGGCGACGAACAGTCAGGCGTCTGGCTGAAAGACCGGATACGTTATGGTCATTCGTGTTGATAGGTGCGCCTCTCAGCACCATCGACTCGGCCCCGCAGCAGATGCTGGCATTCCCGCCATCACTCGCCGCGAATAGGTTCTATCGGCATACGCGCCCGACAATCACCACCCGTACGTCAACATCTTCACCGCGATGATCAGCGTGATGAGGGTGTTAGAAGGACCGCCCATTCTTCCGCCGGGCAGTAGAGTCACGGTTAGCCAATCGGTGTTGACTATTCCGGTCGGAACAGGGTATGTCGTGCCTGCGCATTGGTACTTCCCGCACGAACCCCAAACCGTCACTCGGCTCATTTACCTGCAGCACGGTTTCCTCGCCAGCGCTGCGCTCTACAGCTACACGGCGGCAGTGCTAGCCCAACTAACCAACAGCATTGTTGTCGTCCCGTCGTTGACCTCGAATCTTCTCGCCAGTGACGCCGTATGGTTGGGCGAGATGGCGGTGCAACGCGCGGTGGCCGACCTGTTCGTAGGTGACCGACTGGCACTTGCTGCCAGTGCGACCTTAGCGGCGGGTAACTCCGTGACGCTTCCGCAACGCTTTGTGCTCGCCGGGCATTCCATGGGCGGCGGACTCGTTGCAGCCGCCGCCGGTTTCTGTGTCGACAACGGAGCGGTCGCGGATCTGGCCGGCGTGATGTTGTTCGACGCAGTCTCGCTGAGTAACGCACTTCCGACAGCTTTGAGAAAGCTAACGGGCGTCAACAACCGACCGATACTGCTGATCACGGAGCCCCTGCACTTTTGGAACCAGCTCGGCGACGTCAGTGGGTATCTAGCCCAGGCGCGACCCAACCAGTTCATAGGGATTTCGTTAGTTGGAGGTTCGCACATCGATGCGATGCAAAGTGGAAACGTCTTAATCCAGAGAGCCGCTCAACTGTTCACTGGCTTCTCGCTTCCGCAAAACGTTGAGGCGATACAGACAATTTCCGCCGGATGGATCAACGACATGTTCGCGGGAACCCGCGACGGCGTCTACGGTGCGCGTGGGGAGCCGATCCAGATTGCAACCAGTGCTGGTACTGCTACCGCCTTCGTACTTCCGGCGCCACCCAATCGAACGTCGCCGGTAGGTGTTCTGCTGCAAACGGTCCTTGACGCCGCGCCCCGTGCCTTCTTCAGCTACGCGCCTCGCCTACGGGCGTCTCGCCGCGAGACCGCCCGTCCTCGCGCGACCAAGTGCGACTAGGGCGACTGGGACTGCGTCTCATGGCATTTCGGAGACGTGCGCCGACGATTATTCGCACCGTCCCGGGTCGTGCCCACTTGCAAGAACACCGTCTAATAGCGAGCTTGGCGCAGCATCCGCCGATCGCGTGTCGCAATGTCGATAGCGCCACGCACTATCGCGCACCGGCCCACGGTGCGGGCGCCGTCGAAGGCAGCGAGTTTTCTGGATTGACGGCGCTGAGCTACACAACACGGGCCGAGGCACACCGCGATTCCTCTCATGCGTCGAGTTGGAGTCTTTCATCCTGCAAAACAGCAAACCTGCGTAGCGGTCTGTCACCGTGGGCCACCAAGAGTAATTGATGGACGGGCGCAGCATCTCCTTCCACGGCGTTCGATGAGAATCTTGAGTGAAAATCTCTCATCGTGCTAGAACCGGTAGAGGCGCTACGGCGGGAGGGATGAGAAAACATGGGGCGTGACGACTGGTTAATCGGCGATCGGCGAGGCGCAGCCATCGACCGGATCTACACTGCGGCAGCCGATCTCGTCTCGCGGAAAGGCTTCGCTGCGTTCACGATCGAAGCGTTGGCCACGAAGGTGCATTGCTCGCCTGCAACCATCTATCGACAGGTCGGCGGCAAGACGGTAATCCTCGAGGGCGTCATTCAACGGTATTCAGCGAGCATCGTCGAGTCGGTGCGTGAAGCCGTCGCTGGGCTCTCCGGATCCGATCGAATCGTCACGGCAATCATCGTCGCGTTAGAAAGGGTTCGCGCCGAACCGCTAGGCCAATTGGTGATGGGCGCAATTCGGCCCGACGATCACAGTGGATTATTTACCTCATCCCCAGTAGTGGCAGGACTGGCGGAAGAGATGGTTGGGCGGCCCGATCCGCTCGCCGCGCAGTATCTGATTCGTATCTATTTTGCTTTGTGGTACTGGCCGGTAAACGACCGCGATACGGAATACCAACTGGTGCAACGGTTCGTCGGACCATCGTTTGAAACGCCCCCGCCTGAATCCAGCCACCGAACACACTGAAAACGGGCCGCTCACCTTAAGCCGCGACCCGCAGGAGCACCAGGCAGTGACGGCCACAACCAGTGTTCGCTTGAGTCGCCCAAAAGAGCCATTTGCGCCATGAGAGGTTTCTCAAGCATCTTCTCACGCATCGTGGCTGGTAAAAACCCACGTCGACGGCGCACACCATGTCTCGCAGTGGCGGAGCGATTCGCATGTTTATAGCAGCGCGTTGACGGGTTCGGCTCGGGAAATCAAGCTGGGCCGATGGTGACCATCGTGCGACTTTACCGTGGTCAAGGCTTGGCCTGAGCGGTGTCCGCATACAAGTCGTCTCGCAGGTCAGTGTGGCTTTCACCGGCGGCGGTGAAACCACTTGCCGGGCTGATCACCACCGTGTGTCTGGCCGCGATCGTGGCGCTGTGTGTGGCGATGTTCCGCGGGGACTTCATCGCCTCGGTGCCGGTGACGGTGCTGTCCTCGCGTGCGGGTTTGGTGATGGATCCCGATGCCAGGGTCAAGCTGCTCGGTGTCGAGGTGGGTCGGGTCGCTTCGATCGAATCGCGCCCTGACGGCCAGGCGGCGCTGCATTTGGCGATCGACCCCGGCCAGTTGAAGCTGATACCGGAAAACGTAGTCGTCGACATCGCCTCCACGACGGTTTTCGGTGCCAAGTACGTCCAGCTGGTGTTGCCGCCCGACCCGTCGCGGCACCCGCTGCGTTCCGGGCAGGTGCTGGCGGCTCAGCAAGTGACCGTCGAGATCAACACGCTGTTTGAAAGATTGACCTCTCTGCTGTCCTCGATCGAGCCGGGCAAGCTCAACGCGACCTTGGAGGCGATCTCCACAGCGCTTTCGGGGCGAGGGCAGAAGATCGGTCAAGCGTTCGTCGACCTCGACGCCTTTCTGGCGCGAATACAACCAAGCCTGCCCACCCTCGAACACGACCTCGCCACAGCTGCGCCCGTCATCGGCGCATTCGCCGACGCCGCCCCAGATCTCCTGACCGCGGTCACAAAAACCACCCGGTTGAGTTCCACTATCGTCGAGCGCCAACAAGACCTCGACGCGGTGCTCATATCAGCGATCGGACTGGCGGATGCGGGAATCGACGTGGTGGGCTCGAATCGGCAGCCGCTGATCGAAGTCCTCGATCTGTTGGTTCCCACAACCGATCTGACCAGCCGCTACCACGAGGGAATCTACTGTGTGCTAGCCGGTTTCATCCCGGTCACCGAAAGCCCACCATCTCCGGTTCCCGGTGTCGTGGCCAGTCTGGGCTTCTCGTTTGGCATGGACCGCTACCGCTATCCCTCGAACCTGCCCAAGGTCGCTGCGACCGGCGGTCCGCACTGCGGCGACATCGGACTCCCCGATATGCCATCGGGATTCAAACCCAAGTTCGTCTTAGCCGATATCGGCGCCGATCCCACGGAATACGGCAACCAAGGTATCGTGCTCAATTCCGACGGGCTCAAACAGCTGCTCTTCGGGCCCATTGACGGTCCACCCCGCAACACCGCGCAGATCGGACATCCCGGATGAACCGATCCGGATGGATACTGGTCAAGTTCGGCGCTTTCGCCGCGGTGATGGTGGTACTCACTTCCGCGCTGTTTCTCACCTTCAGCCAGTACCGCGGCGGCTCCACCAACAGCTATTCGGCGGTGTTCACCAACGCATCGGGTCTGAAAACCGGTGACAGCGTCCGCGTTTCAGGGATCCGGGTAGGCACGGTGTCCAAGATCGCATTGCGCCCGGACAAGACGGTGGTGGTCGATTTCGACGCCGACCGCAAAGTGACGCTGACCAGCGGCACCAAGGTGGCGGTGCGCTATCTCAACCTCGTCGGTGACCGCTACCTCGAATTGGTCGACTCTCCAGGAGCCAGCCAACTGCTAGCTGCCGGTGCCCGAATTCCGCGCGAGCGTACCGAGCCTGCTCTGGATCTCGATGTGCTGCTGGGCGGGCTCAAACCGGTCATCCGCGGATTGAACCCCCAAGACGTCAATGCACTGACTTCGTCGCTGATCCAAATCTTTCAGGGCCAAGGCGGCACCTTGGAATCCATTTTGTCGAAGACCTCGTCGTTCTCCACCGCGATCGCCGATCGCCACGAAGCCGTCGAGCGGCTCATCGACAACCTCAACACCGTCGCCGCCACACTGGCCGAAGACGGACCCCGCTTCTCAGAGACCATCGACCGCCTGCACAAACTCGTCGAAGGTCTAGCCGCCGACCGCGATCCGATCGGCACCGCCATCGAGGCCCTCGACACCGGTACGGCCTCAGTGGCCGACCTTCTCACCCAGGCCCGGCCTCCGCTCAAGGGCACCATTGATGAGCTGCACCGGCTCGCGCCGCTGCTCGACGAGAACAAAGAACTTCTCGACACCGCCCTGCAGAAAGCACCCAACAACTACCGCAAACTGGTGCGGCTGGGCGCCTACGGCAGCTTCATCAACTACTACATCTGCGCAGTCAGCTTCCGCGCCAGCGACCTTCAAGGACGCACCGTGGTGTTCCCGTGGATCAAGCAGGACACGGGAAGGTGCGCAGAACCCTGATGCTGAAATACCGGGGCACACGTCTCATCCGTGCAGGATTCATCGGCGTCACGCTGATTATCATCGTGATCGCGCTCGGGCTCAACCCCGACCGCATCATCAACTGGGCCACCAGCGTGCGCTATCAAGCGATATTCGCGCACGCTGGCGGACTCGTCGTCGGCAACGACGTCAAAGTATCGGGAGTCAGGGTCGGAACGGTATCCGACATCGCCCTGCAGGCCGGCAAGGCGATGGTGACGTTCACCATCAACGGCACCGTCGCGCTGGGATCGGACACCACCGCCCACATCCGCACCGGATCCCTGCTGGGGCAACGCGTCCTGACACTGGAGTCCTCCGGATCGACCACGATGCGGCCCAACACCGTAATCCCGCTATCGCGCACCGGATCGCCGTACTCACTCACCGACGCCGTCGGCGAGCTGACCACCAACGCCGCCGGCACCGACACAGCCGCGCTCAACCAGTCCCTCGATACGCTGAGCGCCACCCTCGACCAGATCGCTCCGCAACTCGGGCCGGCCTTCGACGCTGTGTCGCGCCTGTCCCGCTCGATCAACAGCCGCGATGAGACCCTGGCCGAATTGCTGCGCCACACCAGCACAGTTACCGATGTGCTCGCCAAACGCAGCGGTCAACTCAACGCGCTGATCCTCAACGCCAACGATCTCGTCGAGGTGCTCGCCGAACGCCGCCAGGCCATCGTTGACCTGTTGGCCAACACCTCCGCCGTTGCTCAACAGGTATCCGGATTAGTCGCCGACAACGAAAAGCAGCTGGCGCCCACCCTGGAAAAACTCAACTCAGTGACAGCCATGCTGCAAAAGAACCGCGACAACATCGCCAAAGCACTCCCTGGCCTGGCGAAATACCAAGTCACCCAGGGAGAAACAGTCGCCAACGGTTACTACTACAACGCCTACATCCCCAACCTGGCACTACCGGAAGTCCTACAGCCCTTCCTGGACTACGCGTTCGGTTTCCGCCGCGGCACCAACAACGGACAACCCCCCGACAACGCCGGGCCACGCGCTGAAATCCCGTTCCCCTACAACGGGATTCCCCAGCCCGGAGACCTGCCGCCACGATGACCAGACGCCGACTTGTCACCATCACAGCCCTCACACTGGCGGTCGCTCTCTCCGGCGGGACAGCGGTGTTGGTCCGCCAAACGCTCTTCGGACCCACCACCATCACCGCCTATTTCACCAAGGCCATCGCCATCTATCCCGGCGACACCGTGCAGATCGCCGGGGTAACCGTTGGCCGTATCGACGCCATCGACGCCGAAGGCACCCGCACCAAAATGACGCTGAAGCTGGACCGCGGCGTGCCCGTGCCCGCCGATGCCAAAGCAGTCATCGTGTCACAAAACCTCGTCGCGGCCCGCTACGTCGAACTTACTCCAGCCTACGAGCCGGGCGATGGGCCGCTCATGGCCGATGGCGCAACGATCCCGCTCGAGCGCACCGCCGTGCCGGTGGAATGGGATCAAGTCAAAGAACAACTGATGCGACTGGCCACCGACCTCGGACCCCGCCCCGACGCACCGCCATCCATCGCACGATTCATCGACACCGCCGCCAACGCGCTGGACGGCAATGGCGACAAACTCCGCGACGTGATCGCCCAACTCTCCGGTGTAGCGCGGGTACTGGCCGACGGCAGCGGCGACATCGTCGGCATCATCACCAATCTGCAGACCTTCGTTACCGCGCTGCGCGACAGCAACACCCAGATCGTGCAGTTCCACCACCGCTTCGCCACCTTGACCAGCGTCCTCGATGAGAGCCGCACTGACCTCGACGCCGCGGTAACCAACCTGTCCTCGGCGCTCACCGAGGTACAACGGTTCATCGCCGGCAGCCGCAACCAAACTTCTGAACAAATCCAACGCCTCGCCAACGTCACCCAGAACCTCGTCAATCACCGCACCGATCTTGAGAACGTGCTGCACGTGGCCCCCAACGCCGTCGCCAACGCCTACAACATCTGGAATCCCGACTCCGGCGACGTCAACGGCTCTTTCGTGCTGACCAATTTCTCCAACCCCGTGCAGTTCATCTGCGGAGCAATCGGTGCCGTAGAGAACATCACCGCCCCCGAAACCGCCAAGCTGTGCGCCCAATACCTCGGGCCCGGCCTGGACCTGCTCAACTTCAACGGGCTGCCATTCCCGATCAACCCGTTCCTGGCTCCCGCCTATAGCCCCAACAACATCATCTACACCGATCCCAAACTCGCGCCCGGCGGATCAGGGCCCGCCCCCACCCCACCCGAACAGCCGTCAGCGTTGTCCGCCTACGCCGCACCGGCAGCGTCACCGCTGCAAACCCTGCTGCTGCCCAACACATCCCCCGAACCCGCGCAGGGCGCCACGCCACCGCTGCTTCCCGCCGAAATCCACCCCGCGCCAACCCCGCCGCCCCTGCACGAGCCACCGTCATGATTCTCATCCGCACCCCACGTCGCCTCGTGTGCCTCGCCGCGGCCATTACGCTCACCGCCTCCAGTTGCGCATTCCAGGGCATCAATTCCCTGCCGCTGCCCGGCGCCGTCGGCCGCGGTCATGAAGCTGCCGTCTACCACATTCAGATCAAGAACGTGGGCACCCTCGAACCCAACGCTCCCGTGCTCATCGCCGATGTCGTCGTCGGCAGCATCGCATCGATGACGGTCAATAACTGGCACGCCGACGTCGAAGTCTCGCTGCAACCCGATGTCGTCGTCCCCGCCAACGCCGTCGCCACCGTGGGCCAAACCAGCCTGCTCGGCTCGATGCACCTAGCGCTGGACCCTCCCGCCGGCCAAACACCTACCGGACGGCTCGCGCCCGGCTCCACGCTCGGACTCAACCGCGCGTCGACCTACCCGTCGACCGAACAAACCCTTTCTACCCTGTCAGTGCTCATCAACTCCGGCGGTGTCGGCCAGATCGGCGACATCATCAATGACACCAACGCCGTCCTGCAGGGCCGCGAGGATCAGATTCGCAGCGCACTGACCCGACTCGACACCTTCATCGGCGCCATGGACGATCAGCGCGACAACCTCGCCGCCACCATCGACAACCTTGACCGGCTCACCGACATCCTGGCCGGACAAACCGACACACTCACCAATGCGTTGCGCGACATCCCACCCGCACTTGAGGTGCTCGACCGCGAGCGACCCAAACTGACCGAGGCGCTGACCAAACTTGGCAAATTCAGCGACATCACCACGCGTCTGATCAACGACAGCCAAGATGACCTTCTGGCGAATCTGCGCAATCTGCAACCCACGCTCAAAGCGCTCGCCGACGTCGGTCCCAAGCTCGACGCCGCACTAGCCTTGGCGCCGACATTCCCGTTTCCCCAGAACGTGATCGACCGCGGTGTGCGTGGCGACTACTTGAATCTCTACGCCGTCGTCGATCTGACCTACCCACGTTTGAAACGCACCATTTTCCGCGGTACCCGGTTCGAAGATATTGACGCCGACTTGATTCCCGCTCCCGGCGACCCGTACTACCTGCAGTACACCTACGATCCGCTCAACGCCCCCCTGACCAAAACCGTGCCGACGGCGCCCCCGGGCGCTCCTGTTCCCGCCGGACCTCCGTCAGCGGGCTCGCCGGTGCCACCACAGACCGGGCCGTCTCCGCTGCCGGCCGATGCGTCGGCGCCGCCGCCACCGTCTGGGGGTGGGAACTGATGCTGTCGCGCTTCGTCCGCATCCAACTGGTGATCTTCACCATCGCCTCGGTCGTCGGCGTCTCGATCATGGTGGTCAACTACCTACAGCTGCCAACCATGTTGGGCATCGGCCGCATGAGCGTCACTGTCGAACTGCCCAACAGCGGCGGACTGTACCGCTTCGCCAACGTCACCTACCGCGGGGTGCAAGTCGGCAAGGTCAGCGCCGTCCTCCTTGATCCTGGACCACCTACCCACACGAAAGCCCGACTGACGCTGGACAGCTCGGTCAAAATCCCCGCCGCGCTAACCGCCGAAGTGCACAGCATCTCCGCGATCGGAGAACAATACGTCGACCTGGTACCCCACACCGACGCGCCACCCTACCTTCAAGACGGATCGGTCGTTGCCATGACGAACACCACCGTGCCCCAACAAGTCGGGCCCATGCTCGACCAGACCAGCGCCCTGCTGAGCAGCGTTCCGAAAGACAAATTCAACGCCCTACTCGACGAGACATTCACCGGCCTCAACGGCGCCGGGTTCGACCTCGGGTCACTGGCCGACTCGACGTCGCGGCTGACCGGCGACCTCAACGCTGTCGCCGACCGCACCCAGGCGCTCATCGACGACAGCGCTCCACTGCTCGACGCACAGGCCGCCAGCAACGAAGCGCTGCGCACCTGGAGCCGTAGCCTGGCTGGCGTCACCACTCAACTGGTCGACAACGACCCGCAAATCCGCACCCTCTTCAGCCAAGCTCCGGCGGCCGCCGACGAAATCTCAGCACTCTTGAGCCAGATCAAACCCACACTGCCAGTCCTGCTGGCCAACCTCACCACCATCGGGCAGATCACAATCACCTACAACCCTTCCCTGGAACAGGTTCTCGTGCTGCTGCCGCCGTTCATCTCCACCATTCAAGCCGCGATGCCGCGTAATAACGCCACCGGGATACCCACCGGTGGAGAATTTGCCATAACCGCAGGCGATCCCAATCCCTGCACCGTCGGATTCCTGCCGCCCTCCCAATGGCGCTCTCCGGCGGACCTCAGCGACATCGACACGCCCGACGGGCTGTACTGCAAACTGCCTCAGGACTCTCCAACTACGGTGCGCGGCGCCCGCAACTACCCGTGCATGGCCCACCCCGGCAAGCGCGCCCCGACCGTGCGGCTCTGCAACGACCCCGACGGCTTCCAACCACTAGCGGCACGCCCTCACATTCTGGGGCCTTACCCGTTCGATCCCAACCTCATCGCACAAGGCATACCGCCCGACTCACGAGTTACACGAGACGAGAACATCTTCGGACCTGCCACCGGCACACCGCTGCCACCCGTCGGCGTTCCAGCAGCCGGCACGTCGCCGGAACCTCCAGCATTGCCGCCACCGCCCGCTCCTGAGAATGCGCCAGTCCAAGAACCAGCTACTCCTTCCAGCGCCCATCAACCAGGACTCAGAACTCCTGGTTTCGGTGTCGCGCAATACAACCCGCGCACCGGAACCTATTTGGGCGGAGACGGAGCTTTCTACACCCAGGTCAATCTCGACAACACACGTTCCGCAACGACTTGGACCGATCTGCTGCCGCATTGACATCGCCACCTCCACCTGCAGGAGAGCCGCCATGAACATCGCCCGTCCTTTTTGCGTCACGGCCATATCCTCACTGCTACTCATGAGCACTGCGGTGGCGACTGCTGACACCTCGGAGCTGGAAGGCGCACTCAACGGCACTTTCCGAGCACAGTCGAATGGTGACTGGGCGCAGAAGAATGAGATGTACCGCGACGAGGCGACTGTCACCGCCACATGGACGATTCGTACCACCTGCGCAAATCCCACTGACTGCACGGGGACAGTGACCAGTGACCAGGGATGGACCGCGCCGATCGTCAAGGTCTCGGGACTCTGGAACATCAAACACGTTGTTCCGCGATGGGAGCCGTGTCCTGACGGAACTGCCGTCGACGGAGTTCAGCACTACCGCTTCTACCCCGTGTCGGCCCAGACTGGGCAGGTCGACAACAGCCAATCCGACCTTTTCGCCGGTATCGACGAAACAAAGGGGCCGAGCGGCGCCTGCGGAGTCAACAGGCCCATGCTGATTTCCCTGCCCTTCAAGCTCACCAGGCTCAGCTAGTCAATCGCACCCAGATGGCGATTCGCTACATGCAAGCATTGCTTGCGCCAGCAGTGCGGTTTCACAGGCGAATCAGCAGTTGTACCAACGGATCGGTAATCCAACAGAACAGTCGACGCGCGCGTTGGCCAGCCGATTCCAACTCCGCTATGTCTGTCCCACCAGATATCAGGTGCCGACTCAATCTTCGGTATCCATTTCGACCAACACCCGGCGCAGTAGCTTTCCGGTGGTGTTTCGCGGTAGCTCGTCGATGAAGACCACATCGCGAGGAACCTTGTGCCGCGCCAGGTTGTCTTTCACATACTGCTTGATCTCTGCCGCGTCTTGCGCAGCGCCGGGCTCGGAAACAATGAAGGCGCGCAACCGCTTTCCGAACTCGGCGTCATCGACCCCGACTACTGCCACCTCGGCGATATCGGGGCGCGCCTCGAGCAGATTCTCCACTTCCTGCGGAAAGACGTTCTCGCCGCCGGACACGATCATGTCGTCGTCGCGGCCGTCGACGAACAGCAGTCCGTTCTCGTCGAAATGGCCCATGTCACCGCTGGACATGTAGCCGTCGATGATCTGTTTGTTGCGACCATCGGTGTATCCGGAGAACGGCGCACCGTTGCGGATGAAGATCCTGCCGCGACGGTTCGCGCCCTCAATCCGTCGATCGTTCTCGTCGTACAGCACCACCTCGCAGGTCACCGGAGCACGCCCCGCGGTGCCGGGGGCGGCACGTAACTCGGCAGGGGTGGCGACGCTGGCGATGGCACATTCGGTGGACCCGTACATGTTGTACAGAACATCGCCGAAGGTGTCCTGCACCCGGTTGGACAGCTCAGGGCTCAGGGCCGACCCGGCGATCAGAATGACTTTCAGTGACGACGTGTCGTACTCGGCGATGACGTCGGGCGCAAGCTCGACCATCCGGTGCAGCATTGTCGGGACCGCCACCAGCATGTCGGCCTTGTGGTCGGCGATGAGCTTCAACGTGCCCTCCGCCTTGAACCGCCTGGTCGTCACGATTTTGTTGCCGAACGCTGCGCCGACCGTGTACGTGGCCCAGCCGGTGCTGTGGAAGATGGGCGACACGATGACCATGGTCCCCTTGCGCGGGAACGGTATTCGGTCAACGATCTGGGCTGTCGCGAGCGGAGAAACCGTTTCACGCGGCGCCCCCTTGGGAAGCCCGGTCGTGCCGCTGGTGAGGATCACCGAACCGCCGGCTTTGCTCGGCGGGAGTAGAGGCTCGGTGGAGTTGGTCGCGATGATGTCGTCGAGAGTCTGCGCACCAGCAGGTAGTTCTGCGCCGTCGTCCACCCACGTCAGCACCCGCGGCAGGTCGGCGGGCAGCGCGTCGAGCAGACCGAGGAACTCGCTGTCGTGGAGCACCACGGTCACCTTCTCGCGTTCGCAGACCTCGGCGAACTGAGGTTTGGCGAAACCGGTGTTCATCAAAACCATTCGGGCGCCTGCCTTGCCGCAGGCCGCCATGGTGATGACGAGCCCGCGGTGGTCACGGCAGAGCACGCCGACGACCGAGCCCGCGGAGACGCCGAGGCTCTGCAAGCCGTGCGCCAATGCCCACGACTGGTCATCGACCTGTTTATAGGTCAACGTCCCTCGCTCGTCGACGACCGCAGGCAGGTCTGCATACTTGCGACCACCTTGAATCGCCATCGTGGCCTGCGGGCCGTAGGTGCGCGCGAGCTTGGCAGTCTGAACACCCGAACCTAGGTCCGTGAGGTCGATGATTCCGGTGTCGACGAGTCGCTTAGCAGCGCGCGCCGCCTCGGTGGCATGCTGCAACTTCTGCCGAACGCCGGCCAGCACGTCAGCCATCGGGCCTCCTCACCACGGAAATTTGCGTGCACAGTAACAGTCGCCGAGGAGCGCCGACCCTGAACCGATACCGCCGGCCGCCCGCACAGCCGCGGCGTTGTCGGTGAGCCCTGGGACACTCACCCTGTGCCAGAGGACATCGACGGTGCCAGAACACATGCGGTGAGCGCCTTGCGGTCATTGACACTGTTGCTCGGAATCAAGTGCGGGGTCGAGAGCCGCCGTCGCACCAACTGGCAGCCATTCACGAGAACACATGGGTGAGAAGTTGGAACGGACACCCGTCCGCGTCGTTCTCTCGAACGGGGAGATTCGGTTGTCAACGGCGGCTGAAAATTGACCCCTTTTCAACGGTTGAAAATTGACCCCCTTGGTGTTCATTCTTCTGTGGTCGATCCTGGAACTCGTCCGAGGTCGCGGTCTTTGATGCGGTAGGAGTCG
>NZ_LQIX01000029.1 GCF_001500045.1 Mycobacterium sp. GA-1199
GTGGGGCGGCGACTGGCAGAACCCGAAGGATTACCAGCACTTCGAGCGGCCCGAATGAACTCAGGCACACAAGAATTCATGTTCTACATTCGCGACCCATTCCATATCGGATAGTTACCCGGCACTGCTAACCGGTGCGTAGCGTCATGGGCTGTTGCCCACGCCGATGGAGAGCGTATGCCGTTTCCCTGGGAATTGAATTCCGAGTACCCCTACCATCACGAGACCTATCCCGATCAGCGCTGTCAGCCAAGCGATCTCGTCCGCCCGGAGGAGCCTCTTCCACCGGTCACCGAATAGACCATTTCCGACCGGACGCCGACCGGGCGTGCTTAGGATTCAGCCGGAATGGTCAACCTGGTCCGCCACCCGGTTCGCGTCCCTCGGGTCGAGAAGCCCCGCGCCGAGGGACGCTTCTACCTGCCCGGCGGCCGCCGCCTCGGTTTCGCGGAGTTCGGAGCCCCGGACGGTGACCCGGTGCTGTGGTTTCACGGCACACCCGGCGGCCGTCGCCAGTTCCCACTCCTCGGGCGCCGCGCTGCCGAGAAGCTCAACCTGCGCGTGATCGTCATCGGCCGCCCGGGAACCGGCCTCTCCGACCCCCACCCCTATGAGTCCGTGGCGGACTGGGCGGCAGACATGACGCACGTCGCCGACGACCTCGGCGCCGAACGCCTCGCGGTGGCGGGCCTGTCCGGCGGCGGCCCCTACGCCTTGGCCTGCGCCGCCGTGCCGCCGCTGTCCAGCCGAGTCGCCGCGGTGGCGGTGCTCGGCGGCGTCGTCCCGTCGGTGGGACCCGACGCCCTCGCCACGGGTGCCATCGACCTGGCCCGCCGTTTCGCACCAGTCCTGCACGGGTTTCGCCGGCCCATCGCCGAAGCGGTTCACGTGTTGCTGCTGCCGGTGTTGCCGCTCGCGCACTACGCCTGCCAGGCCTACGCCAGTGTGGTGCCCGAGGGCGACCGGCGGGTACTCAAGGACTCCGAAATGGAGGGCATGTTCATCGAGGACCTCATCCTCGTCTCCAAGGGTCGCTTTCAGGCGATCGTCGATGACGCCCGACTCTTCGGCCGGGACTGGGGTTTTCGGCTCGGCGACGTCAGCGCACCGGTGCGGTGGTGGCATGGCGATGCGGACAACATCGTGCCCCTACGGTGCGCGGAGGCCGCCATCGATCTGTTGCCCAACGCCGAACTCGTTCTGCGACACCAGGAAAGCCACCTCGGCGGCTTCGCCACCGCGGACGAGGTGCTCGGTTATCTGCGGTCCCAGCTCGACTCCGCTCCATGACCGCCACTTCGCCGAGCCTGCCCACCGGATTCGACTGCTCAGACCCCGACGTCTACGCGCACCGGTTTCCGCTCGAGAAATTGACGAGCTGACAGGCTTACTCCCACTCTCACTGTACGACAGGAGGTGGGGCTTGCGGCAAGGCCCCTGACGTGCTGCACAATCGTCCGGCCACGCACACAACGGACAAAGGAGCAGTGTGTCGAACCCGCCAAAACCGTTCGAAGTCCACGAGTCTGGTGCCTACCTTCACGGCACGAAGGCCGACCTCGCCCTGGGCGACCTGCTGGTGCCGGGGCGCCCCTCGAACTTCGAGGACGGGCGCATCTCCAACCACGTCTATGTGACGCAGACGCTGGACGCCGCCACCTGGGGAGCCGAGCTGGCGCCAGGTGAGGGACGCGGCCGCGTCTACATCGTCGAACCACTGGGCGCCGTGGAGGACGACCCGAACGTCACCGACAAGAAGTTTCCCGGCAATCCGACGCGCTCGTACCGCACCCGCGAGCCGGTCAGAATCGTCGGCGAGATCACCGACTGGGTGGGCCATCCACCCGAGCAGATTCAGGCCATGCTCGACGGCTTGGAAGACCTGCGGCGCCGGGGACTGGCCGTCATCTACGACTGAGCCAGGTGACTACTTCTTGAAGGCGTCCTTGATCTTCTCGCCGGCGTCCTTGAAGTTGGCCTTCGCCTGACGGCCACGGCCCTCGTCACGAGTGCGCGGGTCGCCCGTCATGTTGCCGACCGCCTCCTTGGCCTTGCCAGCGAGGTTATCGACCTTGTTCCTCGCCTTGTCCGCTGCGCTCACGATTCCTCCTCGGCTCGAATTGCCTCTCGGATACCTCGACGGCGACGAACGAAAACCTCACATGCGGGAGTACCGGGCCAGTGCGAAGCTGTACAACCCGTAGGCCGCGAAACCCGTTGCCGCGGCGATCAAGATCGCCTCACCGTAGTGCGCGCGTCCGAGTGCCTTGACCGCTCCGTCGAGTCCCGTCGACTTGGTTGGATCGCTCACGTAGGTCGCGACGACAACGGAGAGGCCCGCCGCGAACAACACCAAACCCTCGGCGACGTGACCGCAGATGCCCAGCACCGTGATCAGCCGGCCACCCGGGACGGTGAGGTCTTTGAGAAACTTCCGTGACGCGCCTTTGTGGACGAAGTAGGCGCCGATCACCGCGATCGCCAGCCCCGCGAGCACCAGAACCGCCTTGCCGCCGTCGGACTGCATCAACCGCGCGCTCAGACCGGAGGTCTGCTCGCTGCCCTTCGTCCTGGCGCCCAGCGCGAACTGGATGGCGGTGAAAGCCACCGCGCAGTACACCAAGGCCAGCCCAAAAGCCCTGAGCCGGTTCATGAGTGGCGAGTCGCGTTTGTGCGCCTCGGTGCTTTCACCGGGATGCAGCCCCAAGACCGTTTCGGCGAACCGCCACATCGCCAGCGCGATGAGCCCACCGGCGACGATCCACAACGAGAAGGTCCCGCCACCCTCGGTCGCTAACGTCGCCAGCGCACCGGACTGGTCGGCCTCACCGCCGAGGCCCAGCGCGATCCGCAGGATCGTGTAACCCACGAGCAGGTGCAAAGTCCCGCTGACCGGATATCCCGCACGCGCGAAAAATTGGACCACGCGACTTCCGGTGGCATCGTTGACCGCGCCCTTGAAGCTCATGCTCTCGCCGGACCGCCTGACACTCGGCTTTATTACCCCGGCCGTTTTGGGGCAAAACGGTACTAAAGTCGCCGATCGCCCACGGTCCTGGGAGTAGCCTGCAGTGCGGGGTGGAGGTGTGCGATGGGTTTTCGATCGAGTGGACTAGCAGCGGTGGCGGCGGCGGCCGTCGTCTCCGGATGCGGCTTGACCGGGTCGACGCCCACCGAACCACCCGCGCATTCCGGCGAAGTCACCGTCGACGGCACCACCGTGCAAACCCAATCCGTCGAGTGCAGCCAGCACGAATGGTCGTTGCTGATCGACGCGAACGCCAAGCCGGGACGGGCCGAGGTGTTCTTGGAACTCGGCGGCGCTCAGCCGGTCGTCCGGACCGTCAACATCCAGAACATCAACGACCTGAACGGCGTCGCCGGCGGCAACTACGGTAAGGCCGAGGCCACCACTGACGGCACTGTCTACACCATCTCCGGCACCGTCGTCGGCTCCGATCCGCGCAATCCGGGCCAGTCGCGGACCATGCCCTTCGAGATCAAAGCGCCCTGCTGAGACTCCGGTCGTAAATCCCCCGCGGGACGCCGCACTCCTCCTACGTTGGGGTCATGTCCCTCATCGACCTGGCGCTGCTGCCCCTCCGGATCGGACGCCGCGCGGCCGACCACGTGCTGAAAGCCGTCACCCCCGAATCGCCCGCTGCAGCTTCCGAACTCGTCGTCATCGACGGCATGCCCGAAGGCGTGCCACTCGCGGCATTGCGCCCTGAACCCAAGCTTCCCGCCCCAAAGAGCTGGCCGTTCGGCGAAGAGTTCACCCGCACCTGCGGTACCGGCCGCTACGCCGACGGCGCGTTCTTCTGGACCGACTTCCTCTACGACGACCACGGTGCGACCGGCTTGCTCGTCGACATCCCGACCGGCGGGCTGGTGCCCCCGCGCGGCACCTACGTCTACCCCGACGGAGCCGCGGCCCGCAACGGTGCCGACATCTTCCGCGTCGCGATCGGCCTCACCGACACCCACACGTGGTGGCGCGTCGACTGGAACACCCTGATCGACCCGTCAATCCCCGTCGCGCTGTTCACTTTTGACACCGATCGCGCCGCGGCGCCCACGAACAAGTGGCCCGCGAAAGCCGGTGTCACCTCTGCCGGCATCGACACCGCCCTACTCATCTCCGCCAAAGGCGCGCAGCTGATCGACCTCACCACGCAGTCGTCGACAGCGGTCGAGCACGAGGTCGACATGCAGTCCCGGTCCTTCCTCGCCAAAGTGCCCCGCCCACTGGCCGAACCGGAGGGCACGTGGACGGTCCGGCTGGCCGCCGGCTTGGCCAACGACGCCGGTGACGGTTTCGCCGACGTGCCCGTCGGCCGCGGCGCACGGCCGGGCCAGCCGAACGTCTACAACGTCGCCTTCCGCACCCACCAGCAGGAGAAGGCGCACCTGAACTTCTGGTCGGATCAGGCCCAAGCCGCAGCGCTCAGCGACGGCGACGTCACCGAGTTCTCGGTTCCGATCGCTTGGGACCAGCTCGTCGACCGCACCACCACCGAGGAGCCGATCGTCCGCGGTACCTCCACCCGCTGGTACGTCTCCTCGATCGAGCTGGGCCAGGGCGTCGCCAAGACGAACATTCTGAGCACCGACCCACAGTTCCTCGGCCGCGTCCAGCCCTACTCGGTGTGCCTGCCCTCGACGCACACCCCCGGCCGGCAGCTACCGTTGACCCTGTTGTTGCACTCACTTGCGTTGGGGCAGAACCAGTTCGCCGCGATCGACCCACGCCTGCTGCATCAGGTCTGTGAGGACCGCGAATCGGTAGTGGTGACGCCGCTGGCCCGGGGTCCGTCGTGCTGGTACTTCGACGAAGGCGAACTCGACGTGTGGGAGGTGTGGGCGCGGGTGGCCGAACAACTCGGCACCGATCCCAACCGCACCGTCGTCTCGGGCTACTCCATGGGTGGTTACGCGGCCTACAAACTGGGACTGACCTACCCGCAGGTGTTCGCCCAGGCCGTCGTCCTGGCCGGGCCTCCCGTCTGCGGTGTGCGCCTGCTGCCCGACGTCGACGTACCCGGCGACCTCGACTTCGACTCGCACTGCGCCCGCGAAGGCGACACCTGGGAACTGCTGCCGAACGGGCGATGGCTTCCGTTCGTCATCGCACACGGCGTGCTGGACCAGTTCGTACCGATCACATCGGTGCTGTCGCAGGTGCTCGAACTCGACCGGCTGGGCTACCGCTACCGCTTCACCGTCTACCCCTTCGAGGACCACGTGACCTGGGTGCTCGACGACGAGTTCGACGATCCGATTGCGCATATGGGCACTGGGCTTCGCCAGGCCGACCCCGGGCACATCACCTACTCGTGGTACCCGGAGCTGGTGCGACCCGATCTCGGCCTTGGGCCGCAGCGGGTTTGGTGGTTGTCGAACCTGACCGCCGATCCCGCGCTCGCCGGGAGGCGTGGCGCTATCGCGTCGGTCGACGCGCGGTCGTATGCGCGCCCCGACCCGACGCGCACCATCCGCCGCCGCCGCGGTGTCGAACCCGACCTCGACCTGTCTCCCGGCCTGTACACCGAACTGCTCTGGCGCACAGGCGCGGCCGTCGAGCCCCTGCCGTTCCTGACGTTGAAACTGACGGGTGTCGGGGGCCTCACCGTCGACGTCGCGCGGGCCGGGCTCGCGTCGCTGGACACGTCGTCCATCGACATCTCGACCGACACGGAGACGCGTGTCGAACTCGCCGCGTTACCGCCCGACGTGGCGGTTCTGCTCGACGGCGAACCGACCGGTGCGCACGTGCGGGTGCCCGTAGGGCGGCACACCATCGCCGTGACCGCCGCGGCCGTGCCCTCGAAAGAGGTGATGACGGCGCTTCTACGCCGGTAACATTCCGCGCGTGCCGGACGGTACTCGCGTCGACGCCGAGCAGCGTCAGGTATCGGGGTTCGCCGCTGTCATGACGGTGCTCGCGATGGGCCTCGGGTATGCGATCGCGATCGGCGACCCGACCACCTTCTCGGCCAACCTGCAACTCGTCTCGAGCGGCGTGGGCATCACCGGATCCACCGCGACATTCGTCGCCAGCCTGGCCACCCTGACCATGGCGGCGGCGGTCCTGAGCGCCGGCGCGCTCGGCGACCTGTACGGCATGCGGCGGATGTATCTGCTCGGATTGACCGGTGCCATCACGTTCAGCGTGCTCGCCGCCGCCGCACCGGCGCCAGCGGTGTTGATCGTCGCCCGCGCGGGCGGAGGCGTGATGCTGGCGTTCCTGATCGGCCTGTCGCTGGCGATCACCAACGCGGTGTTCCCGCCGGGCCGTCGGGCCGCGGCGATCGCCGCCTACTTCGGTGTCGGGTACGCCGTCGCGACCCCGATGCCCGCGATCAGCGGCATGCTCGGTCACGCGATCGGCTGGCGCGCCTGCTTTTTCGTGGCGCCGGTCATCGGTGTCCTCGGGTTGCTCGTCACGTGGCGGTTCGTGCCCGAGACGGTGCGAGCGGGGCGGCGCCTCGACATACTCGGGATGGCGTTGTTCGCCGTCGCGCTGCTGGGGCTGATCTTCGGCGTCTCGCGCATCGAGACCGGCATCAACACCGTCGGCCTGGTGGCGATCGGAGTCGGCCTGGTGGCCGGATGCGCATTCGTCATGCAGGAGTTGCGCGCCACGGACCCGGCGCTCGACATGCGGGTGTTCCGGTCGGGCCGGTTCAACGCCGCGGTGACCGCCGGCGTGCTGTTCAACATCGTGCTCGGCGGGTCGATGGTGTTGCTGTCGTTCTATCTCGTCACGGTCCGCAAGGAATCCCACGAGCTGTTCGGCCTGCTGCTGATCCCCGCCACCGCCTTGGCTGCCGTCGCCGCCACCTCCGCCGGCCCCGCCGCCAACCGGTTCAGCCCCCGCACCGTGATGATCAGCGGGCTCATCGTCATGCTCGGCGGGCTGCTGACGATGCGGCTCTTCGACCTCGACACGACGCGTACGACGGTGTTCATCACCACCGCGCTGATCGTGGTCGGCGGCGCCCTCGTCACGACCCCGCAGGCGATGATCATGATGAGCAGCGCCCCAACCGATCTCGGCGGCGCGGTGTCTGCGGTCAAGAGCGCGGTCAACGAAGGCGGATACTCGCTGGGGCCCGCGCTTTTCGCGCTCGTGGGCATCAACCTGTTCCTCACCGACAGCGCCCACGACTTGTCTCGATCCGGCATCACGCGCGCCGAGACACGCGAGGCGCTGCTGACCGTGCACGGCGGTCACGGGGCGCAGATGGTCAGCCCCGAGCAAGCCCGACTGGTGGTGGAACAGGCCCCGCACAACGCCGTCGACGCCATCCACACCCTGAGCTTGATCATGGCCGTCGGCCCGATCGCGGCGATCATCCTCGCGCTGTGGTTGATCAAGCCGGCGAACCGCTCAGCAAGCGGCCAGTAGATCGTCCAAGGCGCCTTCGAAACCGTCGGCAAGGTCCCAGAGGTCGTTGACCAGCTTGCGGCACGCGATGATCCCGACGTTCAACTTGCCGGTCAACGACATCACGGTGATGTTCAGGCCCGAGCCGTGGAAGATCGGGCCGAGCGGGTAGAGCGCTTTCATCTCCGCGCCCATCGCGTACAACGTCTCCTGGGGTCCCGGCACATTCGAGATCACCACGTTGTGGATCGGCGTGCGCTTGAGCGGTGTGTGCGACAGCACGTCCATCGCCACACCGAACAATGCGGGCGGCAGCGCCTGGGTCACGTCGGCCAACAGCGTGGGAGCGATGTCGGCGCTGTGAGCCTTTGCGCGAGAGCTGGATTCGGCGATCGCGCGCAACCGCTCAGCGGGGTCCTCGATGTGGGTCTGCAGGTTGTTGAAGAAGCCCGACAGCTGATTGCGGCCGGGGCGGTCGGACTTGTCGTGCACCGACGCCGGGACCACCGCGATGAGCGGCTTGTCCGGCAGCTCTCCCCGCTTGAGCAGGTACTGACGCAGGGCGCCGGCACACAGCGCCATCACCACGTCGTTGACCGTGACGTCGAAGGTGTTCTTCACCTTCTTGACGTCGTCGAGCTCCAGCTGCGCCAGCGCGATGGTGCGATCGGAGGTGATCTCGGCGTTGAACACCGTCGCCGGCGCCGAGAACGGGGCGGCCATCGCGGTGCCCGAACGGGCGCGGGTGATCGTGCTGACGATGGTCGACATCGTCGCGGGCACGGCTCTGGTCAGTTGCCAGGGACGGGTGAACGCGCGCAGCAGGCCCCCAGCGGCGATCTCCAGCGGTCTGGCCCCGCCGAAGCCCTCGACGGGTTCGGGTGGTGGACCGTCGGGCTCGACATCGCACAGCTTGTTGATCAGGTTGGCCGCCGACACCCCGTCCACCGCGGCGTGGTGCACCTTGATCATCAGCGCGACGTCGCCGGCGTCGAACGGATCGGTTTCGGAGATGCCCTCGATCACCCACATCTCCCACAGCGGCTTGCTGCGGTCCAGCGGCGCCGCCGCGATGCGCGAGCAGACGTTGACGAGTTCGTTGCGCCCGCCCGGTGCGGGCAGCGCGATGCGGTGCAGGTGGTATTCGAGGTCCAACTCGTCGTCGTCGACCCAGACCGGATGGTCGAGGTTCAGCTGACTGTTGGTCAACTTTGCCCGCAATTCCGGCAGGGCCTTCAACCGCGTGGCCAGGTGGTCGCGAACCCGTTCGAAACTGTAGCCACCGGGGATGGTCGAGGTGTCAAGGCAGGCTATTGAACAGACATTCAGTGGGACACTGGATGATTCGCTGTAGAGCATCGTCGCGTCGAACGCACTGAGCCGTTCCATTCATGCGGCGTACCCGGGTTGACACTCGCGTCAAACCATGATTGAGGTTAGGTCGATTTCAGCCCTGCTTGGTGGCCTGTGGTGCATGGCGAGCAACGGTCGCGTCCATGGCCTCGCGCAGCGCCGGCATCTCATCGATCAACCGGGAGAGATCGTCGCGGTTGATGTGCAGTACCTCGGCCCGACCCGTCGTCGTCACGGTCGCGTTGCGCAACGCGCCGCGACGCAACACCGATTCGCCGATCACCTCACCCGGGCCGACGACGGCGATGCGGTCGTGGCCGACGTATACGCCGACCTCGCCGCTGAGCAGGATGTAGCAGGCGTCCGACGGGGTCTGCTCCTGGATCAGCGGCCACGGCCCCGACGTGGAGGTGCGATGCGCGGCTTCGACCAGGCGCTTCAGGTCCTTGTCGGAGAATTTTGAGAAGGTTTCGAACTCGCGGAGCCGGCGGGCATCCTGTTCGATTTCCTGTCTGCGGGCCTGTTCGCTCTCGCGCGAGTACCTGCGGTTGTCCATGAGGCCCCCGATCTATGGTGTTTCCCTGGCCGAACCGTAGTCCCGTCGAGCGATTTGTGTACCAAAACGAGCGGTGAGCGCTCCTAAACGCACAAATCGCGCCGTTAGCGGGCCGCTGAGCCGTACTCCAGCGCCGGTTCGGCCGAGTCGACCTTGCCGTTGCTTGAAATCGTCAGCAGGCCGGGTTGCACGTCGTATCGCGCGCCGTCGGCCGGATTGGTGGCGACGAACCCGCCGCCCACCGGTCGCGCGTTGTTGAGCTGCACGTTTGCACCGTCGCGCAGGCGCTCCCCGCGGTACTGATAGGTGCCGGCACCCGTCTCGCAGATCACGGCCAGCGACTGCGCCGTCCGAATCGCCGCGACCGGCGTGCTGCCCGCGTCGCAACGCGTGGTGTGCCCGATGAAGCCCTGCGAGTCGGTGCCCGACACCCCGGCGATCGGCGGCCCGCTGGTCGTGGGCGTCGTCGTGGTGGTTGGCGTCGACGGTGTCGTGGTTGTCGTCGCGGACGGGGCCGTCGTCGGGGTCGTCGTCGACGGCGGCACGGCCAGCGGCGTCTGCGGCGCCGAACCGCCTCCGTTGTTGCCGAACGCGAGCACCATGGCCAGCACCACCGCCGCGGTGAACAGCACGACCGTCGCCGCCACCAGCCCGACCTGCGTCGGGCCGAAACGCTTGCGATTCGTCGGCGGTGGCGGCTGCGGCGCGTACATCGGTTGGTAACGCGTGCTCGCCGGGTTCGGGTCGACGGCCGAGAACTGGCGCGTCGAGGGGGCCGGCGGCGGTGGCTGTATCGGCATCGCGACCGGTGGCTGCTCGGCCGCAGCGGCGGCAGCCTTGGCCAACTCGCCGGCCGTCGTGTAGCGGTCCGTGGGCTTCTTGGCCATGCCGCGCTCGATGACCTCGTCGAACGCCCGGCTGATCCCGCGTCGCATGATGCTCGGACGCGGCGGCGGCGAGAACAGGTGCGCGCCCATGATCTCGCGCAGGTCGCCGGAGTCGTACGGCGCCCGGCCGGTCAGGCATTCGTAGAGCAGGCAGGTCAGCGAGTAGATGTCGGAAGCCGGGCCGCCGCGTTCGCCGCTGATGCGTTCCGGCGCCATGTACGCGCACGACCCGATCACCAGGCCGGTCTTGGTGACGTTCGCTTCGCCGCCGCCGTGCGCGATGCCGAAGTCGACGATGTAGGCGAAATCGTCGTGGGTCAACAGCACGTTCTCGGGCTTGATGTCGCGGTGTACCAGCCCATTCGAATGCGCGGCGTCCAAGGCGGCCGCGACCTGGGCGATGATCGACACCGCCCGCGTCGCCGGCAACGGACCGGCGGTCCGGATCAACTCCTTGAGGCTGGCCCCCTCGACGAGGCGCATGTCGATGTAGAGCACACCGTCGATGTCGCCGAAGTCGTGAACCGGGATGACGTGTGGTTCCTGCAGGCGCGCGGCGACGCGCGACTCACGTCGGAAACGTTCCTGAAAGGCGGGATCGGCCGCCATATCCGGACGTAGCAGCTTGATGGCCACGGTCCGTTCCTTTGCGGTGTCCCAGGCGCGGTAGACCTCGCCCATCCCGCCGACGCCGATCAGAGACTTCAGCTCATACGGCCCGAATCGCGTGCCCAGACGGGAACCGCCCTTCGGGGAGCTCACATGCCATCCTTTCTCTTCTCGACACCAGCGCAGCAATCAGTGGTGTTCCCGCAACGCCGTCCTACGTAACCCGCTCCCCGCAGCGGGTGGCCTGGCGACCCCGATGTCACAGCAGCACAGGCGATTTCCTCAGTGCGCCAGGCTACCGGCTATTTCGCTCGGCGGTGAATGCGACGGTCACGGCGTCGGCGACCTTCATCGCTCCCATCAGCATGGAGTACGGCTTGAGCCCGAAGTCAGAGTGCCGCACGGTGGTTTCGCATGACATGCGCCACACCTCGTCGACTTTCTGCACGATCACGTCGACGACATGGTCGCGCGTCTTGCCGTTGATCTGCACCGCTCCGCTGAGACGGTATCCGTGTTCGGTCTTTTCGATGTCGCTGGTTTCGAACTCGATACGCGGAAACCGCTTCGCATTCAGCACTTTCAGTGCATTGGACCGCGCGAGCGCCTTCTCGGGTGCGGTCAATGGCGTAACACCGCCCTCGCCGCTGAGCACCTCGAGCGAATTCACGTCCACCGTGAGCGCCACCTCGGCGGGTTCGCCGTCGGACCATCCGACCCTGGCATGCCAGGAGTTCACGGCGATGGTGAGGCGGTGCCCCATCTTTGCCGCCCGGCCCTCGACGCCGGTGCGGATGTCGAGGCGGCCCTCCGCTTGATCCATGGTCCAGGTCTGAGCGCTCATGCATTCATTGTCGCGGTCCCGGAAAGTGGTCGTGACTGTCGCAACCGCGACTAAGGCCTTTTGTCCCTACCCGTCGATATCGGGCGAACGCGACACTTCAGTGGAAGGCAACGGAAGGACCGGTGAGCGATGACCCCGATCACGTGTCCGCAGTGCGACGAGAACTTCGATGAACAGGAAGTTCACTGGGTGACCAACGCCGAGGGCGGGATCATTTATCGCCTGCCCTGTGAGCACATGGCGGTCGGTACCTGGAACGACGGCGTCGTGAGCTACGGACCCGAACACGTATGGGAGCGGCCGGTCGATCCGGTTCACCATCATCGCTATTTCCACGACCACCACCACAGCTTCATCGACGACCTGGACAAGATCCTCGAGGAGAAGCTGCACGAGGAGTAGCGCCGTTTCGTGACATCTCCCCCGGGTACCTCCACGCGATGGAGCCAGCCCACTTCACCGACATCACCGTGTCCGTCGACGGCACCGAGCACTCCGTGCACGTCGACAACCGCGTCACGGTGCTCGACCTGCTGCGTGAGCATCTCGGCGTCACCGCACCCAAGAAGGGCTGCGACCACGGTCAGTGCGGGTCGTGCACGGTTCTGCTCGACGGCCGCCGTGCCACCACCTGCCTGGCGTTCGCGGTCGCCCACGACGGTGCCGAGATCGTCACCGCGTCCGGGCTCGGCGACGGCGACACCCTGCATCCCGTCGCCCAGGCGTTCCTCGACCACGACGGCTTCCAGTGCGGCTACTGCACGCCCGGCCAGATCTGCTCGGCCGTCGGCATGCTCGACGAGGTGAAGTCCGGCGCGCCCAGCCACGTCACCGACGATCTCGAAAAGCCGCCCGAACTGTCCGCCGAGGAGATCCGCGAACGGATGAGCGGCAATCTGTGCCGGTGTGCCGCCTACCCCAACATCGTCGCCGCCATCAGCGAGGCGGCTCGGTGATCCCGTTCAACTACCACCGCGCCACCAGCGTCGCCGACGCGGTCACCACCGTCGCCGACCGTCCCGACGCGGTGTTCCTCGCCGGCGGAACCAACCTCGTCGACCACATGAAGCTCGGCATCCTCGAGGCGTCCCTACTGGTCGACGTCGGGCATCTGCCCCTCGCCGATGTCGACCAGTTGCCCGACGGCACCCTGCGCGTCGGCGCCGACGTCCGCAACAGCAACCTCGCCGCCCACCCCGTGGTCCGCAGCCGCTACCCGGTCCTCGCGCGTGCGCTGTTGTCGGCGGCCTCCGGCCAGCTGCGCAACCTCGCAACCACTGCGGGAAACCTGTTGCAGCGCACCCGATGCGTGTACTTCCAGGACGTCACCACACCGTGCAACAAACGCACGCCGGGTGAGGGATGCTCGGCGATCGGCGGCTACGTGCGCTACCACGCGATCCTCGGCGCCTCGGAACACTGTGTGGCCGTGCATCCTTCGGACATGGCCGTGGCGATGGCCGCGCTCGACGCGCGTGTCGTGTTCGTGGACGTCGACGGTGAGCATTGCCTGCCGCTGACGGAGTTTCACCGGCTGCCCGGTGAGCGGCCCGACCGTGACACCGAGTTACCGCCCGGCGCGCTGATCACCGCGGTCGAGATCCCTCCGCCGCCGGACGGAGCTCGATCGACGTACCGGAAGGTGCGCGACCGTGCCTCCTACGCGTTCGCGTTGACGTCGGTGGCCGCAGAACTCGTCGTCGACGACGGCGCGGTCACGAGCGCCCGCATCGCGCTCGGCGGCGTCGCCCACAAACCGTGGCGTGCTCGCCGTGCCGAAGAGATCCTCGCGGGCGCACCGGCCACCGAGGACTCGTTCCGCCGGGCCGCAGACACCGAACTCGAGGATGCACGACCGTCGCCGGGCAACGAGTTCAAGGTCGAGCTGACCCGCCGCACCGTCATCGCCGCCCTGACCGAACTGAGCGAGCAACGATGACCGCCCTCGAGCCCCGCGTCATCGGTACGCGCGTCACCCGGCTCGACGGGCCCGCCAAGGTCACCGGCACAGCGGACTACGCCTACGAGTACGCCGTCGAGAACGCCGCCTACCTCCATCCGATCCAGGCCACCATCGCCAACGGCAGGATCACGACGATGGACACGTCGGCGGCCGAGGCGATCGACGGAGTTCTCGCCGTGCTCACCGCTTTCGACAAGCAGCGGCTCGCCGACACCTCCAACGGCGACCTCACGATCCTGCAGGGCCCGCAGGTGAATTACCGCGGCCAGTTGATCGGTGCGGTGGTGGCCGAGAGCGCCGAGACCGCCCGTCAGGCAGCGGCACTGGTGCAGGTCGAGTACGACGCTTCCCCGCACGACGTCGAACTGCGCGCCGACCATCCGAAGCTGTACGCACCCGAGCAGGTCAACGCGGGCCATCCGACCGACACCGCCGAGGGCGACGACGAAGCAGCGCTGCGCGACGCACCGGTCGTCGTCGACCAGACCTACTCCACCCCGCACGAGCACAACAATCCGATGGAGCCACACGCATGCATCGCGTTGTGGGACAACGAGACCCTGACGCTGTGGGATTCGACACAGGGTGTCCACGTGGTTCGCAAGGAGATGGCGACGACGTTCGGCCTCGACCTCGAGAAGGTGCGCGTGATCGCGAGGAACGTCGGTGGGGGTTTCGGCTCCAAGGGCGCCCCGCACTCGCACAATGTGCTCGCGGTGATGGCCGCGCAACGGGTTCCAGGTCGACCGGTGAAGTTCGCCGTGACCCGGCAGCAGATGTTCGACTTCGTCGGATATCGCACGCCCACCATTCATCACCTGCGACTCGGCGCCGAGAGTGACGGGACGTTGACGTCGGTGAGCCACGACGTGATCGCCCAGACCGCCACCGTCAAGGAATTCGCCGAGCAGGCCGCGGTTCCCACCCGGATGATGTACGCGGGAGCGAACCGCAAGACGTCACACCGGTTGGTGGCGCTCGACGTGCCCGTTCCGTTCTGGATGCGTGCGCCCGGGGAGTGTCCGGGCATGTTCGCTCTCGAGGTCGCGATGGACGAACTGGCCGTCGCGTGCGGGCTCGACCCGATCGAGCTGCGCATCCGCAACGAGCCCGACGTCGATCCCGAGACCGGCAATCCGTGGTCGGACCGCCGCCTTCTCGAGTGCCTGCAGACGGGTGCGGAGCGGTTCGGCTGGGCATCGCGCGATCCCGAGCCGGGAACCCGTTGCGAGGGTGAGTGGTTGGTGGGTACCGGTGTGGCGTCCGCGGTGTATCCCGCGATGATCCAGCCGGGCAACAGCGCCCGCATCGAATGTGTCGCCCCGGGCCGTTACTCCGTCGGCATCGGCGCGGTCGACATCGGGACCGGCACGTGGACCGCGTTGAGCCAGATCGCCGCCGATGCGCTGGGCTGTGAGCTGTCGGCGATCGACCTGCAGATCGGCGACACCGATCTGCCCGCCGCGTCGGTCGAGGGCGGCTCGTCGGGCATCAGCTCCTGGGGACGTGCGATCGTCGCTGCGGCACAACAGTTCCGGCACGACCACGGTGACCACCCGGAGGTCGGCGTCACCACCACCACCAGGGAGGCGCCGGAGAACGAGGAGGCGCCGAACTTCGGAATGTATTCCTTCGGTGCCCATTTCGTCGAGGCACGGGTCAGCCGGTACACGGGCGAGATCCGGGTGCCCCGGATGCTCGGCGTGTTCTCCATCGGCCGGGTGATCAATCCGGCGACGCTGCGCTCACAGCTGATCGGCGGCATGACGATGGGGCTGTCGATGGCGCTGCACGAGGAGAGCGTGCGTGATCCCCGCTTCGGCCACATCGTCACGAGGGACCTGGCGACGTACCACTTCAGCTCGCACGCCGACGTCCCGGCGATCGAGGCGATGTGGCTCGACGACGTCGACAAGCACTCGAACCCGATGGGCTCGCGCGGCGCGGGCGAGATCGGCATCGTCGGCTCCGCCGCAGCGGCTGTCAACGCCGTTTACCACGCCACCGGCATCCGGGTACGGGACTTACCCGTGATGTGTGACGCGCTGCTGGGTTAGATCGGGGGGTAGGGCAGGCTGAACTCGTCGGCCAGCAGGCTCTGCACGATGATCATCGCCGCCTTCGACCCCGCCGCGATCGCGCCTGCCACGTAAGGCTGTTCGCTGCAGAGATCACCCGCGGCGAACACCCCGCTGGCCTCGGTGCGATGGATCGGGTCGATGCTGATCGTGTCGGCGGCCAGCGGCCCCGGCGTGCACGCGGCGCCCAGCTGCTCGGCGAGCGCTGAGCGCTGTTTGAGCGGCGCCTCGACGAGGAGTCCGTCGCGGGCCAACCGGTCACCGTCGGCGAACGCGATCGCGCTCAGTTGTCCGTCCTCGCTGAGTAATTCGACGACACGGCGGTCCTCGATCGTGACATCGGCGGCGTGCAGTACCTTCTTGTCTTCCGGCGACAGATCGGTTCGTCCGTCGGTGAGAAGAACGACGTCGTCGCTCCAGCCGCGAAGCATCAGCGCGGAGTGCATCGCCTCTTCACCGGCGGCCATGGTGGCGAGCCGCTTGTCGCGCATCTCCCAGCCGTGGCAGAACGGACACTGGAAAACCGAGGTGCCCCACAGCTCGGCGAGCCCGGGCAGGTCCGGCGGGCAGTACTGCATGCCGGTCGCAAGCAGGACCCGCTTGGCGAGAATGGGATCGCCGTCGTCGGGTTCGAGGATGAAGCCGTTGTCGACGGGGCGGCCGCTGACGATCAAGCCGTGCCGGTACTCGACGCTGGGATAGGCCGTCAGCTCGCGTCGTCCTTGTGCGTACAGCTCGGCGGGCGGACGCTGGTCGTAGCCGAGCATGCCGCCCATCACCTTCGCGGCGCGGTTGCTCTGTTCGTCGGCGTCGATGACGATCGTGCGCCGTCTCGCCCGCCCCAAAACGAGGGCGGCGCTCAACCCGGCGGCCCCTCCCCCGACGACGGCACATTCCCAATCCATGGCCACATCGTTCCCGAGGTGGAGGTTGTGAAACCTTCGCGTCGATGTGCCGAGGTCAGCGGGGTATGCCCGGGTAGGGCTGCTGGTCGCGGTCGGGCGCGAGCGGACCCGCAGCCAGCCCGACGAGGAAGGCGGTCAGGTGGCCGACTTCGGTGAACGTGGGCCGGGCGGCGGCGTTACCGGCCAGCGCCAGCGCGGCCGCGGCCTGGGCCCCGGAGCGCCACGGCTTGCGGGTGTAGCCCGACAGGGCACCGGCCACCCCGAGGACGAAGTAACTGACCCCGACGTCGCGGGCATTCTCGAGCCGCTGCGGCGCGCGGCCCTTCCGAATCAGGAACCGCAGGTAGCTCTGGCCGACGTAGGTGGCGACGACGTGAGCGCCGATCCCGACGAGAAGCCAACGCCACCAACCCAATCGGCGCTCCGCCGGCGCGACGAGGCCGACGAACACCGGGACGTAGGGCCACCACCTGTGGTCGTCGAGCCAGAACAAGCTGGTGGTGAGCACGCGATGGGGCTCGCTGCGCAGCCGGCGCAGGTTCGTGGAGTTCCTGCGCTGGATCCGTCGCGACCCCCCATGTCCTGCCGAGCGCTGCACGCGGGTCGTGATGAGCAAGACGAGCAGCCACGCGAAGCTGAACGGGGCGCCGGCGACGGCGCGGAGTAGCCGCACCCGCTGAGATTAGCGCGATTAGCCGCGCAGGCTTGCGGGTAGGCGAGCGTCGTTAGGAGCCGGTGATGACGACTGCAGACTCGGAGATCGACCTCGACGCGCTGTCGACCGACGACCACGGATACACCGTCAACGACGAGGACGAAGACGATCCGATACTGCTCGATCGCGACGGCAAGCCGATCGAGACGTGGCGTGAACGCTATCCGTACGACGAGCGAATGAGTCGCGACGAATACGAGCGGACCAAACGGCAGCTTCAGATCGAACTGCTGAAGTTGCAGAACTGGAGCAAGCGCACCGGAGCGCGGCACGTCATCGTGTTCGAGGGCCGGGATGCGGCGGGTAAGGGCGGCTCGATCCAGCGGTTCATGGAGCACCTCAACCCACGCGGCGCACGGGTCGTCGCGCTGGAGAAGCCGACCGAAGAAGAGAAGTCGCAGTGGTACTTCCAGCGATACGTCAGGCATCTGCCGACCGGCGGGGAGATGGTGCTGTTCGACCGGTCCTGGTACAACCGCGCCGGTGTGGAGAGGGTGATGGGCTTCTGCACTCCTAAACAGCACGCCGAGTTCATGCGGCAGGCACCCGCGTTCGAGGAGATGCTGGTCAACTCCGGACTGCACCTGACCAAGTTCTGGTTCTCGGTGTCGCCGGCCGAGCAGCGGACGCGGTTCGCGATCCGGCTGGTCGATCCGTTGCGGCAGTGGAAGTTCTCGTCGATGGACATGGAGGCGGTCAACAGGTGGGAGGAGTACACCAGGGCCAAGGAGGAGATGTTCGTTGCGACCGACACCGACTATGCGCCGTGGATCGTCGTGAAGAGCAACGACAAGAAGCGAGGTCGGATCAACGCAATGCGATACCTGTTGTCGCGCTTCGACTATGACGACAAGGACGACGAAGTGGTCGGTGAGCCTGATCCGTTGATCGTGGGTCGGGCGCTGGAGGACTGACGCTCCGGATTTGTCGGACCCTTCTGTGATGATGTGGTCATGTCGATCGCTTCTGCGGATGCCCAGGTGGATGTCGGTCCCCACGAGCGGTTGGTGGGCCTGTTGGGACAGTTGGCCGAGTTATCGGGACAGCGCAACGCCATCGATGGGCGCATCGTGGAAATCATCGCCGAGATCGACCGCGACGGTCTGTGGTCAACCGCCGAAGGTGTGCGCTCGGTCAAAGCGCTGGTGGCCTGGAAACTGGGCATGGCAGATGCCACCGCCAAAAACGTGGCCGCCGTCGCGCAGCGCTTCGACGAGTTCCCCCGCTGCACCACACAAATGCGCGAGGGCCGCCTGTCGCTGGATCAGGTCGGGGTCATCGCCCAGTACGCCGGGGCGGGCTCAGATGAGCACTACGCCCAGATGGCCTCGGTGGCCACAGTCAACCAACTGCGGTTTGCGATCAAACTCGAACCGCGCCCCCAACCCGACCACCGCGACCCCCCACGCGGCATCAGCAAAACCGTCGGCGAGCAGGCCACCACCTACCGCATCACCCTGCCCCACCT
>NZ_LQIX01000030.1 GCF_001500045.1 Mycobacterium sp. GA-1199
CCCCCGCCACCCCCCCCCCCCACGACGACCACCACAACAGACGCCCCCACGACCACCGCGAGCGACGACGACACCGCAACCACGACAACGGCGTCGTCATCGCCTGCCGACGACTCCGCCGCGGTGATCGGGGCCAACTGCTCCCCCGAGGGCGCGGCGGTGACGAGGCGGCGGTGGTGGACCTGGCTGGGGTTGTCGCGCGTTCCTCACCGAACAGGAAGGCCGCCACCACGACCGCGGCGACCAGCAGCACCGCAAGCACCGCGGGCACCACGATCCCCGGCCGCAGCCACGACCTCTTCGGTTGGGCGGCGGCAACGGCGAGTCGGGTGCTGTCGGGGTCCGCCGAGGCGACGCCGAGGTGGTGACTGAGCGCCCTGGCGAAGTCCGCGCAACGCTCGAACCGGTCTTTGGGGTTCTTTGACATCGCCTTGGCGAGCACGGGATCCAGGTCCGCCAGGTCCGGTCGGCGGCTGCCGATCGCCGGCGGCGCCGCCGACAGGTGCTGGCTGATGACGACGGCCGGATTCGAGTTGCGAAACGGCGGCGAACCGGTCAGCAGGTGAAATGCGGTGGCGGCCAAAGCATATTGATCTGCTCGGCCGTCGAGCGTCTCACCCATCAACTGCTCGGGTGCGGCGTAGGATACCGTGCCCACCGTCATGTTGGTCGCGGTGAGACCGCTGACATCGTCGGCCCATCGGGCGATCCCGAAGTCGGCCAACAGGATTCGCCGATCGTCGGTCTCGGGCCGGGCGAGCAGGATGTTGGCGGGTTTCACATCGCGGTGCAGCAGGCCGCCCTGGTGGGCGTAGTCGAGGGCGTCGGCGATGGCGGTGACGATCGCGGCGACCTCCCGCGGAGGCATCCCGTCAGGATGGTGCTCCTTGAGCAGTTGCGCCGCGTCGGTGCCGTCCACGTAATCCATCGAGATCCAGATCTGACCGTCGGCCTCGCCGCGATCGTGGATCCCGACGATGTGCGGATGCCACAGCGTGGCCGCGATGTCGGCCTCACGCTGGAACCGTCTGCGGTACTCGTCGTCGGCCGACACCGACGCGGGAAGCACCTTGAGCGCGTCGCGTCGGGGGAGGCGCGGATGCTGGGCCAGGTAGACCTCGCCCATTCCGCCGGAGCCGAGTAAACGCACGATGGTGTATCCGGCGAAAGTCGCCCCCTCGGCCAACGGCATGGCCGAATAGTACGAGACGACTACAGATCGAGTGTCAGATGGGAACCTTCGGCGGCGCGGGAGATGCAGATCAACATCAGCCCGCCGTCGCGTTCGGTGTCGGTGAGCAGCGTGTCGCGGTGGTCGACCGAGCCCACAAGCACACGGCTGCGACATGTACCGCAGAAGCCCTGCTGACAGGAGTACGGGGCGGGCACACCGGATCTGCGCAGCGCCGCGAGCAGGGTCTCGTCGGCTCTGACATCGATGGTCTGGCCGCGTGAGGCCACCGTCACCGAGAAGTTCGTGCCGTCCTCGACGGGCGGGGCGGCGAACCGTTCGAAATGCAGTTCCACGTTGTCGCGCCCGACCAGCCGCTCGCGGATGACGGTCAACATCATCGCCGGACCGCACGCGTAGACCGCCGTGCCGTCGGGGCAGTCGCCGAGAAGGTCGTCGGCGCTGGGGAGTCCGTCGACGTCGTCGGTGCGGATCTGCACGCGGGAGCCGAACCGGGCGACCTCGTCGACGAACGGCAGGCTCTCGCGGCTGCGCCCCGTGTACACCATCGACCACTCCACATCGAGCGCCTGCGCCAGTCGCAGCATCGGCAGGATCGGGGTGATGCCGATGCCACCGGCGACGAACCTGAGCCGCCGGGTGGGGGAGCCGTAACCGGGAACGGTCAGCGGGAACGCGTTGCGGGGCCCGTGCGATGTCACGGTCGCGCCCGGGTTCAGCGCCTGGTGCACCTCGATCGAACCGCCGCCACCGTCGGGAATGCGGCGCACCGCTATGCGGTAGCTGTTGGCGTGGCCGGGATCGCCGCACAGCGAGTACTGCCGCACCAATCCGCTGGGCAGTGTGATGTCGATGTGCGAGCCGGGATGCCAGCGGGGCAGCGGTTCGCCGTCGGCGGCGACCAGCGTCAGTGCCACGACGTTCTCGTCGCGGGCCACCACCTCACGGGCGGCGACCCGCAGGATCAGGGTCCGGTCGAGCTCGCGGGGAGGGGTGACCTTGCGGACGGCGCCGGCCAACACCTCCATGCCGTTGATCACGACGTTGGCGATGCCGATCATCGCGTAGCGCCGTCCCGGCCGCAGCGGATGGGCGGGCAGCTGCCGGTAGCGTTCGCGCAGACCCATCAACGGTGCGCGGCGCGAGCGGCGGGTGAGGTGGCCAGATAGGCCACGGCCTGGGCGGTCGAGCCCATGTCCTCCGGTGAGTAGCCGGGGCGGAAGTAGGACAGCGTGTTCGTCCCGAACAGGGTCCGGAACTTGGGCAGCAGGCCGAGCTCGGAGTCCCGCATCCGCAGTCGCTGCATCTCGAACCAGCCGATGTCACTGTTGGGGTCGGACTTCAACAGGTACCAGGTGCCGCGTTGGAAGAAGGTGAACATCGCCGCCGCGGCGACCGTCATCGCCCGGATCCGGTCGGGATAGCTGTCGTGGAAGTAGACCGCGACGTCGTGGGCGACGCAGCGATGCTCGACCTCTTCGCTGCCGTGCCAGCGAAACAGGTCGACCAGGGTGGGGTCCGCACCGTGGTCGTCCCACGTGGAGTTCAACGCGAAGTCGCCGAGCACCGCGGTGTAGTGCTCGATCGCCGCGATCAGCCACAACCGCTCACACAGGTTGCTCAGGCGCCGCTGCTGATCGTCGAAATCCTTTGGCGCCAGGACTTTTTCGAACATGTAGCCGACGAGGTCCAGCATGGGTTTGGGGTCGACGCCGTTGCCGATGAGGAACTCGGAGATCACGTCGTCGTGAGCCGCGGCGTGGGTGGCCTCCTGGCCGATGAAGCCGCGGATGTCGTCGGCGAGCTTGGGATCCCTCACCAACGGCAGCGCCTCGTTGTAGGTGCGGACGAACCAGTGCTCGGCGGCGGGCAACACGACGTTGAACAGGTTGATCATCGTGGAGGCCACCGGGTGGCCGGGGATCCACTCGAGCGGGACACCGGAGAGGTCGAAGTGGACCTTGCGGGCCTGGATCTGGACGGGGCCGGGGTCGACCTCGTGTACGAAACGGCGCGGACGTAGAGCCCCAGGCTGGGCCGGCGATAATGCCATCTCGGCTCCTCCTTCGTGCCGCACAGTCTACGTGCGCTAAGTGGGAACACAGGTTTGCGGTTCGCGGGCCGCGTCTATAACTCGTTCATGGTTGCGATCGACGACCTCCTCGGGTGGGCCAAACAGCAGGTCGCGCTGCGGGTGCCGAAGGCCGACCTGGACCAGCGCGACCCCGACTACATCCGCGAGCAGTTGCCGGGTCTGTGGCTGCTGGCCTCGTTGTACTTCCGCGCCGACGTCCGCGGTCTTGACCGCATCCCCGCCGAGGGTCCGGTCTTGTTGGTGGGCAACCACAGCGGTGGCAACCTGCCGCCGGACACGTTCGTGTTCACTCTGGCGTTCAGCTCGTACTTCGGCGTCGAGCGGCCCTTCTATCAGCTCGCACACAATCTCGTGGTCTCGATGCCGGGCCTGGGTTCGCTGCGCAAGTTCGGCACCGTGGCCGCCAACCACGACAACGCGAAACTGGCGCTGGAGTCCGGCGGGGCGCTTCTGGTCTATCCGGGCGGCGACTACGAGGTGTTCCGCCCGTCGTGGCAGCGCCACGAGGTCGACTTCGGCGGCCGCAAGGGTTACGTGAAGCTGGCCCGCGAAGCGGGTGTGCCGATCGTGCCCGTCGCCAGCGTCGGTGGTCAGGAAGCCGCATTGTTCCTCGACCGCGGGCAATGGTTGGCGCGAATGCTGATGGTGGACCGGCTGGCCCGCCTCAAGAGTGTGCCCATCCTGCTGGCGCCGCCGTGGGGGCTGACCGTCAGCGACTTCATACCTCGGCTGCCGCTGCCGACGAATATCGCGATCGAGGTGCAGGATCCGATCGACGCCGACGACATCGCGGCCAGTGACGACGACGTCATCAACGACAAGGTGTTGAGCAGCCTGCAGGCAGGAGTCGACAGGTTGGCCGCCGGACGACGCTTCCCGGTTCTGGGCTGAGACATGAGGGTTCAACGCCAGTGCGTCATCGACGCCGACCGCGACCAAGTGTGGAAGGTGGTCAGCGACCCGGGGTGCTATCCGGAGTTCATGGCCAGCCTGGAGCGCTGGGAGATGCTGACCGATGCGCCCGCCGGGCTCGGGTCCCGCTACACCGTGCACTGGAAGGTCGGTTCGGTGCCGATCGGCGGCACCGTGGAGGTCGTCGAGTTCGACGCGCCGCGTGAGGTGTCGTGGATCGGGATCACCGGTGTCTCACAGCGTGGCCGGTTCCGGCTGCGTGACACCGGGGACGGCCGCACGAAGGTGACGTTCCGGTTGTCCTACGAATCCGCGGGCAACCTGCTCGGGCTAATCGCCGATCGGGTGGCCGCACGCCAGGTCGGCCGCACGATGAGTCGGACGCTGACAAACCTGCGCCGGATGGTGGAGGGCTGATCCGCTTCAGCCTGCCGGTGGCGGCGGCGGGGTGCCCGCGCCGGGCGCGCCCTGGATCGGCACCACCGGGGTCGGGGTCACGGTCGTGACGCCGTTCCGGCCGACCGTCGGGCCGCCCGAGGGACCCTGCTCGGCGATCAGGTCCGCCGCCTTCTGGCTGCAGTCCAACATCAGCAGCATCCGGCCGCCCGAGGTGATCTTCTGCTGGTCGACCAGGCACTCCGCCTGGGGGAGCACGCTGCCAACCGAACCGCCGAAGTAGGCCTTGACGCCCTGGGACTTCAGGATCTGCAGCGCCCGGTTGTACGGTTCGCCGACCACGTTCAGGGTGCTCGGTTGCGACATCGCGATGCCGGCGCCGACGAGTGCCGCCGAACCGACAGCCACGAGCCCGCCGCTGAGCACAACAAGCTTGTTCACGTGATCTCCTCAGGTCGCTGCGGTGCGAATATATCGCAGCCGTGACGAATGTGAAACCGGAGCAGAAGCCGTCCGCGTTACACCGCCGGGCGCACCGCTTCTCGCATGACCTCGCCGAGCCGCGCCGCGGTGACGTCGTCGAAGACGTCCTCGAGCAGCAGCTTTTTACCGTCCGGCCCGGCCAGGGGCACCCGCCAGTTCGGATACTCGTCGGTGGTTCCGGGCTGGTTCTGGGTGCGCAGGTCGCCGACGGCGTCAGCCAGTGACAGCGACAGCAACCGCGACGGTGTGCGGCCGAGATAACGATGCAGGGCCTCGACGATCGCGGCGGTGTCGGCCTCGGTGTCCAGGAGCCCGACGCGGCGCAGTTCGTCCAGCCATCTGTTCTGTTGCTCGCGGTCGTCGGCCAACTCCTCGGCGGCCGACCGCGTCAGCAACCCGAGTTCGTCGCGCAGGCGGACGTGTTCGCCGGCCAGGTAGCCGGCCGTCGGGGGCAGGTCGTGCGTGGTGACGGCCGACAGGCAGTATTCGCGCCACTGCTCGGCGGGCAGCGGACCTCCCGCGGGACCGTGAGCGCCGTCGCGGTCGGCCTCGAACCACAGGATCGAGGTTCCGAACAGGCCGCGTTCATTCAGGTAGTCGCGTACCCACGGTTCGACGGTGCCGAGGTCCTCGCCGACCACGACGGCTCCCGCCCGGTGGGCCTCGAGCGCCACGATGCCGATCATCGCCTCGTGGTCGTAGCGCACGTAGGTGCCGTCGGTGGGCCGCGCCCCGTTGGGGATCCACCACAGCCGGAACAGCCCGATGATGTGGTCGATCCGCACGCCGCCCGCGTGCCTCAGCACCGCGTTGACGAGTGCGCGGAACGGCTCGTAGGCGAGCTTCTCGAGTTGGTCCGGGCGCCACGGCGGTTGCGACCAGTCCTGTCCGAGCTGGTTGAACTCGTCGGGAGGAGCGCCCGCCGTGACGCCGAGCGCGAGCACGTCCTGCAGGGCCCACGAGTCCGCGCCGTTGGGGTCCACCCCCACCGCGAGGTCGTGCATGACGCCCAGGCTCATTCCAGCCTGCAGCGCGGTGGCCTGCGCCGCGGTGAGCTGGTCGTCGAGCTGCCACTGCAGCCACCGATGAAAGTCGACGTCGTCGGGGTGCTCGGCGGCGAAGGCCGCGACGGCTTCGCTCGCCGGATGCTGCAGTTCCTCGGGCCACCGGTGCCAGTCGGCGCCGTACCGTTCGGCCAGGGCACACCAGGTGGCGAAGTCGTCGAGGCTGGTGCCCTCGCGCTCCCGGTAGGCGGCGTAGGCCAGTTCCCGCCCCGCCGAGCGCGGTACCTCGTAGACCGCCTCCAGCGCCGAGCGCTTGGCCTTCCACGCCGCGTCGCGCTCGACCTGCTCGGCGCGGTCGGCTCGGGACTGCACGGCCTCACGCAGCTTGCGTAACCGGTTGCGGCGGCGGACATAGGCGTATTCGGGGACCGCTTCCACCCGCAGATAGATCGGGTTGACGAACCGGCGGGAGGTCGGCAGGTAGGGCGACGGTTCCATCGGCGCGACCGGCGCGGCCGCGTGCAGGGGATTGACGAGGATGAATCCCGCGGCGTGTCGGGCCGCCGACCAAACCGCCAGGTCTATCAGATCGGTCAGATCGCCGATGCCCCAGGATCTTTCGGACCGCACACTGTAGAGCTGGGTGGCCAGACCCCAGGTCCTGCCGGATGGGGCCGACAGTGACGCGGGGGAGACGATCAGCGCGGTGCTGAACTCCGCCCCGTCGGCGTGCAGTTCGAGGCGGTGATAGCCGATCGGCAGGTCGGCGGGCGTCTCGAAGGTCGCCTCGCCGACCAGTCTGCCGTCCAATTCATAAGGGGACCTGTTGTTTTCGAGTTGACGCAGGCCCGTCCGCACCGACCCGTCCTCTAGTAGGATCCGCAGCGACACCGGGTCGCCGTGCGTGACGTGCGCCCAGAACGTCGAGGTGGCACCGGTGCGACCGATGATCGTCGGCGGAAGGTGGCGCGACCAGTATTCACGGTCGTGCGCGGCGAGTGCGGCGGCACGGTCGTCCTCGGTGGCAGCGGGGACGCCCAATGCGGCCAGCACCGAGATCAGCGTCGAGGAGGCCACGGCGACGCGCGAGCCCGTCCAGTCTTCGTAATCGGTTGCGACACCGTAGCGTCGCGCCAACTCCACTAGCGACGCGGCGGGCCCTGTCATGTCGCCAATCTTGCCCGGAATCGGCCGCCACGTCTCATCACAGGCTCGCTCATACCCGATCTGTGCGAACTCAACCGGCGCTCAATGCGCGTCGGCCCGCTGGGTAGTGTCGGCCGGTATGGCGCCCGACCGGCAGGATACGGCCGAGGTGCAGGGTCGTCGGGCCCGGATCGCGGTGGCGGCGCTGTTCTTGACCAACGGCGCCGTGTTCGCCAATCTGGTGCCGCGCTACCCCGAGATCAAGACCGATCTGGGGCTGTCGAATTCGGCGTACGGTGCGGCTGTCGCCGCGTTCTCGGCGGGGGCGCTGGCGGCCGGGTTGACCGCGGCCGCGCTCATCCGGCGCTACCGCTCGTCGCGGGTGGCTGTTGTCGGCACCATCGGGATCGGGGTCTTCGTCGTGCTGGCGGGCGTGGCGGCCTCGCCGGTGTTGTTCGCCGCCGGGCTGTTCGCGGCGGGTGCCTGCGATGCGGTGACCGACGTCGCGCAGAACGCCCACGGGTTGCGCGTGCAGCGCATCTACGGCCGCTCGATCATCAACTCGCTGCACGCGGTGTGGGCAGCGGGCGCGATCATCGGCGGCGTGATGGGCGGGGCGGCGGTCGTGTTGGGTGTCCCGCGCGCGCCGCATCTCGGCTTCTCCGCAGTGCTGTGCAGCGTGGTCGTTCTCGTCGCGTACCGCTATCTGCTGCCCGGGCCCGATCACGAAGACCACCGGGAGGCGCGCGCCGACCGTGCCGGCAGCGCCGGCGCTGCGGTGTATGCAGTTCTGCTCGCCCTGGTGCTCATCGCGGTGGCCGGTGCGACGGTCGAGGACGCCGGCAACTCCTGGGCGGTGTTGTATCTGCGGGACGTATTCGGCGCGTCCGGGCCGATCGCGGTGACGGGCTACATCGCCGCCGTCACCTTCCTGTTCATCGGCCGACTGGTCGGCGACCGGCTGGTCGACCGGTTCGGGGCACGCGCCGTGGTCCGTTCGGGTGGTGCGATCACCGCGATCGGCATGGGTCTGGCGCTCGCGTTCCCGTCCGTTCCCGGCACGATCGCCGGTTTCGCGATGGCCGGCCTCGGCGCGGCGACGCTGGTGCCGTCGGCGATGCACGCCGCCGATCAGCTGCCGGGCCTGCGGCCGGGCAGCGGGCTCACGATTCTCACCTGGTTGATGCGCATCGGGTTCTTCGGTGCCCCGATACTCGTCGGGCTCATCGCCGACGCGACGAGCCTGCGGATCGGCCTGCTCGCCGTGCCGATCGCCGGCGTCGTGGTCGTGGTGTTGTCGGGCGTGCTCAGTGCGCGACGCCGGCGAGCTCGATCGTGAGCACGCCGCCGACGACGAGTGCGATGCCCAAGGCCATGACCCAGGTCAGCGCTTCGGCGAACACGAAGCGCGCGATGACCGCGACCAGCGCCACGCCGCAGGCGGTCCACACGCCGTAGGCGATGCCGACCGGCATCCCGAGGCCCAGGGTCAGCCACAGCAGATAGAAGGACGCCAGGTATCCCAGGACGATCGGTGCGATCCAGGCCTTCTTGCGGAACCCCTCCGATGCCCGCAGCGACAACGTCGCGAACACCTCGAAGGCGATCGCGGCCGCCAAAGTCCAGTACATCACCGCTGTTCGACCGCCCGGTGCGATCCGAACTCGATCAGCAGCACGCCGGCGATGATCAAACCGATGCCCGCGACGATAGGCCAGGTGAACGGGTCGCCGAACAGCACAGCGGCCAGCACCGCGGTGCCGGCCGTGCCGACGGCTCCCCAGATTCCGTACGCAACCCCGACCGGAACTCCGGCGCGCAACACCAACGTCAGGAACGTGAAGGCCGCGATGTAGCCCCCGACGACGAGAAGAAGCCACGCCGAATGATCCTGGGACGCGCGCAACGACAGGGTGGCGGCGACCTCGACGATGATGGCACCGGCCAGCAAGGCCCACTTCTGCACGCGATCAAGCTAGCCGACCGGGCGACGTTGCCCCCGCCGGGCGGCGAAAACGCTGACCAGGTGGCCTGTTCGCAGCCGCGCGTAGCCTGAACTCGCTGTGTTCGATCGATGGGAGGAGTCCCGTGCCCTACGTCGTGGAGTTGCGGTGACCGCAGAGGCACGAGGCACCGACGCGCCCGTCGTCGACACCGCGTACGGACCGGTCCGCGGCCTCGACGACGGCACCGTGAAGGTCTGGAAGGGGATCCGGTTCGCCGCCCCGCCTGCGGGTGAGCTGCGGTGGCGGGCGCCCCAACCTCCGCGGCGCTGGTCCGAACCGGCGGATGCCACCAGGGTCGGACCGGTGTGCCCGCAGCCGACGGATCCGCGGATCCCGATCGACCTCGGCGCGCGGCAGGGCGACGACTGCCTGAGCCTGAACGTGTGGACGGCATCGGACACCGAGCCCGGCGCGGGCAAACCAGTGATGGTGTGGGTGCACGGCGGCGCCTACGTCCTCGGTTCGTCGGCGCAGCCGCTGTATCACGGCCGCGCGCTCGCGGCCGACGGCGACGCCGTGATCGTCACGGTGAACTACCGCCTGGGGGCGCTGGGCTTCCTGGACCTGTCGGCGGTGCGCGACGACTTCGCCACCAACCTCGGCCTGCGCGACGTGCTGTTTGCACTGCAATGGGTCCGCGACAACATCGCGGGTTTCGGGGGAGACCCGAACCGCGTCACCGTTTTCGGGGAATCGGCCGGTGCCGGGATCATCACCACGCTGCTGGCCAGCCCGGCCGCTGCCGGCCTGTTCTGCGCGGCGATCGCGCAGAGCTCACCGGCAACCTCGGTCTACGACCGCGAGCGCTCGCAACGGGTGGCGGCGCTGTTCCTCGACCGGCTGGGGCTGCGATCCGACGAAGCCCAGCAGTTGGTCTCGATCCCCACCTCGGCGCTGATGACCGCCTCCAGGCACGTGTTCGACCACATCCCGGTGAGCACCCCCGGCACGCTGGCGTTCGCACCGATCATCGACGGCGATGTGGTGCCTGCGCATCCGGTTCAGCTCGCCCGGGATGCGCGCACCCACCCGGTGCCACTGATCATCGGCACCAACAAGCACGAAGCCGCGCTGTTCCGCTGGATGAAGTCGCCGTTGATGCCGATCACACCGAAGGCGATCCGCGCGATGTTCGCCGAGATCGCGGCCGAGCAACCCGACCTGCAGCTTCCCGACGAACAGCAGATCCGCGCCGCCTACCGGGGGCGAGGCAAGACCATCGGTATGGGTGTCGCGCGCGACATCGGGTTCCGGATGCCGTCGGTCTGGTTCGCCGAGGGCCATCGCGAGGTCGCGCCCGTGTATCTCTACCGGTTCGACTTCGCCACCCCGATGTTGCGGTTGTTGCGGCTCGGAGCCGCGCACGCGACCGAATTGCCGTACGTGTGGGGCAATCTCGTCGCCGGGCCCAAGGACCCGACCTTCAAACTCGGCGGGCTCAAAACGGGGAGGACGATCTCGGCGCGGATCCGGCGACGCTGGCGCAACTTCGCCGCCGACGGCATACCCGCGGGTCTGTCCGATGACCCGCAGTGGCGGCCCTACCGCACCTCCGACCGCGCCACTTTGCTCATCGACGCCCAGGACCGCGTGGTCGACGACCTCGACCGCGATCTGCGCATCGCGTGGGGCGATCAGGTGTTGAGCTTCCGGTGAGTCGTATGCTTTGCCCGGAGGTTTCGAAGTGGATGTGAGTGGCGCCCTTTCGCACGTATTGCCGCCGTTGATGCACGATCCCGTGATCTACGCGGTGCCGTTCTTCTTGTTGCTGCTAGTCATCGAGTGGGCGGCCGCCCGCAAGCTGGCCCACGAGGAGGCCGACCGGGCACCGGCCGGCGCGTATCACCGCTCCGATGCGTGGGCCAGCATCTGGATGGGTGTGGTCTCGATCGGCACGAGCGGGCTGCTGAACTTCATCGCGCTGCTGGGCTATGCGGCGTTGTTCGTCTACGTCGCGCCGTGGCAGCTACCCGCCGACGCGTGGTACACGTGGGTGATCGCGATCGTCGGAGTGGACCTGCTCTACTACGTCTATCACCGGATGGCGCACCGGGTGCGGCTGATCTGGGCCACCCATCAAGCGCACCACTCCAGCCAGTACTTCAACTTCGCCACCGCGCTGCGCCAGAAGTGGAACATCAGCGGTGACGTGTTCCTGCGGGCGCTGCTGCCGTTGTTCGGCGTACCGCCGTGGATCGTCTTCGCCAGCTTCTCCATCAACCTGATCTACCAGTTCTGGATTCACACCGAGCGCATCGGAAAGCTCTGGGCTCCAATTGAATTCGTCTTCAACACGCCGTCGCACCACCGGGTGCACCACGGCATGGACCAGCAGTACCTCGACAAGAACTACGGCGGGATCTTCATCCTGTGGGACCGCCTGTTCGGCAGCTTTGCGGCGGAGACGGTCCGCCCGCACTACGGGCTGACCAAGCAGGTCGACACCTACAACATCTGGACGCTGCAGACACACGAGTACGTGGCGATCGCCCGCGACGTCCGCCGTTCACGGCGGTGGCGTGACAAGCTGGGGTACATGTTCGGCCCGCCCGGGTGGGCGCCGGCGCAACCGCCGCTGGTGGCCGAGCAGCAGTCGGCCCCGGTCAGCGCCTGAGCCGCGCAGCGCCCCTGCGCGCCGTAGGCTCCGCTGTGTGAAAACCGCCTTCGACGCACCGGTCGACGCCGGTCTGGTCGAACGTTCGCTGGCGACAAGCACATTGGGCTCGGTATGGCTGGACGAGCAGATCGGCCCGCCGCGCCCGCAGTTCCCCGCCCTGACCAAGCCCGTCACCTGCGACCTGATCGTCGTCGGGGGCGGATACACCGGGTTGTGGACCGCACTGCACGCCGCGCGGCGCGACCCCGGCCAGCGGATCGTGCTGATCGAGGCCAACCGGGTGGGCTGGGCCGCCTCCGGCCGTAACGGGGGCTTCGTCGACGCCAGCCTGACGCACGGCGCAGCCAACGGAAAGGCGCGCTGGCCCAACGAATTCGATGTTCTCGAGGCGATCGGCCTGGCCAACCTCGACGGCATGCAGGCCGAGATCGCGGAACTGGGCCTCGACACCGACTGGCAGCGCACCGGCACGCTGACGGTGGCTACAGAGCCCCACCAGGTCGAGTGGCTGCGCCGGGCCGCAGCCGACGGCGAGGGGCGCCTCCTCGACACCTCCGCGGTTCGTGACGAGGTGGCGTCACCGACCTACCTCGCCGGCCTGGTCGACGCCGACACCTGCGCGATCGTGCACCCCGCCAAGCTGGTGTTCGAACTCGCCAGGGCCTGCCAAAACGCGGGCGTGCGCATCTTCGAGCACACCAACGCCGTCCGGCTGGATTCCGGTGGCGTCGGGTTGCGCGTGCAGACCGCGCGGGCGGTGGTCACGGCGCGACAAGCGGTGCTCGCGACGAACGTCTATGCGAGCCTGCTCAAGCGCAACCGGCTGTACACGGTGCCGGTGTACGACTATGTGCTGGCCACCGAACCGCTCACCGGCGATCAGCTGGCCCGCATCGGCTGGCGGAGTCGGCAGGGAATCGACGACTGCGCCAACCAGTTTCACTACTACCGCCTCACCGCGGACAACCGCATCGTCTGGGGTGGCTACGACGCCGTCTACCACTTCGGGCGCAAGGTGCGCACGCGCTACGAGGACCGGCCCGCGAGCTACCGCCGGCTGGCCGAGCACTTCTTCCTGACCTTCCCGCAGCTCGACGACGTCCGGTTCAGCCATCGGTGGGCCGGTGCGATCGACACCAACACCCGGTTCTGCGCGCATTGGGGTCTGGCCAGGGACGGCCGCGTCGCATACGTCAACGGCTTCACCGGACTCGGTGTGGGCGCCTCCCGGTTCGCCGCCGACGTATGCCTGGACCTGCTGGGGGGACGACCCACCTCGCGCACCGAACTGCAGATGGTGCGCGAGCGTCCCTTGCCGTTTCCTCCAGAGCCGATGGCCACCATCGGCATCCAGGCGACACGGTGGTCGCTTGACCGCGCGGACCACGCGGCCGGGCGCCGGAACGCCTACCTGCGGACGTTGGATGCGTTAGGTCTCGGTTTCGATTCGTAGCTGTCCCGTGCCGAAACCGCGGCCGGGGCGTAACGTCTCTGTGACCTTCACCGATGGGCAAGTGACGGGACCATCGTCGAGTGGTTGCTCCTGGTCGGGCGGTGATTGTTCAGCTCTCCGACCCGGTAAGCGGCTCACCACGCGCCGGAACCGGACCTTCATCGGCTCGACGAGCGGAGACGACAGTGCGCCGACACTCGCTACGGGTTCTGGCGGCGGTGGCCGCCCCGATCGCCGCGCTTGCGCTGGTCTCCGCGCCCGCGCACGCCACCCCGGGCGTGCTGGTCTACCCCGGCATGGAGATCCGCCAGGACAACAACGTCTGCACCCTGGGGTACGTCGACCCGGCGACCCGGATCGCGTTCACCGCAGGCCATTGCCGAGGCAGTGGGCCGGTGCGCGACCGCAACGGCAACCTCATCGGGATGCAGACGGTGTACCGCGACAACACCCCCAACGGCGCCACCGTGGACACCAATCACCAGATCGCCGACTGGGAGGCCATCGCCCTGGCACCCGAAGTCGCGGTCAACAACGTGTTGCCGAGCGGCAAGGTGCTGGTCGCCGACCCCGGCGTCGTGCCGACGGCCGGCCAGCCGGTGTGTCATTTCGGCGTGGTGACCGGTGAGAGCTGCGGCAACGTCGAAGCCGTCAACAACGGCTGGTTCACGATGGCCAACGGGGTGGTCAGCCAAAAGGGCGACTCGGGTGGCCCGGTGTATGTGACCACCCCCGACAACCGGGCGGTGCTGATCGGCATGTTCAACAGCACCTGGGGCACGTATCCGGCAGCGGTGTCCTGGCAGACGGCGAGCCAGCAGGCCAGCGAGGACGTCATCTCCGCGGCATCCGCCACCGTCGGCAACGTATCCCTGCCTTAACGCGAAAGCTCGAACACCGGGATCGACGGCGCCGCGGCGCGCAACTCGTCCGGCGTGGACGACGGCGTCAGGCCGCCGACGTGTCCCTTGACCTCCCAGAACCAGCGGTCGAGGTAGCGGCTGAGCAACTCGGGCTTCGCGTCGTCGGGCACCTCGGTGATGCGCACCTCGCGGCGCCGCCAGCGCGGCCCGACCTCGACGACACCGGCCGCCCTGGCGTTGCGGGCCCACTGGGTGTGACCGCGCGGGGAGACGAGGTACTCGCGGCCGCCGACGGTGAGCACGTTGACCACCACGCGTCGGCGCTTGCCCGTCTTGCGGCCCCGCACCGAGAGCGCCCTGGTCCCGGCGATGCTGACACCGGCCTCGGCCAGCCAGCGGAACACGTGGTTGACGGCGCGGGCGGCCGGCGTCGGTTCGTCGTAACGCGTTGTCGTCATGGGGACCTCCTCACTTTGAGAGCAGCGCTCTCGGTGCCAGGTTGCCACGGTAGGGTGCGTAAATCAAGAGCAGTGATCTCGCTTTGTGTCACACTCGGCGCATGGGCAAGCGGGCCGAGAGTCGGCGGAAGATCGAGGCACAGATCATCGAACTGGGTCGGCGCCACCTCGTGACCGACGGGGCGGCCGGGCTCTCGCTGCGGGCGATCGCCCGCGACCTCGGCATGGTGTCCTCGGCGGTGTACCGCTACGTGTCCAGCCGTGACGAACTCTTGACGCTGCTGCTGGTCGATGCATACGACGAACTCGCCGACCATGTCGATCGCGCGCGCAGCGACCGCCGAGCGTGGCACGAACAGTTCCGCGCGATGGCGCACGCCGCGCGCACCTGGGCGGTCGAGCGGCCCGCCTCGTGGGCACTGCTGTACGGCACCCCGGTGCCGGGTTACCACGCGCCGCGCGAGCGCACTGTGGGGCCGGGGACCCGCGTCGTCGGCGCCTTGTTCGACGTGATCGACGCCGGTATCACCGCAGGCGACATCCCCTCATCGAAAACGGTTGTCGGCGAACCATTGTCGTCAGACTTTGAGGCGTTGCGCGATGAGTTCGACTTCGCCGGTGACGACGGCGCGATCGCCAAGAGCTTCCTGGCGTGGGCGGCGCTGATCGGGGCGATCAGCCTCGAGGTGTTCGGGCAGTACGGGTCTGACACGCTCAGCGATCCCGCGGCGGTCTTCGATCTGCAGCTCGGCGTGCTGATCGACGCGCTGCGATTGGATAAGGATTGACTTATATAAGTTACAGCTATAACTTCTAGGAGTGCACGCGTTCGACGTCCTCGGCGATCCGGTGCGCCGCCGGATCCTCGAGCTGCTGGCCGACGGTGAGCAGCCCGCCGGGGCCATCGCGGCCGCCATTTCAGACGAGTTCGCGATCACCCAGCCGGCGGTATCGCAGCACCTGAAAGTGTTGCGCGACAACGGCTTCACTTCGGTGCGGCCGGAGGGCCAGCGCCGCCTCTATGCGGTCAACGGTGCAGCGCTGCGCGACGCCGACGAGTGGCTCGCCGGCTTTCGCCGGTTCTGGGCGCCCAAGCTCGACGCGCTCGGCACCGAGATCGCGCGGGGAAAGCGACAACGACGAAGGAAGGCAACATGACCGAGATCGACGTGGACCACCAGATCAACTCCGTCGCACGCACCGTCGGGAAGCGCACGATCGACGCGGGCGAGGCGCATGTCGTCACGATCAAGCAGAACTACGACACCGATCAAGCCGATCTGTGGGATGCCGTCACCAACATCGAGCGCATCCCGCGGTGGTTGATGCCGATCTCCGGCGACCTGGAGGTCGGCGGCAGTTATCAGCTACACGGCAACGCCGGCGGAACCATCCTGACGTGCGACCCGCCGAAGAGCTTCACCGCCACCTGGGAGTACGGCGGCAACACCAGCTGGATCGAGGTCCACGTCCGCGATCAGAGCGCGGACCGCGCACAGTTGGTCATCGAGCACATCGCCGTCGTCGGCGACGAAATATCTCTCCAGTTCGGTCCCGGCGCCGTGGGCATCGGCTGGGATTCCATGGTGCTCGGACTGGCGCTGCATCTGTCCACGGGCGAGGCGGTCGACCCGGAGTTCGGTGAACAGTGGGTCGCCACCGACGAGGGTCGACGGTTTCTGGCGTTGTCCAACGACGCGTGGTACGAGGCGAACATCGCCTCCGGCGCCGACCCCATCGCCGCACGCGAGGCGGCCGACCGCTGCCTGAAGACCTACTACGGCGAGGCCTGAACTAGAACACGTTCTAGCCAATCGGACGGGCCGCGGATATCCTCGACGCGATGCTTGCCCAGACACCTGTCCAGATCGCATGGGTGACGCGGGACCTCGACGCCACCGAGCGGACGCTCACCTCGATGCTGGGCGCCAAGAAGTGGGTGCGCATGCCCGGCGTGCACTTCGCGTCCGACACGTGCACGTACCGCGGAAAACCTGCCGACTTCGTCGCGGACATCTCGCTGAGCTACGCGGGCGACACCCAACTGGAACTGATCGCACCGGTCTTCGGGCGCAATATCTACACCGACTTCCTCGACACCGCCGGCCCGGGGATGCACCACATCTGCGTGGAGGTCGACGACGTGGGCGCGGCACTGACCGAACGGGGAGCCGAGGCGGTGCAGCGCGGCGTGATGCCGGGCGGTATGGAGTTCGCCTACATCGCCGCCGCCGGTGTGCCGTACCTGGAGATCGCCTACATCCCCGACGAGATCAGGGCATTCTTCGACTACATCAAACAGGAGCAGCAGTGAGCAGCAGCGAGATTCCCGACACCGTCAACGCCGCCGATATCGCGTCGTGGTCCGACGAATTCGATGTCGTGGTGGTCGGATTCGGCATCGCGGGCGGCTGTGCGGCGGTCAGTGCGGCCGCCGCGGGCGCGCGCGTGCTGGTGCTGGAGAAGGCCGCCGATGCGGGCGGGACGAGCTCGATGGCCGGCGGGCACTTCTATCTGGGTGGAGGGACCGCGGTACAGCAGGCCACCGGTCACGAGGACAGCGCCGAGGAGATGTACAAGTACCTCGTCGCGGTGTCGTGTGATCCGGAACTCGACAAGATCCGCGCCTACTGCGACGGCAGCGTCGAACACTTCAACTGGTTGGAGGACTTGGGGTTTCAGTTCGAGCGCAGCTACTACCCGGGCAAGGTGGTGGTGCCGCCGGGAACCGAGGGCCTGTCGTATACCGGCAACGAGAAGGTGTGGCCGTTCTGCGAGCAGGCCAAACCGGCACCGCGCGGGCATTCGGTGCCGGTGCCCGGTGAACTCGGCGGCGCCGCGATGGTCATCGACCTGCTGGTCAAGCGCGCCACCGCACTCGACGTGCAGATCCGCTACGAGACCGGGGTGACCAACCTCGTCGTCGAGGACGGGTCGGTGACCGGCGTGCTCTGGAAGCACTTCGGCGAGACCGGTGCGATCAAGGCGAAGGCGGTGATCATCGCCGCCGGTGGGTTCGCGATGAACCCCGAGATGGTCGCCGAGTTCACACCGGCACTCGGCCAGAAGCGCAAGACCAAGCACCACGGCGAGGTGGAGCCATACATCCTGGGCAATCCCAACGACGACGGGTTGGGCATCCGGATGGGCATCTCGGCGGGCGGCGTGGCCAAGAACATGGACCAGTTGTTCATCACCGCGGCCGCGTATCCGCCGGAGATTCTGCTGACCGGCGTGATCGTCAACAAGGACGGCCAACGCTTCGTCGCCGAAGACTCATACCATTCGCGTACATCGGCTTTCGTACTCGAACAGCCGGAGCAGAACGCCTATCTCGTCGTCGACGAGGCCCACATGGAGATGCCCGAGATGCCGCTGATCAAATTCATCGACGGCTGGGAGACCGTCGAGGAAATGGAAGCCGTCCTGGGCATTCCGCAGGGAAACCTGGCTGCGACCCTGAACCGGTACAACGAATTCGCCGCCCGCGGTGAGGATTCCGACTTCCACAAACAACCCGAGTACCTCGCGGCCCAGGACACCGGCCCGTTCGCGGCGTTCGACCTGTCTCTGGGGCGGGCGATGTACTCCGGCTTCACCATGGGCGGGCTGGCGGTGTCGATCGACGGAGAAGTTCTGCGCGAGGACGGCTCCGCCGTCCCCGGCCTCTATGCCGCCGGAGCGTGCGCGTCCAACATCGCCCAGGACGGCAAGGGCTACGCCAGCGGCACCCAACTCGGCGAGGGGTCGTTCTTCGGGCGGCGGGCGGGTGGCCATGCGGCGCGGCGGGCGGGTGGCCATGC
>NZ_LQIX01000031.1 GCF_001500045.1 Mycobacterium sp. GA-1199
CCACGACATCGCCGACATCCTGCCACTGACCCCCCTCCAACAAGGACTGCTCTACCACACCAAAACCACCCAAGGAATTGACGATTCGTACGGGGTGCAGCTGGCGATCTCATTCAGCGGTGCCCTCGACGCTCGTCGGTTGCGCGAGGCAATGGGCGTTGTTGTCAGACGCCATCCGAACCTGGCGGCCCGATTCCACACACAGTTCGACATCCCGGTACAAGCGATCCCGTCCGCCCCCGCACCTTGCTGGCGGTATGTCGAGCTGCAAGTGGAGGACATCGACGAGCAGATTCAACGCGTGTGCCGCGAGGAGCGTGCCGCAGTCTGCAAGCTCGATGAAGACCCGGTCTTCCGGGCAACAGTGATCCGCACCGCATCCGATCAGCACTGGTTCGTGCTCACCTTCCACCACATCGTGATGGACGGCTGGTCGCTACCGATCCTGCTAGGCGAGATCTTCGCCGGCTATCACGGCAACCAACTACCCCCACCCACCCCGTACCGCGCCTTCACCGCCTGGCTGGCCGGTCGCGATCTCGACGCCGCGGAGAACGCATGGCGAGAGGTGTTGGCCGACCTGGAAAGTCCTACGCTGGTCGGCCGGTCAGGCCGGTTGGCGTTGGGACGCCAAGGCGTGGAATCGTTCCGACTTTCCGAGGAAACCACGCGGGCCATCGGCGAGTTGGCTCGCTCACACCGCACAACCGTCAACATCGTGCTGCAATCCGCATGGGCTCAGTTGCTGATGTGGCTGACCGGCCGACACGACGTTGCTTTCGGTGTCGTGGTTTCGGGTAGACCCGCCGATGTACCCGGCGCCGAATCCATGGTCGGGCTCCTGATCAACACCGTGCCGGTACGCGCACACATCACCGCCACCACGACCACCACCGACCTTCTCGAACAGCTGCACAACGACCACAACGCCACACTCGAACACCAACACCTCGCCCTCACCGAAATCCACCGCATCACAGGCCACGATCAACTGTTCGACACCTTGCTCGTCTACGAGAACTACCCGGTCGACAACGAGGCGTTGTCGGGCATCACAGGGTTGACGATCACCGATATTCACGGCAGTGAATCCACACATTATCCGCTCACGATGGCCGTCCGGCCTGGCAACGAGTTCGAACTTCGCGTCGAGTTCCGCTCGGATGTGTTCGCCCCGGAGGCGATACATGCCCTGATAGCGCGGTTGGAGCGCACGATGATCGCGATGACCGCTGATCCGGCCAGGCGGTTGTCCACCGTGGAACTGCTCGACGCGCCTGAGCGCATCCAACTCGACGAGTTCAGCAATCGTGCGGCGTTGTTCGAGCGAAAACCCACCCTGGTGTCCATTCCGGCGGCCTTCGCCGGCCAGGTAGCCCGTGTACCGGATGCGGTGGCGCTGGTGGGCGACGGGCGGTCGATGACATATCTGGAGTTGGATCGGGCGACGAATCGGTTGGCGCATTCGTTGGCTGAGCGTGGTGTGGGTCCCGGGCAGGTTGTGGCGCTGCTGTTTTCGCGATCCAGCCAAGCAGTCGTGGCGATGCTGAGTGTGCTCAAGACGGGGGCGGCGTACCTGCCGATCGACCCGGTGTTGCCGACGAAGCGGATCGAGTTGATGGTGGCCGACGGCGCACCTGCGGTGGTGATCACGACGGCGGGTCTGCGCTCGCGGCTCGATGGCTTGGATGTGCCGGTCATCGATGTCGATGATCCCTTCGTGAGGAGGCAACCTGCCACCGCACTGCCGGCGCCGAGCGGTGACGACGTCGCTTACGTGATCTACACCTCGGGGACGACCGGTGTCCCCAAGGGCGTCGCGATTACCCACGGCAGCGTCACTCAGCTACTCGCGTCGTCAGGCCTGCCGCCGTCTCGGGTATGGGCACAGTGGCATTCGCTGGCCTTCGACGCCTCAGTCGAGGAAATATGGGGGGCACTGCTAAGTGGGGGCCGATTGGTGATCGTGCCTGAGTCGGTGGCCTGCTCGCCAGAGGCGCTTCACGACCTGCTGATCACCGAGCAGATCACCTTCCTCAGCCAGACCCCCTCTGCAGCAGCTGTTTTGCCGTCTGAGGGGCTGGATTCGCTGGCGCTGCTGGTGGCGGGTGAGGTGTGTGCGCCTGATGTCGTGGATCGGTGGGCACCCGGGCGGTTCATGGTCAACGCCTATGGCCCGACCGAGACCACGGTGTGCGCGTCCAGGACGGCGCCGTTGACTGCCGGGTCCGGCGTTGTGCCGATCGGTACACCGATACGAAGCGCGGCCTTGTTCGTGTTGGATGGATGGTTGCGGCGAGTGCCGACCGGTGTGGTGGGGGAACTGTATGTGGCCGGCGCCGGGGTGGGGGTTGGTTATGTGGGACAGGCGGGGTTGACCGCTTCGCGATTTGTGGCGTGTCCGTTCGGTGATGCAGCAGCGTCGGGCGCTCGGATGTATCGCACCGGGGATTTGGTGTGTTGGCGCGCCGACGGTCAACTGCAGTTCCTGGGACGCGCCGATGAACAGGTCAAAATCCGCGGTTACCGCGTCGAGCTCGGTGAGATCCAGGCAGCCCTTGTCCAACTGGAAGGGGTAGGGCACGCGGTCGTGGTCGCCCGAGAGGACCGCCCCGGCGACATCCGTCTGGTCGGCTACGTCACTGAAACCATCACTAAGGCAGTAGATCCCATCAGAGCGCGCAGCGAGATGGCCGAGCAGCTGCCGGACTACATGATCCCGACCGCGGTCGTGGTGTTGCCGGCGTTGCCGCTGACGGTCACCGGCAAACTCGACATGCGCGCATTGCCTGCGCCGGTATACACCGGGGATGAGTACCGGGCACCGGGCAGCGCGGTCGAGGAAATACTTGCCGGAATCTACGCCCAGATTCTCGGGGTTGAGCGCGTCGGGATCGATGACTCGTTCTTCGACCTCGGCGGAAATTCGCTCTCCGCAATGCGTCTGATCACAGCGATCAACGCCTCGCTGGACGCGGATCTCTCGGTGGGGGCACTGTTCGATGCGCCCACTGTTGCTCAGTTGACGCCGTGTCTCGATGCGGGCGTGGAGAAACGGCCGGCTCTGATGCCCGTCGAGCGGCCTGCCTTGGTGCCGTTGTCGTTCGGCCAGCAGCGTCTGTGGCTCATCGACCAGCTCCTAGGGCCCTCTCCGGTTTACAATCTGGCCGCGGCGCTGCGTCTGCGGGGGAACTTGGACGTCGAGGCGTTGAGGGCGGCATTAGCCGATGTGGTTGGCCGCCATGAAAGTCTGCGTACGCTGCTACCCGCAACGGAGGGTAAAGCGCGCCAGGTGGTGGTTCCCCCCGATCGCGCCGACCCGCGATGGGATGTCGTGGATGCTTCCGGCTGGTCCGTGACCCGATTGGACGAGGCGCTCGACGCGCTGGCATGTCACAGCTTTGACTTGGCATCCGAAATCCCAGTGCGGGCATCACTTTTCCGCCTCGCTCACGATGAGCATGTATTGGCCACCGTCGTGCACCATATCGCTGCGGATGGCTGGTCGTTGACCCCTCTGGTGGCTGATCTGGGGGTCGCCTATGCCGGCCGGTGTGTTGGGCAGAGTCCTCGTTGGGCGCCGTTGGCCGTGCAATACATCGACTACACGCTGTGGCAGCGTGCGCTGCTGGGGGAACTCGACGATTCCGCGAGTCGGATCAGGGCGCAACTGAGCTATTGGGAGCAAGCGCTGGCTGGATTGCCCGAGCGCCTTGAATTACCGACTGATCGGCCGTACCCCCCGGTGGCCGATCACCGCGGGGACAGTGTGGCAGTGGACTGGCCGGCGGAATTGCATCGGCAAGTGGTCCGGGTGGCGCGTGAGCACAACGCGACCCCTTTCATGGTGGTGCAGGCAGCGCTGACAGTGTTGCTATCGAAGATGAGCGCCAGTGTGGATGTGGCGGTGGGGTTTCCGATTTCCGGACGCTGTGACCCCAAGCTGGACGAGCTTGTGGGATTCTTCGTCAACACCTTGGTGCTGCGGGTCGACATGAGCGGGGATCCGACCGTCGCTGAGTTGCTGGCCCAAGTGCGGCACCGCGATCTGGCCGCCTACGAGCATCAGGACGTGCCCTTCGAAGTCTTGGTCGAACGGCTCAATCCAGCCCGCAGCCTTGCCCATCACCCACTGGTGCAAGTGGCGCTCGCGTGGCAGAGCCACCAGCCCGCCGTGCCGCTCATGGGTGACCTGCGCGTCACGACGCTGCCGCTGAGCACCCGCACCGCCCGCATGGATCTGACCGTTTCCCTCGCCGAGTCACTCACTGCCGCCGGTCAGCCCGCGGGCATCGGTGGGCTGGTGGAGTTTCGCACCGACGTGTTCGACGAGAGCAGTATTCGCACGTTTGTGAGGAGATTGGAGCGGGTGCTGGTGGCAATGACCGCTGACCCGGCTCGGCGGTTGTCGACCTTGGACCTACTCGATAAGGCCGAGCACGCCCGAATCGACGAAGTTGGTAACCGCGCGGTGTTGTCCAGGAGCGGCATGACGCCGGCGTCGATCCCGGTCGTCTTCGCCGAGCAGGTGGCCCGCGTCGCGGATGGGGCAGCGCTGGTTTACGACGGCCGCTCGATGACATACCGGGAGTTGGATGCGGCCACAAACAGGTTGGCCCACATGTTGATCTGCCACGGGGCCGGCCCCGGAAATGTGGTGATGCTGTTCCTACCGCGTTCAGCCCAGGCGGTCGTCGCGATGCTGGCGGTGCTCAAGACGGGAGCGGCGTACCTGCCGATCGATCCGGTGTTGCCGGCGGACCGGATCAGATTCATCGTGGCCGATGCCGCGCCGATTGCCGTCCTCACCGATTCGACGTGGTCCGAGCAGATGAGCGAGTCCGATTTGTTGATGATCGACGTCAATGACGTCTGCGTCGACGATCAACCCAGCGCTGCGCCGCCGGCGCCAAGGGCTGATGAGATCGCTTACATCATTTACACGTCGGGCACCACCGGTGTGCCCAAGGGAGTGGCCATCACCCACCGCAACGTGACTGAGTTGCTGAAGTCGCTTGATGCCGAGTTGTTGCCCGCAGGCGCGTGGCCCCTCTGTCATTCGTTGGCCTTCGACGTGTCGGTCTGGGAAATCTTCGGGGCATTGCTGCGTGGCGGCCGAGTGGTTGTCGTTCCCGAGGAGGTAGGACGCTCGGCTGACGACTTCCACGCCCTGCTCGTTCGCGAACGGGTGGACGTCCTCACCCAGACACCCTCTGCCGTCGGGGTTTTGCCACGAGATGGTCTCGAATCAGCGGTGCTGGTTGTGGTCGGTGAGCGGTGTCCTGTCGAGGTGGTGGATCGGTGGGCGCCGGGGCGGGTGATGATCAATGCCTACGGGCCCACCGAAACGACGATGTGTGTGGCGGTAAGTGCTCCGTTGGTGGCGCGGTCGGCGGTGCCGATTGGTTCGCCGGTGTCGACTGCGGCGCTGTTTGTGTTGGATGGGTGGTTGCGTCCGGTGCCGGTGGGTGTGGTTGGGGAGTTGTATGTGGCCGGTGCTGGGGTGGGGGTTGGTTATCTGGGGCGTCCGGGGTTGACCGGTTCGCGGTTTGTGGCGTGTCCGTTCGGTGGGATGGAGGCCCCCGGCGAAAGGATGTATCGCACGGGGGATTTGGTGTGTTGGCGCGCTGATGGGCAGTTGGATTATCTGGGGCGTGCCGATGAGCAGGTCAAGATCCGCGGGTATCGGATCGAGTTGGGTGAGGTCCAGGCGGCTTTGGCGGCATTGGATGGGGTCGAGCAGGCGGTGGTGATTGCACGCGAGGATCGTGCGGGCGACATGCGCCTTGTCGGTTATGTCACCGGCTCTGCGGACCCGACGGGGATCCGTGCGCAGTTGGGTGAGCGGCTGCCGGGCTATATGGTTCCGGCTGCGGTGGTGATGTTGGATGCGCTGCCGTTGACGGTCAACGGCAAGCTTGACGTCCGTGCATTGCCTGCACCGGATTACACCGGGGGTGAGTACCGGGGGCCGGGCAGTGCGGTCGAGGAGATCCTGGCCGGTATCTTCGCCGAAGTCCTCGGTGTCGAACGAGTTGGCGTCGATGACTCATTCTTCGATCTCGGCGGCGACAGCATCCTGTCGATGCAAGTGGTGGCCCGCGCCCGAGCGGCCGGTCTGCTGTGCCGGCCACGTGACATCTTTGTTCACCAGACGGTGGCGAGGCTGGCCGAGGTGGCGGTAATCACCGATGGTGATTCCGGCCCGGTCGATGAGGGCATCGGGCCGGTGGTCGCTACCCCAATCATCCGCTGGCTGGCGAACATTGAGGGTCCGGTGGATCAGTTCAACCAGTCGGTCGTGGTCCAGGCGCCTGCGGGGGTCGCCGAGGCCGACGTGATTGCCATTTTGCAGGCCTTGGTCGATCGGCATGCGATGTTGCGCCTACGCGTCGACGACGATGACACCGGTGAATGGATGCTGTCGGTGGCGGAGCCCGGCTCTGTGAATGTCCGCGAGTGCCTCAATACCGTGGAGGCCCTTTCCGACGAGACGTTGGTGACTGCGCGGTCGCGATTGAACCCGGCGGCCGGGATGATGGTGAGTGCGCTGTGGGTGCCCCACACCGGTCGACTGGCGCTGATAATCCACCACCTGGTTATCGACGGGGTGTCGTGGCGAATCCTATTGGAGGATCTCGACATCGCGTGGAGTCAACATCGCAGTGGACATCCGATCGAGTTGCCAGTGGGTGGTACCTCGTTTACCCGCTGGGCGTCGCTGTTGTCTGAGCATGCACATGCTTCGGGAGTCGTCGGCCAAGCGCACATGTGGCAGCAGGTGGCGCAGACCCCGGCGGTGTTGCCCGCGGTGCGCCCGGAGGCGGACACGTATGCCTCAGCCGGACGCTTGTCGGTGGTACTGGACAGCGATACCGCGAGCGTGCTGTTGAGTGAGGCGCCGGCGGCGTTCCATGCGGGCGTCCAAGAGATTCTTCTGATCGCGTTCGGGTTGGCCGTAGCGGAGTTCCTCGGCACCGGCGAGATGCCGATCGCCATCGACGTGGAGGCTCACGGACGTCAGGAGGAACTCGCCCCGGATGTGGATCTATCCCGCACGGTGGGATGGTTCACCGCGAAATACCCTGTTGCGCTGACGGTTGGGGGACTTTCCTGGGGACTGGTGATCGCCGGGGATACGGCGCTGGGGGCGGTTATCAAGAAAGCCAAAGAGCAACTCCGTGCACTTCCGGATCCGCTGTCCTACGGTCTGCTGCGCTACTTGAACCCCGACATCGAGTTGGGCGGGGCCGACCCCCCGATCGGCTTCAACTACCTGGGACGGCTCGGCGCTACCATGCCCGGGTTACCCGATGAGATGTGGGGAATCAGCCCGGACAGTTTGTCGCTCGGCGCGGCCGTTGCGGCTGTGCCTATGCCGCTTGCGCATACCTTGGAACTCAATGTCGGCGCCGTGGACATGAGTACCGGTCCCCAGCTGCACGCCGACTGGACATGGGCGCGCTCGGCGTTGGATCAGTCCGAAGTATCACGACTCGGCCGGCTGTGGTCTGAGGCCCTTGTCGGCATATGTACGCACGTACGTAGCGGTGGTGGCGGGTTGACGCCATCCGATATCGCCGCCGGCCTGGATCAGCGCCAGCTCGACAAACTCCAGAGCCGATATGCGGATCGCTGACGTACTGCCGCTGACGTCCCTCCAGCAGGGACTGCTCTTCCATGCCAGCGCGGCGCAGCCAAGCGACGACGTATACGCGTTGCAGCTGGCTTTCACCGCGACGGGCCCACTGAATCCAAACCGGCTCCGCGAAGCGGTGCAAACGGTGATCAAGCGCCATCCTCACCTGGTGGCTCTCTTCTCTGACGAGTTCGATGAGCCGGTCCAGATCATCCCGGCTGACCCCGTGCCGGGGTGGCGGTATGTCGAGATCGACGGACACCCCGTCGATATCGACGAGCAGATCGAGAATCTGTGCGCCGAGGAACGCGCCGCGGTCTGCGATCTGGCCGAGGGGCCACTCTTTCGGGTGGCGTTGGTCCGTACCGCGAGAGACCGGCACCGGTTTGTGCTCACGAGTCACCACATCGTCATGGATGGTTGGTCGCTGCCGATCTTGCTGGGGGAGATGTTCGCTGCGTATCAAGGACATCGATTACCCGCGGCCGCGCCATATCGGGACTTTGTCATGTGGCTGGCCGGTCGTGATCGCGACGCCGCCCGCACGGGTTGGCGGCAGATGTTGGCCGGTTTCGACACTCCCGCCCTTGTGGGCCCCCCGGTCAGGTTCGGGTCGGGGTGTCGCGGGGTGGAGTCGTCTTGCGTCTCGGCCGAAATCACTGAGGCCTTGAGGGAACTGGCGCGACTGCACCACACAACCGTCAATGTTGTGCTGCAAGCAGCATGGGCGCAGCTTCTGATGTGGATGACGGCGCGATCCGACGTCATATTCGGGACGACGGTTTCGGGTAGGCCGGCCGAGGTTGCCGGTGCCGAATCGATGGTCGGATTGTTCATCAACACCGTTCCGGTGCGGGCGCGCGTCACTGCGGATACGACCATCGCCGAGCTGATCGGGCAGCTGCAGAACACTCACATCAATACGCTTGAGCATCAGCACCTCGCGCTGCCCGAGATCCACCGGATCACCGGGCAAGAGAAATTGTTCGACACTCTCTTTGGTTACGAGAACTATCCGATCGAAACCACTGCGCTGTCGGGCGACCACGAGCTGGTCGTCACCGAGCCCACCGTCCGTGAAACCAACCACTATCCGTTGACGTTGCAGGCCCAGCCTGGCCGTGAACTCGGCCTTCGCATGGAGTACGACACCGACGTCTTCGATGCGGACGGTATCAACAGGTTGCTGCGGCGGTTGGCGCGGGTGTTGGTGGCGATGATCGCCGATCCGTCGAGTCGACTGGCGCGGGTTGATGTGCTCGACAACGCTGAGCGGTATTGGCTCGACGAATCGGGTAACCGTGCCGTCCTGAGGCGACCCGTGACCCCCGCGCTGTCGATTCCGTATTTGTTTGCTGAGCAGGTGGCGCGTGCGCCGCAAGCGGTGGCGGTCACCTACGACGGTAGCTCGTTGACGTATCTGGAGCTCGACCAAGCCTCTAATCGGTTGGCCCGTCTGCTGATTGATCTTGGCGTGGGCACCGATCGTGTTGTGGCACTGATGTTAGAGCGCTCGGCCGAAGCGGTTGTGGCGATGCTGGCGGTGCTCAAGGCGGGATCAGCGTATCTGGCGATCGATCCGGCGCTCCCCGCGGACCGGATCCGGTTCATGGTGGCCGACGCCGCGCCGAGTGCCGTTATCACCGCTGCGAGCCTGCGCTCCCGCTTGGTGGAATTCGACGTGGCGGTCATCGATGTCGAGGATCCCCGCACCGACCGCTATCCGTGCACGCCGTTGCCGTCGGTGCACTCAGCGAATATGGCTTACCTGATCTACACCTCCGGCACCACGGGGACGCCTAAGGCGGTCGCCATCACCCACCGGAATCTGGCTCATCTGGCGGCATCCGCGCCAACCCAGCTGCCGGCTGAACAGGTTTGGACGCAATGTCATTCGTACGCCTTTGACTTCTCAGTCTGGGAGATCTGGGGTGCGCTGCTTGGTGGTGGTCGGCTGGTGGTGGTGCGTGATTCGGTGGTGAGCTCACCGCAGGACTTCCACGAACTATTGATCGGCGAGCAGGTCAATGTATTGACTCAAACCCCCTCGGCGGTGGCGTTGCTCCCACAGGACGGACTGGAGTCAGTCACGTTGCTGGTGGGTGGTGAGCGGTGTCCTGTCGAGGTGGTGGATCGGTGGGCGCCGGGGCGGGTGATGATCAATGCCTACGGCCCCACCGAGATCACGGTGTATGCGTCGATGAGTGCTCCGTTGGTGGCGCGGTCGGCGGTGCCGATTGGTTCGCCGGTGTCGACTGCGGCGCTGTTTGTGTTGGATGGGTGGTTGCGTCCGGTGCCGGTGGGTGTGGTTGGGGAGTTGTATGTGGCCGGTGCTGGGGTGGGGGTTGGTTATCTGGGGCGTCCGGGGTTGACCGGTTCGCGGTTTGTGGCGTGTCCGTTCGGTGGGATGGAGGCCCCCGGCGAAAGGATGTATCGCACGGGGGATTTGGTGTGTTGGCGCGCTGATGGGCAGTTGGATTATCTGGGGCGTGCCGATGAGCAGGTCAAGATCCGCGGGTATCGGATCGAGTTGGGTGAGGTCCAGGCGGCTTTGGCGGCATTGGATGGGGTCGAGCAGGCGGTGGTGATTGCACGCGAGGATCGTGCGGGCGACATGCGCCTTGTCGGTTATGTCACCGGCTCTGCGGACCCGACGGGGATCCGTGCGCAGTTGGGTGAGCGGCTGCCGGGCTATATGGTTCCGGCTGCGGTGGTGATGTTGGATGCGCTGCCGTTGACGGTCAACGGCAAGCTTGACGTCCGTGCATTGCCTGCACCGGATTACACCGGGGGTGAGTACCGGGGGCCGGGCAGTGCGGTCGAGGAGATCCTGGCCGGTATCTTCGCCGAAGTCCTCGGTGTCGAACGAGTTGGCGTCGATGACTCATTCTTCGATCTCGGCGGCGACAGCATCTCGGCGTTGCGCATGATCTCGGCTGTCAATACCGGCCTGGAAGCAAATCTTTCGGTTCGAACGGCGTTCGATGCGCCGACGGTGGCACAGCTGGCAACGCGCCTCCGCGAAGACACCGGCAGGCTCGAGCCCCTGGTGCCGATGCAGCGGCCCGCTGCAATTCCCCTGTCGTTCGCCCAACACCGCCTGTGGTTCATGGACCAATTGCACGGTCCCTCACCCGTTTACAACATCCCGGTGGGCTTGCGGTTGCACGGGTCGCTAGACGCCGATTCTCTGGGTGCGGCGTTACGGGATGTGATCGGCCGTCACGAAAGCCTACGTACACGATTCGATGCACCTGACGGAACACCGAGGCAAGTGGTGGTGCCGGCGGACGCGGCCGAACTGTGCTGGGATATCGTCGACACCGCCGGATGGTCGCAAAGCCGGCGCGACGAGGCCATCCGTACCGCAGGACGGTACGCGTTCGACCTGGCGTCCGGAATCCCGTTGCGAGCGTGGCTGTTCCGCGTTGCGAACGATGATCATGTACTGGTCCTTGTGGTGCACCACATCGCGGCCGACGGATGGTCCGTCGCCCCGTTGGTGCGTGATCTGGGTGTCGCGTATGCCGCACGCTGCGAGAGCCGGAACCCCGAATGGGTGCCATTACCGGTGCAGTATGTCGATTACGCGCTGTGGCAGCGCAGTTTGTTGGGTGATCTCGATGACGCCGAGAGTCCGATCACCGCGCAGGTGGCCTATTGGGAGCAGGCGCTGGCCGGTCTGCCCGAGCGGTTGCAGTTGCCCACTGATCGCCCCTACCCGTCGGTGGCCGACCACCGCGGTGCCACACTATCGATTGACTGGCCGGCCGAGGTGCAACGGGCAGTGCGCACGGTGGCCGCTGAGCACAGCGTGACGAGCTTCATGGTGGTGCAGGCGGCGCTGACTGTCCTGATGGCCAAGCTCACCACGAGTTCCGATGTGGCGGTCGGCTTCCCGATCGCCGGGCGTCGCGACGCCGCGCTGAACGATTTGGTGGGGTTCTTCGTCAACACCCTGGTGCTGCGCGTCGATCTGACCGGCGATCCCACCGTGGCCGATCTGTTCACCCAGGTGCGCCAGCGCAGCCTGGCCGCCTATGAGTATCAGGATGTGCCCTTCGACGTGCTGGTCGAGCGGCTCAACCCGGCCCGGAGCCTGACCCATCATCCGCTGGTGCAGGTGGCCTTGGCCTGGCAGAACCTTCCTGGACACGACCTCGAACTCGCCAACAGGAGCCTTGGCGACCTGCAAGTCACGCCAGTGGCGGTGGACACCCAGACCGCCCGGATGGACTTGACCATTTCGTTGGCTGAACGTTTCACCGATCGTGGTGAATCCGCTGGCATAGCCGGGGCGGTGGAATTTCGTACGGATGTGTTCGACGCGGCCAGTATCGAGTCGCTGATCGAGCGTTTCCGGCGGGTGTTGACGGCGTTGACCGCGGACCCGACCCTGCGGTTCTCGGCTGTCGATGTGCTCGAAGCGCCCGAGCGCATCTGGCTCGGTGAGGCAGGCAACCGCGCAGCGTTGACCAGATCGGTCACGCCAGTGACGATTCCGGCGTTGTTTGCCGAGCAGGTGAGGCGGGCGCCGCATGCGGTCGCGGTCAGCTTCGAGGGCCGGGATATGTCCTATCGCGACTTGGATGTGTCGTCGAATCGCTTGGCGCACTGGTTGGTCGGTCACGGCGCGGGCCCGGGCGAGTGTGTAGCGCTTTTGTTGGAGCGTTCGGTGGATGCCGTTGTGGCGACGCTGGCCGTGCTCAAAGCCGGGGCGGCCTATGTGCCGGTCGATCCGATGGTGCCGGCGGCGCGAATCGATTTCGTATTGACCGATGCCGCGCCGGTGGCCGTGATCAGCACGGTGGAGTTGCGGTCACGGCTGGACGGTTGTGAACCGCATGTGATCGATGTCGCCGATCCCGCCATCGACGTCGAACCCGATACGGCCCTGCCTGGACCTTCTGCCGACGCGATCGCTTACGTGATCTACACCTCGGGGACCACCGGCGTACCGAAGGGGGTCGCCCTCACTCACAGCAACGTGACTCAATTGCTGGGCTCGCTGGATGCCGGATTGCCGGCTGCGGGAGTGTGGCCGCTGTGTCATTCATTGGCCTTTGATGTGTCGGTTTGGGAGACCTTTGGGGCGCTGCTCCGCGGCGGGCGGGTCGTCGTGGTCGGTGAGGATGTTGCGAGCTCAGCTCAGGACCTCCACGCCTTGCTCATTCGCGAACAAGTCGACGTATTGACCCAGACACCCTCTGCGGTAGCCGCTTTGCCGTACGAAGGACTCGACTCTGCGGCTTTGGTGGTGGTCGGTGAAGCGTGTCCGCCGGATGTGGTTGATCGGTGGGCGCCGGGACGGCTGATGATCGACGCCTATGGCCCGACGGAGACGACGATGTGCGTGGCGATCAGTGCGCCGTTGCGGGCTGGTTCGGGGGTGCCGCCGATTGGTGGGCCGGTGGTGGGGGCGGCGTTTTTTGTTCTTGATGGGTGGTTGGGTTTGGTGCCGGTGGGTGTGGTGGGTGAGTTGTATGTGGC
>NZ_LQIX01000032.1 GCF_001500045.1 Mycobacterium sp. GA-1199
CACCGGGTCCGGGCCGGGGGCCTTGGGGACGCGGCATCGGCCGGTCGACCGGCTGCTGAGAGGAGAACGGGTTGTTGCCGACGCGGGGCACGCGTGGCGCGGGCTTCGGCGCACCCGGCGTGGGACCCGGCCGCGGTCCGGGCGTCGGGCCCGGGCGGGTGGGCGGCGCGGCGGGGGTAGCCGGCGGGGCGGCCGCCGCGGGAGGCGCGACGGACGGAGCCTCGGCGGCCGGTGCCGCAGGCTTGGGCGCGGGTGCCTTCGCGGGCTCCGTCGGAGCGGCGCTCTTGGCAGGCGCGGCGGGCGCAGCGGTCGACGAGGCAGCCGCCGAACCGTTGCCATCGGATTTGACCTTCTCGGCAGCCTTCTTGCCGCCGCCGAAGGATTCGCGCAACCGGCGCGCGACCGGGGCCTCCACGGTGGAGGACGCGGATTTGACGAATTCGCCCTGTTCGCTCAGACGAGCGAGAACTTCCTTACTGGTGACACCGAGTTCCTTGGCCAACTCGTGTACACGGGCCTTACCTGCCACTACATCTCCATCTCTAGAGGCGTCAGCGGTGGTAGGCGCCGCGCCTCGGGTTAGCTATGACGCATGGTCATCGGGACTTCACGGTGTGCTCATGTTCTTCGCTACCTGTTCTGTTGCCGAGGGGTCGGGCGGGTCGGCACTGCTTGACGTGCCGACATACTCGATCACCGCGGATACGTCCGGTGAACCGGTGATGCGCAACGCTCGACCGAACGCTCGCCGACGAATCGCCGCCTCGAGGCACTGAGGAGTGGGATGCAGCCACGCACCCCGCCCCGGCAGCTTTCTCGCCGGGTCAACGGTGACGGTGCCGAGAGAATTCCCAGCCCCATCGACGTTGCCGACAGCGACCACCCGAAGCAGTTCGACGGCCAGCTCTCGTTTTCGGCAACCAACGCAGGTCCGCACCGGTCCGACAGGATCGTCGGGGCTGCGTCGTTGCGCCGAAGCCGAAGTCTCGCGCTGGATCACAGGTGAGTCTACCGTCACGTCCGCCGGTATTTGAAATGGCTGCGCTGCTCGGCGTGGACGCGTGCGCCGGCCGGCGCTTACCGGTCCCCCACGACACCGCGTGCCGCGCCCTGATCGGGCTCGCCGGCGCCCGCCGGCGGCGCGTCGCTACGGATGTCGATGCGCCAACCGGTGAGCCGGGCCGCCAGCCGGGCGTTCTGCCCCTCCTTGCCGATGGCCAGTGACAGCTGGAAATCGGGTACGACGACGCGGGCCGCGCGTGCGGCCTCGTCGATGACCGTCACCGAGACCACCTTGGCCGGTGAGAGCGCGTTGGCGACGAACTTCGCCGGATCGGGGTCGTAGTCGATGATGTCGATCTTCTCGCCCGACAGCTCGCTCATCACGTTGCGCACCCGCTGACCCATCGGCCCGATGCAGGCGCCCTTGGCGTTCAACCCCGGCACCCGCGAGGCCACCGCGATCTTCGAGCGGTGACCGGCCTCCCGAGCGACCGCCACGATCTCGACCGAGCCCTCGGCGATTTCGGGCACCTCCAGCGAGAACAGCTTGCGCACCAGGTTCGGGTGTGTGCGCGACAGCGTGATCAGCGGTTCCCGCGCGCCGCGGCTGACGCCCACGACATAGCAGCGCAACCGGTCGCCGTGTTCGTAGCGTTCGCCGGGCACCTGCTCGGCGGCGGGGATGACGCCCTCAGAACCCTTGGTCTCACTGCCCATCCGGACCACGACGAGGCCCCGGGCGTTGGCCCGCGCATCACGCTGGATCACCCCGCCCACGATGTCGCCCTCGCGGGCGGAGAACTCGCCGTAGGTCTTCTCGTTCTCGGCGTCGCGGAATCTCTGCAACATCACCTGGCGCGCGGTCGTCGCGGCGACGCGGCCGAATCCTTCTGGGGTGTCTTCCCATTCGGTGATCGTGTTGCCGTCCTCGTCGACCTCGGACGCGATGACCTTGACCTCACCGGTCTTGCGGTCGATCTCGATGCGCGCCTCGGCGGCGTGGCCCTCGGTGTGTCGATATGCGGTCAGCAGTGCGGATTTGATGGTCTCGACGAGCTCGCCCACCGGAATTCCGCGGTCGACCTCGATGGCGTGTAGCGCGGCCATGTCGATATTCACGCCGACGCCTCCTTCCCAGATTGGCCGACCAGCTCCAGCTCTCGCGGATTGGGAGGCGAGAATTCAACTTGCACAACAGCTTTCGAGATGCCATCCAAGGGCAACTCCCGGACCGAGAAGTTGGCCTGCCGGCCGGCCCGCACCACCAAACGCACCACACCGTCGCGGGTTTCGCCGAGCCTACCGGTCAGTTGTGAGCCGTCGGACAGCGTCAGTTCGACCTTGCGGCCGCGCGCTCGCCGGTAGTGCTTCTCTGCGGTCAGCGGGCGGTCCACACCCGGAGAGGTGACCTCGAGGACATACGGCGCGGATCGCGCGTCGAGGGCGTCGAGCAGCGCGGAGGCGGTACGGGACAGCTGGGCGATCGAAGCGAGGTCGAGGCCGTCGTCCCCGTCGGCCACCACCGTGATGCGCGGCGGACGCGCGGCCGGGTCGACGATCACGTCCTCGATTTCGTAACCCGCGCGCGCGAACTCGCCGTCGAGTAGCTCGATCACCTCGTTCTGCGACGGCAATCCCGCAGAATGCTCCGTCACGGCGAGCTCCTCGTCTTGAGTTGTCCGGACTCGATCCCGGGCGACAAACCTTGGAACCGACACTCCACGATACGCCAGCGCCGCCGCGGTAAACGCCAAACGAACACCGATGCGAACAGAGCGCAATGGCAAGATGTTGTCCGTGCCGAGCTCCCCGCCGACCATCAGCAGGAGACGCGCGTTGGTCTCGGCCGCGGCATTGGCCCTGCTGGGCGCGACCGCGGCAGCCTGCGGCTCACCGCCCCCACCGCCCGAGGTCGACGAACTCGCTGCTCAACTCGACCGGGCCCGCGCCGACAGCCAACTGGCCACCGATGCGGCGGGCAACGAGCGCGGGGCCGTCGCGGAGGCGTTGACGGCGGTAGCCGCCGAACGCGCCGCCCATGCCCAGGCGCTGTCCGACGAGTTGGTCCGGTTGCGCGGCGACGAGGCACCCACGTCGACACCGACCAGCACGACCGCAGAGCCGGCGAAACCGCCCACCGTCAAGGACGCCGCCAACGCGCTGCGGGTTTCGGCCTCGAGCGCCGCCGAGCTCGCGGCCAAGCTCTCGGGCTACCGCGCCGGGCTCGTCGCCTCGATCGCCGCGGCGTGCACCGCCGCGTACGAGGTCGCCCTCGCCGAACCGGAGAAGCCGCGATGACCTCGGCGGAGCCCACCCCGACGCGGCCGTCGGATGCCGCGGACGGCGCGCTCTATGACGCGATCGCCACCGAACACGCGACCATCTACGGCTACGGCATCGTGTCGGCGCGTTCGGCGCCCGAGGACAACACGCTGGTGTCGAAGTCCATGGCCGAGCACCGCGAACGCCGCGAGATCGGGCTGCAGATGCTGGAGGACCGGTCGATCGCCGGCCCCCTGCCCGCGGCGGGCTATCAGCTGCCGATGGAGGTCAGGACCCCCGCCGACGCCGCTCAACTCGCGCTGCGGATGGAAGAGGACGCGGCCGTCGCGTGGCGTGCGGTCGTCGAGCAGGCCACCTCCGAAAAGGAGCGGGCCTTCGGCGTCGAGGCGCTGACGCAGTGTGCGGTGCGGGCGGCGCGGTGGAGCCGACTGCTGGGCACGACGCCGGTGACGGTCCCGTTCCCGGGCGGAAGTGAGTAGCTTCTCACCGCCAGTGTGGGCTCATGTCACGCTCCGGGCGCCTCGAGCGTGCGGGTAACCCACGTTCGCGCCAGGACGTAGGGTCCGCGCTAGGACCGCAGGGCGGCGACGATCTCGTCGGCCGCACCGTCGACGGCGATCTCGCGGGTCTCCCCGGTGAACCGGTTGCGCAGCTCGACGACGCCGTCGGCCCAGCCGCGGCCGACCACCACCAGCCACGGCACCCCCAGCAGCTCGGCATCCTTGAACTTCACTCCCGGCGACGCGGTGCGGTCGTCCAGCAGCACGTCGATCCCGCGTCGATCCAGCTCGCCGGCCAGGTCTTCGGCCCCGGCCCGTGCCGCGGCGTCCTTGTTCGCGATGACGAGGTGGACGTCGAACGGTGACACCTCCGCCGGCCAGCGCAGACCGAGCTCGTCGTGGTGTTGTTCGGCGATGACAGCGACCAGCCGCGACACCCCGATGCCGTAGGAGCCCATGGTCAACCGCACCGGTTTGCCGTTTTCACCGAGCACGTCGACCTCGAACGCGTCGGTGTACTTGCGGCCCAGCTGGAAGATGTGGCCGATCTCGATACCGCGCGCGCTCACCAGCGCCCCCGCTCCGTCCGGCGACGGGTCGCCGTCGCGCACCTCGGCGGCCTCGATGGTGCCGTCGGCGACGAAGTCGCGGCCCGCCACCAGGTCGACGACGTGCTTGCCGGGTTCGTCGGCGCCGGTGATCCAAGACGTTCCGTCGACCACCCGGGGATCGAGCAGATAGCGAACCCCGTTGGCCAGCAGCGCTTTCGGGCCGATGTACCCCTTGGCGAGGAACGGATACCTGGCGAAGTCGCTGTCGTCGAGCAGCGCATACTCGGCCGGTTCGAGCGCAGCTCCCAACCGTTTGTCGTCGACCTCCCGATCACCGGGCACACCGATGCCCAGCAGCTCCCACTCGCCGCCGGGCACGCGGGTCTTGAGTATCACGTTCTTCAGGGTGTCGGCGGCGGTGACGGTGCGGTCGAGCGTCGCGTTGGCCCAGTCGACCAGCGTGGCGATCGTCGGGGTGCCCGGGGTGTCGTAGACCTTGGCCTCGGGCTGGCCGTCGAGCGGCAGCGGGGCCGGGGCGGCGGTGGTCACCGCTTCGACGTTGGCGGCGTAACCGGATTCCAGACAGCGCACGAACGTGTCTTCGCCGATCTCGCTCTCGGCCAAAAACTCCTCGGACGCGCTGCCGCCCATCGCACCCGAGACGGCGGAGACGATGACGTAGCGGACGCCCAGCCGGTCGAAGATGCGCCGGTAGGCGTCGCGGTGGGCCAGGTACTGCGTTCGCAGCCCGTCGTCGTCGACGTCGAACGAGTACGAGTCCTTCATGACGAACTCACGGCCGCGCAGGATCCCCGCGCGCGGGCGCGCCTCGTCGCGGTATTTGGTCTGGATTTGGAACAGCAGCAGCGGGAAGTCCTTGTAGCTGCTGTACTCCCCCTTCACCGTCAGGGTGAAGAACTCTTCGTGGGTCGGGCCGAGCATGTAGTCGTTGCGGCGACGGTCCTGTAGCCGAAACACGCTGTCGCCGTACTCGGTCCAGCGGTTCGTCGTCTCGTAGGGCGCCTTGGGCAGCAGCGCGGGGAACAGGATCTCCTGCCCGCCGATCGCGGTCATCTCCTCGCGGACCACCCGTTCGATGTTGCGCAGCACCCGCAGCCCCAGCGGCAGCCAGCTGTAGAGCCCGGGACCGACCGGCCGGACGTAGCCCGCGCGGATCAGCAGTTTGTGGCTGGGCACTTCGGCGTCGGCTGGGTCGTCGCGCAGGGTGCGCAGGAACAGCTCCGACATGCGGGTGATCACAGGCGACAACCTTACTGACCGCCCGAGCTACAGCTCGCCGGCCTCCACGGCTTCCTTGGTGTGCTGGGCGGAGGCGATCTGACGGGACGAGAAGCCGATGAAGAACGCGGCGACACCGACCAACACCGCGACACCGGCGACCCACAGCAGCGAATAGGTGTAGCCGTAGCCGAGCGCGTCGAGCTGGGCCGGCGTCATGTCCTTGACCGGTCCGGTGGTCCCGCCCAGGTACAGCGTGCGCGACGTCTGCACCGCTTGGATGACGACGAGCACCAAGGGGCCGCCGAGGTTCTGCACCATCAGCGTGATCGACGACACCGGACCGATCTCGCCGGGGCCCACTCCGGCGATCGCGCACAGCGGCAGGATCACCGCGATGGCGCCGATGCCGAAGCCGCCGACCACGATCGGCGCGAACAGGTCCGGGAAGTACGGGATGCTGCGGTCCAGCGTCGACCCGTAGAGCATCGCGCCGAGGACGAACAGGCCGCCGCCGAGGATCAGCCAGCGCGGCGCGACGTGCGGAGCGAGCCGGGCGGCCACTGCGGTGCCCACCCCGAAGGCCAGCGCGAACGGGATGAAGCAGATGCCCGCCTCCAGCGCCGAGTAGCCCAGGACGTCCTGCACCAGCAGCCCGATCATCACGGTCAGCGTCAGCAGGACGCCACCGGCCAGGAACAGCGCGATGAACGTCATGACCCGGTTGCGGTTGTCGAACACCGAGAACGGCACGATCGGGTGCTGGGCGTTTCGTTCGACGAGCAGGAAGCTGATGAAGAAGATCGCCGACGCGACGGCGGCGCCGATGACCAGCGGGTCGAGCCATCCGCGCGGCGGGCCCTGGGTGAAGACGAGCACCGCCGACGAGCAGCCCGCCGTGGCGAGCAGCGCACCGGTGACGTCGAGTTTGAGTCGCTCGTGGTGTGTTTCGGCGAGTTTGAGGACCGCGATGGTGATGATCGCGATGCCGATCGGCACGTTGATCAGAAACGCCAACCGCCAGGAGATCACCGTCAATGCGCCACCGAGCACCAGGCCGAGCACCGAACCGATCCCCTGCATGGCCGCCGATATCGCCAACGCCCGGTTACGCGCCTGGCCGACCGCGTACGTCGTCGCGATCAGCGCAAGCCCCGTCGGTGCGGCCACCGCCGCCCCGGTGCCCTGCACCGCGCGCGCCACGATCAGCGTGGCGGGATCGGTGGCCAGACCGCACACCAGCGACGCGATCGTGAAGACCCCGACGCCGGAGAGGAACGCCCGTTTGTGACCGATCGCGTCGCCGACGCGGCCACCGAGCAGCAGCAGGCCCCCGAAAGCCAGCACGTAGGCGGTGATCACCCAGCTCTTGCTGGCGTCGGTGAGGCCGAGGTCGGCCTGCATCCGGGGCAGCGCCACGATCACGATGGTGCCGTCGAGCGTCGACATCAGCTGCATGCCGGTGATCGCGATGATCGCCGGGCCCAGAACCGACTTCGCGAGCGGCAGCGCCGCGGGCGGCACGGGTCGGTCCGTCGACTCGGAGGAACCACCGACGGCAGACATGGAAGGCCACCCTACCGAGTGCGATTTCGGTGTAGTCGGTCGCGGCGGATGCGACAGACCGATGTCGAGCTAAAGCTCTCCGGAGTTGGATGTCGAGCTAAAGCTCTCCGGAGTTGGATGTCGAGCTAAAGCTCTCCGGAGTTGGATGTCGAGCTAAAGCTCTCCGGCGTTCGATCGCGAGCTAAAGCTCTCGACAGACCGATGTCGAGCTAAAGCTCTCCGGAGTTGGATGTCGAGCTAAAGCTCTCCGGAGTTGGATGTCGAGCTAAAGCTCTCCGGAGTTGGATGTCGAGCTAAAGCTCTCCGGCGTCGATCGCGTCCTTGACTTCCTGGGCATGCGCAACCTGCGACGCGCTGTAGCCGATGAACAGCGACGCGATCCCGACCATCACCGCGACTGCGGCCACCCACAGCAGCCCGTACGTGTAGCCCTGGTCGAGAGCGTGCAACTGCGCGGCGCTCATGTCGTTGACGGGGCCGGTCGTGCCACCCAGATACAGCGTCCGCGACGTGATCACGGCCTGGATGATGGCCAGCACGACGGGCCCGCCGAGGTTCTGCAGCATCAGCGCGATGGCCGACACCGGACCGATCTGGTCGAAGCCCACCCCGGCGATCGCCGACAGCATCAGCGGCACCACGATCATTCCGATGCCCAGCCCGCCGACGGTGATCGGCAGCACCAGGTTCGGGAAGTACGGGATGTTCGCGTCGAGCGTGGAGCCGTAGATCATCGCGCCCAGCACCAGCACGCCGCCGGCGATGACCAGCATCCGCGGCGGGAACATCTGCACCAGCTGCGACGAGAGCCCGAGTCCGATCCCGAGTGCGATCACGAATGGAATGAATCCGATGCCTGCCCGCAGCGGGCTGTAGCCCATGATGTCCTGCACGTACAGCCCGATCAGCACGGTCAGCGTGAACATCACGCCGCCGGCCAGGAACACCGCGGCAAAGGTCGCCACCCGGTTGCGGTCCTTGAACAGGTCGAACGGCATGACGGGGTTGGCCGCGGTGCGCTCGACGTAGAGGAACGCCAGGAAAGCGGCGCACGCGGCGAGACCCGAACCCAGCGTGATCGGCGACAGCCAGCCCTGTTCGGGACCCATCGAGAACCCGAACACCGCCGCGGTACAGCCGAGCGTGGCCAGGATCGCACCCGCAGCGTCCAGCTTGAGCCGTTCGCGGTTCGTCTCCCGCAACGTCTTGCGGGCCAGGTGGATCATCACCAAGCCGATCGGCACGTTAATCAGGAACGCCCAGCGCCACGACACCTCGGTCAGCGCTCCGCCGACGATCAGGCCCATCACCGAACCGATACCGGTCATCGCGGCGAAGATCGCGGTGGCCGCGTTGCGGGCCGGACCCTTCGGGAACGTCGTCGCGATCAGCGCCAGTGCGGTGGGTGACGCGATCGCCGCGCCGACGCCCTGCAGCAGGCGAGCGACCACCAGCGTCGCCTCGTTCCACGCGAGGCCACACAGGATCGAGGCGATGGTGAACAGCGCCACGCCGACGATGAAGGTGCGCTTGCGGCCGATCGTGTCGCCGAGTCGCCCGCCCAGCAGCATCAACCCACCGAAGGTCAGCACGTAGGCGGTGATCACCCAGCTGCGACCGGCGTCGGAGAGGCTCAGCTCGTCCTGGATCTTAGGAAGCGCGACGATCGCGATCGTGCTGTCCATGGTCGCGAGGAGCTGCATACCGCCGATCGCGATGACCGCCGCGATGAACCTCGGCGACGGAAGCCACGTCGCGGACCTGCCGGTTTGCCCGAGCGCAGACCGAATAGAGGTCTTCTGGGAATGGGGTGGAACCGCTCGATTTGCCCCGCCCTCGGCGTCACGGCGCATGGCAGCACGCTCTGCGTCATTGAGAGCCGTCATACGGGTTACCTTACAGTAATCTTAAGAATCCTTTATCCGCCGAAGGCGGCGACGGGCCCGATGACGATGATCGCGGGGGGCCGAATTCCGTCCTCCCGGATGCGTTCTGCCACATCGGCGAGCGTCGCGCGCAAAGTCCGTTGCGCGGCTGTCGTGCCGTGCTGAACCACCAGAACCGGCGTATCCGCAGGTCGTCCGCCTTCCAAAAGAGCCGTGGCGAACAGTTCGATGCGTTCAACCGCCATCAGCAACACGATCGTGCCGGAGAGCGCGGCCAAGGCATTCCAATTCACTAACGATTCGGGATGCCCGGGCGCGACATGCCCGCTGACCACGACGAATTCGTGCGTGACGTGGCGGTGGGTGACGGGCACGCCGGCGAGCGCGGGAACCCCTATGGCACTGGTCACACCCGGTACGACGGTGACCGGGATGCCCGCCTCGGCGCATGCGAGCACCTCTTCGTATCCGCGCGCGAACACGAACGGGTCCCCACCCTTGAGTCGCACGACGAACTTGCCCGCCTTCGCGCGGTCGATCAGCAGGCCGTTGATCGCGTCCTGAGCCATGGCGCGGCCGTACGGGATCTTCGACGCGTCGATGACCTCGACATGCGGTGGCATCTCGGCCAACAGTTCCTGCGGCGCTAGCCGGTCGGCAACGACGACGTCGGCATGCGCCAACAGCCGGCGACCGCGAACGGTGATCAACTCGGGGTCGCCTGGTCCCCCGCCCACGAGCGCGACGCCGCCGTGCACTACGTCGGTGGTCGCCGAACTGTCGGGTGCGATGAGCCCGCGCTGCATGGCCTCGCGGATCGCCGACCTGATCGCCGCTGAGCGGCGGTGCTCACCGCCGGCGAGCACACCGACCGACAGCCCTTCGTACTCGAAGGATGCCGGGGTGACGGCCGTGCCCTCGACGGCCACGTCCGCACGCACACAGAAGATGTGGCGGTCCTCGGCTTCGGCGACGACGGCGGCGTTGACGGCCGGGTCGTCGGTGGCCGCGATCGCGTACCAGGCGTCCTCGAGGTCGCCCGGCGCAAACTCGCGTAGCTGCAGGGTGATTCCGCCCATCGCCTCGACCGCGGGCGTGGCTTCGCGCGCGATCACCACCACGTCGGCGCCGTTGGCCACCAGGAGCGGCAAACGACGCTGCGCCACGCTGCCGCCGCCGACGACGACGACCTTCCTGCCGGTCAGGCGCAGACCGACGAGGTAGGCGTTCTCGGTCACTGCTCCGGATCCTGTTCGCGCGAACTCATCGGCGCGAGCTTAGAGGTTGCGGCCACCGCCACGAAGCGGCTGATCGCGCGCGGGTGGGCAGCGGGGTGGGTGTGCAGATAGCCGGCATGTACGGCGCCGTCCACGACACCGTCCCTCCTTCGACCGATCGCGTGGCCGGTGAAGATCCACGCCGGCTCGTAGTCGTCTTTGAAAGTGACTGCGGTGCGGTGAAATTCGTGCCCCATCATTCGGTCGCCGATCGAGTGCAACGGCGAGTCGGCCACCACGACGGCTTCTCGGTAGCCAAGTGTGAGGCGGTCGGTGAACGTCGCCGAGCCGGCGATCACCCCACACATCGGATGACCGTCGAGATCGTCGACGAGGTAGGTCAACCCCGCGCACTCGGCGTGCACGGGTGCCCCCGATGCCGCGAGTTGCCTGATCTGCGTGCGCGCGACCTCGTTGGCCGAGAGTTCGGCGACGAACTCCTCCGGGAAACCGCCGGGTACGACGAGGGCGTCGGCGCCCGGTGGCAACGGGTCGGTCAGCGGGTCGAACTCGACGACCTCGGCACCCGCAGCGGTGAGGACCTCGCGATGTTCGGCGTAGCCGAAGCTGAACGCCCTGCCCGACGCCAGCGCCACCGTAGCGTTTCCGCCGACCGGCGTCATCTCCTCGGCGTCCCAGGGGTCGTCCATCACCCGGCTGTCGGCCAACGCCGCGATCCCCACCAGATCGACATGGCGGCCGACGAGCGTGGTCATCGCCTCCACCGCTTCGCGCGCCCTGTCCCCGTGTTCGACTGCGGTGACCAGGCCCAGATGCCTTGAGGGGACGGACAATTCGTCGCTGCGCGGAATCGAGCCGAAGACCGGGATGCCGGCGTGTTCACAGGCCTGACGCAACACCTCCTCGTGTCGCAGTGAGCCGACGCGGTTGAGGATCACCCCCGCCACGCGAACCGATGAGTCGAACGTCGAAAAGCCGTGCAGCAGGGCCGCGATGCTGTGACTCTGTCCGCGTGCGTCGACGACCATGACGACCGGCGCACCGAGCAGCGCGGCGACGTGTGCGGTGGATCCGAACGCGTTGCCGCGCGACTCCTCGGTGATGCGCCCGTCGAACAAGCCCATCACGCCTTCGATCACCGCGATGTCGGCCCGGGCGCTGCCGTGTCGGTACAGCGGGCCGATCAGGTGCTCGCCCATCAGGACGGGGTCGAGGTTGCGACCGGGCCGCAGCGACGCCAGCGCGTGATAACCGGGGTCGATGTAGTCGGGGCCGACCTTGAACGGCGCGACGGCCCGCAGCAGTTGCTCGATGCCGCGGATCTGGTCACCGAGATGACCAAGGTCAAGCACCCGATGGACGTCGGCCGCAAGGGCCAGAAGGGCATCGAGTGGTGACCCTCCTTCGCGCTACTCGCCCTGACCCCGCGAGCGTGCGTGTTTGCACACGACACGC
>NZ_LQIX01000033.1 GCF_001500045.1 Mycobacterium sp. GA-1199
CACGCGTGGCGGGGGGGGGGGGGGGGGGGGGGGGGGGGCGCGCCGGGGATGTTGAGCGGGTGAACGTCAACAGCGACACGAACCCACGTCGTCCTGCCATCTGGTTCCGTGACACCGACGAAGAAGTAGTCCCTGACGTCCGGTTCCTTAGCGGCGAGAACACGAACGGCCGCGCTTGGTCTGTAGGAGAACGCGCCGTCGGAGGAGATCGTGACAGCGCCACCGAGCCGACTCGTCGCGCCGCCGTGGTAGTTGAGCTCCTCGAAGTCAGGGTCGGTTCCCGTGACGCGGCCACGAATCACGCCGTCCGCCTGGTCGGGCGCCTCCTGGGTGATTTCGATTATGGGGCGACGGTTGAGGGGGCTGATCGGTACAGTGACCGGGATTACGGCGAGAGTCTCGTCTCCGTCCGTGACCGTAACCGTAAAGCCACCGGTCAACGAGGTGTCGGGCGCGTTGGCGGCGGCGGCATCCTGGCGCGCCGAGACCGTCGGAGTGAAGGTGTAGGCGCCGGTCGATGCATCGATGGTTACCGATCCGTTGCTGAGGTTGCTCGCACTGTAGGTCAACGTGCGGCCCGCCGAATCGGGAACAGTGATGGTTCCCTGTATTGCGCCGGTAGCCGGATCGGTGGGACGGTTGCTGGCCAATCCGGTCTTCTTCACCGCGGCGGCGGTTGCCTGGGCATTGGGGTTCACCGTGACGACGTCGAAACCGCGTCCCGTATGACCGTCGGCCAGCTGCATGGTGAAACCTGGTGTGTAGCCCACCGGTTGGTCTTCGGCCGGCGTGTAGGTCCACTGGTACTTTGATCCACCGATCCATTCGACTGTCGCGGTTCCATGGCTCGGCGGACTCACGATCGACACGTCGACGTAGTCGCCGTCGGCGTCGTGCACCGTGAAGGTTCCGGTGGTCTGTCCAGTGGCGGTATGCACCGTCTGTGTTGTGACGCTCTGGATGGGGCCTTGATTGGCGGGAGTGATCGGCACTGAGACGTCGCCACTTATCGTTGCACCCCGCGCGTCAGTCGCGGTCCAGCGGAAAGAAAAGACGTCGGGCCGGCCTCCGGTTTCCAGAGCGGCTTCGTGTCGACGCTCGTCTGTTGGGACGAACGTCCACGCCCCCGTGGTTCCGTCAACCGTGAACCTGCCATCCTCGATTTCGAAGAACCCATCGGTGGGCCGGCTTCCCCCGATCGGCTCGAACGTGTAGGAGATGCCGTCGCGATCGAGATCGGCGATGTTGAAGTGGCCTGATACTTCGCCGGTGATGGGGTCGGGTGTGCCGATGGTGGTCGGCGCGGTCTGTATGGGCGGAAGATTGGGCGCCGTCGAAGGTTGGATGGCGACGGTGACAACAGTGCTGACATAATCGCCGTGACTGTCGTAAGCGGTGATGGTGAAGGTATCGGACAAGTCGGCATCTACCGCGTCGCCAGCGGCGGCGTACGCCCGGGCGGATGCCGCCGGGGTGAATGTGAAGGCGCCGGTCTCACGGTCGACAGTCAAGCTTCCTTTCGCCGTGATCGTGGGACCGATGTAGGTGATGGTGTCGTTGTCGGGGTCGCTGGCGGTGACCTGGCCGGTGACCACTCCGGTTGAGGCGTCGGGTGTACCGACAGTAGTGGTACTTGCGACTGGCTTCGAATTCTGCTGGCCGACAGGAACTGTCACGACTACTGGGGTCGCGTTACCGCGGCCGTCCGACGCGATGATGGTGAAGGTGTCGTGTGTGTCTTCCTTGGTTGCACCCGCCGCAGTAGCGGCGTGACGGGCAGCGGCGGTGGGCGTGTAGGTGAAGGCGCCAGTGGTCGGGTCGACAGTGAGTGAGCCCTTGGTCGGTTGGTTGGCGGTGTAGGTAAGCACGTCACTGTTGGGATCGGAGAACGACACTGTTCCTGTCGTTTGTCCGGTGGCACTACTCCTAGTGGTAAGAGTGGCGCCGCTGCCGTTGCGGAACGGTGCTGCATTGGGAGTGGCGCCGGTCGGCAGGACTGCGACCGTGACGGTGACCGGCGTGACACCGCCATGCCCATCGTTAGCGGTGATGACGAATGTGTCCACCATGTCGGCGGCCGTTGCAGTCGGCGAGGCCGCCTGTTGCCGGGCGGTGGCCGTGGGTGTGTAGATGAACGAGCCGGTCGAATCGATGATGACGCTGCCCTTGGTGGGTATGGATGCGGTATAGGTCTGGTTGTCACCGTTACCGTCGAAGAACGACACCGATCCTGCAACCTCACCGGACGAGTCGGCTGTGCCCACAGTGGTCGGGTTGGGTGTGGGTGCCTTATTGGCTGGGCTGACTGTAACGGTGATGACCACGTCTTCGGTTCCGCCCCGCATATCGCTCGCACGGATGGTGAAACTGTCGATTTTGTCGTCTGCCGTCGCGGTGTCGGCTGCCGCCATATGGCGATAGTCGACGAACGCGTTGGCGACAGGTGTGTAGGTGAAAGCGCCGGTAGTGGGATCGACCGAGACGATACCCTTGCCGGGGGACGACACAATGTTGTACCGCAGGCTGTCGTTGTCGGGGTCGGTGAAAATCGCCGAACCTCTGACGGTGCCGCTATTAGTGCTGGGTGTGCCGACGGTGGGTGTCCCCGCTACGGGCGCGTTGTTGGTGGCGTTGCTCACGGGCACCACCGACACCGTGATACCGGTCGCGGTGATGCCGCCCTTGCCGTCGTCGGCCAGTACCACGACGGTGTCCTGCATTTCGGCCAGCGTCGCGTCGGTGGCAGCAGCCCGTTGCCGAGCCGCCTGGCTGGGGGTGTAGGTGAAGGCGCCGGTGGAGGGGTCGATGGCGATGCTGCCCCTGAGCGCTGGCGCCACTGTGTAGCTGAGGATGTCGCCATCGGGATCCGTGAACGGTACGGAGCCTGTTACCACGCCGGTGTTGATGTCGGTTTCGACGACGGGCGTCCCCGCTACTGGCGCGTCGTTGTGCGCGACGATGGCGATTTCCTTGGTTGAGGTACCGCTCGGCAGTCCACCGTCGTTGACGGTGAAGGCGATCGAGCGCGTTGTACCGACGGCCGCGGTGGTGTTGTGGTAGGTGACCGAACGCAGTGCGGTTTGGTAGTTCGCCACGCTGGAGGCGCCGGTCAGGGTCAGTACTCCGGTGACGTTGTTGTAGCTGCCGGTGATGTTGCTGCCAGCCGGCGCGGTGAAGTCAAGTGTCTCAGTCGAATCCGGGTTACCAATGGACACTGTCGCACCGGACAGCGTCGTGTTGTCGGGGTCGGCGAGCGTCAGTCCGTTGTCGATCGCGGCCGGCGCGGCCTGATCTGTGTAACTCGTCGTGCCTGATGAGGTGGTGACCGTCGGTGCGTCGTTGACGGCGGTGATGGTGACGGTCTTGGTGGCCGCTGTGCTGGGGGTGGTGCCGTCGGTGACGGTGAAGCTGACGGTGCGTGTGGCGGCCGGGGTGTCGCTGGCGTTGTGGTAGGTGACCGAACGCAGTGCGGTTTGGTAGTTGGCCACGCTGGAGGCGCCGTTGAGAGTGAGTACTCCGGTCGTGTTGTTGTAGCTACCGGTGATGCCGCTGCCCGCCGGCGCGGTGAAGTCAAGTGTTTCAGCCGAATTCGGGCTACCGATGGACACCGTCGCTCCCGACAGCGTCGTGTTGTCAGCGTCGGCGAGCGTCAGTCCGGTATCGATCGCCGTCGGCCCCGCCTGCTCGGTGTAGGAGGTGGCGCCCGACGAAGTGGTGACCGTCGGTGGCTGGTTGGGTGCGATCGGAGCGATAGCCACTTTGACCGTGATGGTTCCAGTGCCCCCGTAGCCGTCGGAGACTGTCACGGTGAACGTGTCTGTCTTCGCGGTCTTGGCGGCCCTCGGAACGCTCGCGGCTTGACGAGCTTCCAATGTTGGCGTGTACGTGAAGCTGTCGTTGGCGCTGTTGTACGTGATCGACCCTTTGCTGGTTGTCACGGGACCACTGAAGCTCAGGTCGTCGCCATCACGATCTCTCGCGGTGAGCGTTCCCGTGACTTCACCCGTCGCCGGGTTCGGCTTCCCCAGTGAGACTGCGCCATTGGTGGGCGCCGAGTTAACCGGAGTAACTGTGACAACAATCGGAACCTGCACTGAGTTGCCCTGCCCGTCATCGACGGTGAGTGTGAAGCTGTCTTCGCCGGCGCCGGTCGTCTCGGCATCGGGAGCAGCAGCGTTGTGGCGGGCGATGGTGGTGGGCGTATAGGTGAATCTGCCCCTTCTGTCGACAACCACGCTGCCCTTGGCGGTCGTCGTCGATCCGGTGTAGGTGAGTCGATCACCTTCGGGGTCATTCGCGATCAATTGGCCCTTGACCACACCGGTTTTGGTGGGCGGTGACGGGACGACCTCAACCGTGGGCGCGCTGTTCGCGGCCGAAGCGGCGAGCATGAGGCTGTTGTCGACATCGTCCCTCTTGAAGGTTTCGGCCTCGGGTGCATCCGGACCGGCGCCGAACCGACGAGTCGCCGCCGCCGCGAGTGCCCACATGACAGGCGAGTTCACCGGGACGCCCGGCGAGTTCGAGGAAAACGGGTTCAATAGCGTGGCGAGCACCCGAGTGACCACACTTGCCGGTTCGGCGGGTGTTGTCGGCGGGGCGCCGACCACGATGGACCCACTGGCGGGCACCGAGTGGGCTAGGGAACTGACAACCGGTTCGATCCGCGCGCCGGGAAGCGGCATCGAATTCACCACTGGAACGGCTATTCGAGCCGGCGGATCGTTGAACGAAGTGAATGAGGACGGGGGTTCGATGCTCATCGCGACTGCGCCTAGCGGCTTACCATTGTCGTTCGCAGTGGTGACAGCTTCCGATTGGCTCCGCTTCGGTGCCGCTTCAGGAAGCGGCTCGGAGATCAGGGGTTCAAGAATCTGGGGCGGGGCTGGCTGTGTGCTCAAGCCGGATTCTTCATCGGCCGTGCCGTTCGTGACCGTCGCCTCGGTCAAGTCATCCTTCGGCTTCTGCTGCGCGTCGTTCTCGCTAGTCTGAGCACCACTGCGCACCTCCCCGTTTGCCGAGATCACAACACCGTCGCCGAGCTGTAAAGAATCCTTCGACTCGGCGGTCGAGGCGGCTGCTGACGACTCGACGGGTGGGGCGGTTACCCCGTCCGGCGAGTTTTCCAGCTCCTGCGCGGCTTTAGGCGAGTCCGTAGCAGGCTCTGCTTTCGATGAGCTGACTGCGTTCGTCTGTTGACTGTCGCCATCGGTGCCGACCGAAGCGCTGTCATCCTGTGCCCACACCGCCCCTGGGTCGCTTGCTACTGCTATACCCACGCCCAGCGCGACTGCCAATGCCCCAATCCGACCGACGTACCTCGCGTAACCCATGACGCCCCCCCTTGCGAAGCAGTTGGTGATGCGCCTGGACGCTACCTGTGAATTTGCTTCGAGGAATCGGGGATTTCCCTATATTGACGCATCATTAACGCCATCGCCTCAGCGACCAATTCGTGCCGCACCATATGTTTGCTGAATTCGCTATCGAGTATCTTTGCCGAGGCAACAATTCGGGTCCACGATATTTGAAGAAGAATTGTTTCGGATCGACGCCCTCCGAGAACGGCCCGCGTCCGGTGCAGGCTTCGGAGGGCAGCGAACGACGGCTCATGGCGCACCCGCCGGATGCACTTTGTAGTGTCCGATGGATGAGCATGGACTTCGGGTTCGACGTGATCACCGACGAGGAGTACGAGCGTCAGCGCGCGCTGTACGGCCCGCTGACCGAGGCGGTGCGCCGGCTCATCTACGCGAGCCTGCACACCGAGATCGACGAGACCGCGGTGGCCGAGGCTCAACAGCGCATCGAGTCGGTCACGGAATTGCTCGAGAGCAAGCAGCACTCGAGCCTGCAGGTGGTTCACGAGGAGACCGGACGACCGCTGGCATGGGCCAATCCCGCTGTCGGACTGCGTAATGCGATCGCACCCCCGATGGTGATCCATCACGAGGACGACGGTCGCTGTTGGAGCGAGTTCACGCTGAGCGGCGCCTATGAGGGCCCGCCCGGGTGGGTGCACGGGGGCATCTGCGCGTTGGTGCTCGACCATCTGCTGGGCGAGGCGGCCAGCGATGGCCTGACCCAACCGAAGTTCACCGGGACCATCTCGCTGCGCTATCTGCGCGGCACACCGCTGGGGCCCCTGCGTGCCGAGGCGTTCGTGGAGCGGTCCGAGGGGGTCAAGACATTCGCCCGCGGATATCTGCTCGACGCAGAGGGACCCACGGTGGAGGCGGAGGGCGTGTTCATCCAGCCGGCGTGGGCGAGGGACGCCGGATGAAAATCTATGTCAGCCTGGCGTTCCTCGACACCGCGGAGGTCGTCGAGATCGCCAGGGCGGCAAACGATCTTGGATACGAGGGTCTCGGCATCCCGGACCACGTCGTCAACCTCGAGACGTTGCAGACGCCGTACCCCTACACCAAAGACGGCAGCAGGCGCTGGGAGCCGTTCACCGACTGGCCCGATCCGTGGGTGCTGATCGGTGGGCTCGCCCTGGTCACCTCGCAGATCCGCTTCGTCACCACCGTGTATCTGCCCGCAATGCGCGACCCGTACTCGGCGGCGAAGGCGATCGGCACGGCGGCCGTCCTGGCCGGCGGCCGACTCGAACTCGGCATCGGTGTCGGCTGGTGCGAGGAAGAGTTCACGCTGATGGGTCAGCAGTTCGCGCGGCGCGGAAAGCGCACCGACGAAATGCTCGACCTGATGAAGGAGCTCTGGAAGCCGGGCTGGACGGAGTTCGATCGCGAGTTCTACAAGACTCCGAAGCTGGAGATGGAGCCGACGCCGCCGCCGATCCCGGTGTACGTCGGCGGGCTTTCGGATATCGCGCTTCGCCGCGCGGCGCGCCACGACGGTTGGATCGGCGACCTGATCACCACCGACCGGGCCCTCGAACGCGTCGCCAAGCTGGGCGAGCTGCGCGCCGAAAAGGGTTTGACCATGGACGGTTTCGAGGTGCTGACCCCGCTGACCGACGCGTTCACCCCCGATCACTTCGACCGAGCGCAAGCCGGCGGCATCACCGGCATCATCACCATGCCGTGGATGTTCTACGCCGGCCCGCACGCCTCATTGGCCGAGAAGATCGACGGGATGAAGCGGTTCCGCAAGGACCTCGGCCTGGATCAGTAACGGGGGCGCCGGAAGCGGCTCAGCAGACCGCGGCGCCGGACCGGCTGCGCGGTAGCGGTGGCAGCAGGTGCCGCCGTTCCGGTCACCACGCGGCTCGGAGCCCCTGCGCCGACCCTGCGCCGGGCGTCGGCCGACCAGGCGCCCGCGCCCAAACCGGCGATCGCGAGGAAACCGAAGCAGTACAGCAGCACGACTTCGCCGCCGTTCTCCATCGGCCAGAAGCTCGCGGACGGGCCTTCGAGCGGAGGCCAGTGCTTCCAGAAATAGGCCACCGCCATCTCACCCGAAGCGATGAAAGCCGCTATGCGGGTGAACAAGCCGACGGCGATCAACAGGCCGGCCACGAGTTCGATCAGCCCGGCCCACCACAGCGGCCACGAGCCGGCCTCGATCGGGATCGGCGCCGCCACCGGCCAGCCGAACAGCTTCTGCGATCCATGTAGCGCGAAAAGCAGTCCAGCGATGATCCGGAAGAGGCTCAGAAACGGCGACGAGTAGCTGGAGAGGCGTGCGTCGAAGGTCGTCATGCGCGTTTACCCTACGCGCAGACACACTTCGGGCCGGGCGGTTTGACCCGCCCGGCCCGAAGTATCGACTGGTGTTTACACGTCGAAGTAGAGCGCAACCTCGTACGGGTGCGGCCGGATCTGGATCGGCAGAATCTCGTTCTCACGCTTGTAGGAGATCCAGGTCTCGATCAGATCCTCGGTGAACACGCCACCTTCGGTGAGGTAGTCGTGATCCTCTTCCAGCCTGTCGATGACCGCCGACAAGGAGGTGGGCGCCTGCGGAATGTTGGCGGCCTCCTCGGGCGGCAGTTCATAGAGGTCCTTGTCCACCGGGGTCAGCGGTTCGATCTTCTTCTTGATGCCGTCGATGCCGGCCATCAGCATCGCGGCGAACGCCAGATACGGGTTGCCGGAGCTGTCGGGGCAACGGAACTCGAGGCGCTTGGCCTTGGGGTTGTTGCCTGTGATCGGGATGCGAACACACGCCGAACGGTTGCGCTGGCTGTACACCAGGTTGATCGGCGCCTCGTAGCCGGGCACCAGGCGCTTGTAGGAGTTCACCGTCGGGTTGGTGAACGCCAGCAGCGACGGCGCGTGATGCAGGATGCCGCCGATGTAGTGGCGCGCGAGGTCCGACAGGCCCGCGTAGCCCGACTCGTCGTGGAACAGCGGCTGGCCGTCCTTCCACAGCGACTGGTGCGCGTGCATGCCCGAGCCGTTGTCGCCGAACAGCGGCTTGGGCATGAAGGTGACGGTCTTGCCGGCCTGCCATGCGGTGTTCTTGATGATGTACTTGAACAGCAGCACATCGTCGGCCGCATGCAGCATCGTGTTGAACTTGTAGTTGATCTCGGCCTGCCCCGCGGTGCCCACCTCGTGGTGGCCGCGTTCGAGCGTGAAGCCGGCGTTGATCAGGTTGGTGGCCATCTTGTCGCGCAGATCCACGTAGTGGTCGTACGGCGCGACCGGGAAGTAGCCGCCCTTCGGGCGCACCTTGTAACCACGGTTCGCGCTGCCGTCGGCCTCGACCGGTTCGCCGGTGTTCCACCAACCGGCCTCCGAATCCACCTCGTAGAAGGTGCCGTTGATCCGGGAGTCGAACGTCACCGAGTCGAAGATGTAGAACTCGGCCTCGGCGCCGAAGTACGCCGTGTCGGCGATGCCTGTGCTGGCCAGGTAATTCTCCGCCTTGCGGGCGACGTTGCGAGGATCGCGTGAGTAGGCCTCGCGGGTGAACGGATCGTGCACGAAGAAGTTCATGTTCAGCGTCTTCGCGGCACGGAACGGGTCGATGCGTGCGGTCTCGGGGTCCGGCAGCAACATCATGTCGGATTCGTGGATCGACTGGAATCCGCGAACCGACGAGCCGTCGAAGGCCAGACCGTCCTCGAAGACATCTTGGGTGAACGCCGAAGCCGGGATCGAGAAGTGCTGGACGACGCCGGGCAGATCGCAGAACCGGATGTCGACGTATTCGACATCCTCATCCTTGATCAGCTTGAGAATGTCGTCGGCCGTCTTTTCTGCCACTGAGTTTTCTCCTTTATCCAGTAACTCGCGGGTTGACGCTAGGGACACGATGTTGCACGGTCGTCAACCGAATGTTGCGCTGAAGTTACGCAATCACATCAGGGCCAGTCGCCGGCGGCCGATGGGATTTTTCAGTCCCATATCCTTCAGTGTATGGCCCGCACACTCGGGTCCTGGCTGTCGGGACCGGATCCGACCAGCGACGCGGGACCCCACGACTATCCCGGCAAGCGCCTCGGACTACCGGAGACCGGCTCCGGGTCCATCGCCCGGTTTGGCAGGCGGATCGCCGCACTGATGCTCGACTGGTTCATCGCATACGGGCTGGTGGGGCTCGCGGTGAACCTCGGATTCATCAGCAAGGACGCCCTCCTCTACTCGCCGCTGGGCTCGACGTCCATCGCCGTCGTCTGGCTCATCCTCGGCATCGTCTCGGTGCGGTTGTACGGCTTCACACCCGGGCAGTGGGCGCTGGGGCTCCGGGTTGCCTCCATCGACCACCGCCAGCACGTGGGCATCGGCCGCGCCGCGGTGCGCGGTCTGCTGGTGTTCTTCGTCATACCCGCGCTGTTCACCGACAGGGACTTCCGCGGTTATCAGGACCGCTTCACCAACACGGCGGTCCTCCGGCGCTGAGCGACGGCGTCCTTAGGGCACCGAAACCGACGCTTTGGTTGAAATTCCAGTCTTCGGTTCAGGGGGTCGATGCAACAGCACTCGTTTTGATTGAGGAGTGTTGTTGTGCCGCTTCCACCTCTTGCCTT
>NZ_LQIX01000034.1 GCF_001500045.1 Mycobacterium sp. GA-1199
CCCGGCAGAAGCGCTCGACGAACTACTCTCGAATCCGTCCAAACCACCCGCTATTGCATCGATCGCTTGAAACCGCCAGTCGGATTATGACCATTACGTCTGTTTCGGCGAAACTGGGAGCCCGCGCTCATCGCGGTCGTCTGCTCTTCGCGCAAGCGCTCATCGCGGTCGTCTGCTCTTCGCGCAAGCGCTCATCGCCGCCGGACCGTGCGCTGCACTCCTCGCATCTTGGCCTGCGCGGGCAGCGGGCCCTTCGGCATCGCCGCGGGTCCGACCTTGGTGCCCAACGCGGCCAACCGCGACTCCAGCGCGTCCAACTGCTTGACGGTGATGTTCGCGGGCAGCTTGTTCAAGTGACGCTCCAGTTTGGCCAGCGGCACTTCACCCTCGCCGTTGCCGATGATGACGTCGTAGATCGGGGTGTCGCCGACCAGTCGAGCCGTGCGCTTCTTCTCCTGCGCCAGCAGCGGCCGCACACGTGACGGCGACCCCTCGCCGACGAAGATGACACCCGGCCTGCCGATCACCCGGTGCACCGCGTCGAAGTGGCCCGTCGCCGCGACACCGGGGGTCACACGCCACTTGCCTCGCATGTTGTCGAGTGCCCAGGCCGCGGCTCCCGTCTGGCCCTCCGCCTTGCTGTACACCGACTTCTGCGCTCGCCTACCGAAGATGATGAACGCGACCAGGGCGCCGAGCACGATGCCCAGCGGAATCATCATGTAGGTGGTGAAGCCGCCCGCAAAGATGCCGAGCGCCACCGAAGCGGCGACGATCAGCACGAATGCGCCGATCATGTACGGCAGCAGACGCTTGTCCTCTTTGCGCTGGAGCTGAAAAGCCTGCCACAACTGGCTGCGGCGCTGTTTCGACGCCGCCTTACGAGCCGCCTTGGCTTCGGCCTTGGCGGCCTTCAGTGCCTGGGGGTTGCGGGTTTTCGCCATTGCTTCAGGATACGGACGCCGATTTGGCCTGCGCGTACAACCGACCAGCACGGTAGGACGAGCGCACCAGCGGTCCGGCCAACACACCGGCGAAACCGAGCAGCTGGGCGAACTGTTCGTGCTCGACGAACTCGTCGGGGTGCACCCAGCGCTCGACCGGGTGGTGGCGCACCGACGGGCGCAGGTACTGGGTGATCGTGACGATATGGCAGCCGGCGTCGTACAGATCGGCCAGCGCCGCCCGCACCTCATCGGGCGTCTCGCCCATCCCGAGGATCAGGTTCGACTTCGTCACCAGCCCGAACTCGCGGGCCGCAGTCAGCACGTCGAGGCTACGCTCGTAGCGAAACGCGGGCCGGATGCGCTTGAAGATCCGCGGAACCGTTTCGACGTTGTGCGCCAACACTTCCGGGCGGGACTCGAACACCTGCCGCAGCAGGTCCGGGTCTCCGTTGAAGTCGGGGATCAGCAACTCGACGCCGGTGTTGGGGTTGAGCGCCTTGATCGCACGGACCGTCTCCGCGTACAGCCACGCACCACCGTCGGGCAGGTCGTCGCGGGCCACGCCGGTCACGGTCGAGTAGCGCAAACCCATCGCCTGCACGCTCTCGGCGGCCCGGCGCGGCTCGTCGCGGTCGAGTTCGGCCGGCTTGCCGGTGTCGATCTGGCAGAAATCGCAGCGACGGGTGCACTGCTCGCCGCCGATCAGGAACGTGGCCTCGCGGTCCTCCCAGCATTCGAAGATGTTGGGGCAGCCGGCCTCTTCGCAGACGGTGTGCAGACCCTCGCGCTTCACCAGCGCCTTGAGTTCCTGGTACTCCGGGCCCATCCTGGCGCGGGTCTTGATCCACGGCGGCTTGCGCTCGATCGGCGTCTCGGCATTGCGGACCTCGAGACGCAGCAGTTTCCGACCTTCAGGAGCGACAGTCACTACGTCAACGCTACCTCTAGCCGACCGTCGAGCGCATCGCACACGGCGTCGGCCACCCGATCGACGACGTCGGACACCGCGACCCGGCACCCCAGTTCAGCCGACAGCGAAGTGACTCCGGCGTCGGAGATTCCGCACGGCACGATCGCGCTGAACGCCGACAGGTCACAGTCACAATTGAGCGCGAAACCGTGCAGGGTGGTCGCCCGCGACACCCGGATGCCGATGGCGCCGATCTTGCGGGCCGGACCGGTTTCGTCGGCCGGCACCCACACTCCCGACCGGCCTTCGACGCGGCCGGTCCGCACACCGAGGTCGGTGCAGACCTTGATCAGCGACTCCTCGAGCCGCCGCACGAAGTTGACCACGTCGAGTGGTTCGGCCAGGCCGATGATCGGATAGCCGACGAGTTGGCCGGGGCCGTGCCAGGTGATCTTTCCGCCGCGGTCGGTGTCGATGACGGGCGTGTCGCCGGCACCGGGCTTCGGCCGTTCGGTGGCGAGCGTGCGCCGTCCAGCCGTGTACACCGGCGGGTGCTCGAGCAGCAGCAGGGTGTCCGGGCCGCCAGCCACGCGCTGGTCGGCGATCGCTCGCTGCAGCTGCCAGGCGTTCTCGTAGTCGACCGAGCCCAGTCGGCGCACCTCGACCGGAGCCGTTGCCGACCGGATCGAATGCGTCATGATCACGACGCTACTCCGGGCGCGCGTTGGCGAACGCCAACGCTTCACCAATGGTGTTGTGGTGGAAAACGAATCCGGCTCGCTCGAGCGCGGCGGGGATGGCGCGTTGACCGCCGAGCAGACCCTCGTCGGCGAACTCGCCCAGTGCGGCACGCAGCGCGAACCCGGGCACCATCAGCGGTGTCGGGCGGTTGAGCGCGCGGCCCAGCGCGGTGGTGAACTCGGCGTTGGTCACAGGCGCCGGGCCGGTGAGGTTCACCGGACCGGACAGCTCGTCGTGCGATATTGCGAACAGCAGCGCGCGGATCTCGTCCTCGAGGCTGATCCACGGCAGGTACTGGCGGCCGTCGCCCAGCCGCGCGCCCAGTCCCAGAGAGAACAGCGGCCTGAGCCTGCCGAGCATCCCTCCGGCCTGGGCCAGCACCAGCCCTGACCGCACGAGCACCACCCGGGCGCCGCCCTGCCGGGCGGGCCAGGTCGCGGCCTCCCAGTCCACGCACAGGTGGGCGAGAAACCCGTCGCCTGCCGGGGCGGTCTCGTCGGTGATCTGGGATCCGGTGTCGCCGTAGTAGCCGACCGCGCTGGCGTTGATCAGCACCGGCACCCTGGCCGCGGCGACCGCGGTGGCCAGCACCTCCGTCGGACCGATGCGGCTGTCACGCAGGCTCTGCTTGAAGGCGCCCGACCACCGCTTCTCGCCGACGTTCACCCCGCACAGGTTGACCACGGCGTCCACCCCGGCCAGCATCGCGGGGTCGAATTCGCCGGTGTCGGGGTTCCAGAACACCTCGTCGGCGTTGGACGGCGCTCGCCGGACGATGCGGAGCACCCGGTGGTCGGTGGCGCGCAACGCGTAGACCAGAGCCGTACCGATCAGACCGGACGATCCCGCGATCGCGATGACGGGTTCGGACACGAGATTCTCTAGAGGCGCTCTAGAGACCCAGATCGGCCTCGAACGCGCCTTCTTCGAGGCGACGCTTGATGGTGGTCAAAAAGCGTCCGGCGTCGGCACCGTCGATCAACCGGTGGTCGTATGTCAGCGGCAGGTAACACACCGAACGCACACCGATCGACTCGTTGCCGAACTCGTCGGCGATCACCCGCGGCCGTTTGACGATCGCCCCGGTTCCCAACATCGCCGCCTGCGGCGGGACCAGGATCGGCGTGTCGAACAGCGCGCCCTGGCTGCCGATGTTGGTGATGGTGAACGTCCCGCCGGACAGTTCGTCGGGCTTGAGGTCACCCGACCTGGCGCGCGCGGCGATATCAGCGATCGCGCGGGCCAGCCCAGCCAGCGACAAGTCACCAGCGTTCTTGATCACCGGCGACAGCAGACCCTGCTCGGTGTCGACCGCGATACCGAGATGCTCGGCGTCGTAGTAGGTGATCTCCTTGGTTTCCTCGTTGTAGCTGGCGTTGACGTTGGGATGCGCTTTGAGCGCGTCGATGACGGCGACGGCGATGAACGGCAGGTAGGTCAGGTTGACGCCCTCGCGTTCGGCGAAGCCGGCCTTCGCCCGTGCCCGCAGCGACACGATCCTGGTCATGTCGACTTCATGGGTCTGCGTCAATTGCGCTGTCGCCTGCAAGGATTCGCGTGTCTTCTTCGCGGTCAGCTGCCGGATCCGGGTGGCCTTCTGCGTGGTGCCGCGCAGGTGTGCGAGCGAAGTGGCCGGCGCGTTGGCATCCGCGGGCGCCGGCGCCGATCTGCCCGGAGCCTCGGCCGCCTTGTCGGCCGACTCCGCCGGCGCCTTGCCGGCCTCCGCGGCCGCGAGCACGTCCTGCTTACGAATACGGCCGCCGACCCCGGTGCCTTTCACGCTCGCGAGATCAACGTTGTTCTCCGCGGCCAGCTTTCGCACCAAAGGGGTGACGTAGGGACCCGAATCGCTCGCCGGCTGCGGCTCGGACCTGGGCTCCGGTTTGGGCTCGGGCTTCTTGTCTTCCTTGGGCTCGGGCTTGGACTCCTGCTTCGGTTCCGGCTTGGACTCCTGCTTCTTGTCTTCCTTGTCCTCAGGCTCGGGCTCGGGTTCGGGTTCTGGCTCCGGTTCGGGCTCGGGTTCGGGTTCCGGCTCGGCCTCGGCTTCTGCGTCGGCATCACCGATCTTGGCCAGTTCTCCGCCCACCTCGACGGTGTCATCCTCTTCTGCGGTGATCGAGATCAAGGTGCCCGCGACGGGCGAGGGAATCTCGGTGTCGACCTTGTCGGTCGACACCTCGAGCAGCGGCTCGTCGACTTCCACGCTGTCGCCGACCTTCTTCAGCCAGCGGGTCACGGTGCCTTCGGTCACCGACTCGCCGAGTTCGGGCATCAGCACCGGCGTGGATTTACCTGAGGCCCCACCCGAGGACTTCGCGGCGGGCTTGTCCTCGTCCTTCTCCTCGGGCTCGGGTTCTGATTCCGTCTCTTCGGCGGCGGGCTCGGGCTGCGCGGCCGGCTCCTCGGCCGGCTTCTCCTCTTCGGCGGGCTGTTCCTGGTCCTCCGACCCTTCGTCGTCGTCCGACGCGTCGTCCTCGGAGTCGTCGGAGTCTCCGGAGTCGCCGTCCTCGTCGGCATCACCGATGACCGCCAACTCGCCGCCCACCTCGACGGTGTCGTCCTCCTGGGCGATGATCTTTTTCAGCACACCGGAAGCGGGCGCAGGGATCTCGGTGTCGACCTTGTCGGTGGAGACTTCGAGCAGTGGCTCATCCTGTTCGACCGTGTCACCCTCTTGCTTGAGCCATCGGGTGACAGTCCCCTCGGTAACGCTCTCACCGAGTGCGGGCATCTGAACGGAGATGGCCATTGATTGACTCCCTCGCTCCCTTGAACGGTCGTCAGTCGTGCTGGGTGATTGTCTGCATACCCATCCTGTCACGTCCGGACGCGCAGTTCGCCGCAGACCGTCCGACGCACTCCTCTGGCACTATCGGAAAGAGGTGATCGGAGGGAGCGCGGACGCGAGTGGGAGTCCTCGACAGGTTTCGGCGCGGGAAGCGCAAAGGCGTGGGTCCGGGTGGCGACCCCGCTGCGGATCTGAACTATCTCCGGCAGTGGGTCGCCACCCACACCGGCGTGGAAGCGTTCGTGGAACCGAAGACCACCGTCACCGACGTCACCGTGGTGCTGGTGGCCGCCGACGGGGAGTGGACGCGGCGGCGCGCCGGGGGAGACGCCGGCGCCCGGCGGCTGTCCGAATGGCTGAAGATTCCGGTCTACGACGTGCAGAAAGTCGGCTACCCGCAGCGGATGCGCGACTACGACGAGAAACGTCGCATCGAGCGCCGACGCGCAGCTCGACGGGAGCTCGACGAGCGCTGACCATCGACACTGCTACGGTACCGGCGGTTCCGCCAAGTCACGGGAGGTGCGATGGGGGACGTCGCTACGCGGTTGGTCGACAGCACGGACGACGTGCGGATCGCGGTCTACGAAGAAGGCGATCCTGAGGGTCCGACCCTGGTCCTCGTGCACGGGTGGCCCGACTCGCACGTGCTGTGGGACGGCGTGGTGCCGCTGCTGTCCGACCGGTTCCGCATCGTGCGCTACGACAACCGCGGTGTCGGGAAATCGACTGGGCCCAAGCGGGTTTCGGCCTATCACATGTCTCGCTACGCGGACGACTTCGAAGCGGTCGTCGCCGCGGTGAGCCCGGGTGAGCCGGTGCACGTACTCGCCCACGACTGGGGCTCGGCGGCCATGTGGGAATACCTGGCCCGGCCGGGGGCCGGCGACCGGGTCGCGTCGTTCACCTCGATCTCCGGGCCCAGCATCGACCACCTCAACGTCTTCATCACCAGCAGTCTGATGCGCCCGTGGCGTCCGCGCCGATTCGTGCGCGCACTGAGCCAGTTCGTGTCCTTCGCCTATATGGGCCTCTTCTCGATCCCGGTGCTCGCACCGCTGGCGGTGCGTGGCTTCGTCGCGAACCTGGTGCGCCAGATCCTGTTGGTGCGCGACGGCATCCCGCATGAGCAACTGCACCACGGTGCGACCTACAGGGCCGATGCCGCCAAGAGCGTCAAGGTCTACGGCGCCAACTACCTGCGCTCGATGACGCCGGGGCGCAAGGACCATTACGTCGATGTCCCGGTGCAGCTCATCGTCAACATCAAAGACCCATTCGTGCGGCCCCACGTCTACGAGGACACCGCCCGATGGGTGGCGCGGGTGTGGCGCCGCGACATCTCCGCCGGGCACTGGTCGCCGATGTCGCATCCGCAAGCCATCGCCCGCTCCGTCGAGCAGCTTGTCGACTTCCTCGACGGTGAACCACCCGCGCGTGAACTGCTGCGCGCGCAGGTCGGTCGGCCACGCGAATACTTCAGCGACACACTGGTTTCCGTTACGGGTGCGGGCAGCGGTATCGGCCGTGCGACGGCGTTGGCGTTCGCCCGCGAGGGCGCCGAGATCGTGGTCAGCGACGTCGACGAGGGCACCGCGAAGGAGACCGCGGCGCAGGTCACCGCGCGCGGCGGAATTGCGCACGCCTACACCCTCGACGTGTCCGACGCCGACGCCGTCGAGCGGTTCGCCGAAAAGGTGTGCGCAGAACACGGCGTGCCCGACATCCTGGTCAACAACGCCGGCGTCGGGCACGCGGGCATGTTCCTGGACACCCCGCGCGAGGAGTACGACCGCGTGATGTCCATCAACTTCGGTGGAGTCGTCAACTGCTGCAGGTCTTTTGGGCGCAGGATGGTCGACCGCGGACTCGGCGGGCACGTCGTCAACATCTCCTCGATGGCGGCGTACTCACCGCAGCAGTCGATGAACGCCTACGCCACCAGCAAGGCGGCGGTGTTCATGTTCGGCGACTGCCTGCGCGCGGAATTGGACCAGGCGGGCGTCGGGCTGACCACCGTGTGCCCCGGCGTCATCGACACCAACATCGTGCACACCACCCGGTTCGACATCCCCGCCTCCAAGCGGGACAAGGTCGAAGCCCGTCGCGCGCAGCTCGAGAAGGCGTTCTCCCGGCGGCGGTACGGCCCCGACAAGGCCGCCAACGCGATCGTGTCGGCGGTCAAGAAGAACAAGCCGATCCGCCCGGTCGCCCCGGAGGCCCACATCGTCTACGGCGTCGCACACCTTCTGCCGCAGGTGATGCGCAGCACCGCTCGCGGCAAGGTCGTCTAGCGCCGAGACCGACGCTTTGGCGGCTTTTTGCGAGCGAAAGCCGCCATTTCGTCGGTTTGGAAGGGCCTACCCGCTCGCGGCTACTGCCTAATCAGCCGCTCGCGGCTATGTCCTCCAGGACCGCGAACATCGTCCGCGTCGGCACACCCGTGCCGCCCTTGCCCGTGTAACCCCACGGCCCTCCCGTGTTGTACGCCGGGCCGGCGATGTCGATGTGGGCCCACTGCACACCCTCGGGCACGAACTCGCGCAGGTAAGTCCCCGCGACAAGCATGCCGGCATAGCGCGAACCGCTGACGTTGGCGAGGTCGGCGACCGTCGACTTCAGATCGTCCTTGAGTTCCTCGGGCAACGGCATCGCCCAAGCGTTCTCGCCGACCGCCTGCGAAATCCGCGCCACCCGGTCGCGGAACTCGTCACTGCCCATGACCCCCGGAGTGCGGGCGCCGAGCGCGACGGTCTGGGCACCGGTCAGCGTCGACGTCTCGATCAGGTAGTCCGGCTTGTCCTCACCCGCGCGCACGATCGCGTCGGCCAGGATCAGCCTGCCCTCGGCGTCGGTGTTGAGCACCTCGACCGTGATGCCGCCGTACTGCGTCAACACGTCACCGGGGCGCTGCGCGGTCGCCGACGGCATGTTCTCGGCCATCGGCACCGTGGCGATCACGTCGATGGGCAGCTTCTGCCGGGCCGCCAGCACCACCGTGGCGATGACGGCCGCCGCGCCGCCCATGTCGGAGGTCATGTGGTGCATGTTCGCCGCGGGTTTGATCGAGATGCCGCCGGTGTCGAACGTAATGCCCTTGCCGACCAGCGCGACACGCCTGCCCCTGCGTTTGGCGCCCTTGTGCGTCAGCCGCACCAGCCTCGGCGGCCGCGACGAACCCTTGCCGACACCGATGATGCCGCCGTAACCGGCCTTCTCCAACGCCTTCTCGTCCAGGACCTCGACCGACAATCCGGCCGCCTCGCCCAAAGCCTTTGCGCGCCTGGCGAACTCGTCGGGGAACAGGTGGCTGGGCGGAGTGTTGACGAAATCGCGGGCGGTGGCGACCGCGGTCGCGATGTCGGCGGCGCGTTGCGCGGCCTCCTTGGTGCCCGACTTGGCGTCCGGAGCCAAAGCCGTGATCTCTCGCAGGCCGGCGTCTTTGGGCGCGGTCTTGTCGCTGCGGAAGTCGCTGAACCGGTATGCACCGAGAATCAGGCCCTCGACCGCCGCCGCCAGATCCACGCCCGACAGCGTGGTCAGCACCGACTCGGTGCCGTTGAGCGACCGGGCCGCCACGCCCGCCGCGCGGCGGATGACATCGGCCTGGTAGTCGTCGCGTGACTTACCGAGCCCGACGGCCAGCACGCTGCCCACCGGAAGTGACGGTGCCACGACGCGCGTGACCTGCTCGCTGCCGCCCTTGGCGCCCAGCGCCGCCAGCGCGGACTCGATCTCAGCGACCGCTGCTGCGTCGAGGGACGGGCTGGGCACGACCTTCGCCGCCGAGTCGTCGTCCCCGTTCACGACGGGAACGATCAGCACCGAGCCGTCGGCTTTGCGTTTGGGCAGCGACGTGCTGACGGTGACGGTCGGGGTCTGATATCCAGAGGTTGCAGGGCTCACGAATCCCAACCCTAGCTTCAGCAGCCGGCGTGCAGGTCGTAGGCCGTTACCGGACCCTCGAACCCCTTGAGCGTCAACGGTTCCAGCTGAGCCGCGGGGTGCTCGGGCAGCGCGTCGCGCACATCGCGCGCGGCCAGGACCTGGCCGGGCGCCGCGGCGCTGACCAGCCGCGCGGCCAAATTGACGGGGGTACCGAAGTAGTCGCCTCCGATCGAGAGCACCAACCCGTACCCCAGACCGGCCCGAACGCCCAACCCGCTCTCGCGGGCCCTCGGATACTCGACCAGGTCGGTCGCGACCTCGACGAGCTGCTCGGGGTCAGAGTTCACCCACATCACCTCGTCGCCGATGAACTTGACCACCCGGCCGCCGTCGCTGTGCACGACATCGCTCACCGCGCCGCTGAACTCGACCAGCAGGTCCGACAGCTCCGTGGGGCTCAGCCGCTGGGTCAGTACCGTGAACCCTGACAGGTCGGCGAACCCGACGCCGCAGGTCACCATGGCCGACGCATCGTGGATGACGTCCTCGAAGTACGCCCTGGCGCTGGTGATGTGGTGGCGCCACACCGAGTCCATCAGCGCCGAGATGCCGGGCACGAGTGCGGCGACCGAACGGTAGGCGCGCGCGGTGGTCAATTCGTCGTGGGTGTGCGTCATCAGCAGATCCGGCTGCGCGAGTCGGATCATCGTCCCGCTGGCCTCGGCCAGGCGGGCCATCGACGCACCGACGATCCGCAGGAAGTTGAGGGCTGCGTCGGGGCCCGTCACCGCGCTGATCGTCTGCCACGACGCCAGTGCGTCCACGTCGGCGCGGCTCAGCGCGGGCACGTCGGGGCCGGAGACACGCAGACCGAGCGCCTGCCAAGCGTGGGCGAGGTCGGCGAGCGGGACGCCGAGTTGGTCGGCGGCCGCCTGCAGCGTGTAGGTGGGGGGTCCGGACCACTGCAGGACGTCGCCGGCCAGGCCGAAGAGCCGGCCGCGGCGTTCGGCCTCGACCATGTCCTCGGCGGAAAAGCCCAGCGAGTCGAGGTAGGCGATCAACCCGGCCCGCGCATGGGCGTCGGCGATCCCGGCGGCTTGCAGCGCGTCGAGGTCGACCACCTGCACAAGTGTGCCAACTTCGCGGCCCCACTAGGGTGGATCGGCGTGACCGACGTGTTGAAGGGCCCGCTGGAAGACCGCCACCGCGAACTGGGTGCGAGCTTCGCCGAGTTCGGCGGCTGGCTGATGCCCGTTTCGTACGCGGGAACGGTCAGCGAGCACAACTCGACGCGCAACTCCGTCGGGCTGTTCGACGTCAGCCATCTGGGCAAGGCGTTGGTGCGCGGTTCCGGCGCCGCCGAATACGTCAATTCCGCGTTCACCAACGACCTGCGCAGGATCGGCCCCGGCAAGGCGCAATACACGTTGTGCTGCAACGACTCCGGTGGGGTGATCGACGACCTGATCGCCTACTACGTCTCCGACGACGAGATCTTCCTGGTGCCCAACGCCGCCAACACCGCCGCGGTCGTCGAAGCGCTGCGGGAGCGCGCGCCTGCCGGCCTCACCATCACCGACGAACACCGGTCGTACGCGGTGCTCGCGGTTCAGGGACCGAAGTCCGCCGAGACGGTCGGCGGGTTGGGGCTGCCCACCGACATGGACTACATGGGCTACGCCGACGCCGAGTTCGCCGGCGTACCGGTGCGGGTCTGTCGCACCGGTTACACCGGCGAGCACGGCTATGAGCTGCTGCCGCCGTGGGACCGCGCGGGCGTGGTCTTCGACGCGCTGCTCGAGGCCGTCACGGCCGAAGGTGGTGAGCCTGCCGGACTGGGCGCTCGCGACACCCTGCGCACCGAGATGGGTTATCCGCTGCACGGCCACGAATTGTCGCCGGACTTTTCGCCGTTGCAGGCCCGGTGCGGGTGGGCCGTCGGCTGGCGCAAGGAGGCGTTCTGGGGGCGCGACGCGCTGCTGGCCGAAAAGGAGGCCGGCCCGGCCCGGCTGCTGCGCGGTCTCAAGGCCGTCGGCCGGGGAGTGCTGCGGGCCGATTTCACCGTCCTCGACGGCGACCGGCCCGTGGGGCTGACGACATCGGGAACCTTCTCTCCCACATTGAAAGTCGGCATCGGACTGGCCTTGATCGACACCGCGGCCGACATTGCCGACGGGGATCGCGTCACGGTCGACGTCCGCGGCCGCGCGATCGAGTGCGAGGTGGTCAAGCCCCCGTTCGTCGCGGCAAAAACCCGGTAGCGCGCGGATATACAATCGCTGCATGACTGACGGCCCCCTCGAGTTCACGGTTGAGCGCAATGCGAACCGGGCGAGCGACGAGGTACGGGCGTCGATCCTGGCCGATCCCGGATTCGGCCGCTACCACACCGATCACATGGTCTCGATCGAATACCGGGAGGGCCACGGCTGGCACGACGCGCGCGTGATCCCCTACGGCCCGATCGAACTCGACCCGTCGGCGATCGTGCTGCACTATGCGCAGGAGATCTTCGAGGGCCTCAAGGCCTACCGCTGGGCGGACGGCTCGGTCGTATCGTTCCGGCCGGAGGCCAACGCGCGCAGACTGCGGACGTCGGCGCGGCGGCTGGCCATCCCGGAACTGCCCGACGATGTCTTCATCGAGTCGCTGCGCCAGCTCATCGCGGTCGACGAACAATGGGTCCCGCCCGCCGGGGGTGAGGAGTCGCTGTACCTGCGGCCGTTCGTGTTCGCCACCGAGCCCGGACTCGGTGTGCGGCCGGCGACCGAATACCGCTACATGGTCATCGCCTCACCGGCCGGCGCCTACTTCACCGGCGGTATCAAACCCGTCTCCGTGTGGCTGTCCACCGAATACGTGCGGGCTTGCCCGGGCGGGACCGGCGCCGCCAAGTTCGGCGGGAACTACGCCGCTTCGCTGCTCGCCCAGGCCCAGGCCGCCGACAACGACTGCGACCAGGTGGTGTGGTTGGACGCCGCCGAACGCCGCTATGTCGAGGAGATGGGCGGGATGAACCTGTTCTTCGTCTTCGGCAGCGGCGGGTCGGCGCGGCTCGTGACCCCCGAGCTGAGTGGCTCGATCCTGCCCGGTGTTACGCGAGATTCATTGCTGCAGTTGGCATCCGATGCTGGTTTCGCCGTCGAGGAACGCAAGATCGACGTCGACGAGTGGCAGAAGAAAGCGGCCGCGGGCGAGATCACCGAGGTGTTCGCGTGCGGGACCGCCGCGGTGATCACCCCGGTCGGCACCGTCAAGCACGCAGAAGGCGAGTTCACCATCGCCGACGGCGGGCCAGGGGAGATCACGATGGCGCTGCGCGACACGTTGACCGGGATTCAACGAGGCACGTTCGCCGATACGCACGGCTGGATGGCCCGACTCGGCTGAGCCGGGCCACCCACACCGCCGCCCTCGCGGGTACCGAAAGGCTCCGACGTCGTACTTGGCGGATTCTTGGTGACTTCTTGGAACGGGCTCAGCGGATGACGAGCCCTAACGCCGTGATCGTCGTCGTCACCTCGATCGCGGCGCCGAGCACGTCGCCGGTGATCCCGCCGAAGCGCCGCACGCAGTGCACGACGAGCAGCGCGCCGCACGCGAGCCCGGCCGCGACGGCCAGTGGTCCCTGCCAGGGCCGGGGGCCCGCGAATGCGGCCAACCCGGCGGCGGCGACGCTCCACACGACGACCACGACCCAGGACTGGGTGCCTGCGACCCGGGCGCCCAGCGCACTGCCCGCCGCGGCGGGCACGCCTCGACGGCACGCCAGCACCGCCGCGACCCGCCCGCACATGAGCGCCACCACCAGCCCCAGGGCGGTCAACCCGCCGAACGTGAAGGCCTGCGCGAGGATCACCAAGACCACCGCGGCCACGCCGAACGGGCCTGCCGAGCCGTCGCGCATCACCTCCAGTGCGCGCTGCGGCGGACCGTAACAGCCCAAACCGTCGGCGGTGTCGGCGAGACCGTCGATGTGCAGGGCACGCGTCGCGGCCACGACGACAGCCACCGCCAGCAGCCCGGCCAGCGCCCCGGGCCCGAATGCCCACGACGCCGCCCACACCGTGGCCGCCGCCAGCCCGCCGATCGCCGCACCGGCCACCGGCAACGCCGTCAAAGCACCGCGCCCGACCGCGGCCCCATTCCGAACCGGTGCGACGGTGCCGAACGCGAAAGCCCCTGTGATCGAACGGATCACGTGCTAGTCCTCCCGGGGCATGCGTGTGATCCCCGCGTCGTCGAACGTCGCCATCGACGCCAGCGTGGCCACCGCCGCCCGCACGATCGGCAATGCGACCGCTGCTCCGGTGCCCTCGCCGAGGCGCATGCGCATATCGACGATCGGCTCGAGTCCCAGCCGGTTCAGCGCCACCTCGTGGGCGGGTTCGGTGGACCGGTGCCCGGCCTGCCACCACTGTCGGGCACCGGGTGCGAGGCGTTCGGCCAGCAGCGCCGCCGCCGTCACCACCAGGCCGTCGAGCAGCACCGGCGTCCGCCGCACGGCCGCCTGCGCGCAGAACCCGGCGATCGCGGCCAGATCGGCGCCGGCGCAGATACGCAGCAGCGCAACGGGATCGGTGAGGCTGTTGCGGCACCGGTACAGCGCGTCGCGGACCGCGGCGGCCTTGCGCGCCCAACCCGCGTCGTCGACACCGGTGCCTCTCCCGACCAACACGACCGGCTCGGTGTCCGTGAGCGCCGCGATCAAAGTCGTTGCCGGGGTGGTGTTTCCGATGCCCATATCGCCCGCGATCAGCAGGTCGGCACCCGAGTCGACCTCGTCGTCGACGATGCGCCGGCCGGCCTCGAGTGCGGCGGTGACCTCATCGGCGCTCAACGCGTCTTCGACCGTGATGTCGCCGCTGCCCCGACGCACCTTGTGCGCGCCGATCGTCGGGGAGTGCGGTTCTTCGGTGTCGACCGCGATGTCGACGACCCGCACGGTCGCGCCGGCGGCCTCGGCGAGCACGTTGATCGCCGCACCGCCGGCGTCGAAGGCGGCGACCATTTGCGCGGTGACGTCCGGCGGGTAGGCCGAAACCCCTGCCGAGGCGACGCCGTGGTCTCCGGCGAACACCACCACCCGCGGGCGCGCAAGCGGCCGTGGGGGGCACACGCCCTGGCATGACGCGATCCACACCGCGAGCTCTTCCAGCCTGCCCAGAGATCCGGGAGGCTTGACGAGTTGGTCCTGGCGTGCACGGGCGGCGGTGGCGGCCTCGGCGGCGGGTGGCTGGACGGCGGGGAAGTCCGTCACACCGGCTCCTTCACGGCCAGCGGCTGTCCGGCGACGACGAGCACGACCCGATCGCAGGCCGCGGCGAGCCGCTGGTTGAGCGATCCCAGCTCGTCGGCGAACCGGCGACCTGCCGTCGTCGGCGGTACGACGGTCAGCCCCACCTCGGGGCTGACGATCGCCAGCGGAGCGGGGAAGCCCCCGACCGCGTCAAGCAGCTCGTCGACGTCCGCGGCGACCGAGCCCCCAATCCACGCGCCCGCCCGGTCCATCGCCGCGGTCAGCCATGAACCGATGTCGTCGACCAGCGTCGCGACGTGGTGCGCGCGCAATTGCGTTGCGACATCCGTGGTTTCGACGGTGGACCACCGATCCCGGCGGCGCGATCGGTGGGCCGCTACCCGGGCCGCCCACTCGGGGTCATCGGCGGGCGAGGGTCCGGTGGCCAGGTAGCACACCGGTTGCGCGTCGGACGCCTCGTCGGCGAGCGCGGCTTCGGCCCACTGCGACTTACCCGACCGGATGCCGCCGAGCACCAGGGTGCGCACCGGGCTCAGGTGACCTTGTCGCCGCGGTTCACCTGCGGGCGCGGTGCGCGCATGCGACGCAGCTGCGAGGCGCGGCTGGCCGCGTAGAAGCCGAGCTTCCAGCCGCCTTCGGTGTTGTTCGGGAACTTCTCGTCGACCAGCCGGTTGACCCGGCGGCCGAGGATGAAGCCGTCGATCACCATGATCAGCACCAGTACGAGCATCGCGGGGGACAGTAGGCGCTGCACCTGCACCGAGGGCACCGCGAGCATCACGAAGATCAGGCCGAGCGCGGACGGCATGAACAGCCCGAGCACGTTGCGGCGGGCGTCCACCACGTCGCGGACATAACGACGCACCGGCCCCTTGTCCCGGGGGAGCAGGTAGGCCTCTTCGCCGGCCATCATCCGTTCGCGGCGCTCGTTCATCTGCTCGCGGCGCGCCGCCTTCTCCTCGCGGCGCTCCTCACGGCTCATCTTGTTGCGCATCTCCTTGCGGCGGCGACGCGCTTCGGCGGCCGTGAGCGGGGCCGGTGCCACCGGGCCGCGCTTGCGGGCCGCCTGGGTGCGCTTGGGCGTGGGCCGGCCCTTGGGCGGGGTGGTGCCCGTGGGCCTGGCGGTGTCCTGTGCCTCCTCGGCGGTGTTCTCCGACACCTCGGCGCTCGACGCGTCGGCGGTCGGCTTGTCGTCCTTCTTGCGGCCCAGCAGCTTCACGCCTGCCAGGTTACTTCCGCCGCGAGGGGCGCCACTGCCTGGGGAGGAGGCCTGGGGACAGAACTCGGGAATAGCGTCGAGACGAGGTACCGTTGATTTGTACGCGCCACGACAATGAGGCCTACAGGAGACGTAATGACAGTTCAGGAAGAGTCGGCAGGAACCCCCGGGACGGCGACCGCCACCCACGGTGTGATCCTGACCGATGCCGCTGCCGCGAAGGCCAAGGCGTTGCTGGACCAGGAGGGCCGCGACGACCTGGCCCTGCGCATCGCCGTGCAGCCGGGTGGGTGCGCCGGACTGCGCTACAACCTGTTCTTCGACGACCGGTCGCTCGACGGTGACCTGTCCGCGGAATTCGGCGGCGTGAACCTGACGGTGGACCGGATGAGCGCACCGTATGTGCAGGGCGCGACCATCGACTTCGTCGACACGATCGAGAAGCAGGGTTTCACCATCGACAATCCCAACGCCACCGGCTCGTGCGCCTGCGGCGACTCCTTCAACTGATTTCCGACCCGGTCGGTCAGTACTGCCCAGAGGTGCGCGGCAGGTAGGAACACACCAGGATTTCGTTGTCCTCCGCCAACAGCTGAGCGACGGCCTGCTGTTCGCGCGTGTCGCTCTGTTCTCGGCGTGAACCGCCCGCAGGCGTCACCCGCATGGTGAACAGCACCTGAGCCTGGTGGGGCGAGGGCTGGACGATCTTGTCGATCGATATCACCTCGGCCTGCCTGTACTGCTTGCGGAACGCGTCGCCCGACAGGCGCGCGAGCGCCAGGTCCGAGCGCTTCTCCTTCACCGCGTCGAAGAGCCCACACAGGGTGTGGCGGGCGACGGTCTCGTTGTCGCCGTTGGTCAGCGCGTCCAGGTAGTCCTGGATGGCGGCCGTCACCGAGGATTCGCTCAGCGTGTTCGAACCGGCCGGTTCCTCGTCGCCACCCGCCATGGCGACGACCGCGACGACCGCCGCGACCACCGCGAGCGCCACCACCGCCGCCAGGACGATCGGCCACCGCTTCTTCTTGCGGTACGGCACCGGCGGCGGCAGCATGCCCGGATACGCCGACGGCACGTTCTCCGGATACGGAAGTGATTGCGGATACATTTGCGGGCCGGTCGGTCCAGCGCCGTAATCGGGCGGGTACGGACCGGTCATATAGTTGCTCCCCCGAGATGTGGGTAGGAAGGCGCCTGTCTACAGTGCTGTCTTACGAGGCGGGCATGTCTTTGTAGGCAGGTTAGCGCACGAGAAATATCTAGGCGACTTAATCAAATGAAGGGTGTAGTTCGTGACAATTGCGGTGACCGGATCGATTGCAACCGACCACCTGATGCGGTTCCCCGGGAAATTCTCCGAACAGCTGCTGCCCGAACACCTGCAGAAAGTCTCGCTCAGCTTCCTCGTCGACGACCTCGTCGTTCACCGCGGCGGCGTCGCGGGCAACATGGCCTTCGCCATCGGCGTGCTCGGTGGTGACGTCGCGCTCGTGGGCGCCGTCGGCCGCGACTTCGACGACTACCGCAGCTGGCTGGAGGCCGTCGGCGTCGACACCGAAAGCGTGCTGATCTCCGAGGACGCCTACACCGCGCGGTTCGTCTGCACCACCGACGAGGCCATGGCGCAGATCGCGTCGTTCTATCCGGGTGCGATGTCGGAGGCGCGCAACATCTCGCTGGCCGAGCTGGCCAAGCGGATCGGGGAGCCCGAGCTGGTCATCATCGGCGCCAACGACCCCGAGGCGATGTTCTTGCACACCGAGGAGTGCCGCAAGCTCGGCCTGCCCTTCGCCGCCGACCCCTCCCAGCAGCTGGCGCGGCTGTCGGGGGAGGAGATCCGCAAGCTGATCGACGGCGCCACCTATCTGTTCACCAACGACTACGAATGGGATCTGCTGCTACAGAAGTCCGGCTGGAGCGAGGCCCAGGTGATGAGCCAGATCGGGCTGCGCGTCACCACGCTCGGCCCCAAGGGCGTCGACGTGGTCAGCTCCGACGGCACCTTCATCCACGTCGGCGTGGTTCCGGAAAAGCACCAGGCCGATCCGACCGGTATCGGAGACGCGTTCCGGGCCGGCTTCCTCACCGGTCGCAGTGCCGGGCTGAGCCTGGAGCGTTCGGCGCAGCTCGCCTCGCTGGTGGCCGTGCTCGTGTTCGAGGCGCCCGGCCCGCAGGAATGGAGCTGGAACCGAGACGAGGCGATCCAGCGGCTCGGTGACGCCTACGGTGACGAAGCGGCCGAAGAGATCTCGCAGGCGCTCAAGTAGCTACAGCTGCACCGGGTAGGTCGGCTCGCCGATCTCCGGGGTGATGCTGTGCTCGACGAAGATCGCGTGCCACAGCATGAAGATCAGCACCGTCCACAACCGGCGGCTGTGATCGCTTGTGCCGTCGCGGTGTTCGTCGAGCATGGTGCGGACGGTCGCGAGGTCGACCAGCTCGCCCGCCTGCGACGAGTTGACCATCGAGTACGCCCAGTCCTGTAGTTCGCCGGCCCGCAGCCAGTGCCGGATCGGCACCGGGAAGCCCAGCTTGGGCCGGTTGAGCACGTGCTCGGGAACGATCGGCTCCAACGCCCGCCGTAAAGCGAATTTCGTTGTGGCCCTTGTGATCTTCTGGTCATACGGTAGCCGGGAAGCGACGGCGAAAACCTCAGGGTCCAGGAAGGGCACCCGCAGTTCGAGCGAGTTCGCCATGGTCATCTTGTCGGCCTTGACCAGGATGTCGCCGCGCAGCCAAGTGAACAGGTCGACGTGTTGCATGCGCGCGACCGGGTCGGTCCCCTGCGACGCGGCGTACACCGGCGCTGTCACGTCGGTGTGCGTCCACTCCTGACGGAACCCGGGGAGCACCGCGCGCAGTTGCTCGTCGGAGAAACTGCGCGCGTTGCCGTAGTAGCGCTCCTCGAGCGTGAGCGAACCGCGGTGCAGCAGGCTCTTGCCCCGCATACCCTCGGGCAGCGGTCGCGACGCCCGCCCCAACGACCGTCGCACCGAGCGCGGCAGATACTCGAATGGCTTCAGCGACAACGGTTCCCGGTAGATGGTGTAGCCGCCGAACAATTCGTCGGCGCCCTCGCCGGAGAGCACCACCTTGACGTGTTTTCGGGCTTCGCGGGCGATGAAGAACAATGGCACCAGCGCCGGGTCGGCGACGGGTTCGTCCAGATACCAGACGATTTCGGGCAGCGCGGCGACGAACTCGGCCTGGCTGACCACCTTGGCCACATGCCGGGCGCCGATCGCCTCGGCCGAGGCGACCGCGACGTCGACCTCGGAGAAGCCCTCCCGTTCGAACCCGGTGGTGAACGTGATCAACCGCGGGTTGTGCCGCATGGCCAGCGCCGCGATCGCCGTCGAGTCGATGCCGCCGGACAGGAACGCGCCCACGGTCACGTCGGCACGCATGTGCTTGGCGACCGAATCCTCGAGCACCGCGGTGATCTCGTCGTAGCGGTCCTGCTCACGGCCCTCGGCGAATGGAACAGCGGAGAACCGCGGATGGAAGTAGCGGGTCACCTCGAGTTCACCGCCCGGACGCACGCGCCCGTAGCTACCCGACTCCAGCCTGCGGATCCCGACGTGCAGGGTCTCGGGTTCGGGGACGTACTGCAGCACCGTGTAGTGCTGAACGGCCCGCTGATCGATGTCGAGGTCGAGGCCCAGGTCGTCGGCGAGTTCGAGCAGGCACTTCTTCTCGCTGCCCACCGCCGTGCCCCCCGGGCCGGTGGCCAGGTAGAGCGGTTTGATGCCGAACGGGTCGCGGGCACAGAACAGCTCACCGCCGACGGTGTCCCACAGCGCGAAGGCGAACATGCCGCGCAGCCGGGTCAGCGCGTCGGTGCCCCAGTGGTGGTACGCCGCGATGATGGTCTCGCCGTCACCGTCGGTGTGAAACGTCACGCCGTGCCGGGCCGTCAGTTCCTCGCGTAGCTCGAGATAGTTGTAGATTTCGCCGTTGAACACGAGCACATAGCGGTCGGGCGAGTCCGGCGGACCCCACCGCAGGGGTTGGTGGCTGTGGGCGATGTCGATGATCGACAACCGGTTGAACCCGAGCACGACCCGGTCGTCGGACCACGTCCCGGGCTCGTCGGGGCCGCGATGACGCATCAGGTGCGACGCGCCGGACACCGCGTCGATCAGCGGGGGGGATACCTCAGCGGACGGGTCACGCACCAGGGCCAGCAGTCCGCACACGGCGCCAGTATGCCTAATCCCGAGGTGTGTTGAGACCTGCACCCGGGCGTGGTCTACGCTGCGTAGTATTCGCTCCAGAAATTGACCGCACCGCGGTCGCGCGTCACTGACTTCTAGGAGGCTCCAACGTGACACCTCGCGGGCTGAAGGCGGTGGCGCGAACCGCGTCGCTGGCAATCGTCCTGGGTGCTACGGCGTTGCTGCTCAGCGGTTGCAGCTGGTCGGAGGTGCTGGGTCTGGGATGGCCGAAAGGCATCACGCCCGAAGCGCACGTCAACCGCGAACTGTGGATCGGTTCGGTGATCGCCTCGCTGGTCGTCGGCGCGATCGTGTGGGGGCTCATCTTCTGGTCCTCGGCGTTTCACCGGGCCAAGAAGACCGACACCGAGTTGCCGCGCCAGTTCGGCTACAACATGCCGCTGGAACTGGTGCTGACCGTCATCCCGTTCCTGATCATCTCGGTGCTGTTCTACTTCACCGTGGTGGTGCAGGAGAGGATGCTGCACGAGGAGTCGAATCCCGAAGTCGTGGTCAGCGTCACCGCCTTCCAATGGAACTGGAAGTTCGGCTACAAGAACGTGAACTTCTCCGACGGCACCTTCACCTACGAGGGCGCCGACCCCGAGCGCGCGGCCGCCGTGGCGTCGGGCCCCGAGGGCCTGGAGGGTGAGCACGGCGGCGAGGAAGGTTCACACGACCCGGCATTCGGCGTGATCGCCGGCAAGCACCCGCAGGACCGTTCGTACCTGGCGTTCGACAAGGTCGAGACGCTCGGCTCGTCCTCGGAGATCCCGGTGCTGGTGGTGCCGTCCGGCAAGCGCATCGAATTCCAGATCGCCTCGGCCGACGTCATCCACGGATTCTGGGTGCCGGAGTTCCTGTTCAAGCGCGACGTGATGCCCAACCCGCGGGCGAACAACTCCGACAACACCTTCCAGATCAGCGAGATCACCCAGACCGGGGCGTTCGTCGGGCGGTGCACCGAGATGTGCGGCACCTACCACGCGATGATGAACTTCGAACTGCGCGTGGTGGAGCCCAACGACTTCAAGGCGTATCTGCAGCAGCGCATCGACGGCAAGACCAACGCCCAGGCGCTGCAGGCCATCAACCAGCCACCGACCGCGATCACCACGAAGCCGTTCGACACCCGTCGCGGTGAACTGGCGCCCCAGCTAACGCAGGCCAGCAAGTAGGGACACCACATGCATATCGAAGCCCGGCTGTTCGAGTTCCTGACCGCGTTCTTCGTCCTCGCCGCCATCGTCTACGCGGTGCTGACGGCGATGTTCCAGTACGGCGGCATCGAATGGGCCGGCACCACCGCGCTGGTGTTGACCGCCGGCCTGACCCTGATCACCGGCACCTTCTTCCGGTTCGTGGCACGGCGCCTGGACACCCGGCCCGAGGACTACGAGGACGCCGAGATCAGCGACGGCGCCGGTGAGCTCGGTTTCTTCAGCCCGCACAGCTGGTGGCCGGTCATGATCGCGCTGTCGGCCTCGATCGCCGCGGTCGGTGTGGCGCTGTGGCTGCCGTGGCTCATCGTGGCCGGTGGGGCCTTCGTGATCACGACGGTCGCGGGCCTGACGTTCGAGTACTACACCGGCCCCGAGAAGCACTGACCGTCGAATCGGCCGCCGTGCCGATCGGTGCGGGCGGACAGGGCCACGGCCAAGGTCACAATCGGACCACCACTTGCGTCGGGAACCGTGGCGGGTGATCACGCCCGGTGACGGGGTTGGGTAGTGTTGCCGAGGCACGGTCAGTCGCCGCCGCTGAGCCGGGAGTCTGTGGCGTGCCGCGCCGGTTGAGTAGTCGAGAAGGATAGGCGTACATGAGCGGGCCGAATCCCCCGGATGACGAAGGTTCGGATATCCAGGGTCGGGAGCCGAGTCAGGAACCGGACCAGGCCGGCGGTGAGCAGCCTGCGCCGGACAGCAGCGACACGGATTTCTACTCGCGGGCGTACTCGGCGCCGGAGTCCGAGCAGTTCACCGCGGGACCGTACGTACCGGCCGACTCGTCGCTGTACGACTACGACAACTACGAGCAGGCCGAGCCGGTCGACCAACCCGCACCGCCGCGGTGGCCGTGGGTCGTCGGCGTCGCGGCGATCATCGCGGCCATCGCGCTGGTGGTCTCCGTTTCGGTGTTGGTGACCCGCACCGACACCGACAGCCTCGCAGTACCGGAGACCTCGACCACGACCGTGGCGCCCCCGGTACAGGACGAGATCACGACCACCACGCCGCCGCCGCCACCTCCGCCTCCACCGAGCGAAGAGCCACCGCCACCGCCGCCCGAAACCGTGACGGTGACTCAGGAGCCGCCGCCTCCGCCGCCCGCACCTGTCGAACCGCCACCGCCACCACCGCCGCCGGAGACCACGCCGCCGCCGGCGCCGCCGCCACCCACGACGACCCGTTCGGGCCCGCGACAGGTCACCTATTCGGTGACGGGAACCAAAGCACCGGGAGACATCATCACTGTGACCTATATCGACGCCTCGGGCCGTAGCCGGACCCAGCGCAACGTCTACATCCCGTGGTCGTTGACCGTGACGCCGATCTCGCAGTCCGAGGTCGGCTCGGTGCAGGCGTCGAGCCTGTTCCTGGTCAGCAGGCTGAACTGCTCGATCACCACGAGCGATGGCACCGTGCTGTCGTCGAACACCAACAACGCCGCACAGACCAGCTGCTGATGACATACGAAACCGACGCGTCGGGGCGCTCGCGGTTGACCCCCGGCCTGGACCCCAGCGAACTCGACCGCACCGACCGCATCCTGCTCGGCTCGTGCGCGGCGATCTGGCTGGTCGCCCTGGGGACCGGGGTCGCCGCGACGGTGGCGCTGGTAAACCTCGGGCGGGGGCCGACGGAGTCGTCCGGGGATGCCGGGACGCCGTGGCTGCTCTACACCGTCATCGGGATCTCCGCGGTGGTCATCATCGGAGCGGTCCCGCTGCTGTTGCGCGCCCGACGGGACGCGCTGGCCGAATCGCCGCAGCCGCATGCCGACGGGCCCGCCCCGGCCGCCTCACCGGCTCCCGGCCGGGCACGGCCGATCGACCCGACACCGCCCACCGAGAAGTTGCCGTACGCGGCCCCGCGCCAGGAGCGCACATTCGAGGCGCCGGAGCCCGCGTCCACCGCCGTGGAGCTGTTGTGGCTGCGCTGCGCGGTCGCGATCGCCTGCGCGATCGGCATCGCCATGGTGGCTATCGGTGTTGCCACCTATCTGATGGCGGTCGACAGCAATGTCGCGGCCTGGATCTTTTATGCACTGACCGCTCTGGTCACCCTCGCCATGCCCGTCGTGCCGTGGTTCTACCTCAAAGAACTACGCGCCCTGCTCGATCAGCAGGGCGCGTAAGTCCTTCTTCGGTTCTTGCCGGCCGCCTCAGTGGTGGCCGTTGGACGAGTCTCCGTCCCGGGAGCCGTGTCCGTTCGACGGGCTGTTGCGCTCCTGGTGCTCGGCCAGCGCGGTGAGCGCCTTGCGCTCGCCGGCGTGCAGAGCCGCAGTGAGGGCCTCGTGCTCTTCGATCGGATCGGCCGTGAGGAAGCTGCCGGTGCCCGGCGCCCCCGCGGAGCCCAGCTTGTTCATCCGCTTCGGGATGGCAGCGCCCTGGTACTCCAACGGAATCGGGTGACCGTGCTCGTCCACCGGACCGAGCGGCTGGTGCAGCTCGATGTAGGCACCGTGGGGCAGCCGCTTGATGATGCCGGTCTCGATGCCGTGTTCGAGCACCTCCCGGTCGCTGCGCTGCAGGCCGATTGCCCACCGGTAGGCGATGTAGTAGACGATCGCGGGCAGCACCACCATGCCGATGCGGCCGATCCACGTCGTCGCGTTCAGCGAGATGTGGAACTTCAGCGCGATGATGTCGTTCATCGCACACAGCGTGAACAGCATGTACAACGCGATCGCCGCCGACCCCAACGCGGTTCGCACCGGGGCGTCACGCGGACGCTGCAGCAGGTTGTGGTGCGCGGTGTCGCCGGTGAGCCTCTTCTCGATGTACGGGTAGGCGATCAGCAGCGTGAACACCAGTCCCATGAACAGGGCGACCCAGGTGGACGCCGGGACGGTGTAGTTGCCGAAGTAGAGCTCCCACGGCGGGAAGATACGCGCCACACCCTCGGTCCACATCATGTAGAAGTCCGGCTGGCTACCCGCCGACACTTGAGATGGCTTGTACGGCCCCAAGTTCCAGACCGGGTTGATCGTCAGTAGTCCACCCATCAGGCCGAGGATGCCGACCGTCATCGCGAAGAAGGCGCCCGACTTCACCGCGAACACCGGCATGACGCGCACGCCGACGACGTTGGTCTCGGTGCGGCCCGGGCCGGGGAACTGGGTGTGCTTTTGGAACCACACCAGGGCCAGGTGAAGCCCGATGAGCGCCAACATGATTCCGGGGATCAGCAGGATGTGCAGTGCGTACATCCTGGGGATCCAGTATCCGTCTTCGTTGCACATGTATCCGACGCCGCCGCAGGGGAAGTCGCCGCCGAACAGGGCCCAGTGCAACCAGGTGCCGATCACCGGCATGCCGAGCGAGATCGATGAGAGCGCGGCCCGCAGCCCGATGCCCGACAGCAGGTCGTCCGGCAACGAGTAGCCGAAGTAGCCCTCGAACATCGCCAGGATCAGCAGCAGGGCGCCGATCACCCAGTTCGCCTCACGCGGGCGCCGGAAGGCGCCGGTGAAGAAGATGCGGGCCAGGTGGACCATGATCGCCGCCGCGAACAGCAGTGCGGCCCAGTGGTGGATCTGACGGACGAACAACCCGCCGCGGACCTCGAAGCTGATGTCGAGCGTCGACGCGTACGCCTTCGACATCTGGACCCCGCGCAGCGGCTGGTAGACGCCGTTATAGGTGACCTCGGCCATCGACGGGTCGAAGAACAGCGTCAGGTACACGCCGGTGATCAGCAGCACGATGAAGCTGTAGAGCGCGATCTCGCCCAGCAGGAATGACCAGTGGGTCGGGAACACCTTGTTCAGCTGGCGCCGCACCGCTGCCGACGGGTGATAGCGCGAATCGATGGCATTGCCCTGTGCCGCAGCGACTTCGGCGAGCTTCGGCGGCTTCGGCAGTGATGGACTCATACTGTTTTCCGTTCCCAGAAGGCCGGCCCGACGGGTTCGATGAAGTCGCCGTTGGCGACGAGATACCCGTCCTGGTCGATGGTGATGGGCAGCTGCGCCAACGCGCGCGCAGCCGGGCCGAATATGGGCTTGGCGAAGTGCAACGCGTCGAACTGAGACTGGTGGCACGGGCAGAGGATGCGATACGACTGCTGCTCGTAAAGCGACGAGGGGCAGCCCAGGTGAGAGCAGACCTTGGTATAGGCGAACAGATCGCCGAAATTGAAGCTCTCCTGACCCTTGCGCTTGACCACCCGCGGCAGGTCCTGTGCCTTGATCCTGATCAGCATGACGGGATTGCGCACGCCCATCGCGATCTCGGCGAGGTGGTGGTGCGACTCGACAGTGGTTCCGTCGCCGTCGGATTCGCGCCACGGGAACACCGTCTCCATGCCGCCGGCGTCGATGTCCTCGGGCCGCATCTTGACGAAGGTGCCGGTGCCGGTGGAGCGGGCCAAGAAGATCGTCTCGCCCTGGTATCGCGGCGTCCAGCCGGACGTCCACAGCACGGCCTTCTTGCCGTCGGCGGTCTGCACAACCGGCTTCCACGGGTTTTTGATCAGACCGCCCGCGAACGCCACCAGCGTGCCGAGGCCGAACGCGCCGAGGCCGATACCCAGCGAGAGGCCGACCAGCTTGCGCCGCTTGATCGTCGAGCCTTCGAGCGCGTCAGTCAGGTTCGCCACGACCGTCTTGCGGTGGATCTCGGGGGAGGCGCCGTCATGGCGTTCCTGGATCGAGATCTCCTCGGGGATGAACTTCTTCTGGTACAGCACCGCGCCGATGCCGATCGCCAGGATCGACAGCCCGAACGTCAACCCGTACAGCGGCGTGGTCAGGCTGAACAGGAACTCGCCCTCGGAGCCGTAGGGCACGTACTCCCACGGCCAGAACAGGAACACCAACAGCAGCGCCAGGCCCGAAAAGCCGCCCAGCAGAAGCCAATACGAGACCACGCGGCCGGCGCGCTTCTCGGCCTTGGTGTCGGGGACCGGCCAGCGGTCCTCCTTGTAGACGATCTCGACGCCGTCGAGTTTGCCGCCGAGTTCGACCAGCTCCTCGCGTGACATCGCCGCCAGTTCGGCGTCCGTGGGCTGACCCGGTACACCGGCCTGACCGGGTGCGTCGGTGCCCTTGGGGGTGTTCTCGGTGCCGTTGCCCGGCTCGCTCATGCTCGCGCTCCGATCCACAGGGCCGCGGCGATGACGGCCACCATGCCGATGATCCAGGCCGCCATGCCCTCGGGCGCCGGGCCGAACCCGCCGAGGCCGTAGCCGCCGTAGCTCGGTGCCTCCGCCGACTCGCGGACGTAGGCCACGATGTCGCGCTTCTCATCCGGCGACAGCTGCCGGTCCGAGAACTTCGGCATGTTCTGCGGGCCGGTCAGCATCGCGGTGTAGATCTGCGCGGGCGTGGCGTTGCCGAGGTCGGGAGCGTACTTGCCCGACGACAGGGCGCCGCCCTTGCCGGTGAAGTTGTGACACGACGCGCAGTTCAACCGGAACAGGTCACCACCACGGGCGACGTTATCGCCCAGCAGCGACTCCTGTGCGACGCGTCCGTTGTCGTCGCGCGGGACGACCGGGCCGCCGCCGTTGGCCTGCACGTAGGCGCCGAGCGCGTCGGTCTGCGCCTCGTCGAACAGCGGGGGCTTCTCCGGGGCCTGGGCCTCACCGCGCATCGCGGGCATCCGGCCGGTGGAGACCTGGAAGTAGACCGCCGCCTCACCGACGCCGATGAGGCTGGGGCCGCGGTCCGGCACACCTTGGAGATTGACGCCGTGGCAGGTCACGCAGGAGGTGTCGAACAGCTGCTTACCCGTGCGCAACAGCGCCGACTGCGATTCGTCGGCGACCGCGACCTGCGGCGTGGGCGTCAGCGTGGCGGCCAGACCACCGGCGACGCCCAATCCGAGCAGCAGCAGCACAGCACCTGACAGGCGCCGGCGTAGCCGACGGCGCGACTTGTCGGTCATCGATCTCCTTCTCATCGGATCGATCGGCACGTCAAGCCGATCAACGGACACATCGGCGAGCCGCTCATCTTACGAAGTAAATGACGGCGAACAGGGCGATCCAGACGATGTCGACGAAGTGCCAGTAGTACGACACCACGATCGCGGCGGTGGCCTGCGCCGGAGTGAACTTACTCATCCGGGTTCGAGCCAACAGGATGAGGAAGGCGACGAGGCCGCCGATCACGTGCAGTCCGTGGAAACCCGTGGCCAGGTAGAACACCGAGCCGTACGCGCTGCTGGAAATGGTGGTGCCGTGCTTGACCAGTTCGATGTACTCGTAGCCCTGGCCGAGGACGAAGAACAGCCCCATCGCGAAGGTGAGCGTGTACCAGCGGCGCAGCCCGAACACGTCACCGCGTTCGGCGGCGAACACGCCCATCTGGCAGGTGAACGACGACGCGATCAGCACCAGCGTCACCGGTACGGCCTGCATGAGGTTCAGCTCCGTCGGCGGCGGCGGCCATTCGCCCGCCGCTTGCGAACGCGCGGTGAAGTACATCGCGAACAGGCCAGCAAAGAACATCAGCTCGCTGGACAGCCAGACGATGGTGCCGACACTGACCATGTTCGGCCGGTTCAGCGAATGTACTCGCGACGTGATTGCGGTTCCCGAGGTCCCTACAGCGCTCGTCACAGGTGCAAGTATGACGCTTTGTAGTTGTCGATCTCCACCCGGGTCGGCGTTTCGTCATAATCGCGTGGTGGCTTCTCCCAAAAACCCCGATTCCTTAACGTGGCCCCGGATCCTCGGCCGCCTCACCACCGGTCAGTCGCTGGAGAACGGGCAGGCGGCGTGGGCGATGGACCAGATCATGACCGGCGCGGCCACCCCTGCCCAGATCGCCAGCTTCGGGGTGTCGATGCGGATGAAGCGCCCGACGTCGGCGGAGGTCACCGAGCTGGCCGACACCATGCTCAAACACGCGCGCCGCGTCCCCACCGACGTGATCGGCACCGCGACCGTCGACGTGGTGGGCACCGGCGGGGACGGTGCCAACACCCAGAACCTGTCCACGATGGCGGCCATCGTCGTCGCGGCCGCCGGGGTGCCGGTGATCAAGCACGGGAACCGCGCCGCGTCGTCGTTGTCCGGCGGCGCCGACACGCTCGAGGCGCTCGGGGTGCGCATCGACCTGGGTCCCGACGACGTCGCGCGCAGCGTCACCGAGATAGGCATCGGGTTCGCGTTCGCGCCCCACTTCCACCCGTCGTACCGGCACGCCGGCGTGGTGCGCCGCGAGATCGGGGTGCCGACGGTGTTCAACCTGCTCGGTCCGCTGACCAACCCGGCCTCGCCGCGCGCCGGGCTGGTCGGTTGCGCGTGGGGGGAGCTGTCCGAGGTGATGGCAGGCGTGTTCGCGGCCCGCGGGTCCAGCGTGCTGGTGGTCCACGGCGACGACGGTCTCGACGAGCTCACCACCACCACGACCAGCACCATCTGGCGGGTACAGGCGGGCACGGTCGAGCGGCTGAAGTTCGACCCCGCAGCGTTCGGCTTCAAGCGTGCCGAAATCTCGGAACTGGTCGGCGGTGATGCCGAGGCCAACGCGGCGTCGGTGCGCGCGGTGCTCGGCGGTGCGCCGGGGGCGGTGCGCGACGCCGTGATCCTCAATGCCGCGGGCGCGCTGGTGGCGCACGCGGGGCTAGCCAGCGACGCCAAATGGTTGCCGGCCTGGGAGAGCGGGCTGGCCAAGGCGGCCGAGGCCATCGACTCCGGGGCGGCCGAACAGCTCCTCGCGCGTTGGGTGCGGTTCACTCAAAAAGCCTGAGCGGGTTGTCTTTTCGATCTGTTCTGCGGCCAGCCGCGCCGAGCGTGCCGACGCGACCCATGCCGCCCACCGGCCCGCAGCATGCACCGGCGAGCAGTAGCCGTCGTCGGCGCGCACGATGCGCACCCCGGTTTGGTGCAGCCACCGCGCGATCAGGGCCGTCTCCTCGACCAGCGCGCCGCCCAGCGGGGCTGCGGAGGGCAGAACGGCTTGTGCGCCGGCGCAGATCGCGTCGACCACCGGCATCGGAGGCACACCGCGCGGCGCGTTTCCCGCCGCGGCCAGTTGGCCGTTGTGGATCACCGCGAGGTGCCATCCGCCGTCGCCGTCGGGGCGTGCGGCCACCAACTCGGTGACGGCGGTCAGGGCCCGAAGTCGTTGGCCTCGCCACAATCCGTCGATCGCGGCGGCGGCGTGGTCGCGTAGCCGGGCGGCGGTCTCGTAGCGGCCGCGGTCGGCGAGGTCGGCGACCTGGGCCAGCACCGCGGCCAGCGCCCGGCCGTCGCGGCCGGCCATCAGGTCGGCCGCCTGCGCGACCGTCTCGGCGTACCGGTCGGCGCCCACGTCGCGGGGCGCCGGGCACGGTGACAACTCCCGGTCCGGGCAGGCCGGGCCGTGCACCGCGCTGCGCCCCAGCTTCTTGGTGCATGTCCGGACCCCGGTGAACCGGGCCAGCAGCGCGGCGGTGTCGACGGCGTCGGCGCGTGCACGGAACGGGCCGATCACCGCGTCGTGCTTGGGGGTGCGCACGATCGAGAAGCGGGGAAAGGCCTCGTCGGTCAACGTGATCCACCACCATCGGTGCGGAAACTTCGACCGGCGGTTGTAGGGCGGGGCGTGCGCGGCCAGCAGTCGTAGCTCGCGCACGCCTGCCTCGAGATCGTGTGCGCATTCGACGTGGTCGACCGCGGTGGCCAGGGAGGCCATCTCCTTGATGCGGATGCGCGAGTCGGAGCCGTTGAAGTACTGCCCGACGCGTCGCCGGAGGTTGACGGCCGTGCCGACGTAGAGGACCTCGGCGCCGGGGCCGCGAAACAGGTAGACGCCGGGGGAGTGCGGCAGAGCCGCGGCGAGGTGGCGGTTGCGCCGCTGCGCCGGGGTGACGTCGGGTAGGTAGGACCGCAACTCGGTGTAGGTGTGCACGCCCTGGTTGCCGACGCGCTCGATCAGCCTGTGCAGGACGTCGACGGTGGCGCGGGCGTCGTCGAGTGCGCGGTGCGTCGGGGTGGTGCTCGCGCCGAACAAGCGGGCCAGCGCGGAGAGGCGCACGCTGGGGGCCTCGTCGCGGGTGAGGACCCGGCGCGCCAGTTTGACCGTGCACAGCACCGGCGGCCGCGGCCAGGCGATCTGAGCGCGTTCGGCGGCGGCCCGCAGGAACCCGATGTCGAACCCGGCGTTGTGGGCGACCAGCACCGCCCCGCGCGAGAACTCCAGAAAAGCCGGCAGCACCGAGTCGATCCGGGGCGCGTTGCACACCATCGCGGTGGTGATCCCGGTCAGCGCCACGATCTGCGGCGGGATGCTGCGGCCCGGGTCCACCAGCGTGGCCAGTTCGCCGAGCACGACGCCGCCGCGCACCTTGACGGCCCCGATCTCGGTGATCTCGTCGTGGTGGTCGCCGCTGGCGCGGCCTCCGGTGGTCTCGAGGTCGACGACGACGAACGTGGTGTCGTGCAGGGAGACGTCAGCCTGCCGATCGACATCGGCGAAGCTGAGCTGGCTCACGGCTCGACGGTAGAAAACCCCACCGACACCTTCGGGTTGCCACGCGGACCCCGAAGGACTTGTCGGTAGCTCCCGATAGCGTGCGGACCGCACCGACCGAGAGGAGCCATTCGTGGGCACGGTGAAGATCGACTGCGACGACTGCGCGGTGCGCGGACCCGGATGTCAGGACTGCGTCGTGAGTGTTCTGCTGGGCGTACCCGACACCTTGCTCGACGACGAGCGTCGAGCGTTGGAGGTGCTCGCCGATGTGGGGCTGGCGCCGCGACTGCGGCTGGTACCCATCCGCCGGGAGGGCAGTTCCGGTGTCGCCTGATGACACGCGGCGTGGCGGGCGACGGAACGAAATATGAGCTGCCTGTTAAATTTGCGTCTTCTGTTGGACAATCCCCGATGCCGTTTCGTAACCTGTCTGAGACCTAAGGGCTATTCGACACGGCTTCGTTCCGGAAGTTGAAGGACGCAAAATCTTGAGGCTCGACCACACGCGCTTGACCATTCGTGGGTTCCTTCGCCCCCTCGTCAGCGCGATAGTCGGTATCACGTTTTTCGCAAGTTTCTTCGCGGTCAGTGTGCAGGCCGATCCGGCCGATGATGCGCTGGCTAAGCTCAACGAACTGTCGCGACAGGCCGAGCAGACCACCGAGGCGATGCACTCGGCGCAGCTCGATCTCGACAACAAGCTGGCCATCCAGCGGGACGCCGAGGCCAAGCACGCCGCCGATGCGGCAGCGGCAAACGCGGCCCGCGAACAGTTGGCAAACTTCCAGACCGCCGTCGACAAGGTTGCCGCGGCCCAGTACATGGGCGGCAGAACCGATGGACTGGACGCGATCCTGACCGCCGGCTCGCCGCAGGGCCTCATCGATCAGTTGTCGGTGCAACGGGTGATGGCCGCCGAGATGTCGGCGCAGATGAAGAGCTACCGCGAAATCGGCAGGCAGGCCGCCCTGGCCGAAGAGGCCTCCGCGAAGTCGGCCGCCGCGGCCAAGACCGCCGCAGAGCAGGCCGCCGCCGTCCGGGCCGACCTGCAGTCCAAGCAGAGCAGGCTGCAGGTGCAGATCGCCGTCGTGAAGTCGCAGTACGAGGCGCTGACACCGAACCAGCGCGAGGCGCTCGCGGCCATTCCGCCGATGCCTCCGGTGCCCGCATCCGCGCCGGTGCCGCCGGGCGGCGACCCCGCGATCATGGCCGCACCGCCCGCACCCGGCGCCATCCCGCCCGGAGATGTCGCGACCCCGGGCAGCGGACACTCCGCGACCGTGATCCAGGCCGCGTTGAGCCGTATCGGCTCGCCGTACTCGTGGGGCGGATCCGGACCGAACGCATTCGACTGCTCGGGGCTGGTCATGTGGGCGTTCCAACAGGCCGGCATCTCGCTGCCACACTCCAGCCAGGCGCTGGCCCGCGGCGGTCAGCCGGTCTCACAGGACCAGATGCAGCCCGGTGACGTCGTCAACTACTACTCCGACGCGTCGCACTCGGCGATCTACATCGGTGACGGAATGATGGTGCACGCCTCGACCTACGGCACGCCGGTGCGAGTCGCCCCGGTGGACAATGCGCCGATCTACAACGTCCGCCGTTACTGACCGCCGGGGTGTCGCGCATGCGAGGAGTAGGTCTCGGCTCGCGGCGCTGCTCATCGCCGAACTCGTCTTCGCGCTGCTGATCGTCGGCCGCTCCGAGGTCCCGTCCGGGCCGATGGTGGCCACACCCGCCGCTCCGGCGTCGCTGACCACACCCGTCGCGGCATCGCGCGTCCACACACTCGTCGACGGCCGTGCGGTTCGATTGACGAACCTCGGCGGGGCGCGGACCGAGCGGTTGCTGTCCCGGATCGAGGCCGAGATGGACGGCGCCGCCGCGGCGGTCACCGCGTTCTGGGGCCCGCAGTGGCCGCGCGAGATCGTGATCGCCGTCGCGGGCACCGACGCGCAGTTCGCAGCGATCGGCGGCGGTGACATTCACACCGCGGCCACCACCACGCCCGAGCGGATCACGTTCGCCCCCGGCGCCGCCGACCTGAGCGATACCGCGTTGCGAATCGTGCTGCGCCACGAACTGTTTCACTACGCGGCCCGTGCCCGAACCGCATCTGACGCGCCCCGCTGGATCACCGAGGGGGTGGCCGACTTCGTCGCCCGGCCCGCGACACCGGTGCCCGACGCCTCGCTTCTCACGCTGCCCAGCGACGCCGAGCTCTCCGGGCCGGACCGTTCGCTGGCCTACGACCGGGCCTGGTGGTTCAGCCGGTTCATCGCCGACCGGTTCGGCGCAGGCGCGCTACTCGAGCTGTACCACCGGTCGTGCGGACCAGGACACCCCGCCGTCGCGTCGGCGGTGCGCGACACCCTGGGTATGGACCTCGACGCCGTGCTCGCCCAGTGGCGGCAGTGGGCGAGTGGGTGACGTGAGCCGGGTTCTGTTGGTCACCAACGACTTTCCGCCGCGGCGCGGTGGCATCCAGTCCTATCTGCAGGCGCTCGTCGACCACCTCGTCGCCGACGGGCGGCACACTCTGACGGTGTACGCGCCGAAGTGGAAGGGCGCCGACGAGTTCGACCGGGACGCGCCGTATCGGGTCGTGCGGCACCCGACCACCCTCATGCTGCCCGAGCCGTCCGTGAGCAGCAGAATGCGGCGCCTCATCGAGCAGACCGCCGCCGAGACGGTCTGGTTCGGTGCGGCGGCCCCGCTGGCGTTGATGGCGCCGCTGGCCCGCGGCGCAGGCGCGCGCCGGGTGATCGCCAGTACACACGGTCACGAGGTCGGCTGGTCGATGTTGCCCCTGGCCCGGAATGCTCTGCGGCGCATCGGATCGGGCACGGACGCGGTGACCTACGTCAGCCAGTACACGCGGCGCCGGTTCGCGTCGGCGTTCGGCCCGCATGCCGCGCTCGAACACCTGCCGCCGGGTGTCGACACCGACCGGTTCACGCCCGATGAGTTCGCGCGAGCGCAACTACGGGCGCGCTACCGGCTCGGCAACCGACCCGTCGTCGTGTGTCTGTCCCGCCTGGTGCCGCGCAAGGGCCAGGACATGCTGATCCGGGCCATGCCCGCGATCCGGCAACGCGTGCCCGATGCCGCGCTGGTGATCGTCGGCGGCGGGCCCTATCGGTCCACCCTGCACAAGCTGGCGCACAGCTTCGGGGTGGCCGAGGACGTCGTCTTCACCGACGCCGTTCCCGGGGACGAGTTGCCCGCCCATCACGCCATGGCCGACGTGTTCGCGATGCCGTGCCGCACCCGCGGCGCCGGACTGGACGTCGAGGGTCTGGGCATCGTCTACCTCGAGGCGTCGGCGACGGGGGTTCCGGTGGTGGCGGGCCGGTCGGGTGGGGCGCCGGAGACCGTGCGCGACGGGGAGACCGGCGTGGTGGTCGACGGTTGGGACGTCGGCGCGATCGCGGCGGCGGTCGGCGATCTGCTGTCCGATCCCGACCGTGCGGTCCGGATGGGCGCGGCGGGCAGGCGCTGGGTGGTCGACAACTGGCAGTGGCACACCCAGGCGAAGCGACTGTCCGACCTGCTCTATCCGGTGTAGATCGCCTCGATGTCGTCGGCGAACTTCTGCGCCACCACCTTTCGCTTGACCTTCAGCGTCGGGGTCAGCTCGCCGGTGTCTTCGGTGAAGTCCACCGGCAGGATTCGGAACTTGCGAATCCCCTCGGCTTTGGACACCGCCTGATTGGCTTCCTTGACCGCGAGGTCGATCTCGGCGACCAAATCCGGATCGGCGGCCAAATCGCCCACCGAGGCGCCCGCGCTCTTGCTGTTGCGTACCTTCCAACCCTCGATCGCCTCGGGGTCGATGGTGATCAGCGCCCCGATGAAGGGTTTGGCGTCGCCGACCGCCATCGCCTGGCTGATGAGCGGGTGTGCGCGCAACCGGTCCTCGAGGATCGCCGGCGCGACGTTCTTGCCGCCCGCGGTGACGATGATCTCCTTCTTGCGGCCGATGATGGTCAGAAAGCCGTCCTCGTCGATCGCGCCGAGGTCGCCGGTGTGGAACCAGCCGTCGGAGGAGAAGACCGCCTTCGTCTCCTCCTCGTTCTTCCAGTAGCCGTTGAACACCACGCCGCCCCTGACCAGCAACTCGTCGTCGTCGTTGAGGCGCATGCTGTTGCCCGGCAAGGGTGTTCCGACCGAACCGACCTTGACGTTGTCGACTCGGTTGACCGTGATCGCGGCGCTGGTCTCGGTGAGGCCGTAGCCCTCGTAAATCGTCAGCCCCACGCCGCGGTAGAAGTGGCCGAGCCGTGCGCCCAGCGGAGCGCCGCCGGAGATGGCGGCGTGGCAGTTGCCGCCCAGCGCCGCGCGTAGTTTGCCGTACACCAGGCGGTCGAACACCGCATGCTTGGCGCGCAGCAGCAGGCCGGCCTTGCCGCTGTCGAGCGACTTGCTCCACTCGATCGCGGTGTCGGCGGCCATCTCGAAGATTCGGCCCTTGCCGTCGTTGCGGGCGTTCTGCTCGGCGGTGTTGTAAACCTTCTCGAACACGCGCGGCACCGACACCACGAGCGTCGGCTTGAACACCGCGAACGTCGGCACCAGGTTCTTGATGTCGCTGGTGAAGCCCAGGGTGACTTTGTAGGTGAACGCCGCGAGCGTGATCGCCCTCGCGAGCACGTGTGCCAGCGGCAAGAACACCAGCATGCGCTCGCCCTTGTCGAGCAGCGTCGGGAAGCACTCCTTCGCGCCGCGAATCTCGTAAACCAGGTTGGAGTGGGTCAGCTGGCAACCCTTCGGCTGACCGGTGGTGCCCGAGGTGTAGATCAGCGTCGCGGGTTCGGCGGACGCCAGACCGGCCAACCGGTCGTCGAGTTGTTCGGCGTCGACCGACTTTCCCGCCTCGGCGAGTTCGTCGAGCGCCTGCGTGCCCGCGCTTTCGATGCACAACACTTCCCGGAGCCCGGGCAGTTCGTCCTCGAGGTGCTTGATCCTGTCGGCGTGCGCGTCGGTCTCGACGATCAGCAGCACAGCTTCGGAGTCCGACAGCACGAACTTCACCTGCTCGGGCGAACTGGTCTCGTAGATCGGCACGGTGAGCGCTCCGGTGGCCAGGATCGCGAAGTCCAGGATGGGCCATTCGTAGCGGGTCGCCGACATGAGCGCCACGCGGTCACCGGGCTGCACCCCCTTGGCGATCAGGCCGAGCGCGGCGGAGCGAATCTGGTCGGCGGCCTGCTTGCTCGTCACATCGGTCCACGAACCGTCGACGAGGCGCTGGAAGATCACATGGTCGGGATCGTCGCGCTCATGGTCGAACACGGCGCGCACGACACTGTCGTGCTCTTCCACCGTGAAGGACGCGGGCACACTGAACTCACGCACGGTCTTGACCTCTCGATACGGCTGCTCTTGCCACATCCACCCTAGTCGGCCGGCATCGGGCCGGGCAGGCTCGTATGTGAAGCTGGTATGCCATGAACAGCATTCAGATCGCGGACGACACGTTCGTCGCGGCGGACCCCGCCGAGGTCGGCCGCTACGTCGCCGATCCTGCGAGCTGGCGTCGTTGGTGGCCAGACCTGCGGCTGACCGTGGTGGAGGATCGCGGCGACAAGGGCCACCGCTGGACCGTCACCGGGGCGCTCGTCGGGACGATGGAGGTCTGGCTGGAACCGGTGCTCGACGGCGTCGTGCTGCACTACTTTCTGCACGCCGAACCGGCGGGGGTGGCGGCGTGGCAGCTGGCCAAGATGAATCTGGCGAAGATGAACCACCGGCGGCGGGTCGCGGGTAAGAACATGGCATTCGAGGTGAAGCAGCGGCTGGAGGCCACGCGCCCGGTGGGTGTGTCGCCGTTGGCCTGAGGCTTCGGCCGTCGACGACAGGGGAGGGTAGATTTTCAACGTGGCGGACAAGACGGCGCAGACCATCTACATCGATGCCGATCCCTCGACGGTCATGGACGTCATCGCGGACATCGGGTCCTATCCGGACTGGGTGGCCGAGTACAACGAGACCGAGGTACTCGAGGCCGACGCCGACGGCTATCCGAAGACCGCTCGGCTGGTGCTGGATGCCGCCGTCCTCAAGGACACCATGGTGTTGACATACAACTGGCCGCCTGATCGCCAGTCGGTGACGTGGTCGCTGGTGTCCAGCTCGCTGCTGAGGTCGTTGGAAGGCGCATATCGCCTGTCGCCCAAGGGATCAGGGACCGACGTGACCTACGAGTTGTCTGTCGATCTGATCATTCCGATGATCGGGCTGCTGAAACGCAAGGCCGAACGGCGCCTCACGGACACCGCGTTGAAGGACCTCAAGAAACGAGTCGAGGCTGAGTGAGCGCCAATGCCACCGGCCCGCCTGTCGCCAAGATCGGTCTGTTCGTCGGCAAGGGCGGGGTCGGCAAGTCGACGTTGGCGACCGCCACCGCCGTGCGTGACGCACGCGCGGGGCTGCGGGTACTGATCGTCTCGACCGATCAGGCGCACTCCATCGGCGACGTGCTCGCGGTGACCGTGACACCGACCGGCCTGCGTCGGCCCACCCGGGTGTTCACCGATGACGCCGACGCCGGCGGCGGAGCACTGGACGCGCTGGCGTTGGACACGCTGGCCCTTCTGGAGGTGCGGTGGCGTGAGATCGCGGGCCTGCTGTCCGACCGGTTTCCGGAGTCCGATCTGGGAAGCGTTGCTCCCGAGGAACTTTCGGCGCTACCAGGTGTTCAGGAGGTGCTCGGGCTCTACGAGGTGGGTGAACTGGCCGCCTCCGGGAACTGGGACCGGATCGTGGTCGATTGCGCGTCGACCGCCGACGCGCTGCGCATGCTCACCCTGCCCACGACGTTCGGCCTGTACCTGGAGCGGGCCTGGCCGCGGCACCGGCGGCTGTCCACCGGATTCGACGACCCGCACTCCGCGGCCGTCGTCGCACTGTTCGAACGCATCAGCGCGGGCACCGAATCGCTGGGCGCGATGCTCACCGACGGCTCGGTGGTCAGCGCCCATCTGGTGATGACCGCCGAGCGGGTGGTGGCCGCCGAGGCCGCCCGCACGCTGGGTTCGTTGGCGCTGATGGGCGTGCAGGTGGCCGAGCTGATCGTCAACCAGATACTCGTACAAGACGATTCGTTCGAGTATCGCAACTTGCCCGAACATCCCGCCTTCGACTGGTACACCGAACGGATCTCCGAACAGCGGGCCGTGCTCGACCAGCTCGACGCGACCATCGGCGATGTCCAACTCGTCTTGGTTCCGCATCTGGCCGGCGAGCCGATAGGCGCGAAGGCGCTCGGAGAGCTGCTCGACAGCGCACGGCGCCGCGACGGGTCACCCCCGCCGGGGCCGCTGCGCCCGATCGTCGACCGCGAGTCGGGCTCCGGCCTCGAATCGGTGTACCGGTTACGGCTAGAGTTGCCGCAGGTCGACTCCTCGGCGCTGACGCTGGGCCGAGTCGACGACGATCTGATAGTCGGCGCGGGCGGATTGCGGCGCCGGGTCCGATTGGCGTCCGTGTTGCGAAGATGCGTCGTCGTGGACGCCCAACTGCGGGGGTGTGAGTTGACCGTGCGGTTCCGACCGAATCCGGAGGTGTGGCCGAAGTGACTACGCCACACGGCGATCTCGGACCGGAGTTACGGGCGCTTGCGCAGGCCATTCTCGACAGGCTCGACCCCGCGGTGCGTCTGGCCGCGGCGCGTGCGACGACCGGTTCCGCGGGCAAGTGCCAGCAGGTCTGGTGCCCGGTGTGTGCGCTCGCTGCCCTGGCGGCGGGCGAACAGCATCCGTTGCTCACCGTCGTCGCCGAGCACAGCGTCGCCCTGCTCACCGTGGTCCGGGCGATTCTCGACCAGGCGGGAGAAGGCCCGACGGGTCCGGACGGGCCCCCGCCGCCGCCACCGCACGATCGGGGACCGAACGGCTCGGCTCCGCCGCCCGCGCCGGGGCGCTATCAGCACATTCCGGTAACTGTCGAGGAGTAGTCTTGCGCGCTGTGGTCGCATCCACAGTGCGTGGGTAAAGTTGTCGCAGAACACCGGCCGGTGTTCGATCACCGGGAGGGCCCATGTGGTATTGGCTGTTCAAGTACATCTTCATGGGCCCCCTGCTGTCATTGCTGGGACGGCCGAAAGTCGAAGGGCTGGAGCATGTTCCGTCGTCCGGCGCGGCGATTCTGGCCAGTAACCACCTCGCGGTCGCAGACAGTTTCTATCTGCCCCTGGTGGTGAGCCGCAGGATCACGTTCCTGGCCAAGGCCGAGTACTTCACCGGCACCGGGCTCAAGGGTTGGTTCACCCGGTGGTTCTACACCGTCGCCGGTCAGGTGCCGATCGACCGCACAGACGCCGACAGCGCGCAGAGCGCGTTGAACACCGCGGCGCGGATCCTCGGCGAAGGCAAGTTGCTCGGGATGTACCCGGAGGGCACCCGCTCACCGGACGGTCGGCTCTACAAGGGCAAGACCGGTCTGGCCCGGTTGGCGCTGGAGACCGGTATGCCGGTCATTCCCGTCGCGATGATCGGAACCGACGTCGTCAACCCACCCGGCAGCAAAATGTGGCGTTTCGGCCGAGTCCAGGTGAAGTTCGGGGCGCCGATGGACTTCAGCCGGTTCGAGGGGCTGGCGGGCAACCGCTTCATCGAGCGCGCCGTCATCGACGAGGTGATGTACGAGCTGATGCGGCTGTCCGGGCAGGAGTACGTCGACCTCTACGCCGCCGACATCAAGGAGGGCAGGGCCGACGACTCGACAAAGCCGTCGGCCCGAATGCCAGAGGTAGCCGCCGGCTGAGCCCGGCTAGTTGACCGCCGGTACCGGCGACGCGTCGAGGACCGGTGTGCTGCGGGTCGCGGGTGCGGCCGTACCCGCGACGGTGCCGGCGACCACGATGACCGCGAGCGCCCACCACACATACGAACCGCCCGCCAGCTGGCGCCACAGCGATGCGGCGGTCTCCTGGTGCTCGGGCATCAGCGTGATCGGTGTCCACACCATCAACGCGAAGCCCGCGGCCGCCACCACGCCCAGCGCCGCGTGCCTCGTCCGATAGGCGACCAGAGCGGTGACCAGCAGCGTGGGCAGCGCCCACACCCAGTGGTGCGACCACGACACCGGCGAGACCACCAACCCGAACATCGCCACGCAGATCAGCGCCAGCACCGGTTGATCGGCCCTGAGCACGCGTCGAACCGCCCACACGGTGATCGCCAGCACAGCGAAGCAGGCCGCGGTCCACAACACGAACCGTGGCCCTTCGCTCAGCCCCAGCCGAGCCAGAGCGCCGGCGATGTTCTGGTTCGTGTTCAACGTGGCCGTACCGATGCGATCGGTGTTGCGCACGGTTTCGGTCCAGTACTCCAGCGAGTCGCGCCAGGCGAATGCCACCCCGATCAGCGTGGCGACGACGGCGGACACCGCGGTGACGATGACCGCGCGAACGTCGCGCCGCAGCAGGAAATACAGCAGGAAGACCGCCGGGGTGAGCTTCAGCGCGATCGCGAGTCCCAAGAGCATGCCGCGTGGCCATGGTGTCCGCCGCGGCACACAGTCGGCGATCACCAGCGTCATCAGCACGACGTTGATCTGGCCGAAGTCGAAGTTCGACCGGATCGGCTCCAGGTAGACCACCGCCGGGGCGACGATCGCCGCGGCCAGCCACGCCTGGCGCAGCCACGCGGGTTCGGCCGTCACCGACGCCTGGGCCCAGACATCGCACCGGTGCAGCACGATCGTCACCGCGACGATGAGCAGCACCAGGGTGGTCACCGTGATCGCGACGCTGGCCGCTTCCAGCGACAGCAACGCGAACGGGGCGAACACCACGGCCGCCAGCGGCGGATAGGTGAACGGCAGATCGAGGCCGCCCCGGGTGTGGAACATCGCTCCGTCGGCGTAGAGCGGCCGGCCGTCCAGCCAGGCCTGCCCGCCCATCCGGTAGACATCCACGTCGATGCGGTAGGGCACGCGGCCAAGCACACGCCAGCCGGCCCAGGCCAACGCCGCCAGGGTCAGCAGCTGGAACAGCCGCCAGGCGAGCGTTGGCCCCCAACCAGCCCCGCCGGGCGACCGCCACGTACTCATGTCGCTGACCAGACTATCGGGGCGCCCCGCCGTGTCGGCCGGTATACCGGGCGCGACACGCGCTGGTCATTCTGCTCCTCGCGTGCGCGGCGGTCGGCGTAAGTTTTCTGGGTGCTCGCGGATCTACACCTCGTTTTCGGCGTCCCGCATGCGCGGGTGCCGCTCATGTACTGCCTGATCGCGTTCATCCTGACGTTCTTCGTCACCCGCACGATCGTGCGGTACATCCGCAAGCATGCCGACAGCGATGCGCCGCGCAAGTGGTGGCAGCCGCGCAATATCGGTACCGGTAGTGGATTGCACATCCACCACGTGGTGATCGGCGTGGTGCTGGTCATGATCTCCGGTGTGACGATGGTGACGCTGGGTGTCGACGGGGGAGTACCCGAATTCACGGCGGCGGCAATCTTTTTCGGAATCGGTGCAGCGCTGGTGCTCGACGAGTTCGCGCTGATCCTGCATCTGCAGGACGTGTATTGGGCCGAGGACGGCAGGACCTCGGTCGATGCGGTCTTCGCCGCCGTCGCCGTCGCGGGCCTGCTGATTCTGGGCTTCAACCCGCTGTCGTTCTTCGACATCGACATCTGGCGCAACGACCACTCGCTGCTCGTGCGCGCCGGAGTGGTCGTGGCGGCCGTGCTGACGTTGATGCTGGCCGTCATCGTGCTGCTCAAGGGCAAGGTGTGGACCGGGCTCGTGGGGATGTTCGTGACCCCGCTGCTGTTCGTCGGTGCGATCCGGTTGTCGAGGCCGCACGCGCCGTGGGCGCGGTGGCGCTACACCAACCGCCCGCGCAAGATGCATCGGGCGCTGGAGCGGGAGCGCTGGCTGCGCCGACCCGTGGTGCAGGCCAAGCTGTGGCTGCAGGACGCGATCGCGGGTATGCCCAAGTTTCCCGACGACGCGTTGGTCGACGAGCAGCTCGACCGCGAGATCCACGCCGCCCCGGCCCCCAAGGATCGGTCGGTCTCGACCGAACCCGAGAAGGAACCCGCGTAGTGCGCTACTTCTACGACACGGAATTCATCGACAACGGGCGCACCATCGACCTGATCTCGATCGGCGTCGCCGCCGAGGACGGCCGCGAATACTACGCGGTCTCAACGGAATTCAACCCCGACCGGGCAGGCAGCTGGGTCCGCAAGCATGTGCTGCCCAAACTCCCGCCGCCGGCGTCGCAGCTGTGGCGCTCGCGCCGGCAGATTCGCGCGGAGCTCGAGGACTTCTTCGGAATCGACGGGGACGAGCCGATCGAGCTGTGGGCGTGGGTGGGCGCCTACGACCATGTCGTGTTGTGTCAGCTCTGGGGTCCGATGACCGACCTTCCACCCGCGATACCGCGCTTCACCCGCGAGTTGCGTCAGTTCTGGGAGGAGCGTGGTTCACCGCGCATGCCGCCGCGCCCGCGCGACGCCCACGACGCGTTGGTCGACGCCCGCCACAATTTGCGGCGGTTCCAGCTGATGACCTCCGGTGATGCGTCGGGCCAGCGGTGAAAAGCACATGTCGCGGGCCGTTACCATGAACGGGTGAACTGGACCGTCGACGTACCCATCGACCAGCTGCCCTCGTTGCCGCCGCTGCCCGATGAGCTGCGGCAGCGGCTCGATGCCGCACTCGCCCAGCCCGCGGTGCAGCAGCCGACGTGGGATGTCGAAGCGGCGAAGACCATGCGCACCGTCCTCGAAAGCGTTCCGCCGGTGACGGTGCCCGCCGAGGTGGAGCGGCTCAAGAGTCTGCTGACCGCCGTGGCCCGCGGCGAGGCGTTCCTGCTGCAGGGCGGCGACTGCGCCGAGACCTTCGTCAACAACACCGAACCGCATATCCGGGCCAACCTGCGCGCGCTGCTGCAGATGGCCGTGGTGTTGACCTACGGCGCCAGCGTGCCGGTGGTCAAGGTGGCCCGCATCGCAGGCCAGTACGCCAAACCGCGCTCGGCCGACATCGACGCGCTCGGCCTGCGTTCCTACCGCGGCGACATGATCAACGGTTTCGCGCCCGACCCGGCGGTACGTGAGCACGACCCGTCGCGGCTGGTCCGCGCGTACGCCAACGCAAGCGCCGCGATGAACCTGGTGCGGGCCCTGACCGGTTCGGGCCTCGCGTCGCTGCATCTGGTGCACGACTGGAACCGCGAGTTCGTCCGCACGTCGCCTGCGGGTGCCCGGTACGAGGCGCTGGCCGGTGAGATCGACCGGGCGCTGACGTTCATGAGCGCGTGCGGGGTCGACAACCGCAACCTGGAGACCGCCGAGATCTACGCCAGCCACGAGGCGTTGGTGCTGGACTACGAGCGCGCGATGCTGCGGCTGTCGGAGACCGATCAGGGTTCGAAGCTCTACGACCTGTCAGCGCACTACGTCTGGATCGGCGAGCGCACCCGTCAGCTCGACGGCGCGCACATCGCGTTCGCGGAGGTGATCGCGAACCCGATCGGGGTCAAGCTCGGCCCGACCATGACACCGGAACTGGCCGTCGAGTACGTCGAACGCCTCGACCCGAACAACGAGCCCGGCCGGCTGACGCTGGTCACCCGCATGGGTAACAACAAGGTGCGCGACCTGCTGCCGCCGATCATCGAGAAGGTGCAGGCCACCGGCCATCAGGTGATCTGGCAGTGCGACCCGATGCACGGCAACACCCACGAGTCCTCGACCGGCTACAAGACCCGCCACTTCGACCGGATCGTCGACGAGGTGCAGGGCTACTTCGAGGTGCACAGGGCGCTGGGCACCCATCCCGGCGGCATCCACGTCGAGATCACCGGTGAGAACGTCACCGAATGCCTTGGCGGGGCGCAGGACATCTCGGACGCCGACCTGGCCGGACGCTACGAGACCGCGTGCGACCCGCGGCTGAACACCCAGCAGAGCCTGGAGCTCGCGTTCCTGGTCGCCGAGATGCTGCGCGACTAGGAGTGCTGGCAACGAATGTCAGGCGCCGCCTGACGAGATGATCCCTACGCCAGTCGGCAGAGCGGATCGGCTATGCCGGGCGACAAAACCGCGGTGCCTCGGCGGACTCACTCCAGCGATTCGTTGGCCGACGAACGCACGCAGGCGGCGGCGTTGGCTACGTGCGTAAGTCATCTATCCGCCGTCGCGGCTCTTCGGGCCAGGACACGTAGATCACGAAGTTAGCGCCAAGTAATAACGGATGCAAAATACATTCGGAAGACTATGTTTGCCAGATTCGTACTCGTCAATAATGAGTCCGTAACTGCTTGCTGAAGAGCAGGGGTGAATGTGGAGCAAGTCGACAGGCGCAAGGACGCGCCCGTTGTTCCGGACACGGGCGACGTGGTGACTGTTCGCAACCGAACAGCTTGCTGCACATGTAGTTGGAGGGGGCGGCGGCGCCTCTTGCGGTCCGTAGCCATCCACGACGCCCTGTTACATGCAGCGCAAGCGGGCTGTGCACCCGGTGTGCCGTTGGTGTGGGACCGGGTGCGCGACTAAATCAGGTGGGTGAGGTTGCTGCCCGCCGCCCACGCGGCCGCGGCGATCAGCGCCGTCAGCGTGATCACGGTGATCACCCAGAACAGCAGTGCTCGCCGGGAGCGCTGCCGCGCCCAGTAAAACTCTTGGAGCTCGATTCCGGCGAACCGTCCCGACACTGGCTGGTATTCGGCTTCGGGGGGTTGCCAGTCCTCGCGCGGGAGCGTCCGCGTCGCCTGCCGCGGCGCGGGTGCAGCTGCGGCCGGGGACGCCGGAGGATGGGGAAGAGGAGCCGAGGCGTGCTGGGCGGAGTTGCGCGGTGTCGGCACCCGGAACGGCGGCAGACCGAGTTCGTCGACGATCGCGTCCAGGTCGTCACCCATCTCCCGGGCATCGGCGTAGCGCTGAGCCGGATCGCGGGCGGTGGCGCGCAGCACCAGGTCGTCGAACTGCGCGGGGACGCCCGTGATCACCGTGCTCGGTGCCGGGACGTCGTTGTCCATCCGCTGATACGCCACGGCAAGCGCCGAGTCGCCCGCGAACGGGGTGCGGCCGGTCAGCAGTTCGTAGGTCAGGATGCCCGCCGAGTAGACGTCGCTGCGCGGATCGGCGTCGCCGGTGCTGACCTGTTCGGGTGACAGATACGCCGCGGTGCCCAGGATGACGCTGGTCGAGGTGATCTTCGCTTCGGCCACCGCCCGCACCAGTCCGAAGTCGGCGATCTTGACGTCACCGTCCTCGGAGATCAGCACGTTCTCGGGTTTGACGTCGCGGTGCACCAGGCCGGCGCGGTGCGCTGCGGCCAGCCCGCCGAGGACCGGGCCGAGCACCGCGGCGGCGGCGTGCGGGGGCATCGGCCCACGCTCCCGCAGCAGTTCGCGCAGCGTGCCGCCCTCGACGAGTTCCATCACCAGGAAGGGGGGAGGGCCGCCGATGCGTCCACCGCCCTGGTCGTACACCGCGACCAGACCGGGGTCGGTCAGCCGGGCCACCGCGCGTGCCTCGCGCTGGAACCGGGTCAGGAACTGTGAGTCACCCGCATAGCGGCTGTCCATCACCTTCAGCGCGACCGGACGATCCAGCCGCAGATCGAGCCCGCGGTACACCGCGGACATTCCGCCGGTCGCGATCATCACGTCGACGCGGTACCGACCGTCGAGCACGGTTCCCAGCAGCGGGTCCGTCATCGGGTAGGCATCCACCGGAGACATGTTACGGAGCGCGACACCGGTGGCTTTGCGGCAACGACGACGGTTACCGGATTTAGACTCGGTGCGGTGAGCAGCATTCCGGCCGCCGAGGATGTCCTCGATCCCGCCGAAGACGTCTACGACCTACCCACCGTCGCCGAGATGCTCGGCGTCGCGGTGACGAAAGTGCACCAACAGCTGCGGGACGGCCACCTGATCGGCGTCCGGCGCGACGGCGTCGTGGTGGTTCCGAAGGCGTTCTTCGACGACACCGGCCACGTCGTCAAGAGCCTGGCTGGACTACTCGTCGTGCTGCGCGACGGGGGTTATCACGAGACCGAGATCGTGCGCTGGCTGTTCACACCCGACGCGTCCCTGACGATCAGGCGCGACGGCGCGACCGGTGACCTGCCTAATGCTCGGCCGGTTGATGCTCTTCACTCGCATCAGGCCCGTGAGGTGGTGCGCCGGGCCCAGGCGATGGCCTATTGACCGCCCGCGGTCGTGGCCTATTGACCGCCCCCGGTCGTGGCCTATTCACCGCGGATTCCGGCGCGTTCTTCAGCGAGTACCACGCCACCGCGGCGCACGCCAACGACAGCAGCACGTGTGGCCACGAGTACATCCCATGTGCCCCATCGGGTTTCCATATCACGGTGATCCACGTCGACAGGCCCGCGATGATCGCGATCGACCGCCGGCTCTGGGCCAGCGCGGCCACCACCGCCAGCGGCCAGGTGTAGTACCAGGGCAGCGCGGCGGGCACGAGGAGCACCACGATCACCATCACGACCGCGATACCGGTCAACGCGTCGCGGTCGGTGTGGCGAAACCGCCACCACACGAATGGAAGTGACAGCGCGATGAGCGAGATACCGATGATCCGGGCGATATCGAGCACCGCGTAGAAGTTCACCGGCAGGAACAGGCCGCCGACAGCGTTGATGACGTTGGCCGCCGCGGTGGGCAGGGTCAGCCAGTTGATGATCTTCACCGAACCGGCCAAGGCGGTGAGCCAGCCCAGCCCGACACCGGCGGCGAATGACAGCACGGCGAAGACCGCGGTGAAGATCAGCGCCGACGCGGCCGACGCCGTCACGAACGCCTTGACCGGTGAGAAGTCGCGCCGGTTCCGCAGGTCCCGCGCCCACACCCAGACCATGAACGGAAGCGCCAGTCCCGCGGTCGCTTTCACCGCTACCGCCGCGGCGATCAGGCTCACGCCCCAAAGATGGCGCCCGGAGAACGTCACCGCGATGCCGGCCATCATCAGGCCGACCATCAGCATTTCGTTGTGCACCCCGCCCATCAGATGGATGATCACCAGCGGGTTGAGCACGCAGATCCACAGCGCGGTCGCGCCGTCGGCGCCGATGTGCCTGGCCACGCGCGGCGCGGCCCAGATCAGCAGCGCCAAGCCGGGAAGCATGCACAACCGCAACAACATCGTGCCCGCGACGACGTCCTCGCCGACGAGCATCGTCACGAACTTGGCGATCAGGATGAAACCCGGTCCGTACGGTGCGGTGGTGGTGGTCCAGATCGGACTGACGTTGTCCAGCAACGAGTTCGGGTTCTCGACGGGTCCGACGGCGTACGGGTCGAGGCCGTCGCGCAGCAGTGCCCCCTGCGCCAGGTAGGAGTAGGTGTCGCGGCTGAACAGCGGAACGCTCAAGAGCAGCGGCGCCAACCAGAAGCCGGTCGTGGCGACCATCGTGTATTGGGTCGCGGTGCGGTCGACCACCCGGCGCCCGAGCCACAGCCACGCCGCCAGCATCAGCGCCACGCCGCCCCACAACAGGATCGACGACAGCACCAGACCGTGCCCGAACCGCAGCCACGACAGGTGCAGCGACTCCAGCAGCGGGTCGTGCAGGCGCGTGCTGCCCGCACCCAACCCACCGGCGGTGATCAGGACGGCGCCGACGAAGCCCAGCCGGGCGGGTTGGCCCTGCGACGACGTCGCGAACGCGGTCAGCCGCGAAAGATGTTCTGCAAAACCGGCTTTCGACGGCCGTCTCGATGGTGAGGTCGTCATCGTCATGCGGTTCGATTCGCGGCCAATCGGGCGAGCTCTGACAACCCCGCTTTGGCATGGGTGTCGATGGCGGCGGAATCGAGGGTGTCGAGTGCGCGGCGGGTGAGTTCGGAGATGCGGTTCTCCACCGCGGCCAGCGCGCCGACCGACTCGATCACCGTGCACAGTTCCTTGACCTGGGCATCGGAGAGTTCCGATCCGATGGAAGTGCGCAGCAGCTTTGCCGCCACGGGGTCGGCCTCCTCCGCCAGCTCGACGGCCTCGGCCAACAGCACGGTGCGCTTGCCTGCCCGCAGATCGTCGCCGGATGGCTTGCCCGTGACCGCGGGATCGCCGAACACCCCGAGCACGTCGTCGCGTAGCTGGAACGCCACGCCGAGATCAGTGCCGAACTCTCCGAATGCGGCCTGGACGTCGGGCCGGTCGGCGGCCGCGGCGGCGCCGAGCTGCAGCGGCCGGGTGATCGTGTACGACGCGGTCTTGTAGATGTTGACGGTCAGTGCCGAAGCCACCGAGTCGGCTCCGCTGGCCTCGGCGACGATGTCGAGGTACTGGCCGCCGAGCACCTCGGTGCGAATCGCGCTCCACACGCGGCGGACCCGCACGGCAGCGTCGGCGGGCAGGTCGGCCGTGGCGACGACGTCGTCGGCCCAGACCAGCGCCAGGTCGCCGAGCAGGATGGCCGCCGACATGCCGAACTGCTCGGCCGAGCCGTGCCAGCCGTGCATGCGGTGCCGTTCGGTGAACAGCCGGTGCACGGTCGGCAGCCCGCGGCGGGTCGCGGAGGCGTCGATGACGTCGTCGTGGACCAGCGCGCACGCATGCAGCAGTTCGAGCGCTGAACACAGCCGCAACACGTCCGGGTCCAGCGGGTTTTCGGGCCGGTCGGCGACCGCGCGCCAGCCCCAGTAGGCGAACGCGGGCCGCAGCCGCTTACCGCCGCGCAGCACGAATTCCTCCAGTGCGGCGGTCATTTCGGCGTAGTCGTCGCCCATGTAGGCGCATTCGCTGCGACGCTGCTGCAGATAGTCCCGCAGCTGATCGGTGACGGCGCCGGCCAGCTCGACGGCTGACGGTGACGTGGCATGCACGCTCAGCGGGCGCCCCTTTCTCTGTGCGACCACCCTGCCCCGAACGCCTTCAGAGTAGAGCCTGCATGCGTGGTCCGAGCAAGGGAGGACGGGTGAGGACCCGACCGTCAATCGCGGGCTTCGCCCACTTTCGGCGATTGGTCGCGGCTCATGTACGCCAAGGCGCCGATGATGGCCGCCACCACGAAGGAGCCGAGTCCGAGCCAGATCGCGGCGCCGGTGAAGGACCGCGCGCTGGGGTCGGTGTAACGGGCTTGCGCGTTCATGGTGCTGACCACGCCTGGCCGCAACTTCCACTCGACGATCTCGGTCGACACCTGATCACCGTTGGTCGAGGTCACTTCGCCCGGAAACGACACGGTCAGCGACACGTCGGCCTCCGAGTCGCTGAGCGAGGTGAGGTCGGCACGGCCCTCGAGGATGACGAGGTCACCCGCCCGGCGCAACGAGAGGTCGACACCGGCGGCGTCGCGGTTCATGTTCGCCAGCTGAGGCAGTTCGGCGAACGTGAGGTCGGAAAATACCGCCTGGGAGCCGACGTAGTCGTCTCGGCTGTACTCCGAGACCGCCACCTTGTTGGCGAATGGCAGGTTGTTCAGCAGCTGCGGGCCCTTGTCGTCGGCGTTTCGCGGCTTTGCCGCCGCGACGATCTGACCGGACACCCGGTCGTCTGGGGAGACCGTGATCGAGGCCCGCACGCGGACGCAGCCGACGGCGGTCGGAAGCACGACGAGGAGCAGCATCACGAGTGCGAGCAGGCGGGTTCTGCTGCGGTGGCGGGCCGGCACGTGGTCATCGTGCCAGACCGAGCCGAACCGGGGCGTCGACGACATCAAATCCGTGTCACAGCGGCAATGACCGGCCAAGGATCGCGAAAGCCCGCGGATCGCCCGCGAAATGGTAGCCGCGGATGACGTCGGTGAAGCCCAGCCTGCGGTACAGCCGCCATGCCCGGTTCGCTTCACCGTTGATCTCCGGTGTCGACAGCAACACGTGAGCCTCCCGGCGGTCGGAGAGCAGTCGGCGAGCCAACGCCTCACCGAGGCCCTGCCCCTGGGCACGGGGGTGGATGTGCAGTTCGGTGAGCTCGAAGTAGCTCGTCATCAACGCGGCGATGGAGTTGCGGTCGGCGCCCACCCGCTGCAGCCCGGCCACCACCTGCTGCTGCCACCACTGGTCGGGGGCGCCGCAATAGCCGTAGGCGATGCCGACCATCGGCGCGGAGGCCAGCTCGGCCTCGCCGACCGAAGTGTCCTCGTTTTCGCCGACGGTCACCGCCGCGACGGCCTTCCACCCCGGCCTGCGGGTGTGCTCGAGCCACATCGACGCCCGCTGGGCCTCCGTGCCGCGCGGATAACGCATCGCGTCGACGTAGACAGCGAGCGCGTCACCGAGCCGGCGCTGCATATCGCTCGGCGACAGATCGATGAGAAATGTCGCCAACTGTGTCTGCCTCTCCGCGTATCGGGGCGGTGCCGTCCCAACCATTATCGAGTGAATCCGCCTGCGCCTCCCACGCGGCGGCGTCCGTCATACAATCGGGCGTCGAACAAGGTGGTACGGCTCAGATCGACCTCGTATCATGACTGTTAGATGCCCGTGAACGCGGGCACACACGACTTTGAACAATGAGTTGGCCGCGGTGGGCCCCTGGGTTCCGAGGGAGGGACGAATGCCACTCTCCGATCATGAGCAGCGCATGCTCGACCAGATCGAGAGCGCGCTCTATGCCGAGGACCCGAAGTTCGCTTCGAGTGTCCGCGGCGGAACCCTGCGCGCACCCTCGACCCGGCGTCGGCTGCAGGGCGCCGCGCTTTTCGTGCTTGGGCTCGCGATGCTGGTGTCCGGTGTCGCGATCCCAGCCACCCAGATCGGCGGTTTCCCGGTGCTCTCGGTCCTCGGGTTCATCGTGATGTTCGGCGGTGTGGTGTTCGCGATCACCGGCCCGCGGGTTCCCGGCGGACGTGACCGGTCGGTCGCCGAGCCGGGCGCTCCGCGGCAGAAGCGGGGCAAGGGCTCGGGCGGTTCGTTTGCCAGTCGCATGGAGGACCGTTTCCGTCGCCGCTTCGACGAATAGGAACTGACACGACACAGGGGTAGCCCGCACGGCGGGCTGCCCCTCTTTTCGTGCGTCCGGTGGCTGATCACCCCACTACGCCCCACCGCGTCCCTAGAAGCCTCTCACCTGCGCTTTTCTTGCCGGCTGCGTCCGAGGTGGAGGCGACGCATCACTGACGACGCTCGATGTGGGGCGTCAAGTGGGGACTCACCAGGAAAATTGGTGCGCAAATGGTGGATGGTGGGGGATTGTGGGGTAAAGTGGCGGACAACGGAGCGACCGGGGCTCTGTTGACCGGCGGGGAGGTGGCGAGATGTTTCTCGGCACCTACACGCCGAAGCTCGACGACAAAGGGCGGCTCACGCTGCCCGCCAAGTTCCGCGACGCGCTGGCAGGAGGGTTGATGGTCACCAAAAGCCAAGATCACAGCCTTGCCGTCTACCCGCGCGCGGAGTTCGAGAAGCTGGCCCGACGGGCGTCGCAGGCATCGCGTAGCAACCCGGAAGCACGCGCGTTCCTGCGTAACCTCGCCGCCGCCACCGACGAACAGCATCCCGACGCACAAGGCCGAATCACCCTGTCGGCCGATCATCGCCGCTACGCGAACCTGTCGAAGGACTGCGTGGTGATCGGATCGGTCGACTACCTGGAAATCTGGGACTCCGCGGCATGGCAGGAGTACCAGCAGACCCACGAAGAGAACTTCTCCGCGGCCACCGATGAAGCTCTGCACGACATCATCTGATTCGGCGGTCGACCGGCATCAGGCCCGTGCATCGCGGCCTCTGCCCGAACCGGCCCTGGCGTACTTCCCCGACGCCAGGTCCGTGCTCTCGGACAGGGACCCCGGTGCAGGGGTTTCGGGTGGAGGCCAGGGAGGCACGGTGATGGCACGGAGCAGCGGCGACCACGGACACGTCCCCGTCCTGCTGGACCGCTGCGTCGAACTGCTCACACCGGCACTGACGCGGCGGAGTCCCGACGGCGAGGGCGCGGTTCTCGTCGACGGCACCCTCGGGGCCGGCGGACATGCCGAGCGCTTCCTGACCGAACTGCCCGGTCTGCGGCTGATCGGCTTGGATCGCGACCCCGACGCGTTGTGGATCGCCGGTGAGCGCCTGTCGCGGTTCGGTGACCGGGTGATGCTGGTCCGCACGCGCTACGACGGCATCGGCGGCGTGCTCGGCGATGACGGGTACTGGGGCAGCCAGGCCGACGGCATCCTGTTCGACCTCGGCGTGTCCTCGATGCAGCTGGACCGCACCGACCGCGGCTTCTCCTACGCCGCCGACGCGCCGCTGGACATGCGGATGGACCCCGACGCCGAATTGACCGCCGCCGATGTGGTCAACACCTACGACCAGAAATCGCTGACCCGGGTGCTCCGCGAGTTCGGTGAGGAACGCTTCGCGAGCCGGATCGCGGCTCAGCTCATCCGCAGGCGGGCCCGCCAGCCGTTCCGGACCACCGGGGAGCTGGTCGAGCTGCTGTACGAGGCGATTCCCGCGCCGGCGCGCCGCACCGGCGGGCACCCGGCCAAGCGCACGTTCCAGGCGCTTCGGATCGCGGTCAACGGCGAACTGGACTCGCTGCGCGACGCGTTGCCCGCGGCGCTGAACGCCCTGGCCCCCGGCGGGCGCATCGTCGTGATGGCTTACCAGTCCCTGGAGGACCGCATCGTCAAGGCGGCCTTCGCCTCCGCAACGGCGTCCAGGACGCCGCCCGGCTTACCGGTGGAACTACCGGGTCACGAGCCGGAGTTCGTCGCACTGACTCGCGGTGCCGAGCGTGCAGCTCCCGAGGAGATCGAACGAAACCCGCGTAGCGCGCCTGTGCGGCTACGAGCACTGGAGAAGGTGGGGGCACCCAGGTGAATGCCAAACAGGCCAAACAGGCCAAACAGACCAAACAGGCCAAAAAGACCAAGCACGCAAAGGGGGTGCGCGGCGCCGATGAACGTCGGCGCACCGGCGCGGGGCGGCGCACGGTGGATGCGCAGGACCGGCGCAAGCCGACCCGCGATCAGCGGCCGCAGCGGTCAGCGCCGCAGACCAACCCCATTCCGCGTCCGGCCGGCGCACCGGGCAGGCCCAAGAGCGCCAGCCAGGCGAAGGCGCGGGCCAAGGCGCGAAAGGCCAAGGCGCCGAAGGTCGTTCGGACACCATTGCGCCAGCGCATCATCGTCAAGCTGGCCTCGGTGGAGCTCAGCCCACGGGCCCTCGTGGCCAGGGTGCCGTTCGTGGTGTTGGTGATCGGCTCGCTGGGGATGGGCCTGGGCACCACGCTGTGGTTGTCCACCGACGCCGCCGAGCGGTCCTATCAGCTGGGCAACGCCCGCGAGACGAATCAGGCTCTGCTGCAACAGAAGGAAGCCCTTGAGCGCGATGTGCTCGAGGCGCAGGCCGCACCGGCATTGGCCGAAGCCGCGCGCGAGCTGGGGATGATCCCATCCCGTGACACCGCACACCTGGTGCAGGATCCGGCGGGCAACTGGGTGGTGGTCGGCACACCCAAACCGGCAGAGGGCGTTCCGCCGCCGCCGCTGAACACGCCGCTGCCCGACGCGACCCCGCAGGCGCCGCCACCCGGACCGCGACCGCCCGCACCGCGGGTCGTCGATCCCCGCGAGGTCACCGTCCGGATGCCGACGCGCACGGCGCCCACCCCAGCGGCGCAGTCACTTCCCGGACAGCCGCCGGTGCCCGGTGCCGCACCGGGTCCGCTGGTCCCGCCCGAGGCGCCGATGGTGCCGCCCGATGCGCTGCACATCCCGAACCCGCAGGTGCTGCCCGGTCCCGTGCCCGGCGCCGAACAGTTCAGCCCCGCGGTCGTGCCGCCGGCTGTCGCGCCTCCCGCGGCCCTGCCTCCGGCGGGTCCCGGCGCATGACCCGCGGCGAGCGCCGGACCCGCAAGGCCGCACCGGCGGCCGGTTCTCAGGAGCGCTCGGCCAGGGCCAGGCGAACTCGCGCTCCGATCACCGAAACCGGGCTGCGCAGCGCGTCTTTCGTGTTCCGGCATCGAGTGGGCAACGCGGCGATCTTCCTCGTGTTGATCATCGCGGCGGGACAGCTGTTCCACCTCCAGGTGCCCCGCGCCGACGGGTTGCGGGCCGAGGCGGCGAGCCAGCTCAAGGTCACCGACGTCGACAAGGCCGTACGCGGGGCGATCGTCGACCGCAACAACGACAAGCTCGCGTTCACCATCGAGGCGCGTGCGCTGACCTTCCAGCCGCAAAAGGTGCGCAAGCAGTTGGAGGAGGCCAGGGCGAAAAGCACGGAGGCGCCCGAACCCGACCGCAGGCTTCGCGACATCGCCGCCGAGGTGGCGTTGCGCCTGAACAACAAGCCGGACTCGGCCACCGTCCTCAAGAAACTCAAGAGCAACGAGACGTTCGTCTATCTCGCTCGGGCGGTCGATCCCGCCATCGCCGAGGCGATCACCAAGAAGTTCCCCGAGGTCGGTTCGGAACGCCAGGACCTGCGCCAGTATCCGGGCGGCTCGCTGGCGGCCAACATCGTCGGGGGCATCGACTGGGATGGACACGGTCTGCTGGGGCTGGAGGATTCGCTCGACGCCGTGCTCGCGGGCACGGACGGGTCGATCACCTACGACCGGGGCTCCGACGGCGTTGTCATCCCGGGCAGCTACCGCAACCGGCACGACGCGGTCGACGGTTCCACGGTCATGCTGACGATCGACGACGACATCCAGTTCTACGTCCAACAGCAGGTGCAGCAGGCCAAGAACCTGTCCGGCGCCAAGAACGTCTCGGCGGTCGTCCTGGATGCGAAAACGGCTGAGGTGCTCGCGATGGCGAACGACAACACGTTCGACCCGAGCCAGGACATCGGCAGACAGGAGCACCGCCAGCTCGGCAACCCCGCGGTGTCCTCGCCCTATGAACCCGGTTCGGTCAACAAGATCATCACCGCCGCGTCGGTCATCGAGTACGGGCTGTCGCATCCCGACGAGGTGTTGCAGGTCCCGGGGTCGATCCACATGGGCGGGGTCACCGTCGGCGACGCCTGGGAGCACGGGACGATGCCGTACACCACGACGGGCATCTTCGGTAAGTCCTCCAACGTCGGCACGCTGATGTTGGCGCAGCGGCTCGGCCCGGAGCGTTTCTTCGAGATGGTCCGCAAGTTCGGCCTCGGTCAGCGCACCGGGGTGGGGCTGCCGGGCGAGAGCGCGGGCCTGGTCCCGCCGATCGACCAGTGGTCGGGCAGCACATTCGCCAACCTGCCCATCGGACAGGGCCTTTCGATGACCCTGCTGCAGATGGCCGGTATGTATCAGACCATCGCCAACGACGGTGTGCGCGTCCCGCCACGCATCGTCAAGACCACCATCGCCTCCGACGGAAGCCGCACCGAGGAGCCCCGCCCCGAGGGCATCCGGGTGGTCTCGCCGGAGACCGCCAAGACGGTGCGGCACATGTTGCGGGCCACGGTGCAGCGCGACCCCACCGGGGTGCAGCAGGGGACGGGCTCGCAAGCGGCCGTCGAGGGATATCAAATCTCCGGGAAGACCGGCACCGCACAGCAGATCAACCCGGCCTGCGGGTGCTACTACAGCGACGTCTACTGGATCACCTTCGCCGGCATCGCCACCACCGACGACCCGCGCTACGTCGTCGCCATCATGATGGACCACCCGCAGCGCACGGCCGACGGACAACCCGGCACCACATCCGCGCCGCTGTTCCACAACATCGCCTCGTGGCTGCTGCAGCGCGAGAACGTGCCGCTGTCGCCGGATCCCGACTCGCGGTTGACCCTGGTAGCCGACTGACGGGGGCGACCCCGATATGTCGCGGGGGCCGCACCGGCGAGTCGGTACTGTGACAACGCCATGAACCTGCGACCCAGCCATCCCGCCGGCGCGGCGCTCGGGCCGCTGGCCGGGCAGGTCCAGGCGGTGCCCGCGGGCGGTGCCGTGCCGGACATCCGCGTCACCGGCGTCACGCTGCGCAGCGGGGACGTCGAACCGGGTGACCTGTTCGCGGCGCTGCCGGGGGCCTTGTCGCACGGCGCCCGCTACGCCGCCGAGGCGATCGCCGGCGGTGCGGCGGCGGTCCTCACAGACCCCGACGGGCTCGCGCTTCTGGGACCGGAAGTGGAGATTCCGGTCGTGGTCCATCCGGCTCCGCGCTCGGTGCTCGGCGCACTGGCCGCCGAGGTGTACGGGCGGCCGTCCGAGCGGCTACGGGTCATCGGGGTCACCGGCACCTCCGGCAAGACCACCACCACCTATCTGGTGGAGGCGGGCCTGCGGTCGGCGGAGCGGGCGGCGGGACTCGTCGGCACCGTCGGCATCCGGATCGACGGACGCGATCAGGCCAGCGTCCTCACCACGCCCGAGGCGCCGGATCTGCAGGCGCTGCTCGCGGTGATGGTCGAGCGCGGCGTCGACACCGTCGTCATGGAGGTGTCGAGCCACGCGCTCACCCTCGGCCGCGTCGACGGAGTGCGCTTCACGGTCGGCGGGTTCACCAACCTGTCCCGCGACCATCTCGACTTCCATCCGACGATGCGGGACTACTTCGAGGCCAAGGCGCGACTGTTCGCTCCCGAATCTCCCAACCGCGCAGATCTTTCCGTGGTGTGCGTCGACGACGATGCCGGCCGTGAGATGGCCAGGCTGGCCCGCGAACCGGTGACGGTCAGCGCGACGGGCCGCGTCGCCGATTGGCGTGTGGAGGATGTCCGCACGGTCGGACGCAACGCGCAGGAGTTCTTCGCGGTCGATCCGGCGGGCGTGCACCACCATCTGCAGATCGGGCTGCCCGGGCGCTACAACGTGGCCAACGGCCTGCTCGCGATCGCGCTGCTCGACGCGGTCGGTGTGTCACCCGAACAGGCCGTGCCCGGCCTGCGCACCGCGACCGTGCCGGGGCGGATGGAGCCCGTGGAGTGCGGGCAGGATTTCCTCGCGTTGGTCGACTATGCGCACAAGCCGGGCGCCCTGCAGGCCGTGTTGGAGACGTTGCGTGCACAGAGCGACGGCCGGTTGGCGGTCGTGTTCGGGGCGGGCGGAAACCGCGACCCCGGCAAGCGGGGGCCGATGGGCGGTGTCGCCGCCGAACTGGCCGATCTGGTGGTGGTGACTGACGACAATCCGCGCGACGAGGATCCCGCCGAGATCCGCGCGGCGATCGTGGCCGGCGCGGTGGGCCGCGCGGAGATCGTCGAGATCGGCGATCGACGCGCCGCGATCGAGCACGCGGTGGCGTGGGCGCGATCCGGCGATGTCGTGCTCGTCGCGGGGAAGGGCCACGAGGCGGGGCAGACCAGCGCCGGGGTCACCCGGCCCTTCGACGACCGCGAAGAGTTGGCGCGCGCCCTCGAGGCACGGGGATCCCTGCCGTGATCGACCTGACCCTGGCGCGGGTCGCCGAGATCGTCGGCGGCCGCCTCGCCGACATCTCCGAAGCCGACGCCGCGACCACCCGGATCACCGGCACCGTCGAGTTCGACTCGCGGGCCGTCACGGCGGGCGGTCTCTTCCTCGCGCTGCCGGGAGCCCGCTCGGACGGACACGACTTCGCCGCCGCCGCGGTGCAGGCCGGGGCCGCGGCGGTGCTGGCCGCCCGCCCGGTCGGCGTGCCGGCGATCGTCGTCGACCCGACACCGGAGACATCCGACCGGGCAGCGGGCGTGCTCGAACACGACGTCGACGGTTCGGGGGCGGCCGTGCTCGCGGCGTTGGCGAAGCTGGCCGCGGCGGTCGCCACCGAACTCGTCGCTGGCGGGCTCACGATCATCGGCATCACCGGATCGTCGGGTAAAACCTCGACCAAGGACCTCGTCGCCGCGGTCCTGGCCCCGCTCGGCGAGGTGATCGCACCGCCGGGCTCGTTCAACAACGAACTCGGGCATCCGTGGACGGTGCTGCGCGCGACAGGATCCACCGACTTTCTGGTGTTGGAGATGTCGGCGCGCCATCGCGGCAACATCGCGGCGCTGGCCGCGATCGCCCCGCCCTCGATCGCGGTGGTGCTCAACGTGGGCACCGCGCACCTCGGCGAATTCGGGTCGCGGGAGGCCATCGCCGAGACCAAATCCGAACTACCACAAGCGGTTCCAGCGTCGGGAGCCGTCGTACTCAATGTCGACGACGCGGCGGTGGCGGCGATGGCCGCAAAGACCGCCGCGCGCATCGTGGCGGTGTCACGGGAGCCGGGCGGGCGCGACGTGGATGTGTGGGCCGACGCGATCACGCTCGACGAGCTGGCCAGGCCGCGGTTCACCCTGCACGCCGGCGCCGGGTCCGTCGACGTCGCGCTGGCCGTGCACGGGGACCACCAGGTGTCCAATGCCCTGTGCGCGGCGGCCGTGGCGCTGGAGTGCGGTGCCTCCCTCGAGCAGGTGGCCGCAGCGCTGGCCACCGCCGGCCCGGTGTCCAAACACCGCATGCAGGTCGTCACCCGCAGCGACGGCGTCACCGTGATCAACGACGCCTACAACGCCAACCCGGACTCGATGGGCGCGGGCCTCAAGGCGCTGGCGTGGATGGCCCGCGAGGGTGGGGGCCGCCGACGCAGCTGGGCGGTGCTGGGCGAGATGGCCGAACTCGGCGACGACGCGATATCCGAACATGACCGCATCGGCCGACTGGCCGTGCGCTTAGATGTGTCACGACTCATCGTCGTCGGAACCGGGAGGACTATGAGCGCCATGCACCACGGCGCGGTGATGGAGGGATCGTGGGGGGCTGAGGCCGCCATGGTCGCCGACGCCGACGCGGCGCTGGAACTCCTGCGCGCCGAACTGCAACCGTCCGACGTGGTGCTGGTGAAGGCGTCGAACGCGGCCGGACTCGGCGCGCTGGCCGAAGCTCTGCTCGATCCTCGGTCCGCTGACATCCGGGACCAGAACGCATGAGGCAGATCCTCATCGCCGTCGGCATCGCGCTGATGGTGTCGATCCTGCTCACCCCGGTGCTGATCCGACTGTTCACCCGGCAGGGATTCGGCCACGAGATCCGCGAGGACGGACCGCCCACCCATGCCAAGAAGCGCGGCACCCCCTCGATGGGCGGCGTGGCGATCGTCGCGGGCATCTGGGCCAGCTACCTGGGCACCCACCTCGTCGGTGTCGTCATCGACGGCCGGGGTCCGTCGGCTTCGGGTCTGCTCGTGCTGTTTTTGGCCAGCGCCCTGGCCGTCGTCGGATTCGTCGACGACCTGATCAAGATCCGGCGCTCCCGCAACCTCGGGCTCAACAAGACCGCCAAGACCGTCGGCATCCTGGCCGCCGCCGTCATCTTCGGCGTGCTGGCCCTGCAGTTCCGCAACGCCGACGGGCTGACACCCGGCAGCGCCGAACTGTCCTACGTGCGCGAGATCGCCACGGTCACACTGCCGCCCGCGCTGTTCGTGTTGTTCTGCATCGTGGTGGTCAGCGCGTGGTCGAACGCGGTGAACTTCACCGACGGGCTGGACGGGCTGGCCGCGGGCGCGATGGCGATGGTGTGCGCGGCCTACGTGCTGATCACCTTCTGGCAGTTCCGCAACGCCTGCGCGACGAGTCCGGGCCTGGGCTGTTACAACGTGCGCGACCCTCTCGACCTGGCGATCATCGCCGCTGCCACCGCGGGTGCCTGTATCGGATTCCTGTGGTGGAACGCCGCGCCCGCCAAGATCTTCATGGGCGACACCGGGTCGCTCGCCCTCGGCGGCATCATCGCCGGGCTCTCGGTGGCCAGCCGCACCGAGATGCTGGCCGTGGTGCTCGGCGCCCTGTTCGTCGCAGAGGTGGTGTCGGTCGTCGTGCAGATCCTGGCGTTCCGCACGACCGGCCGCAGGGTGTTTCGGATGGCGCCGTTCCACCATCACTTCGAGCTGGTGGGGTGGGCCGAGACCACCGTGATCATCCGGTTCTGGTTGCTCACCGCGATCGCGTGCGGGCTCGGGGTCGCGTTGTTCTACAGCGAGTGGCTGACGACCGTCGGTGCCTGACATGACCCGTCTCGAGCCGCTGGTTCCCGGCGCCCGGGTGCTGGTGACCGGCGCGGGCCTGACCGGCCGCGCGGTCAGCGCCGTGCTGGAGCCCACCGGGGTGCGGTTGACGATCTGCGACGACGATCCGTTGGCGCTGCAGCGGTTGATCACTCCCGCCAGGGTCGTCACCACCGCCGAGGCCCGGGCCACGATCGGCGAGTACGCGCTCGTGATCACCAGTCCCGGGTTCGCGCCGACCGCGCCCGTGCTGGCCGCCGCGGCGGAAGCGGGCGTGCCGGTGTGGGGGGACGTGGAGCTGGCCTGGCGGCTGGACCGGGCGGGCTGGTTCGGGCCGTCGCGGCGCTGGCTCGTCGTCACCGGGACCAACGGCAAGACCACGACGACGTCGATGCTGCACGCCATGCTCATCGCCGCCGGGCGACACGCGGTGCTGTGCGGCAACATCGGCAACCCCGTGCTCGACGTCCTCGCCGAACCGTCCGATCTGCTCGCGGTGGAGCTGTCCAGCTTCCAGCTGTATTGGGCGCCCTCGCTGCGGCCGGACGCCGGCGTGGTGCTCAACGTCGCCGAGGACCATCTGGACTGGCACGGGTCGATGGCCGCGTACGCCGCCGCCAAGGCCCGCGTGCTCGACGGCCGCGTCGCCGTGGTCGGACTCGACGACCCGGTGGCCGCGGGACTGCTCGGCACGGCGGCCGCACCGACCCGCGCCGGGTTCCGGCTGGGGGAACCCGGCCCGGGCGAACTGGGCGTCGTCGACGGCATGCTGGTGGACAACGCGTTCGGGGATCCGCCCGAGGGCGGCTGGACGTTGGCCGAGGCGGCGTCGATCCCGGTCGCCGGGCCGGTCGGGGTGCTCGACGCGCTCGCCGCCGCCGCGCTGGCCCGCGCGGTCGACGTGCCGCCGACGGCCATCGCCGACGCGCTCGCCGGCTTCCGGGTCGGCAGACACCGCGCGGAGGTGGTGGCCACCGTCGACGGCGTCACCTATGTCGACGACTCGAAGGCCACCAACCCGCACGCCGCGGGGGCGTCGATCGCCGCCTACCCGCGGGTGGTGTGGGTGGCCGGCGGTCTGCTCAAAGGCGCCTCGGTCGACGAGCTAGTCACTTCGATGGCGAATCGGCTGGTCGGAGCGGTGTTGATCGGCCGCGACCGGGCCCTGATCGCCGAGGCGTTATCGCGACACGCCCCGGATGTCCCCGTCATCGAGGTTGTGACGGGGGAGGATTTTGGGGTGCAAGGGACAAGTGGGTCGGATGTTAGTCCTGTTACTAATGTGATCAGAGTTGGCGGTGCGCGATCCGGTGACGCGATCATGGCCGCGGTGGTCGACGCCGCCCGCGGGCTGGCCCGGTCCGGCGACACCGTGCTGCTGGCCCCCGCCGGCGCCTCCTTCGACCAGTTCAGCGGCTACAGCCACCGCGGCGACGCGTTCGCCGACGCCGTGCGCGCCCTGACCCGATAGTCGCCGATGGCCACCATCCTGACCCGGCTGCGGCTTCGCAGGACGGGCGCCGAAGACAAACCGGCCGGACCGGTGCCCGCAACCGCCGGGCATCGGACCCGGGTCGGGGCGTGGCTCGGGCGCCCGATGACGTCGTTTCACCTCATCATCGCGGTGGCCGCACTGCTGACCACGCTGGGTCTGACGATGGTGCTGTCGGCGTCCGGGGTGTACTCCTACGACCAGGACGGCTCGCCGTGGGTCGTGTTCTTCAAACAGGTTTTGTGGACGATCATCGGGCTGTTCGCGTTCTACGTCGCGATGCGGATCCCGGTGCAACTGATGCGGCGCATGGCCTTCTCCAGCTTCGCGCTCACCATCGTCCTGCTGATCCTGGTGCTCATCCCGGGCATCGGCACCGTGGCCAACGGTTCACGCGGGTGGTTCGTGGTCGCGGGGTTCTCGATGCAGCCCTCCGAGCTGGCCAAGATCGCGTTCGCCATCTGGGGCGCGCACCTGCTGGCCGCGCGCCGCATGGAGCAGGCGTCGCTGCGCGAGATGCTGATCCCGCTGGTACCCGCCGCCTTCGTCGCGCTGGCGCTCATCGTCGCCCAGCCCGACCTCGGGCAGACGGTGTCGCTGGGCATCATCCTGTTGGGCCTGCTCTGGTACGCCGGCCTGCCGCTGCGGGTGTTTGTGTCCTCGCTGCTCATGGTCGTGGTGTCGGCCGTCGTGTTGGCCATGGCCGAGGGGTACCGGTCGGCGAGGGTGCAGTCCTGGCTCAACCCGGGCGCCGACACGCAGGGGTCGGGCTACCAGGCCCGCCAGGCACGGTTCGCGCTGGCCAACGGCGGCGTGTTCGGCGACGGCCTCGGCCAGGGCGCGGCCAAGTGGAATTACCTGCCCAACGCGCACAACGACTTCATCTTCGCGATCATCGGCGAGGAACTCGGATTCATCGGCGCCGGCGGCCTGCTGTGCCTGTTCGGCTTGTTCGCCTACACCGGGATGCGCATCGCGCGGCGTTCCGCGGACCCGTTCCTGCGCCTGCTCACCGCCACCGCGACGCTGTGGATCATGGGCCAGGTGTTCATCAACGTCGGGTATGTGGTCGGCCTGCTACCCGTGACCGGGTTGCAGCTGCCCCTCATCTCCGCAGGTGGAACCTCAACGGCGACAACGCTTCTGATGATCGGCATCATGGCGAGTGCGGCACGGCACGAACCGGAGGCGGTGGCGGCGTTGCGGGCCGGGCGCGACGACCGCGTCAACAGGCTGCTCCGGCTGCCGCTGCCCGCGCCCTACGTGCCGTCGCGGACCGAGGCGGTGCGCGACCGGCTCAACAAGCGCAGCCCGAAACGATCAGGCAAATCGCAGGCGCCAAAGCGCGCCCGGGCGCCCAAGCCCGCGGCCAAGCAGCCGCCCAAGCCCGCCCGTAAACGTCAGACGGCCGGTAAGCCGGCCCGGGCGGCAAGGCATCATGGAGGCGGCCGCACGGACAGCAGCCGGCGGCGCGCACTGGAAGGTCAGCGTTACGGGTGAACGACACGGGTCCCGTCCCTCGGCGGCCGGGGGACGACCGGGGAGTCTCCGTGGTCCTCGCGGGCGGCGGTACCGCGGGACACGTCGAACCGGCGATGGCGGTGGCCGACGCACTGACCGAACTCGTGCCCGACGTGCGGATCACCGCTCTGGGCACCGAGCGCGGCCTGGAAACCCGGCTGGTCCCCGAACGCGGCTACCACCTCGAGCTGATCACGCCGGTGCCGCTGCCGCGCAAACTGTCCGGTGACCTCCTGCGCCTACCCCTGCGGGTGCGGCGGGCGGTACGGCAGACCCGGGCGCTGCTCGACGAGGTCGAGGCCGACGTGGTGATCGGTTTCGGCGGCTACGTCGCGTTGCCCGCCTATCTGGCCGCGCGCAGTGTGCGCCGAAGCAGGCGCGTGCCGGTGGTGGTGCATGAGGCTAACGCCAGCGCGGGCTGGGCCAACCGGGTCGGTGCCCGTTCGGCGCGGCGGGTGCTCTCGGCCGTTCGGAACCCCGGACTGGGCAGGACCACCGAGGTGGTCGGGGTGCCGGTGCGCGCGGCGATCACCTCCCTGGACCGCACGGCGTTGCGGGCCGAGGCCCGCGCCCACTTCGGGTTCGCCCCCGACGCCCGGGTGTTGTTGGTGTTCGGGGGGTCCCAAGGCGCGCAGTCGCTGAACCGCGCGGTGTCGGGGGCAGCCAAAGACCTTGCCGCGGCTGGTATTTCGGTGCTGCACGCGCACGGGCCCAAGAACACCCTCGATTTGCGCGAGCCCGCCGACGGTGACCCGCCGTATGTTCCTGTGCCGTATCTGAACCGGATGGATCTCGCATACGCCGCGGCCGACGTGGCGATGTGCCGGTCTGGCGCGATGACGGTCGCCGAGTTGACCGCGGTCGGGTTGCCTGCGGTGTACGTTCCGCTGCCGATCGGTAACGGTGAACAACGGCTCAACGCGCTTCCCGTGGTCGACGCCGGCGGCGGGTTGATCGTCGACGACGCCGACCTGTCGCCGAGTTTCGTCGCCCAGACCGTCGTCGAGCTGCTCACCGACACCGGCCGGTTGCAGACGATGACGGCAGGCGCGGCGCTGGCCGGTCACCGCGACGCGGCCAGGCGGGTCGCCGAGATCGCCATCGAGGTGGCCCGAGCCGAGCCCCGAAAGGGGTTGCGGTGAAACCGAAGTCGTTGCCCGAGGAGCTGCAGCGGGTGCACATGGTGGGCATCGGCGGTGCCGGCATGTCGGGCATCGCGCGCATCCTGCTCGACCGCGGCGGGCTGGTGTCGGGCTCCGACGCCAAGGAGTCGCGGGCGGTGGCCGCATTGCGGGCCCGCGGCGCCTCGATCCGGATCGGGCACGACGCCTCCTCGCTGGACCTGTTGCCGGACGGGCCGACCGCCGTCGTCACCACCCACGCCGCCATCCCCAAGACCAATCCCGAACTGGTCGAGGCCCGTCGCCGCGGTATCCCGGTCATACTGCGGCCGGTGGTGCTGGCCAAGCTGATGGCTGAGGACACCACGTTGATGGTGACCGGCACCGCGGGAAAGACCACGACCACCTCGATGCTCATCGTGGCGTTGCAGCACAGCGGGTTCGATCCGTCCTTCGCCGTTGGCGGCGACCTCGGCGAGGCAGGCACGAATGCGCACCACGGCAGCGGCGCGTACTTCGTGGCCGAGGCCGACGAGAGCGACGGATCGTTGGTGCAGTACGAGCCCGACATCGCGATCGTGACCAATGTCGAAGTCGACCACCTCGACTTCTTCGGCAGCGAACAGGCCTACGTCGACGTGTTCGACGCGTTCATGGAGCGCATCAAACCCGGTGGCGCACTGGTGGCCTGCCTCGATGACCCGGGCGCCGCCGCGCTGGCCGAGCGCACTGCGCGGCTGGGCATCCGGGTGCTGCGCTACGGCAGCGACCCGGCCCAATCGCTGGACGCCACACTGCTCAGCTGGGAGCAGCAGGGCACGTCCGCCGTCGCCCACATCCAACTGGCCGGCGAGGCCCACCCGCGGGTGATGCGACTGTCGGTGCCTGGGCGCCACATGGCCCTGAACGCGCTCGGGGCGCTGCTGGCCGCGTTGCAGGTCGACGCGCCCATCGACGCGGTGCTCGACGCGCTGGCCGACTTCGAGGGCGTGCGCCGCCGGTTCGAACTGGTCGGCACCGCCGCGGGGGTGAAGGTGTTCGACGACTATGCCCACCATCCGACCAAGGTCGCCGCCGCGCTGACGGCGGTGTGCGCGCTGGCCAAGGAGTCACTGGGCCGCTCGATCGTCGTGTTCCAACCGCACTTGTACTCGCGCACAGAGGCTTTCGCACGCGAGTTCGGCGCAGCGTTGAGTGCGGCCGACGAGGTGTTCGTGCTCGACGTCTACGCCGCTCGTGAGCAGCCGATCGTCGGCGTGAGCGGCGCCACCGTCGCCGAGCACGTCAGCGTGCCGGTCACCTATGTGCCCGATTTCGCCGCCGTCGCCGAGAGGGTGGCCGCGGCCGCCGCACCGGGCGACGTCGTCGTCACGATGGGGGCCGGTGACGTCACGATGCTCGGCCCGGAGATCATCACCGCGCTGCGCGTCAAGGCCAACCGGAGCACACCGGGGTCGCGGTGACCGGGCCGATCGACCGTGACCCGGAGTCCCCGGAGCCCTCGGCGGAGCCCGGGCCGGGGGAGGAGGCGCCGCAGCCACAGGAGACGCAAGACACAGAAACACCCGTTGAGACAACGGATTTCGAGGGTCCGCGCCGGCGGGCGCGCCGAGAGCGTGAGGAACGCCGCGCGGCGCAGGCCCGCGCCATGGCGATCGAGGAGGCCCGCAGGGAGGCCAAGCGGCGTGCGCTGGGCAAGCCCGCCTCCGACACCCGGAAACTGCGCCGGGGTACGGTCCGCGGACTGAAGGTGCTGATGTGGTCGGCGCTGATCAGCGTCATTGTCGTCGGGCTCGGGCTGCTGCTGTACTTCACGCCGGTGATGGCGGTGCGCAACACGGTGGTCACCGGTGTGGGCGCGGTGACGCAGGAGGAGATCGTCGCGGCGGCGGCCGTAGCGCCGGGCACGCCGCTGCTGCAGGTGAACACCGACAGCGTCGCCGAACGGGTGGCCGCGATCCGGCGGATCGCCAGCGCGCGTGTTCAGCGCCAGTACCCGTCCACCTTGCGGATCACCGTCGTCGAGCGGGTGCCGGTGGTGGTCAAGGACTATCCCGACGGGCCACACCTGTTCGACCGCGACGGCGTCGACTTCGCGATCGGCCCGCCGCCGCCGGGGGTGCCGTACCTCGACACCGAGAATCCCGGTCCCAACGACGAACCGACCAAGGCGGCCCTGCAGGTGATGACGTCGCTGCGCCCTGAGGTCGCCGCGCAGGTCGCCCGTATCGCGGCGCCCTCGGTCGCGGCCATCACCCTGCAGCTCATCGACGGCAGGGAGGTCGTGTGGGGGACCACCGACCGAACCGAGGAGAAGGCGCTCAAACTCGGGGCGTTGCTCACCCAGCCGGGCAAGACCTATGACGTGTCGAGTCCGGACCTTCCCACCGTGAAGTGAGTTCGTGCGCGTCCAGCCCGCGAAGTTGCACGAAAAATTTGTCGCGCGTGTCGGCGCGCCTGCATCGCTGGGCCGCGACCTCGCCCTACCGTTCTGGTTGCGCGGAACAACTTGACATAACTATAACCCTCTGGTTGAGGTTTAGGGTTTGCCAAGGACTCGGCGTGTCGTCGGACAACTTGGGAGGAAGGGATCGCGATGACCCCCCCACACAACTACCTCGCCGTCATCAAGGTGGTCGGCATCGGGGGCGGCGGAGTCAACGCCGTCAACCGGATGATCGAACAGGGCCTCAAGGGCGTGGAGTTCATCGCCATCAACACCGACGCGCAGGCGTTGTTGATGAGCGACGCCGACGTCAAGCTCGACGTCGGTCGCGACTCCACGCGCGGTCTCGGCGCGGGCGCCGATCCCGAGGTGGGGCGCAAGGCGGCCGAGGACGCCAAGGACGACATCGAGGAACTGCTGCGCGGCGCCGACATGGTGTTCGTCACGGCGGGCGAGGGCGGCGGCACCGGCACGGGTGGCGCGCCGGTGGTGGCGTCGATCGCGCGCAAGCTGGGCGCACTGACCGTCGGCGTGGTGACCCGGCCGTTCTCTTTCGAGGGCAAGCGGCGCAGCAACCAGGCCGAGAACGGCATCCAGGCGCTGCGGGAGAGCTGCGACACGCTCATCGTCATCCCCAACGACCGTCTGCTGCAGATGGGCGATGCCGCGGTTTCGCTGATGGACGCCTTCCGCAGCGCCGACGAGGTACTGCTCAACGGCGTGCAGGGGATCACCGACCTGATCACCACTCCGGGCCTGATCAACGTCGACTTCGCCGACGTCAAGGGCGTGATGAGCGGGGCAGGCACCGCGCTGATGGGCATCGGCTCGGCGCGGGGTGACGGCCGTGCGCTCAAAGCCGCCGAGATCGCGATCAACTCGCCGCTGCTGGAGGCCTCGATGGAGGGGGCCCAGGGTGTGCTGCTCTCGGTCGCGGGCGGCAGCGATCTCGGCCTGTTCGAGATCAACGAAGCCGCGTCATTGGTGCAGGACGCCGCTCATCCCGACGCAAACATCATCTTCGGCACGGTCATCGACGACTCGCTCGGCGACGAGGTGCGGGTCACCGTGATCGCCGCGGGCTTCGACTCGGCCGGTCCCGGGCGCAAACCCGTGGTCAGCCCGGCCGAAGGGCAGGGGATCACCCCGGGTAAGGCCGGCAAGGTGAGCACATCGCTGTTCGAGCCCGCGGACCCGGCGAGCGTGCCGGTGCACACCAACGGCGCGACGGTCAGTATCGGCGGGGACGATGACGACGACGTCGACGTGCCGCCGTTCATGCGCCACTGATCCGGCAATACTGGCGACCGTGACGGTTCGCATACGGCGCGTGACCACGACACGGGCCGGCGGCGTCTCCGCGCCGCCGTTCGACACCTTCAACCTCGGTGACCACGTCGGCGATGATCCGCAGGCCGTGGCCGCCAACCGTAAACGGCTCGGCGACGCCATCGGATTGGGCGACGACGCGATCGTGTGGATGAATCAGGTGCACGGCGATCACGTCGTCGTGGTCGACGGCGCCACGGATCGCGCCGTCGATAAAACTGACGCATTGGTCACCGCCACACCGCGATTGGCTTTGGCGGTGGTTACCGCCGATTGCGTTCCCGTTTTATTGGGTGACGCGCGCGCCGGTGTGGTGGCCGCCGTGCACGCCGGGCGCGTCGGTGCGCAGAAGGGCGTCGTGTCGCGCACCGTGGAGGTGATGCTGTCGCTGGGCGCGCACGCCGAGGACATCTCGGCGCTGCTCGGGCCCGCGGCCAGCGGGCGCAATTACGAGGTCCCGGCCGCGATGGCCGCCGAGGTCGAGACCACGTTGTCCGGCAGCCGCACGACGAGTGCGAAGAACACGCCCGCGCTGGACCTGCGAGCCGGAATCCACCGGCAGTTAACGAATTTGGGCGTCAAGGCCATCGACGTCGACCCTCGCTGCACGGTCGAGGACCCCAACCTGTTCAGCCATCGGCGCGACGCCCCGACCGGGCGGCTCGCCTCACTGGTGTGGATGGAGTGAGCGACACCGTGCCGTCATCCCGCGAAGTCGAGCTGAGCGAAGCGCTGGTGGCCGTGCGCACCAGGCTCGCCGCCGCCGCCGAGGCCGCGGGACGCGATATCGGCGAAATTGAATTGTTACCGGTAACCAAATTCTTTCCCGCCGGCGATGTCGCAATTCTTCGCCGTTTGGGTTGTGAGGCTTTCGGCGAATCACGGGAACAGGAAGCGTCGAATAAGGTCTCAGAAATCGCTTCGATTCCGGATATCGGACCCATTCGCTGGCACATGGTCGGACGGATACAGCGCAATAAAGCGCGGTCCATTGCCGGCTGGGCGTATGCGGCGCACTCGGTCGACACCCGCAAGTTGGTCGACGCCCTGAGCCGCGCGGCGTCCTCCGCGCTCGACGAGGGCCGACGCGCCGAACCGCTGCGCGTCTTCATCCAGGTGAGCCTCGACGGGGACGAAAAGCGCGGCGGTGTCGACCTCAACAGGCCCCACGCGGTCGATGAGTTGTGCGCCGCCGCGCACGCCGCATCCGGGTTGGCGTTCGCCGGTCTGATGGCGATCCCTCCGCTCGACGAGGACGCTGACGCGGCGTTCGCGCGGGTGAACACCGAGTACAGGCGGGTCCAGGCCGCCTACCCGCAGCGCCTCGAGCTGTCGGCCGGGATGTCGAACGATCTCGAAGCGGCGGTCAAACACGGCTCCACATGTGTGCGTGTCGGTACCGCGTTATTGGGACAACGTCCTTTACCGTCACCAGAAGTAGTCACTCCAGTCACATCTTCATCACAGACACCAGAGTCCAGGGCATGAGAAGGGTCGAACGATGAGCACACTTCACAAGGTCAAGGCCTACTTCGGTATGGCCCCGATGGACGATTACGACGACGAGTACTACGAGGACGACGACCGCGGCGCCTCCCGTGGGTATTCGCGCCGTGGTCGAGACGACCATTTCGACGACGACGGTTACGGCCCGGGGCACCGCGGCTACGACGACCGCGACTACGACGATGCGCCCGGCGGTTACCGCGGTTACGAGGACCGCTTCGAGCCGAGACTGCGCGCACCGCGCGAATTCGAGCGTCCCGCACCACGTTTCGCCCCGATGCGCGGCGCCACCCGTGGCGCGCTGGCCATGGACCCCCGCCGGATGGCCGAGTTGTTCGAGGCGGGCAGCCCGCTGGCGAAGATCACCACGCTACGGCCCAAGGATTACAGCGAGGCCCGCACGATCGGCGAACGGTTCCGCGACGGAACCCCGGTGATCATGGACCTGGTCTCGATGGACAACGCCGATGCCAAGCGCCTCGTCGACTTCGCCGCGGGCCTGGCTTTCGCGCTGAGGGGGTCCTTCGACAAGGTCGCCACGAAGGTGTTCCTGCTGTCGCCGGCCGACATCGACGTGACGGCCGAAGAGCGGCGCCGCATCGCCGAGGCCGGCTTCTACTCCTATCAATAGGTCTTCTCACCGGCGGGTAGGCTGGCGTCGCGTGCGGGCTTGAGCGGTCTTTGGCGACTTGCCTGTATCAAGCCTGTATCAAAAGTCACATTTGTGCCCGTAGTGAGGACCGTCGGCGTTGTCGCTCTTCTTTGAAATCCTGGGCTTCGCCCTGTTCGTCTTCTGGCTGCTGCTGATCGCGCGCGTCGTGGTCGAGTTCATCCGGTCGTTCTCGCGGGACTGGCATCCGAAGGGTGCCACCGTGGTGATCCTCGAGATCATCATGACCTTGACCGATCCGCCGGTGAAGCTGCTGCGGCGCCTCATTCCCCAGCTCACGATAGGTGCGGTGCGGTTCGACCTGTCGATCATGGTGCTGCTGCTGGTCGCGTTCATCGGTATGCAACTGGCCTTCGGCGCGGCGGCCTGAGACCGCGCACGCAGCGGACGTTTGCCGAGAAGAAATTGAGCGGCGAAATGGTCGTCGGGTGACCGGCCGTGTTTGAAATTCGCTCTTAATTTCATCCTCTTCTGCTACGGCCGCGGCTGGTGTGACAGGATGGACGCCAGTTACGTTCCACCCACGCTTTACACTTTGAGACCGGTTGACTGTCCAGACTTCATAGGGGGCGACAATGCCGCTCACACCCGCCGACGTTCACAACGTCGCGTTCAGCAAGCCACCCATTGGCAAGCGCGGCTACAACGAGGATGAGGTTGACGCGTTCCTCGATCTGGTCGAGAACGAGTTGACGCGCCTCATCGAGGAGAACGCGGATCTCCGGCAGCGTGTCGCCGAGCTGGAGCAGGAGTTGGCTTCCGGCGGTTCCGGCGGTGGCCAGTCGACACAGGCCATACCCGTCTACGAGCAGCCCGCCCCCGAGCCCGCTCCGACGCCGCAGCCGGCGTACGAGGCGCCCTCGGCGCAGGCCAGCGAGGACCAGGCGTTGAGGGCGGCGAAGGTGCTGAGCCTCGCCCAGGACACCGCGGACCGGTTGACCAGCACCGCCAAGGCCGAGTCGGAGAAGCTGCTCGCCGATGCGCGGGCGCAGGCCGATGCCATGGTGAGCGAGGCGCGACAGACCGCCGAGACCACCGTCGCCGATGCTCGCCAGCGCGCCGACGCGATGCTGGCCGACGCCCAGACCCGGTCGGAGGCGCAGCTGCGCCAGGCGCAAGAGAAGGCTGACGCCCTACAGGCCGACGCGGAGCGCAAGCACTCCGAGATCATGGGCACCATCAACCAGCAGCGCACGGTGCTGGAGGGCCGCCTCGAACAGTTGCGCACCTTCGAGCGCGAATACCGCACCCGGCTCAAGACCTATCTGGAGTCCCAGCTCGAGGAGCTCGGCCAGCGCGGTTCGGCCGCGCCCGTCGACTCCAGCGCCGGAAACGACGGTGGCGGCTTCAATCAGTTCAACCGGGGAAACAACTGAGACCCGCTTGGCCTAGGGTTGATCAATGCTGATCGTTGCGCTCGTCCTCGCTGTCATCGGCCTCGCGGCGCTGGTGACGGCCGTTGTCACCAGCAATGAACTGATCGCCTGGGTCTGTATCGCGGCCAGCGTGATCGGTGTGGTGCTGCTGATCGTCGACGCGGTGCGGGAGCGGTCGGGCCGCAGGGCCGACACCGCCGCCGACGCGCAGACCGATGCCGACCCGGAGTACTACGAGGACTATCCCGACGACGAGACCGTGGCCGAGCAACCGGAGTACGCCGGTGCCGATGACGAGACCACGGTCGTCGAACAAGCCGACTCAGGCGAAGACCGCCGCTAATCCGTTGCGGCCCTTGCTAATTCCGGTCGGTTAACAGTTCGCGGACCTCGTCGTCGCTGACCTGATGGAAGTCGGCGAACACCTGGCCGACGGCCTCGAAGCCCGGGGGCATGCTCGCGCAGACCACGTCGTCGGCTTCCCTGGCCAGCTCCCGGCACGCCGACGGCGGTCCAACCGGGACCGCGACCACGACCCGAGCCGGGTTCTGAGCCCGCACGGCACGCACCGCGGCGAGCATGCTGGCTCCGGTGGCGATTCCGTCGTCGACGAGGATCACCGTCCTGCCCGCCAGTTGCGGCGGTGGCCGGTCGCCCCGGTAGGCCCGCTCGCGGCGGCTCAGTTCCTCGGTCTCGCGCGCGATCGCGGCCTGCATCGCCTCGTCGCCGATGCCCAGGTTGCGGACCAGGTTCTCGTTGACGACCACGCCGCCTCCGCTGGCCAGCGCACCCATGGCCAGCTCTTCCCACTGCGGCACCCCGAGCTTGCGGACCAGAAAGACGTCGAGGGGAGCCTCCAGCGAGCGGGCCACCTGCCAGGCGACCGGAACGCCGCCGCGCGCGAGACCCAACACCACCACATCGTGACCGCGGTAGGACGACAACTCGCCGGCCAGAACCTCGCCGGCCTCCCGGCGATCCTGATACAGGCGTTTGCCGCTTCGGCGGGCGAGCCCGCTCCATCCGTTCATGACAGCCGCTTCGATGTGGGACCTTGTCAGACTACGACCGTGGGTACCCCACCCGGACGCAATCCATCGGCACGACGGCGACGAATATCGAAACATGGGAATCGAATACGAGAGTGTCGTCGAGCACCCGCGCGACGAGGTGTTCGCCTGGTACGAACGACCCGGCGCGATGAGGCGACTGATCCCGCCGTGGCAGCCGATGAAGGTGATCGCCGAAGCGGGATCGCTGGCCGACGGGCGCGCGGTGCTCGGATTGCCGGGAGGTCTGCGCTGGATCGCCCAGCACGACCCGGACCGCTACGACCCGCCGCATCGCTTCGTCGACGTGCTGTCCTCGGATGGGCCGGCCTCGTGGCCGCCGCGCCTGGTCGGCCGGTGGACCCACATTCACGAGTTCGGTGAAGCCTCCGGCGGCACCCGGGTGTACGACCGCGTCGAGGCGCCGGTGCCGGGGGCGGCGTTGCGGGGAATGTTCGTCTACCGCCACCGCCAGTTGGCTGACGATCTGGCCGCCCACCGCGACGCCGCCGGCGCCGGGCTGGCACCGCTCACCGTCGCGGTCACGGGTGCGTCGGGGCTGGTCGGCTCGGCGTTGACCGCGTTTCTGAGCACCGGAGGGCACCGGGTGATCCGGCTGGTGCGACGGGCGGCGACGGGTTCCGACGAGCGGCAGTGCAACCCCGATCGGCCGGACCCCGGACTGCTGACCGGGGTCGACGCGGTCGTGCACCTGGCAGGCGCGTCGATCGCCGGCCGGTTCACCGACGCCCACAAGGACGCGATCCGCGCCAGCCGCGTCGAACCGACCCGTCGGCTCGCCGATGCGGCGGCCCGGACCGACAACGGCCCCCGAATGTTCATCAGCGCGTCGGCGGTCGGCATCTACGGATTCGACCGCGGTGATGCGGCGCTGACCGAGGAAAGCGTGGCCGGCGACGGCTTCCTGGCCGAGGTGGTCCGGGAGTGGGAGGCGGGCACGGCTCCGGCCGCCGAGGCGGGGCTGCGGGTCGTCACCGTCCGGACGGGGATCGTGCAGTCCGCGCGTGGCGGCACGCTGCGGCTGATGCGACCGCTGTTCGCCGCCGGCCTGGGCGGCCGGCTGGGCGGCGGCAGGCAGTGGCTGGCGTGGATCGCGCTCGATGATCTGCTCGACGTGTACCTGCGTGCGCTCTACGACGATCGGATGGCCGGTCCGGTCAACGCCGTGGCCCCGCATCCGGTGCGCAACGCCGACTACACCCGGACGCTGGCGCGGGTGCTGCGTCGTCCCGCCGTCGTGCCGGTGCCGTCGTTCGGGCCGCGGCTACTGCTCGGGGAGCAGGGGGCCCGCGAACTCGCCGAGGCCAATCAACGGGTGCTGCCCGCCGCATTGCAGGCGCTGGGGCATCGCTTCCGCCATCCGTCGCTCGACGGCGCGCTCGCTCACGAGCTCGGGCACGGTTGACCCACCACGCGCGTCACGAAACCGTGTACGAGACGTCGCACCCGGTTGGCCGCATCGTCTGCGAATATGCTTGTCTGAGAACGTAATTCGTCGTGGCTTAGACCGGACGCGGCGATCTCGCCGACTTCGTCGTCGGCCAACCATCGGTCCAGCAGCTCGAGGTCGACCTCGGGGTGAAATTGCAGGGCGAGCGTGCGGCCGAGCAGGAACGCCTGGGAAGCGGTGGCGGTGCGGGCCAGTTCGATGGCACCGGGCGGCAGTGTCCAGCTGTCGTAGTGCCACTGAAACCACCGGCCACCGGGCAGCAGCAGGGGATCGGTGGACTCGACGTCATACCAACCGATCTCGGGTGACGGCGCTCGTGTGACCGTTCCGCCGAACGTCTGCGCCAGCAATTGGCCGCCGAAGCAGATGCCGAGAATCGCGATGCCGGCGGCGGCGCGGCGCATCATCGTCATCTGTTCGCCGACCCAGGTGCGGCGCAGCGCGTCGTCGTAGACGGGCCAGCGCGCACCCAGGGGAACGAGCACGTCGTAGTTGGTCGGATCAGGGAAAGTGACGTCGCGGGCCGGGAAGTGTGCGCGCTCGGCGGGTACCACCTCGAAGGTGTGGACGTCGAAGCCCGCGTCGACGAACGCCTCGCCCAGCAGCGCCTCGGTCGCGATGGGGTCGTTGTAGAGGAACAGGGCTTTTGCCGTCACGCGCCCCATTATTTCGCGCGTAGATCCCGTGTCGAGTGGGCATCCCACGGGGTGTCAGTGCTGGCCGAATGGTTCCTCACCGCCGGTGAACGCGGCAATCCCGACTGGGAGCTGCCCTCGTGGAGCGAGGGTAACCAGGCCGAGGCTTTGATCCACGGCGCGGCGTATTTCGACCGGCTCGTCACGGAGGTCGAAGAGCTCGGCGCGGGAGATCACCTGTTCTTCGCCGACTGGCGCGGCGACGCAGACCAGAGATTGCGCGACAACGGCCCGACCGTCGCCGAACTGTTCCGCGCGGCGGCCGAACGCGGCGTGCTCGTCAAGGGCCTGATGTGGCGGTCGTATCCGAATCGCTTGCAGTTCAACGAGGAGCAGAACCGCCATCTGGCCGAAACCATCGAGCGCGCGGGCGGGGAGGTGTTGCTCGATCAGCGGGTGCTGGTGGGCGGATCGCATCATCAGCGGCTGGTGTTGCTGCGCCATCCCGAGGAACCGGATCGCGACGTGGCGTTCATCGGAGGCATCGACCTGTGCCACTCGCGCCGTGACGACGCCTCGCATTGCGGTGACCCGCAGGCGGTGCAGATGTCGAGCCGGTACGGGGAGCGGCCGCCGTGGCACGACGTGCAACTGCAGGTGCGTGGTCCGGTCATCGGCGCGCTGGACGTCACGTTCCGGGAGCGGTGGACGGCGCGGGCTCCGCTGGATCTGTTCAACCCGCTCGCGTGGCTGCGCGACAGGTTCGGTGGCGATTCGCGACGACGCCCGTTGCCGGACCAGCCACCGGACCCGCCGGCCTGCGGGCCGCACGCGGTGCAGGTGCTTCGCACCTACGGTGACGCGTTGATCGAGTACGAGTTCGCCAAGGAGGGCGAACGCAGTATTGCGCGCGGTTACACGAAGGCGATCCGGCGCGCCCGGCGCCTGATCTATCTGGAGGATCAGTATCTGTGGTCCGAGGAGGTCGCCAACCTGCTCGTCGGCGCGCTGACCGAGAACCCCGAACTGCAGCTGGTGGCTGTCGTGCCCCGGTATTTCGATCTCGAGGGTGGTTTGGGCCGGCCACCGACGCTGGTCGGGCGCCAGCTGGCGCTCGACGCGTGCCGACGCGCCGCACCCGACCGGGTGCACGTTTTCGATGTCGAAAACCATGAGGGCACACCGGTTTACGTGCACTCCAAGGTGTGTGTCATCGACGACACCTGGGCCTGCATCGGCAGCGACAACTTCAATCGCCGGTCGTGGACGCATGACAGCGAACTGTCCTGCGCGGTGCTCGACGCCGATGACAGCTTCGCGCGCGATCTGCGGCTGCGGTTGCTGCGCGAGCACCTCGATCGGGCCGAGGACGGTAGCCAAGACGAGGGTCTGCTCGACCCGGCGACCGCCGTCGACGAGATCGTCGCCTGTGCAGAGACGTTGGAAAAGTGGCATCGGTCGGGCCGCTCCGGGCCGCGACCACCCGGGCGGCTGCGGCCACACGAGAGCGAACGGGTCGATCCGCTGACGCGGCTGTGGGCCGAACCCGCCTACCGGATGATCTTCGACCCCGATGGTCGCTCGTACCGCGACCGGTTGTTGCGGCGGCGCCCGTGAACGTCGAGGAGTGGTTCCTGACCGCGCAGGAGCGGGGCAACCCCGCATCGGACATCCCGCCGTGGTGCGACGGCAACCGCGTCGAACCGCTCGTGCACGGCTCGACCTACTTCGACCAGCTCGCCACCGAGGTGGAGGCGCTTGCTGCGGGTGACTACATGTTCTTCACCGACTGGCGTGGCGATCCGGATCAGAAGATGCGCGACGACGGTCCGACCGTTCGCGAATTGTTCTGCCGCGCAGCAGAACGCGGTGTGGTGGTCAAGGGCCTGGTGTGGCGGTCGCATCTGGACGAACTGTCCTACAGCGAAGAAGAGAACCGCCATCTCGGTGAGCACATCGAGAAGGCCGGCGGCGAGGTCCTGTTGGACCAGCGGGTGCGGATCGGCGGTTCGCACCACCAGAAGCTGGTCGTGATCCGGCATCCCGGTGAGCCGGAGCGCGATGTGGCGTTCGCGGGAGGCATCGATCTGTGTCACTCGCGCAGGGATGACGCCTCGCACCGCGGCGACCCGCAGGCGATCGAGATGTCACCGCGCTACGGTGACCATCCGCCCTGGCACGACGTGCAGCTGCGGCTGCAGGGGCCTGTCGTCGGCGCGTTGGACATGACGTTTCGCGAGCGGTGGAACGATCCGGCGTCGCTGGACATGCTGAACCCCCTGGCGTGGTTGCGCGACAAGTTCAGTGGCGCGGACATGACGGCCGACGAGCTGCCGGAGCAACCGCCGGACCCCCCACGGTGTGGTTCGCACAGCGTGCAGGTGCTGCGGACCTATCCGGACGCCCACTTCACCTACGACTTCGCGCCGCACGGCGAGCGCAGCATCGCCCGCGCCTACAGCAAGGCGGTGCCGCGCGCCCGTCGGCTGATCTACCTGGAGGACCAGTACCTGTGGTCGAAGCGGGTGGCCGACCTGTTCGCGGGTTCGCTACGGGAGAACCCAGATCTGCATCTGATTGCGGTGGTGCCGCGCTACCCCGACGTCGACGGCCGGCTGGCGTTGCCGCCCAACCAGGTCGGCCGCTGGCAGGCCATCGAGACGTGTCACCGCGCCGCACCGGACCGGGTGCATGTATTCGATGTCGAGAACCATGAGGGCACACCGGTGTACGTGCACGCGAAGGTGTGCGTGATCGACGACGTGTGGGCGTGCTCGGGCAGCGACAACTTCAACCGGCGATCGTGGACGCATGACAGCGAGTTGTCCTGCGCCGTACTGGATTCCGACGGTGTGTTCGCCCGCGACTTCAGGCTGCGGCTGATGCGCGAGCACCTGGACCGGGCCGGGGACGGCAGCGAGGACGGCGGACTGGTCGATCCGGTCACCGCCGTGTCCGAGATCGTCGAGGCCGCTGAGGCGTTGGAGGCCTGGTATGCCTCCGGTCGACAGGGGCCGAGGCCGCCGGGCCGGCTGCGCCCGCACAAGGCCGAGCGGCTCGGGCTTCTGACACGGTTGTGGGCCGAGCCCGTATACCGGTTCATGTACGACCCGGACGGGCGGTCGTATCGGGACCGGCTGAAACGGCGGCTGTGACCGGGCTGCGCGGGTGAAATCTACGCGCTTGCGCTGATGTTTTGTCGATACGCGGGTCGCATGCTGGCTAGCATGAGCGCACTCGAGTGGAGCGAACTTGGTGTGAGCGGACTGCCGACCGGAACCGTGACGTTGCTGCTGGCCGACGTCGAAGGGTCGACGCGGTTGTGGGACTCGCAGCCCGAGGAAATGCGCGCGGCCATCCGGCGGCTCGACGCGACGCTGGCCGATCTCGTGATCATGAACAACGGCGCCCGTCCCGTCGAGCAGGGCGAGGGCGACAGCTTCGTGCTGGCGTTCGCGCGCGTCAGCGATGCGGTGGCGTGCGCGCTGGCCTTGCAGCGGGCGCCGCTGGCCCCGATCCGGCTGCGCATCGGCGTGCACACCGGCGAGATCCAGTTGCGCGACGAGGGCAACTACATCGGGACGACGATCAACCGCACGGCGCGGCTGCGCGATCTCGCACACGGCGGGCAGACGGTGCTGACGGGTGCGACCGAATCCATGGTCGTCGACTATCTGCCCGAGGGTGCGTGGCTCAGCGACCTCGGATCGCATCCGTTGCGGGACCTCCCACGGCCCGAACGCGTTGTGCAGCTGTGCCACCCCGACATCCGCAACGACTTCCCGCCCCTGCGTACTGCCGAGGCCGCGCTGAGACACGACCTGCCCGCCCAGCTGACGCGATTCATCGGGCGCCGCACACAGATCGCCGACATCCGCGAGCTGTTGACCGAGAACCGGCTTGTGACGCTGACCGGTGCGGGCGGGGTGGGCAAGACACGGCTGGCCGTGCAGATTGCGGATCGTACCGATCTGCCTTCGGTCTGGTACGTAGATCTCGCTCCGATCAGCGACCCGGATCTCGTGCCCGTTGCCGTGCTCCGAGCGCTCGGGGTACCGGATCAACCGGGTCGCTCGACAATGGACAGCATCGTCGAGTTCATCGGCGAGCGTGCGGGACTCGCGGTGCTCGACAACTGCGAACACCTGCTCGAGGTCAGTGCCGAGCTGATCACCACTCTCCTGGATCGGTGTCCCGCGCTGCGGCTGCTGGCCACCAGCCGCGAACCGATCGGCGTCGAGGGTGAACTCATCTGGCGAGTAGCGTCCCTGGTGATCGACGACGAAGCCGTCGAGCTGTTCGTCGACCGCGCCCGCCATGTCCAGTCGGATTTCACTCCCTCGGACAAGGACCTCGCGATCGTCAGCGAGATCTGCCAGCGTCTGGACGGTATGCCGCTGGCCATCGAGTTGGCGGCCGCCCGGGTCCGCGCCCTGTCCGTGCGCGAGATCCTCGAGGGGCTGCACGACAGGTTCCGTCTCTTGACGGGCGGATCACGAAAAGCGGTGCGTCGCCAGCAGACCCTCAAAGCCTCTGTGGACTGGTCGCATCAGATGTTGACCGAACCCGAACGAGTCGTCTTCCGGCGCCTGGCGGCGTTCGCCGGGGATTTCGACCTCGAGGCGGCTCAGGCCGTCGCCGCGGGCGGAGAGGTCGAGCGCTTCCAGGTGCTCGATCTGCTGATGCTCCTGGTGGACAAGTCGCTGGTGTTGGCCGAAAGTTCCAGTGGGCGAGTGCGATACCGGTTACTGGAAACGGTCCGCCAGTACGCATTGGACAAACTCGGTGAGTCCGGTGAAGCCGATGTCGTGCGAGGCCGCCACCGGGATCACTACAACTCGATGACCGCTCAACTCGAGGTGCCGGGATGCGCCGAGTATGAACGCCTCGTCTCACAGGCCGAACTCGAAATCGACAACCTCCGTGCCGCTTTCGCGTGGAGCCGGGAGCGTCAGGACATCGACGCGGCGTTGCGCCTCGCAAGCTCGCTGCAACCGCTGTGGCTCATGCGCGGACGGGTCAAAGAGGGGTTGTCCTGGTTCAACGGCGTGCTGAGCGATCCGGCGCTGGAGGGAGCGTCCGATGTGGTAGCCCGGCTCAGTGCGGTTGCCGATCGGGCGGTGCTCCACGCGTGGGCGGTCACGGTCGGCGTCACCGACGATCTCGAACTGGCCCTGGCGACGGCAAGGGAGCTCGACGACCCCGCATTGTTGCTTCGGGTGCTGGTGTCGTGTGTCGGGGCGGCCACGTTCGACGCCCAGGCGGCGTACCCGTACATCGATGAAGCACTGGATTTGGCGCGGAGGTTGGACGATCGGTGGCGACTCTGCCAGATCCTCGCGTGGAAGGCGCTCATTGCCATCCTCCTCGGAGATCCGGTGGCGGCCCGGGCGGCCGGCGAGGAGGGCCAGTCACTGGCCGAGGGAGTCGGAGACGTGTTCATGGCGCGCATGAACCGTTACTGGGGCCCGGCGCTGGCGGCGTTCCAGCACGGCGATCTGAAGTACGGCACAGAGTCATTGCAGGCACTTCTCGCTGAGGCCGACGCATCAGGGGACGTGCTGCACGGCCTCCTTGCGCGTATCGGTCTTGCGCACGTATCTGTATCGACGGGCGACCCCGCCGCGGGTCGAAGTTTGGCCGAGGCGGCCATTGAAACCGCATCCACGGTCGGTCCTTACCTCGAACCGTGGGCGTACGCGCCGTTGGCTTATGCTGCCCTCGCCGAGGGCGATCTGGAAGCGGCTGCCCGGGCGTGTGATTTGGCGTCGCAGCGCATCAATGCACAGCCCGAAACGGCGATAACGAACGTCAATCCACTGGCAGAGCTCGAACTCGCCAAAGGCGATCTGCGCGCTGCCAGAGAGTATTCGGATGTTGACGTGTCGCTGATGCATGGGTGGCATCTGGCGCGGGCCCTGGTGATCCGCGGTCGCGTCGCGATGGCGCAGGGTGAACTGGCTCAGGCCGATGAAGATCTGCGTCGAGCGCTCGACTGCATTGCCGGCCATCAGACCTATCAAATCGCGCCCGATGCCTTCGAGGTGCTCGGTGAGTTGACAGGTGCGGCCGGCGATCAGCGCAATGCTGCGCGGTTCCTCGGTGCCGCCGACGCTATGCGGGAACGCATGGGACTGGTCCGGCTCCGGGTGCACGACGCGACGTACGCGGAATCGGTGTCGCTACTCACGGAGTCCCTCGGAAAGAACGACTTCGAGGCGCTGTGGGACGAAGGGACCGCGTTGTCCATCGAAGAGGCCATCGCGTATGCGCAGCGCGGACGCGGTGAGCGCAAACGCCCGTCGAGCGGTTGGGCCTCATTGACTCCGACCGAGCTCGGCGTGGTCCGATTGGTCGCCGAGGGACTCGGCAACAAGGACATCGCCGCACGGCTCTTCATGTCCCATCGGACGGTGCAGACGCATCTGACCCACGTCTACACCAAGCTGGGACTTGCGTCGCGCGTGCAGCTGGCTCAGGAGGCCGCGCGGCACGCCTAGGATCGCTGTATGACAGTGGTTCTGGTGCATGGCAATCCGGAGACGGAGGCGATCTGGGGTCCGCTCGTCGACGCGCTCGGCCGCGATGACGTGGTGCGGCTCTCTCCGCCCGGATTCGGTGCACCGCTGCCCGACGACTTCTCGGCGACTTATCTCGATTATCGCGACTGGCTCGAGCGCGAACTGGAGCGCTTCGACGAGCCGGTCGATCTGGTGGGACACGACTGGGGCGGCGGCCACGTCGTCAACGTGGCGATGCACCGTCCCGAACTCCTGCGCACCTGGGCCAGTGACGTCGTGGGATTGTTCGATGCCGACTACGTCTGGCATGACCTCGCGCAGGTGTGGCAGACGCCGGGAGCCGGCGAGGAACTGGTCGAGGCGATGATGGGCGGCACGGTCGCGGACAGGACGGCGCAGATGGCCGATCTCGGGCTGCCAATCGACATCGCGACATCGCTGGCGAAGGCCCAAGGCCCGGAGATGGGGAGCGCGATCTTGGTGCTGTACCGATCGGCCGCCCAGCCGGTTCTCCGCGAAGCCGGGCGCGGGTTGGGCACCGCCGCCTCGCGGCCCGGCCTGTCGATACTCGCCACCGAGGATCCGTACGTCGGAACCGAGGACATGCGCCGGCGTGCGGCCGAGCGTGCCGGCGCGCGGACCGGAGTTCTCGAGGGGCTCGGACACTGGTGGATGGTCCAGGATCCGGCGCACGGGGCCGAGGTGCTCACGCGCTTCTGGGAGACCGCCGCTGACTGACGGTCTTGTCGGCTCAGCCGTTCGCGCGCATTCTGATGAGTCAACGTGTCGGTGGGCGGTGGCATACTCGAACACATGTTCGACTCGAAGTACTCGGAGGCTGACGATGCCGCCGTCGTCGCCGCGATCGAGGAGAGCACGCGGGCCGAAGCAAGGGCGGGAGCCCGTCGGCTGGCGGCCATCGCCGAACTCGCCCGCCGCCGAGTCGACGATGACGACCGAGCAGCATTCGACGGTTGGGATGCGGCCGCCGCCGAAGTCGCGGCCGCTATGACCGTCGGCCACAGGAGGGCCTCGGCACAGATGCGCATAGCGATCGCACTTCGGGACCGGCTTCCGCGCGTTGCGGCGCTGTATCTGCAGGGCGCCATCAACTCCCGGGTCGTCTCGGCGCTCACGTGGCGCACACAGCTCGTCTACGACGCTGAGGCGCTGGCCTTGATCGACGCTGCCCTTGCAGAAGGCGCGACGAAATGGGGTCGGCTGTCCGATGACAAGCTCGAGAGGGCAATTGACGCGTGGGTCGAGCGGTACGATCCAGAAGCCTTGCGCCGCAGCGAAACAACCATTCGCAGCAGAGACTTCTCAGTCGGCGACATCGACGATCCGGCAGGAACCACGTCGGTGTGGGGCCGGCTGCTGGCCACGGATGGGGCGGTGCTCAAACGTCGCATCGCTGCAATGGTGCAGGGCCTGTGCGATGCCGATCCTCGATCCGCCGGGGAGCGCCGATCGGACGCGGTCGGTGCGATGATCTCGGGCAATGACCGCCTCGCGTGCCGCTGCGGATCGGACACGTGTCCGTCGGCTGACGTGCCGCGGTCGTCGAACGTCGTCGTCAACGTTTTCGCCGAGCGGTCAGCGGCCGAAGCGGCATTACAGCAGCCGACGGCCCGCGAGTCCGACGCACCTGCCCCGACAGCCCGCGAGTCTCAGGGACTTGCCCCGACAGCCGGCGAGTCTCAGGGACCTACGCCGACAGCCCGCGAGTCGAAGGGGCCTGCCCCGACGGCCCGCGAGTACAAGGCCAAGCCGCCCACAGCACTCATCCTCGGCGAGAACATCCTGCCTGCACCGCTTCTGGCCCAACTGATCCGTGATGGCGCGAAGATCCGTCCGATCAAACTGCCCAGCGACGAGCCCGAGCCGCGTTACCGCCCGTCGGCGGACTTGGCCCAGTTCGTGCGCATGCGAGATCTGCACTGCCGGGCCTCCGGCTGCAGCATGCCAGCCGATCGTTGCGACATCGATCACACCGTCCCGTATCCGTTCGGGCCCACACATCCGTCCAACCTCAAGTGTCTGTGCCGAAAACACCATCTAGCCAAGACATTTGGCGGATGGGACGATGTTCAGCTGCCAGACGGCACGGTGATCTGGACCTCGCCGAGCGGTCGGAAATACACCACAAATCCCGGAAGCAGGCTGTTCTTTCCGACGTGGGATACGACGACCGCTGACCTTCCTCCGCCGCCGACCTCGCCGCCGACGGTCTGCGACCGCGGGCTGATGATGCCGCTGCGACGGCGTAGCCGCGCCGCCGAATACGCCGCGCGAATCAAGGCCGAACGCGCGAGGAACCGGCGACCGGCACCGTTCTGAAACCTGCGGCGCTTTCGCCGAGGTGTGCGGCGGCCCCTTTGAAGATGCCCCTTTGAAGATGCCGCGGAGTGGCCCCGGCCACATTTGTTTCGGCATGGTTTCGTGCACCCCGCACGCGTATCCGTTACGTATGTGAGCTGGAGTTGACGTTTACGTCACGATGACGCAACGGATGCGGAATGGGTTCGGGCGACTCTGGTGCCCGTGAAGACTCTGAGCCGCAGCCGCACCATCGAAGATTGGGACGCCGAGGACGTCGAGGCCTGGGAATCCGGCGGTAACAAGATCGCCAAGCGGAACCTGATCTGGTCGATCTTCGCCGAGCACGTCGGATTCTCGGTGTGGTCGATCTGGTCGGTGATGGTGCTGTTCATGCCCCAGGACGTCTACGGCATCGACGCGGCGGGCAAGTTCTACCTCGTCGCCATGCCCACCCTGGTCGGCGCGTTCATGCGGATCCCGTACACCATCGCACCCGCGCGATTCGGCGGGCGCAACTGGACCATCGTCAGCGCCCTGCTGCTGCTGATCCCCACCGTGCTGACGCTGTGGGCGATGAGCAACCCCGACACGACCTACACCACGTTCATGCTCGTGGCCGCCGTCGCGGGAGTGGGCGGCGGCAACTTCGCCTCCTCGATGACCAACATCAACGCGTTCTACCCACAGCGGCTCAAGGGCTGGGCGCTCGGCCTGAACGCCGGCGGCGGCAACATCGGCGTACCGGTGATCCAGCTGGTCGGCCTGCTGGTGATCGCCACCGTCAGCAACACCGCACCCGAAATCGTCTGCGCCATCTACCTTGTCCTGATCGCGTTGGCCGCGCTTGGGGCTGCCCTGTTCATGGACAACCTCGGCAACCAGCGGTCCAACCTCGGCGCCATGGTAGAGGCGTTGCGGTTCAAGCACTCCTGGGTGATGAGCTTCCTCTACATCGGCACCTTCGGCTCGTTCATCGGCTTCTCATTCGCCTTCGGACAGGTGCTGCAGATCAACTTCCTCGCCGGCGGCGACACCCCCGCGCAGGCCTCGCTGCACGCCGCCCAGATCGCGTTCATCGGCCCGCTGCTCGGTTCCATCCCGCGCCCCTTCGGCGGCAAGCTGTCCGACCGGGTCGGTGGCGGCAGGGTCACCCTCTACACCTTCATCGCGATGATCTTCGCCGCCGGAATCCTGGTGGCGGCGGGCGTGCTCGACGACGGCATGGCAGGCGCGGCCACCGGCGCGCAGATGGCCGCCTACGTGACCGGATTCATCCTGCTGTTCATCCTGTCGGGCATCGGCAACGGCTCGACCTACAAGATGATCCCGTCGATCTTCGAGGCCAAGGCCCAGGGCCGCGACGAATGGAGCCGCGAGGACAAGGCCGCCTGGTCGCGCAGCATGTCCGGCGCGCTGATCGGCTTCGCCGGTGCGGTCGGCGCCCTCGGCGGCGTGTTCATCAACGTCGTCCTGCGTGCCTCGTACGTCAGCGACGCCAAATCGGCCACCAACGCGTTCTGGGTGTTCCTCGGGTTCTACGTTATCTGCGCGATCGTCACGTGGTTCGTGTTCCTGCGCATGCAGACCTCGCGGTCTGGCGCCGGCGAGCAGGTCGGCCGCGCCGCTTCACCGGTGCCCGCTTGACGCCGATGGTGACTCGGACGGCGTGCTCGTACTGCGGCGTGGGCTGCGGTATCGAGGTGCACACCGCCACCGACCGCGAGACCGGCAAGCCGGTCATCGCGCGGGTCTCCGGGGACAAGCTGCATCCAGCCAATTTCGGCAGGCTGTGCACCAAGGGCGCCACCCACGCCGAATTGATGCGCGCCGCAGACGGCCGGCTGACCTCGGCGATGCTGCGGCCCAGCCGTGACGAGGAACTGGTCCCGACGCCCGTCGACGACGCCGTCGCCGAGGCGGGTCGACGACTGCGAGAGATCGTCGAGCAGCACGGTCCCGACGCGGTCGCGCTCTACGTCTCGGGCCAGATGTCCATCGAAGCGCAGTATCTCGCCACGAAGCTGGCCAAGGGGTTCCTGCGCACGGTTCACATCGAGTCGAACTCACGGCTGTGCATGGCCAGCGCGGGAACCGGCTTCAAACAATCGCTGGGTGCCGACGGCCCGCCGGGGTCGTACGCCGATTTCGATTGCAGCGACCTGTTTTTCGTCATCGGCTCCAACATGGCCGACTGCCACCCCATTCTCTACCTGCGCATGGCCGACCGACTCAAGGCGGGCGCCAAGCTGATCGTCGTCGATCCGCGCCGCACCACGACCGCCGAACGCGCCGACCTCTTCCTGCAGATCAAACCCGGCACCGATCTCGCGCTGCTGAACGGGCTGTTGTATCTGTTGGTCGAAAACGGCGACATCGACCGCGATTTCATCGACGCCCACACCGAGCGCTGGGAGGCGATGCCGGCATTCCTCGCCGACTACACGCCCGAAAGCGTCGCTCAGGTCACGGGTCTGGCGGAGGCCGACATCCGGCTCGCCGCGCGGATGATCGCCGACGCGGGGGAGTGGCTGAGCTGTTGGACGATGGGGCTCAACCAGAGCACGCACGGCACCTGGAACACGAACGCGATCTGCAATCTGCACCTGGCCACGGGCGCAATCTGCCGACCGGGCAGCGGACCGATGTCGCTGACCGGTCAGCCCAACGCGATGGGCGGACGCGAAATGGGTTACATGGGACCGGGATTGCCGGGGCAGCGCTCGGTGACCTCGGCGCAGGACCGCGCATTCGTCGAGGAGCAGTGGGGCGTGGCGCCCGGCACGATCCGCGCGGACGTCGGACCGGGCACCATCGACATGTTCCGGCAGCTCGCCGCCGGTGACATCAAGGCGTGCTGGATCATCTGCACCAATCCCGTTGCCAGCGTGGCCAACCGGTCGACGGTCATCGAAGGGCTGCGGTCCGCCGAGCTCGTCATCACCCAGGACACTTACAGCGCAACCGCCACCAACGCCTACGCCGACATCGTGCTACCCGCGACCATGTGGGCGGAATCCGATGCGGTGATGGTCAACTCCGAGCGCAACCTCACCCTGCTGCAGCAGTCCATCCCGGCGCCCGGACAGGCCAGGCCCGACTGGCAGCTGATCTGCCAGGTCGCAGCCCACATGGGTTTCGGCGAGCACTTCGCCTACACCTCCAGCGAGCAGGTCTTCGACGAGATCCGGCGATTCTGGAACCCCAAGTCGGGCTACGACCTTCGCGGCGTCAGCTATGCGCGGCTACGGGATACACCGGTGCAGTGGCCATGCCCACCCGACGATCCGCAGGATCGCCATCCCATCCGCTACCTCAACGACGGTGTGAGCCAGGAGTACTTCGTCGACGAGCACGGTCGCGCACCGCGGCTGGCCTTCCCGACCCCGTCGCGGCGGGCGGTCTTCCACGCCCGCCCGCACATGGACGCGCGGGAACTGCCCGACGACGAGTACCCGCTGACCCTGAACACCGGCCGGCTACAACACCAGTGGCACACCATGACCAAAACGGGACGCGTCGAGTCGCTCAACAAGTTGACCGGTGAGCCGTTCGTCGAGGTGCATCCCGAGGACGCGCTGCAGCTGGGCATCGAGAACGGACGACCGGTCGAACTCACGACGCGACGCGGGCGCGCGGTGCTACCCGCCGCCGTCACGGTACGCGTCCGCCCCGGCAGTTGTTTCGTGCCGTTCCACTGGAACGACGAGCACGGCGAAAACCTCACCGTCAACGCGTTGACCAACGACGCCGTCGACCCCGACTCGCTGCAGCCCGAATTCAAGGTCTGCGCGGTCAACCTGCAGCCTGTTGCGTCCCCGACGCTCACCGATCAGGAAGCGCTTTATGTGTCAGGCTTTTTCAGCGGCCTGGCCGAGGCACAGTCGGAGGCTCCGGTGCTGCCCGACTCTGCGCCCGTATCCACTGAGGTGCGGCAGTGGATCAACGGTTTGCTCGCCGGGCAGGCTCACCGCCCGTCAGAAGAACCGGTCGCCCGAACACAACTCGACGACGGGCCGCTCGTGCTCTGGGCCTCCCAGACGGGCAACGCCGAGGACTTCGCCTCGCGGCTGGCCGAGCGGCTCGGCAACGCCCAGCTGGTCAACATGGACGATGTCGCCCCCGCGGACCTCGCGGCCGCCCGCGACGTGCTCGTCGTCACGAGCACGTTCGGCGACGGCGGACCGCCCGACAACGGTGCGGGCTTCTGGCAGCGGCTGGCATCCGACGAGGCGACGCGGTTGACCGGCGTGCGGTACGCGGTGCTGGGTATCGGCGACCGCTCCTACGACGACTTCTGCGGATACGCCAAGGCCGTCGACACCAGGCTGGCCGACCTCGGCGCCGTCCGGCTGCTCGAACGCGCCGACTGCGAGGCCTACGACGACGAGCGGATGCGACGCTGGGCCGACGACGTCACCGCACTGCTCAATCCGGGGATCTCACCGTCGACCGGTAGTGTCTCAACACTCGTGCGGCCCACCACCGTCGCGCAGCCGTTCACCCGTGCGCGTCCTCTCATCGTGCCGCTGTCCCGCAATATGGTGCTCAACGGGCCGGCCTCCCGAAAGGAGGTGCGCCAGTTCGGTTTCGACATCTCCGAGCACGACGTCACCTACGCCGCAGGTGATTCGCTGGGGGTGTGCGCCACCAACGATCCGGCAATGGTCGACGCGTGGCTGGCGGCCACCGGGATGCCGGCTCAGCACACCGTCGAGGTCGACGGGGCGGAGCAGCCTTTGCGCGACGCGCTCATCAGCCACTTCGACTTCTGCCGGGTCACTCCCGATCTGGTGCGCTTCATCGCCGAGCACAGCCGCGGCGCGAAGCCGTTGCGCGCGCCCAAGGCCAAGCTGGACAAGTGGCTGATCGGTCGCAACGGCTTGGACCTCGTCCAGGAGTTCGTTGTGCACGCAGATCCCGACGAGTGGCGCGAGGTGCTGGTCCGGTTGACCCCGCGCAGCTACTCGATCTCGTCGAGTCCGCTGGTCAGCCCCAACGAGGTACAGCTGACGGTGTCGGTGGTGCGCTACCGCGGGGCCGACGGCGGCCGTCGTGGCGGCGTCTGCTCGACGTTCCTGGCCGACCGCGCATCGTCGGCGCCGGTCTTCCTACAGCGCTCACCGCACTTCCGCCCGCCGGAGGACGGCTCGGTGCCGATGATCATGGTCGGCCCCGGTACGGGCGTCGCGCCGTTCCGCGGCTTCCTACAGGAGCGACGGGCGCTCGGGCACCGCGGTCACAACTGGCTGTTCTTCGGTGAGCAGCACCGCGCTCAGAACTACTACTACCGCGACGATTTCGAGGACATGGCCCGCGACGGGTTGCTCGACCGGTTGGATCTCGCGTTCTCCCGCGACCAGGCCTCGCGCGTGTACGTCCAGCATCGGATGCTCGAACAAGGGGCCGAGCTGTGGCGCTGGCTCGACGACGGCGCGCACTTCTACGTCTGCGGCGACGCCACCCGTATGGCCAAGGACGTCGACGCCGCGTTGACCACGATCATCGAGCGGCACGGCGGAATGTCGCACGACCAGGCGCACGACTACAAACGTGAGCTGGTCGCGGCCAAACGCTACGTGCGCGACGTCTACTGACCTGGTGTCCGAGGGGGGACTTGAACCCCCACGCCCGTTAATAGGGCACTAGCACCTCAAGCTAGCGCGTCTGCCATTCCGCCACTCGGACTCGTTGTGGGCAGCTAAGGCTATCGGATCACCGAGGCGTGACCCAAACCCAGCTGGCAGGTCAATGGTACGAATGGTGGCGGACGAGAGGAGCACTACCCATTAGCACTGTGACTGGTCCCGTCAACGCCGAAGCGGAGGTCGTCGACCTCGTCAGCACGCTCATCCGGTTCGACACGTCCAACACCGGCGACCCGGCCACCACCAAGGGTGAGGCCGAGTGCGCGCGCTGGGTGGCCGAGCAGCTCGAAGAGGTCGGCTATGCGACCGAATACGTCGAGGCAGGCGCGCCGGGCCGGGGCAACGTGTTCGCCCGGCTCGAGGGCGCCGACAGCTCGCGCGGCTCGCTGCTGCTGCACGGCCACCTCGACGTGGTGCCCGCCGAGGCCGCCGACTGGAGCGTGCACCCCTTCTCCGGGGCGGTCGAGAACGGCTACGTGTGGGGCCGCGGCGCGGTCGACATGAAGGACATGTGCGGCATGATGATCGCGATCGCGCGGCACTTCAAGCGCGCGGGCATCACCCCGCCGCGCGACCTGATCTTCGCGTTCCTGTCCGACGAGGAGGCCGGCGGCAAGTTCGGCTCACACTGGCTGGTCAAGAACCGGCCCGACCTGTTCGCCGGGGTCACCGAGGCGGTCGGCGAGGTCGGCGGCTTCTCCCTGACCGTGCCGCGCAAGGACGGCGGGGAGCGACGCCTCTACCTGGTCGAGACGGCCGAGAAGTCGATGAACTGGATGAAACTGACCGCGCGCAGCCACGCCGGTCACGGCTCGATGATCCACGACAGCAACTCCGTGACCGCGGTCGCCGAAGCGGTGGCCAAGCTGGGCCGCCACGAGTTCCCGCTGGTGATGACCGACGCCGTCAGCCAGTTCCTGGCGGCTGTCACCGAGGAGACCGGATATTCGTTCGACGTCGACTCACCGGATCTGCCCGGCGCGATCGCCAAGCTGGGCCCGATCGCCCGCGTGGTCGGCGCCACCCTGCGCGACACCGCCAACCCGACCATGCTCAAGGCCGGTTACAAGGCCAACGTGATCCCGGCGTCGGCCGAAGCGGTGGTGGACTGCCGGATCCTGCCGGGGCGCCAGGCGGCCTTCGAACGCGAGGTCGACGAGCTGATCGGCCCGAACGTCACCCGGGAGTGGGTCACCGAACTGCCGTCCTATGAGACCACCTTCGGCGGCGACCTGGTCGACGCGATGAACGGCGCGATCCTGTCCGTGGACCCCGACGCCCGCATCGTGCCGTACATGCTCTCCGGCGGAACGGACGCGAAAGCGTTCGCGCAGTTGGGGATTCGATGCTTCGGGTTCGCGCCGCTGCAGTTGCCGCCCGACCTCGACTTCACCGCGTTGTTCCACGGCGTCGACGAACGGGTACCCGTTGACGCGTTGACGTTCGGTACCCAGGTTCTCGAACACTTCCTGCTGCACTGCTGAATCGACGAAAGGACGAGTCATGGCGTTTGACTACAACCCGTACGAGTTCCTCCCGAAGCTACCTTCGTTCAAGCTGTCCTCGAACACCTTCAACGACGGCGACGCGCTGGGTAACGACCAGGTCAGCGGCATCATGGGCGCCGGGGGCAACGACGTGTCGCCGCACCTGACGTGGTCGGGCTTCCCCGAGGAGACCCGCAGCTTCGCGGTGACGGTCTATGACCCCGACGCCCCGACCGCGTCCGGTTTCTGGCACTGGGCGGTGGCCAACCTGCCCGCCACCGTCACCGAACTGCCCGCCGGCGCCGGCGACGGCAGCAGCCTGCCCGGCGATGCGCTCACGCTGCGCAACGACGCCGGCCTCAAGCGCTTCATCGGCGCCGCCCCGCCGCCGGGACACGGCCCGCACCGCTACATCGTCGCCGTGCACGCCGTCGGCGTCGAAAAGCTCGACCTGCCCGAGGACGCGACTCCCGCTTACCTCGGGTTCAACCTGTTCCAGCAGGCGATCGCCCGGGCGCTGATCCACGCGACCTACGAACAGAAGTAGCGAAATCGGCTCTGCGCGCTTCGATTTCCTGCGTCACTGGCTTTTCTGAGGAACTGACGTATGGTCGCGGGTGAGTGATTGCCACTTCTGCTTAAGGAGCGACAATGGCTGACAAGAAACCGGGTAAGAACCTGAAGAAGACCGGACGGTCCCTCAAGGAGCGGCGCGCCGAGAAGCGTCAGCGCGACGCCGAGGCGGGTGAGTTCATCCGCAAGCGCAAGCGCGCCAGTTAGGCCGCAGAACCGACCGCTTCGGCCAGTGAGCCGAAGCCCCCCTCGTGAAGGCGGCGGGCGATTCCATCGTGGATGCCCTTGGCCCACAGCCCGCCGCCGTACACGAACCCGGTGTAGCCCTGCAGCAGCGACGCGCCGGAGATGATGCGGTCCCACGCGTCGTCGGCGGTTTCGATGCCGCCGACACTGATCAGCACCAGCTGGTCCCCGACGCGGCGGTAGAGCCTGCGCAGCACCTCGACCGAGCGCGCGGCCACCGGCCGCCCGGAGATTCCGCCCGACCCCAGTTCGTCGAGGCCCGGGGTGACCAAGCCGTCACGCGACACCGTCGTATTGGTGGCCACGATGCCTGCCAGGCCGAGATCCACTGCCAGATCGGCGATTTCGTCGACGTCTTCGTCGGACAGGTCCGGTGCGATCTTCACCAGCACCGGTGTCGACGTCTCCGCGAGCACGGCGGTCAGGATCGGGCGCAACGACGACACCGCCTGCAGGTCGCGCAGCCCCGGCGTGTTCGGTGAGCTGACGTTGACCACCACGTACGCGGCGAGCGGCCCCAACAGGCGCGCCGATGTCGCGTAATCCTGCACCGCCGCCTCCGGTGGCGAGACCTTCGTCTTGCCGATGTTCACCCCGATCGGGACATCGGGCAGGTGCCGCGCCAACCTCACCGCCAGTTCCCCCGCACCGTGGTTGTTGAAGCCCATCCGGTTCAACAACGCATGGTCGTCGGGGAGGCGGAACATCCTCGGTTTCGGATTGCCGGGCTGGGCTTGCGCTGTCACGGTGCCCACCTCCGCGTACCCGAATCCGAGCGCGCCCCAGGTGTGCAGTCCGCTGCCGTCCTTGTCGAACCCGGCGGCCAGGCCCAGCGGTCCCGGGAAGCGGACGCCGAACACCGTGCTCGCCAATACCGGATCGCGCGGCCCCAACCACCGTCTCAACGCGCGCCTGGTCCACGGCGGATAGGTGACGGCTCGCAGAACCGCGAACACCCACGTGTGAATCCGTTCGGGCGCAACGAGAAACAGCGTCCGCCGCAGCGTGCGGTAGATCATCGGATCACTGTGCGGGCTGCTCGGGGGCATCCATCCGGCTAGCCGCGGTCTTCTTGCGGCGCAGCAACACCCGTCGCGAACCGTCGGTGTAGAGCCTGACGCGGGTGAGTTCCCAACCGCGGTATTCGGCCTCGATCGACAACCGCGTCGAGGCGCTGATCCGCGTGACGTCCGGCGGCAGCCGCAGCGGAATCCATTCGTAGTCGTCTGAAAGGTCGGCCTTGACGGCGTCCTCCCAAGCCGCTGGCATCCGTCCGCGGTGAAGTGCGCTCATGCGTGCGCTCTCGCCGCGTCGACGATCACCTGCACACCCGCTCCCGATCCGGACACCACATACAGCGTGCCAGAGGATTCGTCGAATGCCAGGGAGTTCGGTTGCTGCACGGTTCGATATCGCACCTTCTCGACGGGGATGCCGGTGGCCAAATCGTAGCCAACGACCTCGTTCGCCGCTGTCTGCGACACCCAGGCCAACGTCGACGACCCGGCAAGGCCGTAGGGGGCCCCGCGCACCGGATACCGCTGACGCAGGATCAGCGGGTCGGTGCCGAAGACGAGCAGCGCCTCGCCCCGCGTGTCGGCCACCAACACGCGACCGACCGGGTCGGCGACCATCGTCGTCGCCCCCTCACCCGCCCGCAGTGCCTGTGCCTGTTCCTCGCCGTTCTCGGTGAGCGCCGTCACCGAGGTCTGGGCGCGGTCGAGCACGACGGTTGTGTTTCCTTGTGTGACAAGAGCATCCACCCGGGCGAAGATCTTCAGCTCGGCGGCGACGGCGGTGTTGTCGGAGCTCAATGTGTAGACGGCGCCGTCGGCGCTGCCCAGCACCAGCCGGCCGTCCGCGCGCCGGGCGATGGCGGTGAACTCGGTGTCGGACAGGCCCTCGACCTCGGTCGTGGTGGCGGTGCGGCCGGCCAGGTCGATCCGGTGGTACCCGCCGCGGGTCGCCGCGTAGACATGACCGTCACCGTCGCCGGTCAACGCGGTGGCGGGGCTGGACAACGGCACCGTCGCGGCGTCTCCGCCGTTGCGGGAAAGCACCGTGACCACTGGCTCCGCCGCCAGCACCACCAATGAGCCGCTCGCCGTGTCGACGACGGCCGCCTGCGCGTCCGCAACCAACGGCCGCACCACACCGTCCGGCCGGCCCGCGACCGGCGGGGACACCGCGGCCTGCGCGGGCGCGATGGTGGCCGGAGCGTCGGAGCCGTCCGATGAGCAGCCGCTGACCAGCGCAAATGCGGACGAGATAGCCAGCGCGGCCACGATCCGGCGAACCGGCTGCTTCGATGTGTTTACAACGGTCGGCAAGGGGTAGCTCTCGGTCGTGCGTACGGTGAAGCGACTGAACGGCCAGTCTAGGCAGACCGCGCGTGGGCTTTCGCCCGCCCGCCGTGCCCTCCCAATTGGCGGGCGCGTCAACGGTATGGTGCGATCATGACCCTCGCCACGGACCGCGCGACCGGTGCCGGGGAGTTTGTGATCGAGGACATGACCACCGGCCTGTACGCCAGCGGGTTCGGCCAGGTGGGGGACGGCCGCAGCTTCTCATTCCACGTCGAGCGCCAGATGCTCGTCGTCGAGATCTACCGCCCGCGGCTGGCCGGCCCAGTCCCGCACGAAGAGGACGTGGTCGCGACCTCCAGCCGCAAGCTGACCGACATCGACCTCACCGACCGGCGCAGCGTGGGCGCGGCGGTGCGCGATCTCGTCGCTTCGGCAGAGCCGGTGGCACGCACCGGCCGCTGACACCGCGCCCACGGTACGGTCTTCGTCGTGACCGACGTGCCGGCGATGTCGTGGGTGCAGGTCGTCGTTCTCGCGATCGTGCAGGGGCTGACCGAGTTCCTGCCCGTCAGCTCCTCGGGGCATCTGGCGATCACATCGCGAGTGTTCTTCGCCGACGATGCCGGGGCGTCGTTCACCGCCGTCACCCAGTTGGGCACCGAATTCGCGGTCCTGCTCTACTTCGCCAAGGACATCGGGCGCATCGTCAAAGCCTGGTTCAACGGCTTGTTCGTCACCGCGCACCGCAACGCCGACTACTGGCTGGGGTGGTACGTGATCGTCGGGACCATCCCGATCGCGGTGCTCGGGCTGCTGTTCAAGGACCAGATCCGCACCGGCGCACGCAATCTGTGGGCCATCGCGATCGCGCTGATCGTGTTCTCGGCCGTCATCGCCGCCGCCGAGTACTTCGGTCGCCAGGCACGCAGCGTCGAACAGCTGACGTGGAAGGACAGCATCATCGTGGGCTTCGCGCAGTGCCTGGCCCTGCTGCCCGGCGTGTCCCGTTCCGGCGCGACGATCAGCGCCGGGCTCTTTCTCGGCCTCAACCGCGAGCTGGCCGCCCGGTTCGGTTTTCTGCTGGCCATCCCCGCGGTGTTCGCCTCCGGGTTGTTCTCACTTCCCGACGCATTCCACCCCGTCGGGGAGGGCATGAGCGCCACCGGCCCGCAGCTGTTCGTGGCGACGGTGATCGCGTTCGTCGTCGGCTTCGCCGCGGTGGCCTGGTTCCTGCGGTTCCTGGTCCGACACAGCATGTACTGGTTCGTCGGGTATCGCGTCATGCTGGGCACCGTGGTGCTGATCTTGTTGGGGACGGGTGTGGTGGCGGCGACATGACGGTGATCCTGTTGCGGCACGGCCGCTCGACCTCCAACACCGCGCACACACTGGCGGGCCGTTCCGAGGGCGTCGACCTCGACGACAAGGGGCGCGAACAGGCGCAGGCGGTGGCGACCCGCATCGGTGCGCTGCCGATCCGCGCGATCGTGCGCTCGCCGCTGCTGCGGTGCGAACGAACCGTCGAACCGCTGGCCGCCGCGCTGGGCCTGGTGCCGATCGTCGACGACCGGATCTCGGAGGTCGACTATGGGGCCTGGACGGGGCGCAAGATCGCCGATCTGGTCAAAGAGCCGCTGTGGGCGGTGGTGCAGCAACAGCCCAGCGCCGCGGTGTTCCCCGACGGGGAGGGTCTGGCTCACGTGCAGGCCCGTGCGGTGGCCGCGGTGCGCGAGCACGACCGTCGACTCGCCGAGGAGCACGAGGGCGACGTGTTGTGGGTCGCCTGCACTCACGGCGATGTGATCAAAGCCATCGTCGCCGACGCGCTCGGGACCCATCTCGACAACTTTCAGCGGATCACCGCCGACCCGGCGTCGATGAGCGTGATCCGCTACACGGCGGTGCGGCCGTTCGTGATCCACGTCAACCACACCGGCGACCAACTCACCTCCGGCCTGTCGCCCAAACCGCCCAAGACCGACTCCGAGGACGGCGAGGTGCCGCCGGAGGATGCCGTCGTCGGCGGGTCCACCGGCTAGTCGCAATTACGGCTGACAAGCCCCAACAGGTATTTTGGAAAGTGCCATGGCCCGCGCAATCCACGTCTTCCGCACACCCGACCGATTCGTGGCCGGGACCGTCGGCCAACCCGGCAACCGCACGTTCTACCTGCAGGCCGTCCACGACAAGCGCGTCGTATCGGTGGTTCTGGAGAAGCAGCAGGTCGCCGTGCTCGCCGAACGCATTGCCGCGCTGCTGCTGGAGATCAATCGCCGGTTCGGAACGCCGATCCCGCCCGACACCGGTGAGGTCGAGGATCTCAGCCCGCTGATCACTCCGGTGGACGCCGAGTTCCGGGTGGGCACGATGGGGCTGGGCTGGGACTCGGAAGCTCAGACGGTCGTCGTCGAACTGCTCGCGGTCTCGGAGACCGAGTTCGACGCGTCGGTGGTGCTCGACGACGCCGAGGAAGGCCCCGACGCGGTACGCGTGTTCCTCACACCGGAATCTGCTCGCGAGTTCGCGACGCGCTCCAACCGGGTCATCTCGGCAGGCCGCCCGCCCTGTCCTCTGTGCGACGAACCGCTGGACCCCGAAGGTCACATCTGCGTGCGCACCAACGGCTATCGGCGCGGCGCCTTCGCCGAGTCCGACGATGACATCGACATCTGACGGCGGGGCCGACGCCGTCCGCGAAGAGGTGCTGCGGTGCGGTGAACTGACCGTCATCGGGCGTATCCGATCGGCCAGCAACGCAACCTTCCTGTGCGAGGCGAATTTCGGTACACAGCAAGTGCATTGCGTGTACAAGCCGGTCGCGGGCGAGGCGCCGCTGTGGGACTTCCCCGACGGCACGCTGGCCGGCCGTGAGCGCGGGGCCTACCTGGTGTCGGCCGCGTTGGGCTGGAATGTGGTGCCCTACACCATCATTCGCGAGGGACCCGCCGGTGAGGGCATGGTGCAACTGTGGGTGGACCAGCCGGGCGACGAGGTCGACGACGAACGACCGGCGGGCCCGGATCTGGTGGATCTGCTTCCGGCGGGCTGCATTCCGCCGGGCTTTCTACCGATCCTTCAGGCCTACGACTATGCGGGCGACGAGGTCACCCTGGTGCACGCCGACGACGACCGGTTGCGCCGGATGGCGGTGTTCGACGTGCTGGTCAACAACGCCGACCGTAAGGGCGGGCACATCCTGTCGGGCGTCGACGGCCGGGTGTACGGCGTCGACCACGGGGTGACCCTGCACAGCGAGGACAAGCTGCGCACTGTGCTGTGGGGTTGGGCCGGTAAACCCGTCGACGACCAGACGCTGGAATCGGTGGCGGCGCTGCGCGATCAGCTGCAAAACGGGTTGGCCGACGAACTGTGCACCCTCATCACCGGCCGCGAGATCGCCGCGTTGCTCTCCAGAACCGTTGCGCTGCTGACCGATCCGGTGATGCCCTCACCCGATCGTCGCCGCCCGATCCCGTGGCCGGCGTTCTGAAGCGATGACCCAGACTGATGCGGCGTTGGCCGCCGAAGTGGCCGCCGAGGCGGGCGAGATGCTGCTGAAGGTCCGCGAAGAAGTGGGTTTCTACGACCCGTACGGCCTCGGCGACACCGGCGACAAGCTGGCCAACCGGCTGATCCTCGATCGGCTTGGGGCCGCGCGGCCCGAGGACAAGGTGCTTTCCGAAGAGGCGGTCGACGATCTGTCGCGCGTCGGTGCCGATCGGGTGTGGATCGTCGACCCGGTTGACGGCACCCACGAGTACTCCATGCCGCGACGCACGGACTGGGCGGTGCACATCGCGCTGTGGCGACGCGACGGCGGCCCGAACGGGCGCATCACCGACGCCGCAGTCGCGCTACCGGCTCGCAACGAGGTCTACCGCACCGACACCGTCACCCCGCCGCCACCGCGCGCCGACGGCCCCATCCTGATCACGGCGAGTGCCAACCGGCCGCCGCCGGTGCTGTGGTGGCTGCGCGATCGGTTGGACATTCAGCTGGTGCGGATCGGGTCCGCGGGTGCCAAGGCGATGGCGGTGGTGCGCGGTGACGTCGACGCCTATCTGCACGCCGGAGGCCAGTGGGAGTGGGATTCGGCTGCGCCGGCCGGAGTGGTGCAGGCCGCGGGTCTGCACGCGTCGCGCATCGACGGCTCGGAGCTGGTCTACAACCGGCGCGACCCCTACCTGCCCGACCTGCTGATGTGCCGATCGGAGCTGGCCGAGGTGCTGCTCAAGGAGATCCTGTCGGCGTATCGGAGCCGCTGGAGGGACTGAGCGGGAATGAAATGGCCGCCCGCGATGTCGGTGACATCGATGCCTAGAGTCGAGACCATGAATTCGTGGCCGGCCCCCGTCGTCCCGGCGCTGCCGGGCCGGGGACCGCAGCTGCGTCTCTATGACAGCGCCGACCGGCAGGTCCGTCCCGTCAGTGCGGGCGAAACGGCCACGATGTACGTCTGCGGCATCACGCCCTACGACGCGACCCACCTCGGCCACGCCGCCACCTATCTCGCGTTCGACCTCGTGCACCGCATCTGGCTGGACGCTGGGCATCGGGTCCACTACGTGCAGAACATCACCGACGTCGACGACCCGCTGTTCGAACGCGCGGAGCGCGACGGAATCGACTGGCGCGATCTCGCGGACCGCGAGACCCGGCTGTTCTGCGAGGACATGGCCGCGCTGAGGGTGCTGCCGCCGCACGACTACGTCGCCGCCACCGAAACCATCGCCGAGGTCATCGAGGTGGTGGAAAAGCTGCTGGCGTCGGGTGCCGCGTACGTCGTCGACGACGCCGAGTATCCCGACGTGTACTTCCGCGCCGACGCCACCGCGCAGTTCGGCTACGAGTCCGGCTACGACCGCGACACCATGGCTCGGTTGTTCGCCGAACGCGGCGGGGACCCGGAGCGGCCGGGTAAGGGCGATGAACTCGACGCGCTGCTGTGGCGGGCGCAGCGGCCCGGGGAGCCGAGTTGGCCGTCGCCGTTCGGGCCGGGACGGCCCGGATGGCACGTCGAATGTGCGGCCATCGCCCTGAGCCGCATCGGCACCGACCTCGACATCCAGGGCGGCGGCAGCGACCTGATCTTCCCGCACCACGAGTTCTCCGCCGCCCACGCCGAATCCGTCACCGGCGAGCGCAGATTCGCTCGCCACTACGTACATGCCGGCATGATCGGCTGGGACGGCCACAAGATGAGCAAGAGCCGCGGGAACCTGGTGCTGGTCTCGCGGCTGCGTTCCCAAGGCGTCGACCCCGCGGCGATCCGACTCGGCCTGTTCGCCGGTCACTACCGCGCCGACCGGTACTGGAGTGACGCCCTGCTCGCCGAGGCGGTCGAGCGGCTGGCTCGGTGGCGTGCGGCGGTCGCGCTGCCCGGTGCGCCGGACGCGACCGACGTCGTGGAACGGGTTCGCCGGTACCTCGCCGACGATCTCGACACCCCCAAAGCGCTTGCCGCGCTGGATGGTTGGACCACCGACGCGCTGACCTACGGCGGCCACGACCCCGAGGCGGGGCACACGGTGGCGGCCGCCGTCGACGCCTTGCTGGGTATTCGGCTGTAGAACCTATCCGTGGTCTCCCCGAGCGGGGTACGTTGTCGCCCATGGCTTCTGTGAACGGCAAAGTCGTCCTGATCACCGGCGGGGCGAACGGTATCGGCGAAGAGGTGGCGCGCCGCCTGCACGACAAGGGCGCGAAGTTGGTGCTGACCGACCTGGACGGGGACCGGCTGGAGCAGGTAGCTGCGAGGTTGGGCAACGAGGGCGTGGTCACCGCGGTCGCCGACGTGCGGGATCTGGCCGCGATGGAATCGGCCGTCGCCAAGGGTGTTGAGCGGTTCGGCGGCATCGACGTCGTGATGGCCAACGCGGGCATCGCGACCTACGGGTCGGTGCTGCAGGTCGACCCGGAAGCGTTCCAGACGCTGATGGACGTCAACGTCGTCGGCGTGTTCCACACCGTGCGGGCAGCGCTTCCGTCGGTGATCGACCGTCGCGGCTACGTCCTGATCGTGGCCTCGGCCGCCGCCTACGCGGCATCGGCAGGCATGGCACCGTACGACGCGTCCAAGGCCGCGGTCGAGCATTTCGCCAACGCGCTGCGCCTGGAGGTGGCCCACCACGGCGTCGACGTCGGATCAGCGCACATGCTCTGGATCGACACCCCTCTGGTGCAGGAGAGCCGGTCCGACCTGCCCAGCGCTCGCGCCATGCTCGACACCCTGCCCGGACCGCTGGGTAAGACCACATCGGTGCGCGAGTGCGGAGAGCTGTTCGTCCAGGGCATCGAACAGCGCAAACGCCAGATCAACTGTCCCCGCTTCGTCGGCCTGATGCGCTGGCTCAAGCCGGTCCTGGCGTCGCGGCTGGGGGAGCGGGCCTCACTCAAGTCGGTACCGGATCTGCTGCCGAAGATGGACGCCGAGGTCGCCGCGCTGGGCCGGTCGATGAGCGCACGCACCGAAGCGCTGGAAAAGCGCTGAGCCCTAACCCCTGAAGCCGGGGCCGCGGCGGCGCAGGTAGCGCTCGAACTCGGCGGCCAGCGCGTCGCCGTCGATCTTGCCGAGCGCCTCGGTCATGTCGACCTCGGCATCGCCGCGTTCCTCCAGCGACTGCACGTACTCGGCGATCTCGTCGTCCTCGGCGGTCATCTCCGAAACCGCCTGCTCCCACTCCTCGGCAGCGGTCGGCAGGTCGGCCAGCGGCACCTCGATGTCGAGCACATCCTCGACGCGACGCAGCAGGGCGACCGTCGCCTTTGGGTTCGGCGGCTGGGAAACGTAATGGGGCACCGCCGCCCAGAACGTCACCGCGGGGATGCCGGCCTGCACGCACGCGTCCTGGAACACGCCGGCGATGCCGGTCGGGCCTTCGTACCGCGTCTCCTCCAACCCGAACACCGCGGCGGAATCCGACGAGTAGGCCGCACCCGACACCGGCACCGGCCGGGTGTGGGGCGTATCGGCCAGGAGTGCACCGAGGATGACGACGGTCTGCACGTTGAGCTTGTCGGCGATCGCCAGCAACTCCGAGCAGAACGTGCGCCAGCGCATGTTGGGCTCGACGCCGTGCATCAGCACGATGTCACGGTCAGAACCCGGCGGACGGCAGTGCGAGATCCGCATCGACGGCCACACCAGTTCCCGCGTGACCCCCTCGACCTGCCTGATCACCGGCCGGTTCACCTGGTAGTCGTAATAAGCCTCGTCGTCGATCTCGACGATCGTCTCGGCTTCCCAGATCGCGTCGAGGTGCGCCACCGCATCGCTGGCCGCATCGCCGGCGTCGTTCCAGCCTTCGAACGCCGCGACGACGATCGTGTCGTTGAGTTCGGGCAGGTCGGGCGGTCTCAAACCGCTCGCATCCGACAAGGTCACAACGCCAGCGTAAGCCCTTCTGAGCGGGTAGGAGCGCCATCGCCACACGTGCTGACTTGATTCGCCGACTACCCTGGATTCGTGGCTGGTGGAAAGGATCGCGCCGATACCACCGATTTGCGCGGCACCCTGCTGATCGGTGGCAGCGCGATGTGCCCCCGGCTTCCCGCCGGAACGAAATACGCTCGGCGGCAATCTGGTTGACCAAGGTGTCGACGACAGTGCCGACCAGATCCGCCAACCCTCGCTCAAGGGTGCGGGTCGGCCCGATCGCCGCGTCGAGGCGGGCGTCCGAAAATCGGTTGGATGACAACGTAGACTTTCCCTGTCGAGAGGCGTTGCAACGGATTCCGGTCTTCACCGCTATCCGCCACGCTCGGCAGACTCAAGGACGCCTTCCTCAGGGAAGGAGCTCGCATGACCGCCGTTGAGTCGAACACTCTCACGCCGAACATCCGCCCCGACTGCACCGACGAGCTGACGGCGACCCTGGGCCGGCGGATCATGGTGATCGACGGCGCGATGGGCACGGCGATCCAGCGCGACCGGCCGGACGAGGCCGGGTACCGCGGCGAGCGATTCAAGGACTGGCCCAGCGACGTCCAGGGCAACAACGACCTGCTCAACCTGACGCAGCCGCAGATCATCGAGGCGATCCACCGCGAATACCTCGACGCCGGCGCCGACATCCTCGAGACCAACACGTTCAACGCGAACGCGGTCTCGCTGTCGGACTACGGCATGGAAGAACTCAGCTACGAGCTGAACTACGCCGGTGCCGCCCTGGCACGGAAGGCCTGCGACGAGGTCGGCACCCCGGACAGGCCCCGCTACGTCGCCGGAGCGCTGGGGCCCACCACGCGGACCGCGTCGATCTCGCCGGACGTCAACGATCCCGGCGCCCGCAACGTCACCTACGACCAGCTGGTCGCCGCCTACCTCGAAGCCGCCAACGGCCTGGTCGACGGCGGCGCCGACATCATCCTCGTCGAGACGATCTTCGACACGCTCAACGCCAAGGCCGCCGTGTTCGCGCTCGAGACGCTGTTCGAGCAGCGTGGGCGCCGCTGGCCCGTGGTCATCTCGGGCACCATCACCGACGCTTCCGGGCGGACGCTGTCCGGGCAGGTCACCGAGGCGTTCTGGAACTCGGTCAGGCACGCCAAGCCGCTCGCGATCGGCCTCAACTGCGCCCTGGGCGCACCGGAGATGAGGCCCTACATCGCCGAGGTGTCGCGAATCGCCGACACGTTCGTCTCCTGCTATCCGAACGCCGGGCTGCCCAACGCCTTCGCGGAGTACGACGAGACCCCCGAGCGTCAGGCCGGCTACGTCGCTGACTTCGCCGAGGCCGGGTTCGTCAACCTCGTCGGCGGGTGCTGCGGCACGACGCCCGCGCATATCGCCAAGATCGCGGAGGCCGTCGAGGGCAAGCCACCGCGCCAGGTGCCCGAGATCCCGGTGGCCACCCGGCTCTCAGGGCTGGAACCGCTCAACATCGACGACGACACCCTGTTCGTCAACATCGGTGAGCGGACCAACATCACCGGCTCGGCCCGGTTCCGCAACCTGATCAAGGCCGAGGATTACGACACCGCGCTGTCGGTGGCCCTGCAGCAGGTCGAGGTCGGTGCGCAGGTCATCGACATCAACATGGACGAGGGCATGATCGACGGCGTCGCCGCGATGGACCGGTTCACCAGGCTGATCGCGTCCGAGCCCGACATCAGCCGCGTGCCGGTGATGATCGACTCGTCCAAATGGGAGGTCATCGAGGCCGGCCTGAAGAACGTGCAGGGCAAGCCGATCGTCAACTCGATCTCCCTGAAGGAGGGCGAGGAGAAGTTCATTCGCGAGGCAAGGTTGTGCCGCAAATACGGCGCCGCCGTCGTCGTGATGGCCTTCGACGAGCAGGGGCAGGCCGACAATCTGGAGCGCCGCAAAGAGATCTGTGGTCGCGCCTACCGGATCCTGACCGAAGAGGTCGGCTTCCCCGCCGAGGACATCATCTTCGACCCGAACTGCTTCGCGCTGGCCACCGGCATCGAGGAGCATGCGACCTACGGGATCGACTTCATCGAGGCGTGCGCCTGGATCAAGGAGAACCTGCCGGGGGTGCACCTCTCCGGCGGCATCTCGAACGTGTCGTTCTCGTTCCGAGGCAACAACCCGGTCCGCGAGGCGATCCACGCGGTGTTCCTCTTCCACGCCATCAAGGCGGGTCTGGACATGGGCATCGTCAACGCCGGTGCGCTGGTGCCCTACGACTCGATCGACCCCGAACTGCGCGAGCGCATCGAAGACGTCGTGCTCAACCGTCGGCCCGACGCGGCCGAGCGCCTGCTCGAGATCGCCGAACGGTTCAACAGCACCGAGAAATCGGAGGATCCGTCCGCCGCGGAGTGGCGATCCCTACCGGTCCGCGAGCGCATCACGCACGCCTTGGTCAAGGGCATCGACGCCCATGTCGAGGAGGACACCGAGGAACTGCGCGCCGAGATCGCCGACGCCGGAGGGCGACCGATCGAGGTCATCGAGGGCCCGCTGATGGACGGTATGAACGTCGTCGGCGACCTGTTCGGGTCGGGCAAGATGTTCCTGCCCCAGGTCGTGAAGTCGGCGCGGGTGATGAAGAAGGCGGTCGCCTACCTGCTGCCGTTCATCGAGGCGGAGAAGGAAGAGGCCGGTACCACCGGATCCAAAGACACCAACGGCACCATCGTCATGGCGACCGTCAAGGGCGACGTCCACGACATCGGCAAGAACATCGTCGGAGTTGTGCTGCAGTGCAACAACTTCGAAGTGATCGACCTCGGGGTGATGGTGCCCGCGCAGAAGATCCTGGATGCGGCCAAGGAACACGACGCCGACATCATCGGGCTCTCCGGGCTGATCACGCCGTCCCTGGACGAGATGGCCAACTTCGCTGTCGAGATGGAACGCGCGGGACTGGAGATCCCGCTGCTCATCGGTGGTGCGACCACCTCGCGCGCCCACACCGCGGTGAAGATCTCGCCGCGCCGCAGCGGTCCGGTGGTCTGGGTCAAGGACGCCTCCCGCTCGGTCCCGGTGGCCGCCGCGCTACTCGACGACAAACAGCGGCCGGGCCTGCTGGAGGCCACCGAGAAGGACTACGCGTCGCTGCGGGAACGGCACGCCCAGAAGAACGACCGGCCGATGCTGACCTTGGAGAAGGCGCGCGCGAACCGGACGCCGATCGATTGGGACGGCTACACCCCGCCGGTGCCCGCCCAGGGCCTCGGCGTGCGCGAGTTCCTGGACTACGACCTCGCCGAGCTGCGCGAGTACATCGACTGGCAGCCGTTCTTCAACGCCTGGGAGATGAAGGGCCGCTTCCCCGACATCCTCAACAACCCGGCCACGGGTGAGGCCGCCCGCAAGCTGTACGACGACGCCCAGGAGATGCTCGACACCCTGATCAAGGAGAAGTGGCTGACCGCCAACGGCGTCATCGGTTTCTTCCCGGCCAACGCCGTCGGTGACGACATCGAGGTCTACACCGATGACAGCCGCACCGAGGTTTTGACCACGCTGTACAACCTGCGCCAGCAGGGCGAGCACCGCGAGGGCATCCCGAACCGCTCGCAGGGTGATTTCATCGCCCCCAAGGAAACGGGTCTGTCGGATTACGTCGGCGCGTTCGCCGTCACCGCCGGGCTGGGCAGCCAGGAAAAGATCATGGAGTTCAAGGCCGCCCTGGACGATTACAGCGCGATCCTGTTGGAGTCGGTGGCCGACCGGCTCGCCGAGGCGTTCGCCGAACGGATGCACGAGCGGGTCCGCAAGGAGTTCTGGGGCTACCAGCCCGCCGAGCAGCTCAGCAACGACGAGCTGATCGCCGAGAAGTACGTCGGGATCCGGCCCGCGCCCGGCTATCCGTCCTGCCCGGAGCACACCGAGAAGGCCACGCTGTTCAACCTGCTGGACGTGACCAGGCGGACCGGCATCGAGTTGACCGATTCGATGGCGATGTGGCCGGGTGCCGCGGTCAGCGGTTGGTACTTCTCGCACCCGCAGTCGCAGTACTTCGTGGTCGGCCGGCTGGCCCAGGACCAGGTGGCCGACTACGCCAAGCGCAAGGGTTGGACGCTGAAGGAAGCCGAGCGCTGGCTCGCGCCCAATCTCGGCTACAACCCGGAGGACTGAATGGGGGAGGCGCTGCGCGCGGTTCTCTTCGACATGGACGGCACCCTGGTCGATTCGGAGAAACTGTGGGACGTCTCGCTGGCGGCGCTGTACGCCGAACTCGGCGGCGAACTGACCCCCCAGGTGCGTGAAGCGCTGGTCGGCGGCTCGGCCGAAGACACGATCAGGACCGTGTACACCGATCTCGGTCTCGAGCAGGATCCGCGCGCCATGGCCGAATCGAGCCGATGGTTGCACGACTACACCGCGGAGTTGTTCGAGGACGGGCTGCCGTGGTGTGCCGGTGCGGAAGAATTGCTCGAAGAGCTTGCGGCGGAAGAAGTTCCGATGGCTCTGGTCACCAACACGCTGCGTGCCTTGACCGATAGGGCGCTGAACAGCATTGGTACGCATTACTTTTCGGCGACGGTCTGCGCTGACGAGGTGGCCCGTGGCAAACCCGCACCCGACGTGTACGAGCGCGCGGCGGCACTGCTGGGCTTCGATCCGATCGCGTGTCTGGCGGTCGAAGACTCCGTCACCGGCTCGGCGGCCGCCGAGCGTGCCGGATGCCCGGTGCTGGTGGTACCCAACGACGTAGCCGTTCCCGCCGGGCCACGCCGACGCCAGGTTTCCTCACTCGCCGGGTTGCGCGCCGAGGACCTTCGCCGGGTCCATTCCGAACTGGTGACGAGGCCAGGAGAACGCACCGCCTGACCACCGGTCTGTGATTGAATGTGACGTCCATCACGCGATGCTGTGGAAAGGTCTCACATGACTCACGGACCCGCTGGTGACTCCTCGACAGGTGTGGATTACGAGGAATCCGAACACAGCGGTCGCGTCGTCCTCATTGCATCCGTGGCCGCGCTCGGCGGCTTGCTGTTCGGCTACGACAGCGCGGTCATCAACGGCGCGGTCGCGGCGGTCGAGGACCACTTCCAGACCACCAAGGCGGTGACGGGCGTCGCCGTTGCGGCCGCCCTGATCGGCGCCGCGATGGGCGCGGTGGTCGCCGGCCGGCTGGCCGACAAGATCGGCCGGCTGTCGGTGATGAAGATCGCCGCGCTGCTGTTCTTCATCAGCGCCTTCGGCACCGGCCTGGCGACCAACATCTGGATGTTCGGGCTCTTCCGTGTCGTGGGCGGTATCGGCGTCGGCGTGGCTTCGGTCATCGCACCGGCATACATCGCCGAGACCTCACCGCCCCGGATCCGGGGCAGGTTGGGTTCGCTGCAACAGCTGGCCATCGTCACCGGCATCTTCGTCTCGCTGGCAATCGATGCCCTCCTGGCCCACCTCGCCGGTGGGTCACGCGAGGAGCTCTGGCTGGGGATGCCCGCCTGGCGCTGGATGTTCCTCGTGATGGCGGTGCCCGCCGTGGTCTACGGCGTGCTGGCGTTCACGATTCCCGAATCGCCGCGTTATCTCGTTGCCACATACCGTATTCCGGAGGCCCGGCGAGTCCTGTCGAGGCTGTTGGGGGAGAAGAACCTCGAACTGACGATCACCCGCATCAAGGATTCGCTGAAGTCGGAGACACCGCCGTCGTGGCGCGATCTGCGCAAGCCGACCGGAGGGCTTTATGCCATCGTCTGGGTCGGTGTGCTGCTGTCGGTGTTCCAGCAGTTCGTCGGCATCAACGTGATCTTCTACTACTCGAACGTGTTGTGGGAGGCCGTCGGCTTCGGGGAGGGCCAGGCGTTCCTGATCACCGTGATCACGTCGGTCACCAATATCGTCACCACGCTGATCGCCATCGCGCTGATCGACAAGGTCGGCCGCAAGCCGTTGCTGTTGGTCGGGTCGACGGGCATGGCCATCACGCTCGGCACGATGGCGATCCTCTTCGGCACGGCGCCGGTGGTCGACGGCCAGCCGAGCCTGGACGGAATCGCCGGCCCGATAGCGCTGGTGGCCGCGAACCTCTTCGTGGTGTCGTTCGGCATGTCGTGGGGTCCGGTGGTCTGGGTGCTGCTCGGTGAGATGTTCCCGAACCGCATCCGCGGCGCCGCGCTGGGCCTGGCCGCCGCAGCGCAGTGGATCGCCAACTGCGCGATCACGGCGTCGTTCCCCGCACTCGGTGACTTCTCGCTCGGCGTCGCCTACGGTTTCTACGCCATCTGCGCGGTGCTGTCGTTCCTGTTCGTGTGGAAGTACATCGAAGAAACCAAGGGCAAGCACCTCGAAGACATGGGCAACGAGGCCGCACCGCAGCAGGAGAGCGTCTGACCGGCATCGAGGAGTCGGTCGACGTACTCGTCGCCGGCTCCGCAGGGGCGCTGGCCGGAGCCTATACCGCTGCGCGGGAGGGACTTTCGGTCGCGATCGTGGAGGCCACCGACCGCTTCGGCGGTACGTTCGCCTACTCCGGGGGCGGGGGAATGTGGTATCCGTGCAACGCGGTGCTCGCCCGCGCCGGATGCGACGACACGATTGAGGAGGCGCTGCGCTACTACCGCGAGGTCGTCGGCGACCGCACGCCCGCGGCTCTTCAGGAGACCTACGTCCGCGGCGGCGCGGCGCTGATCGACTACCTCGAACGCGACGAGCACTTCGCGTTCAAAATCCTGCCGTGGCCGGACTACTACAGTTCGGCGGCCGGGGCCCGCAACGACGGCATGCGCCACATCGTTTCCAAGGCGGTACCCGACGAGCGTCTCGGTCGCTTCGCGGGTCTGGTCCGCGGGCCGCTGGACCATGAGCGCCTCGGGGCGCCGCAGCCCGATCTGCTCACCGGCGGGCGGGCGCTGGTCGGACGGTTCCTGTGGGCGATGGCCGACAACCCCGCCGTGACCGCCCATTTGTCGACCACCCTTGTCGAGTTGGTCCTCGAGGCCGGCCGCGTGGTCGGCGCGGTCGTCGACCACAACGGTGAGCGCCGCACGATCACGGCGCGGCGCGGGGTGCTTCTCGCCACGGGCGGTTTCGAGCAGAACGCCGACATGCGGGCCGAATTCGGCGTCCCCGGGTATGCCCGCGACACCATGGGCGCCCCGGCCAACACCGGAATGGCGCATCGGGCGGCGATCGCCATCGGGGCCGGCGTGGACCTGATGGACCAGGCCTGGTGGGCGCCGGGGCTGATCCATCCCGACGGCCGTGCGGCGTTCGCGTTGTGCTTCACCGGCGGTATCTTCGTCGACCGGTCCGGCCGCCGCTTCGCCAACGAGTCGGCGGCCTACGACCGGCTGGGCCGCGCGATCCTGGCGGCGATGCGCGACGGCACGGTGGGGTCGCGGTACTGGATGGTCTACGACAGCCGAACCGGCGAGCAGCCGCCCGTGATGGCCACCAACGTGTCGTTCTCGCCGACGGAGCAGTACGTGTCGCAGGGGTTGTGGGTGCAGACCGACACGCTGGCGGGGCTTGCCGAGCAGATCGGTGTTCCGGCAACGCAATTGGAGAACACGGTGCGCCGGTTCAACGAGTTCGCGGCGCGCGGTGTCGACGAGGACTTCGGTCGCGGCGCCGAATCGTTCGACCGGGCCTTCACCGGTGGCTCGTCGCCGCTGGTGCCGATCGACACCCCGCCCTACCGCGCGGCGGCGTTCGGTGTCTCCGATCTCGGCACCAAGGGCGGGCTGCGCACCGATGTCGACGCCCGCGTCCTGGATACCTCCGACCGGCCCATTCCGGGGCTGTACGCGGCAGGCAACACGATGGCGGCCGTGTCGGGAGAGACCTACCCCGGCGGCGGGAACCCGATCGGGGCGTCGCTGTTGTTCAGCCACCGCGCCGCGCTGCACATGGCGCGTACCTCAGGACGGTCGGGCAAACCGGCGTGACCCGGCGGGTGCGAGCGTGACACAATCGCGTGCCGTGAAGACCTTCGACGCCCTGTTCGCTGAGCTCAGCGAACGCGCCCGGACCCGCCCCGCCGGTAGCGGCACCGTCGCAGCTCTGGACGGAGGCATCCACGGGATCGGCAAGAAGATCCTCGAGGAGGCCGGCGAGGTGTGGCTGGCGGCCGAACACGAAAGCGATGACGCCCTCGCCGAAGAGATCAGCCAGCTCCTGTACTGGACACAGGTCTTGATGCTGGCGCGCGGCCTCACCCTCGACGACATCTACGGGAAGCTCTAATGTCTGCTCTTCGCCCGAGAGGCTCATCGCCGATGTCCCCTCTTCGTGTCGCGGTTCCCAACAAGGGCACACTCTCCGAACCGGCGAGCGAGATCCTGTCCGAGGCCGGCTACCGTCGCCGCACGGACACCAAGGACCTGACAGTCGTCGACCCGGCCAACAATGTCGAGTTCTTCTTCCTGCGGCCCAAGGACATTGCGATCTATGTCGGGTCCGGGCAGCTGGATTTCGGGATCACCGGCCGAGACCTGGCCGCCGAATCGGATGCGCCGGTGCGGGAGCGGTTGGCGTTGGGATTCGGCTCGTCGTCGTTCCGGTACGCCGGTCCGGCCGGACGCGATTGGCGGGTGGAGGATCTGGCGGGGAAGCGGATCGCGACCGCGTTTCCGAACCTGGTCCGAAAAGACCTGGCGGCCCACGGGATCGAGGCGACGGTGATCCGGCTCGACGGTGCGGTGGAGATCTCCGTGCAACTCGGCGTGGCCGACGCGATCGCCGACGTGGTGGGCTCCGGCCGTACGCTCGGGCTGCACAACCTCGTCGCATTCGGCGATTCCCTGTGTGACTCCGAGGCGGTGCTGATCGAGCGGGACGGCGCGCCCGACAGTCCCACCGGCGCCCAGTTGGTGGCCCGTGTGCAGGGCGTGGTTCGTGGCCAGCAGTACCTGATGCTCGATTACGACTGTCCGCGCAGCGTGCTCGAAAAGGCGACCGCGGTGACCCCCGGGTTGGAGTCGCCGACGATCGCTCCGCTCGCCGACCCCGCGTGGGTGGCGGTGCGCGCTTTGGTGCCCCGCCGCGACGTCAACAAGATCATGGACGAACTCGCCGCCATCGGCGCCAAGGCGATCCTGGCCTCCGACATCCGATTCTGTCGCCTGTGATTCGGCGCGACCCCGTCCAGCCTGCGTGTTAGCGTCCGGAGGTCCATAACACCGGCCGGAGGTCGCCATGACGCAGGTCCTGATTCTGGTACTCGCTGTGTTGATCGGCGTCATCGCCGGCCTGCGCGCACTCACCGCACCCGCGGTGGTGTCCTGGGGCGCCCTGCTGGGGTGGATCGACGTGGACGGGAAATGGTCGGAGTGGATGGCTCATCCGATCACCGTCACCGTGCTGACCATCTTCCTGCTCGTCGAACTGGTCACCGATCAGCTGCCGAGCACACCAAGTCGTAGGACGGCGCCGCAGTTCATCACCCGGCTCATCACGGGTGCTTTCGCCGGCGCGGTGATCGGCAGTGCGTACTTCCACACGTTCAGTGCGCTCGGCGCAGGCGTCATCGGCGCGGTCCTCGGCACGATGGGCGGCGCGGCGGCACGTCAACGCTTCGCCGACCTGCGCAACGGTCAGGACCGCCCGGGCGCGATCGTCGAGGACATCGTCGCGGTCGGCGGCGGCTTCCTGATCGCGTTCCTGGTCAGCCTGGTGTGAACAGATGCCGCTTGAAATGACTGAAGTGACAGAACAATTCGACGCGATCATCGTCGGCGCCGGGCAGGCCGGACCACCACTGGCGGGCCGGCTGACGCAGGCGGGGCAGACGGTCGCGGTGATCGAACGCAAACTCGTCGGCGGAACGTGCGTGAATTACGGATGCATCCCGACCAAGACCCTGGTCGCCAGCGCGCACGCCGCTCACCTGGCCCGCCGCGGCGCTGAATACGGCGTCAGCACAGGTGATGTCCGCGTCGACATGGCGAAGGTCAAGGCACGCAAGGACAAGATCGTGCTCGGCGACCGCGAGGGCGTCGAGTCCTGGCTCGACGGCATGGACGGATGCACGTTCATCCGCGGCCACGCCCGATTCTCCGATCCGCACACGATCCGCGTCGACGGCCGAGTGCTGTCTGCGGACAAGATCTTTCTCAACGTCGGCGGTCGCGCCGTCGCACCCGACATGCCCGGGCTCGCAGACATCGACTACCTCACCAACGTCGGCATCCTCGAACTCGACACGGTCCCCGAGCATCTCGTCATCATCGGAGGTAGCTACATCGCGCTGGAGTTCGCGCAGATGTACCGCCGCTTCGGGGCCGGAGTCACCGTGATCGAGAAGGGGCCGCGGTTGACCTCGCGCGAGGACGAGGATGTCTCGGCCACGGTCAAAGACATCCTGCAAGCCGAGGGCATCAACGTCGTCCTCGGTGCCGACGCGATTCGATTCACCAAGACCGGCAGCGGCTTCGAGGTCATCCCGAGTGACGGTGCGGCGCCCATCGCGGGAACCCATCTGCTTGTCGCGGTCGGCCGCACCCCGAACACCGACGACCTTGGGCTGGAGAATGCCGGGGTCGAAACCGACAGCCGCGGCTACATCGTCGTCGACGATCAGCTGCGCACCAACGTCGAACACATCTGGGCCATGGGTGACTGCAACGGCAAGGGCGCGTTCACGCACACGTCGTACAACGACTTCGAGATCGTCGCGGCGAACCTGCTCGACGACGACCCGCGACGTGTCAGCGACCGCATCACCACGTACGCGCTCTACATCGACCCGCCGCTGGGCCGCGCCGGTCTGACCGAGGCCCAGGTGCGCGAGTCGGGCCGAAAGGCGTTGGTGGGCAAGCGCCCGATGACGCGGGTCGGCCGCGCGGTGGAAAAGGGCGAGACGCAGGGCTTCATGAAGGTGGTCGTCGACGCGGAGACCGAGCAGATCCTCGGCGCGGCGATCCTCGGCGTCGGCGGCGACGAGGTGATCCACTCGATTCTCGACATCATGACCGCGAAGAAGCCCTACACCGCGATCTCACGCACCATGCACATCCATCCGACGGTCAGCGAGTTGGTGCCCACGATGCTGCAGGAGATGACGCCGCTCACCTAGGCCGACGATGGAATACCGTCGAGGCATGCCCACGCCGTTGTCGAATTCCGATGCCTTGGCCGCCAAGGACGAGATCCGCGATCTCGTCCTTCAGTACTGTCGCGCGATGGATCGCGGCGACATCGCGCTGGCCGCAACGCTGTACGAACCAGACGCCCGCGACGAGCACGGCTTCAACGCGACAAACACGGCCCAGGAGTTCATCGACTCGATAGGAGTCTTACTCGGTGGTCTGGCGGCGGTTCAGCACAACGTCACGAATCACCTGATCCGGATCACCGGCCCCGAGACCGCCGAAGGGGAGGCCTACGTTGTCGCCTACCACCGTGCCGAGCGTGATGGCGTCGAGTATGTGCTGATCACCGGCGGCCGCTATCTCGACCGCTATTCCAAGCACGAAGGTCAGTGGAAATTCGCGCAACGCAAGTGCGTCGCCGACTGGACTCACGAGTTCTCGTCGCCACTCGCGACCGATGCCAAGAAATCGGTGTCGGGCAAGCTGGCCAAGGGGCGCATGGACGCCCAAGACCCCTCTTACGCGTTTTTCACCGCATTTCCGCGCGGGGAACGGGCGTAACTCCTTACGACTAGGTGGTCGTGAAGGGGTTGTGCTCGGCGATCAACTTCTCGATCCGGGCCTCATCGAGCCGCACCCGGATGGTGGCGGCTTCCTGCTGGTCGCGGATCACCTTGGCCAGCGTGAACGAACTGGTGACGAGAAACAGCGCCGTCATACCGAGGAACAGGCGCTGCCAGGGGTCGAGGGGAAGGAACAGAATTCCGCCGAGCAGTCCGAGCAGGCTGACGCCGAAAGCGATTGCGGCTTGCAGGAAGTACGCGGCGGTGGTCCGCGAGGAGGTTGGTGTGTCCATGTCGCCAGCGTGCAGGCGCGGCCGACCACGTGGGTAGGTAGAACTACCCGAGCTTCCCGGTCGCGCGGATCACAAGGGCGACTGGCCGATCTCGGTCAACGCCCACACGAGGTGGCACTGCCACTGGAGATCGGCGGTCACGGGCGCCGTTGCACCAACAACGTCTGCGCCGAGGTGCCGATGAACCCCTGCCGGTCGAAGAGTTCGGCCGTGGTCACCCCGATACCGTCCGGGCCGATCGAGCCACGGGCGCGCACCGCGAAGTCGTCGCCCGTGGGCAGTCGGTGCAGATGCACAGCGGTGTCGGTGTTCATGAACACAAACGACTCCGGGTCCAACGCCGCACCTGCGCCGTTGGCGCTGTCCACCACCATCGCGAGCCGCTGCAACGCTGTCGTCGGCTCCGAATCGACAAGTGGGACAAGCGGACTCATCCACACGACGTCTCCGGTCTCGCCGGTCTCGGCTTGCCTCCGCCAGCTCACCGTCTCCAGGTACCCTTTCGCGTCGACCCAAGCGTGCGGCACCTCCATGGCGGTGCCCTCGACGAGCGGGGGATAGCGGTCGGTGGCCGCATCGGCGGTGTCGCTGGTCGCCAACAGCCATGCCGTCACGCGGGCAACCGCGCGCCGTGTGCCGTCGGGCCGGTTCTGCAACATCTCGGCCACCATCAGCGAGATTCGGGCTCCCGGACGTTCGACCCACGCCCGAACCCCCACCTTCTCGACGGGTATCGCGCCCAGGATGTCCAGGGTCAATCGACCGATGCGCAGTCCGGAATCGGCGGCCAGTTCCTCGATGCGCCTGGTCATCAGCGCCAACGGCGGTGAGCCGTGCTGAATTTCGGGATTCCAATTGCTGCGCGTGCCGTCGGTCGACTCGAAGATCTCGAACTCGTCTTCAGCGCCGATACGACGGTAGTGGCAGTCGATCACGCGGCGGGCTCCGCGGCGCGAAGCACGATGTCCTCGGCGGTCGGTGACCCCTCGTCGGGTGCCTCGGGCCAACCCGGATACGGCGGCGGGGTTCCGCCGAACACCGGGCAGTGCGCGTGGTGGGCACACCAGTCGCACATCGCCGAGGGCTGCGGGCGGAAATCACCTGTGGCCCCAGCGTCCTGGATGGCCCGCCAGATGGCGGTCAGGGTCTTCTCGAACCGCAGCAGCTCCTCGAGGTCCGGGGTGTAGTCGAGGATCTGACCGTCGGCCAGATACAGCAGCCGCAGCCGTGCGGGCAGCACACCACGCGACCGCAGCAGCGCCACCGCGTAGAACTTCATCTGGAACATGGCCTTGAACTCGGCCAGCGCCCGCGCCTCGGGCGGCGCGTTGCCGGTCTTGTAGTCGACCACCCGCATCTCACCCGTCGGGGCGACGTCGATGCGATCGACGAAGCCGCGCAGCAGCGTCCCGTCCGCCAGCTCGACCTCGACGCGCTGCTCACAGCTGTCCGGGTCGAAGCGGGTGGGATCCTCCAACCGGTAGTAGCCGGCCAGCAGGTCGCGCGCCTCCGCCAGCAGCGCGGCCCGCACCTCGGGGGCGAACTCGTCGGCGAGGCCGGGGTGCTCGGCGACGATGCGGTCCCAGGCCGGCTCGACGAGCGTCATCGCGGTTTCCGGACGGCGTTGGGCGGCCGGCAGCGCGTACAGCTGCTCGAGGGCCGCGTGCACCACCGAACCGCGGACCTGGGCAACCGAGGACGGCTCGGGAAGCCGGTCGATCGCGCGGAAGCGGTACAGCAGCGGGCACTGCTTGAAGTCGGCGGCCCGCGAGGGAGACAGCGCCGGGCGCCGCAGCTCCTGCTCACCCCGGTCGTTCATAGCGCCAGCCTAAGACCGGTGTCCGACATTTAGCCTCTGTGTGAGTTCACGGGCAGGTCCGAGGGTCCGACTGGGACACGTGGTGATCCCTGAGATTTGAACGGCCTCCCGTGGACTTTGGTGTCTGGTCGTGCGGTGTCCTTGTTCGGGAACTTGGAGCCAGCCCGTGGGTGTGGACTCCTGCTTAGAGAATGTCTGGGCCGTGGCCGCGGCGCCCCGTCACCTGGTCATCTGAAAGCGCTAGTGGCAGGAGGGTTTTGTGGTGGCATTGACGTTGGGGATCGACGTCGCGGTCCGGGCTGCGCACCAGGCGACGCTGGCTCGTGACGGCAAAACGGTGTGGCGGGGCCGGAAGTTCTTGACCCGCCCCGAGGACCTGGAGCGGGTGTGGGCCGATGTGGGTGCCCAGGATCCCGCTGAGCTGACGGTGGTGGTCGAGCCCACCAGAAACGCCTGGATCGTGATCGGCGAGTGGTTTCGCCGGCGCGGCGCAACGGTGGTGATGGTGCCGACCACGCAGTCGGCTGACTTACGTAGGTACTACTCCAAACATGCCAAAAACGATCGGATCGACTCGGAGCTTTTGGCCCGGCTGCCGTTGCTGCACCCGGAAGGATTGCGTCCCTACACCGGGCAAGGCCCAGCTGATCCGTTACGGCGGCTGACCAAGCAGCGTTCCACGATGGTCAAGCGCCGCACCGCGGTCTATGCCCGTCTCGATTCCCTCATCGAGCTGTTGGGACCGGCCTGGTATGCAGTGCTGGGCTCCAATTACGGCAACGCCGCGCTGGAATTTTTGGCCCGTTACGCCGATCCGCACGCGGTGATCCGGCTCGGCCAAGCCAGGCTGGCCAGGTTCTTGGCCACACGCTCGCGCGGCAACTGGCGCGACGAGCATGCCGTCGGTCTGATCGCGGCGGCCAAAGAAACCCTGCTCCTGTGGAATGTCGACGGCACCGATGGGATGGACTTCGCCGAACTGGCCGCCGACATCGCCCACGAAGCCGAACAAGCACTGTTTTTGACCCGTCAGATCAAAGAGATCGATGAGCGCATCGCCAACCTCTACGCCGACGCCGACCCGCATGGGATCGTTGCGTCCGCACCCGGGGTCGGTCCCACCATCAGCGCGGTCATTGCCGGGCGGATCGGTGACCCGCACCGTTTCACCTCGCTGGCTGCGATCCGCGCCTACACCGGACTCATCCCGAAGGTCAGCCAATCCGGGGTGGCTAAAACCGAGTCGTCGATCACCAAGGCAGGCGATCCGCTGCTACGCGAAATGCTTTACACCGCAGCTGATCAGGCACGCAAAGTCGATCCCCAGTTTGCCGCCAAGTACCACCGACTGATGGCCGGAAACCGCCACCACGACTCAGCGATCTGCCATCTGGCCACCATGCTGATCACCCGCATCGCCACCTGCATGCGCACCGGACAGCCCTACCAGCTGCGCGACGTCGACGGCACCGCGGTCACCGAATCCCAAGGCCGCGCCATCGTCAAACAGCGCTACCAACTCGATCCCCGCCAACGCGATCACGTCCGCCACAAACTCATGCGCGAGCGACGCAAAAAGGCGGGCCAGGAGTCACAGAAGTCGCCAAGCGCTCCAACATCCCAGCCCGCTAAACGCAACCCTACGACAAACCCACAAGTGGCTTGACCTTCGTTAGGAACTCAACCCCCGATACCCGCGGCGGCGCGTCAACTGGCAGGCTGAACGACTGTGCCAAGGACCGGTCCGTTCGCCGTCGGCGATCGGGTGCAGCTCACCGACGCCAAGGGTCGTCACTACACGATGGTGTTGACGCCCGGCGGGGAGTTCCACACCCATCGCGGCGTCATCGCCCTCGACTCCGTGATCGGGCTGCCCGAGGGCAGCGTGGTCAAATCCACCAACGGCGACCAGTTCCTGGTGCTGCGGCCGCTGCTCGTCGACTACGTGATGTCGATGCCGCGCGGCGCCCAGGTGGTCTACCCCAAGGACGCCGCCCAGATCGTGCACGAGGGCGACATCTTTCCCGGCGCCCGGGTGCTGGAGGCCGGGGCCGGCTCCGGCGCGCTGACGTGCTCGCTGCTGAGGGCCGTCGGCCCCGACGGTCGCGTGATTTCCTACGAGGTCCGCGAGGACCACGCTCACCACGCCTCGCGCAATGTAACGACCTTCTTCGGTGAGGCCCCGGTGAATTGGGAGCTGGTGGTCGCCGACCTGACCACCTACAGCGGTCCGGAGGTCGACCGCGTCGTGCTCGACATGCTCGCTCCGTGGGAGGTCTTGGGCACGGTCGCCGATGCACTGGTCGCCGGCGGCGTGCTGATGGTCTACGTCGCGACCGTCACCCAGTTGTCGCGAGTGGTGGAGGCGCTGCGCGAGCAGCAGTGCTGGACCGAGCCGCGGGCCTGGGAGAGCATGCAGCGCAACTGGCACGTCGTCGGGCTTGCCGTGCGCCCGCAACACACGATGCGCGGCCACACCGCGTTTCTGGTCAGCGTGCGCAAACTGGCGCCGGGCGCGGTGGCGCCGATGCCGCTGCGCCGGAAACGCCAGCTCGGCAGCTGACGGTGCCGGGCTGACGGCCACGTCCGGGCGATCAACCCGGTGGGGCGCTCCTGCAGTCGTCGCTGCTGCGCCGCAGGCCGCGGCGCACCGACAACAACTCGAACTCCGGACGCGCGGCCACCAGACGCTCGGCGGCGTCGAGCACCTCGACGACATGACCACGGTCGGCGGCCACCAGAGCCACTCCGACGTTGGCCCGCCGGTGCAAGTCCTGGGCGCCGGTTTCGGCGGCCGAGACGGCGAACCGGCGGTGCAGTTCGGCGATCACCGGCCGGATCGCGGAGCGCTTCTGCTTGAGCGAGCGCACGTCGCCGAGCAGTAGGTCGAATTCGAGCCAGCCGATCCACATCGGCGGCTACGGCGTCGGTGTCGGCGTGGGGGCCGGACCGAGCTGCAGCAGTGCGTCGGTCGTCGAACGGGTCAGCTGCCACTGGTTGCCGGCGAGGCGAAACTCCATCGGGAACGTGAACTCGCCCGCTTCCGGATTGGCGGTCCGGACGGTGACGACGGCCCCTACGACGCCGTTCGCGCCGTCGGACCATGTCAGATCCCTGGCCTCGAAAGTGGCCGGTGCGTAGCCGCCGTCGCGTAGCGCGTTGGCGAACTTGTCCATCGATTCGCTGTCGGCCGCGGTGGCGTCCTCGATCAGGTGGAGCTTCTCGGCTCCGGGAACGTCGGCGTCGGCGATGCGTGCCAGCACTTCGGTGAGGGCCTCGGGCGGCGGCAGGGGTGCGCTCGTCGCCCCAGGGTCGGGCACCGTCGGCGGCGTCGTGGCAACCGGCGGCGGCTCGGTCGCGGCGGGGGGTGGAGTCTGCGGCTCGTCGGCGCCACATCCGCAAAGCCCGAGCGCCGCCGCAAACGCGACGGCGCTCAAGCCTGCGAAACGTTTGGTGCGACGCACCGGGCTCCTAGCCGACAGCGGCCAGCAGCGCCATCAGCGACTGCTTCGCCATCTGCCAGCCGGTCGGGCTCGGGCCCGGCACGAACTGAATGTTCTGACTGGCGGTGCCGCCGGTGGCGGAGGTCGCGGTGACATCGGCCGACACCACGGGGCCGTTCTGGTCGATGTTCGCCAACGTGAAGGTCAACGGGAACTTGCCTTCGGCTGCTGCCTCACGAAGCTTGGTGTCGGCGACGCGGCTCTCGATGCGTCCGATGCCACCCTGGATGTACGGCGCCTTGCTGGCGGCGGCCCCGGACGTGCCGAGCGCCTGCAGCGTCTGGAGAAGCGGGCCTTCGAGTTCGGGAGCCGGCGCCTGAGGCATCGGGATCTCCCAAACGACCGGGGCGACGGTCGGTGCGGCGGCCACATTGGGGGATGAAATTGAAGTCACACCCGCCGCGGCACCGCCGACGACAGCGACCGCTGCGACGCCGGTAACGAGGGCTTTCAGGGTCACGATTTTCCTTTCGATCGGCCCAACACATCAGAGAGGTTAACAGTGGTGCAGGTGTGTCGAATTGCTAGACCGCACACAAAGGCTGAATCGCCGGTAGCTTTGAAGTTGTTACTGCACCAACTCTCGGTGCGGGGAGGGGCGCAATATGAGTCAATCAGAGCGTTCTGACGCTTTCGCAGAGGGTTTTGACGCCCGAGGATCCGGCATGTCCAGTGAGGACGCGGCCGAGCTCGAGGAGCTCCGCCGGGAGGCCGCGGTCTTGCGAGAGCAGTTGGAGAACGCGGTAGGCCCCCAGAGTGGCTTGCGCAGCGCCCGAGATGTCCACCAGCTCGAGGCTCGCATCGACTCGCTCGCCGCCCGCAACGCCAAGCTGATGGAGACCCTCAAGGAGGCCCGTCAGCAGCTGCTCGCATTGCGCGAAGAGGTCGACCGCCTGGGACAGCCGCCGAGCGGGTACGGAGTCCTGCTGGGTGTCCAGGACGACGACACGGTCGATGTGTTCACTTCCGGGCGCAAGATGCGGCTGACGTGCTCGCCGAACATCGACACCAAGTCACTCAAGCAGGGTCAGACCGTCCGTCTCAACGAAGCCCTGACGGTCGTCGAGGCCGGCAATTTCGAGGCGGTCGGCGAGATCAGCACCCTGCGCGAGATCCTGTCCGACGGACACCGCGCGCTGGTGGTCGGGCACGCCGACGAGGAGCGCATCGTCTGGCTCGCCGAGCCGCTGGTCGCGGCCGAGGACCTGCCCGACGGCTACGACGACGACCTGGCCGACGACAGCCGTCCGCGCAAGCTGCGCCCGGGGGACTCGCTGCTGGTCGACACCAAGGCCGGCTACGCGTTCGAGCGCATTCCCAAGGCAGAGGTCGAGGACCTCGTGCTCGAAGAGGTGCCCGACGTCAGCTACAACGACATCGGCGGCCTGGGCCGGCAGATCGAGCAGATCCGCGACGCCGTCGAGCTGCCGTTCCTGCACAAGGAGCTGTACCGGGAGTACTCGCTGCGTCCGCCCAAGGGTGTGCTGCTCTACGGTCCGCCCGGCTGCGGTAAGACACTGATCGCCAAGGCGGTGGCCAACTCGCTGGCCAAGAAGATGGCCGAGGTGCGCGGCGATGACGCCCGCGAGGCGAAGAGCTACTTCCTCAACATCAAGGGTCCGGAGCTGCTGAACAAGTTCGTCGGCGAGACCGAGCGTCACATCCGGCTGATCTTCCAGCGCGCGCGGGAGAAGGCGTCCGAGGGCACCCCGGTGATCGTGTTCTTCGACGAGATGGACTCGATCTTCCGCACCCGTGGCACCGGCGTGAGCTCCGATGTGGAGACGACCGTTGTGCCGCAGCTGCTTTCGGAGATCGACGGCGTCGAGGGGCTGGAGAACGTGATCGTCATCGGCGCCTCCAACCGCGAGGACATGATCGATCCCGCGATCCTGCGCCCGGGCCGTCTGGACGTGAAGATCAAGATTGAGCGTCCGGATGCCGAAGCCGCGCAGGACATATTCAGCAAGTACCTCACCGAAGAACTGCCGGTCAACGAGGACGATCTGGCGGAGTTCGACGGCGACCGGTCGTTGACGATCAAGGCGATGATCGAGAAGGTCGTCGACCGGATGTACGCCGAGATCGACGACAACCGCTTCCTCGAGGTGACCTACGCCAACGGCGACAAAGAGGTCATGTACTTCAAGGACTTCAACTCCGGGGCGATGATCCAGAACGTCGTCGACCGGGCCAAGAAGTACGCGATCAAGTCGGTGCTGGAGACCGGCAGCAAGGGTCTGCGGATCCAGCACCTGCTGGACTCGATCGTCGACGAGTTCGCCGAGAACGAGGACCTGCCCAACACCACCAATCCCGATGACTGGGCTCGGATCTCGGGCAAGAAGGGCGAGCGGATCGTCTACATTCGCACGCTGGTCACCGGCAAGAGCTCGTCGGCCAGCCGCGCGATCGACACCGAGTCGAACCTGGGTCAGTACCTGTAGCCCTCCTTATGTGCGCGAGCGCGCGTGTGTGCACACGGCACACCGCGCTTGTGCAGCAATTCGCGCACGCTCGCGCGCGTCGAGGGATACGGTCGCGTCATGTCCGAGGACGACCTGTCGGTCACGGACGGTGTTTTCGGCAAGCGGTACGGCGAAGTGCTGCTCGTCAAGTCCACGCCGTCCGGCGCCGAAGCCACGGTGTACAACACCTTTCCCCTCAACGACTGCCCGGCCGATCTGTGGAATGCGCTCGACGCGAAGGCAATCGCCCAGGAGAACGACGCCGTCGCCACACTGCTCAACGGGCCGCGGTACTGGCTGATGAGCAGTATCGGCAAGAGAGGCCGGGACACGTTGGAGCGCAAGAGCTTCGGCGGTATCGAGATGTTGCGGCAAGCCACCGTCAAGCTCGCGTCGATGAATCCGGCCCCGTATCAACTGAACCGGGTCGACCGCAAGGCGATCTTCACTTTCGACGCGGGCCGGGAGATCTACGAACTCGTCGATCCGAACGGCCGCCGGTGGGTCATGCAGACGTTCAGCCAGACGGTCGACCCGTCGCTGTCGCTGAGCGACCTCGCCGGCCTCGCCGCCAGGCTGTCGCTCCCGGAGGGCTGGTCATATCAAGCGCGTATCCCCACATCGCCACTCGTGGTCGACACCGCCACCGAGGACGCCTGCGTGACGCAGGACGACCTCGCCAACAGCTATTCGTTGCAGACGTAAGAACATCAGGCCGCTCAACGCGTTGGGAGCGTGCCGAGCTCGAGATATCGCCCCTGTAAAGGCCCGCTCTTGCGCGCGCGGGCCGTATGCTGCCAGCTAACTGGCCGGCCTAGTCCAGGGGGGCTCGCGGGTGATTGAAGTATTCATCAGCTACTCGGATGCCGATGAGTCCGCGGTCGACGCGCTCTTCGAAGACGTAGAACTGGCGAAAATGCAGGTGTGGCGCGATGTGGACTCCGAACGGCGCCACGCCTGGTGGAGTAAGACTCTGGAGCGGATCCGTCAGGCGACGGTATTCGTCTTCGCCCTGTCCGACCAGGCGTTGCGTTCTGAGGGGTGTCGCACCGAACTCGCCTACGCCGAAGCGCTCGGATTGCCGATACTCCCCGTCCAGATCGGCGAAGTGGCTGGCGGTCGGTCCGATCCGGTCTTCACCGCGCAGATACTCGACTACCGTGAAACTTCGCGGCGCAGCGGCATCGAGTTCGTCGCGGCCCTGCTCGAGCTGGCTCGCGAACGGGAGCGATCGGCCGATCCCCCGCCCGCGCCCCGGATCCCTGGTGAGTATCTGCTTGAACTCGGCGACTGGGTGTACGACGACGCTGAGCTTTCACCGTCGACCCAGATGCAGATTCTGTTCGAGTTGCGCAGCGCTGCAGTAGATTCCGGGAGATCAGCCGTAGAACACGACGTTTCGCGGCTGTTGCGAGCGTTGCGAGCTCGTGACGACGTGACGTTCCGCATCGCCAGTGAGATCGACACGTTACTTGCGGTCCAATCGTCGGCGAGCAACTCCTCACTCGCGACCGAGTCGTCCGGAACAGTGGCCGAACATGGCACCGCGGTATCCGAACTCTTCGGCGGCGAGCGGGAGTACCGCGTCGCCCCTACGGTGGCCGCATCCGGAACGGCACTCTACGACAGCGGCGGTCCCGCGGAGGACGGCCTGAGCGCCCCTGAGACCGGCACCGCTATCGACGACCTGCTCGAACGCGCGGTATCGGCCATCAACCGCGGCGACCGGGAAGCAGCTTCCGATCTAGTGGAACAAGTGTTGGCCGTCGATGACGGCAACGTCGACGCGGAGGATCTCCTGGCCGCCCCGGCCGATGCGGGTGAGATCCGCCGCCTGACGATAATGTTCGTCGACCTCGTCGACTCGACGGTTCTGTCGACGCGGGTGGAGCCCGAAACTTATCGCTTGCTCGTTGGCCGCTATCGCGATCAGGTGCTGCGAATCGTTGAGCGTTACGAAGGTCATGTCGGGTCGACCAAGGGCGACGGTCTGCTTATCGTGTTCGGCTACCCGACTGCCCACGAGAATGATGTGCATCGCGCAGTACAGGCGGGGCTGGAGATAACCCGGGAAGTCGCTCGGCTGAGCGAGCAGGCTGAACGTCGTTTCGGGCTGCAGGTGAACGTGCGGGTCGGTGTGCACCGGGGCATGGTCTATCTCGACACCGCTCAGGACGACGTTTATGGTTTGGCTGCCAACCTGGCTGCGAGGGTGTCGGGGCTGGCGCATCCCGGGACCGTCGTGGTCTCCGACGCCGTCCAGCCGTTGATCGAGGGTGACTTCGAGGTCCAGGCACTGGCACCGGCGCCGGTCAAAGGTGTCGACGAGTTGATCAACCACTACCACGTGGTGGGGGAGCGACTGAACATGGCGCGAGTTCAGTTCGGGCCGGTGGTCGGCCGTGATCGCGAGCTCGAACGGCTTGAAAAGAGTTGGGCCCGAGCAAAAGCCGGCACACTGACGACCCCAGGCGTGGTTCTTCGGGGGGAGGCCGGAATCGGAAAGTCGCGGCTCGCTGTCACCGCCACCGAACTCGTCGAGCGTGATGGCGGGACGGTACTCGAGCTGGTGGGTTCCCCTTTTCATCCTGAGGCTGGGCTTCATCCCGTCCGCGCGCTGCTCGAACGCCGCTGCAGTATCGATCGGCAGACCAGCGCTGCGGACCGACTCCGCAGATTGCATGACGAGCTCGACGCTCAATCACTCGCGCCGGATGCGGTAGTTCCGCTCCTGGCACCGGTCCTCGCGATCGCGCCCGAACACGGATATCGCGTGGTGCCAGCCGAAGGGCGAAAGCTGCAAGAACTTATCAACGATGCCGTACAGGCCTATTTCCGATCGTGCCTGAAGGCAGCGCCCGGGATGATCCTCGCGGAGGATGTGCACTGGTTCGACGACTCCACACTCGAGCTACTCGGACAGCTTCTGACCGGGGCCGAAGGCAATCTGCTAATCGTGATCACTGGTCGTGACGGCAATTGGCTGGACCCGCAGTGGCCGGTCAAGGTGTTCGACCTGAAACCGTTGAGCGACGATGAGACGGATTCTCTCATCCAGGCCCTCGACCCGAGCGTGACAGCAGAGGAGCGCGCCACGGTACGTCGTCGATGTGACGGAGTGCCCTTCTACGTCGAACAAGTGGTGGCGGGTCTCGGGACGTCGGCGCCGCCCGGCGAGCGGCCGACGGTGCCTGATCCGCTCTATGAACCGCTCTTTGCGCGGTTACTCACGACGCCGAATGTGGTCCCGGTCGTGGAGGCGGCCGCGGTGATCGGACGCCAGGTCGATCGCAGCCTCTTGGTGGCTGTCACCTCGCTCGACGAAGACGACATCGACGACGTCATCGACGAACTCGAGAAGGCGCGTGTCATCGAACCAAGCGGAGCTTTCGGCTTCCGATTCCGTCACGAGCTTCTGCGTGAGGTCGCAGCCGAGATGGCGCCGCCCAGCGTGCGGCGTGGACTGCACGCCAAGGTCGCTGACGCGCTGATCGGACAGGGAGAGCCGGACTGGCGACTGGTCGCCGCGCATTACCAGCACGCCGAGAGCCACAGTGAGGCGGCAACGGCGTATCAGAAGGCCTCATCGGACGCCAGGCTCCGCGGCGCGCTCAGCGAGGCTCGCCTGTATCTCGACCACGCGATCGAGGAGCTGGCGAAGTGTCCGCCGAGCGTTACTCGCGACCGTCTCGAGATCGCGCCTCGGCTGGTACGCGGCTTCCTCGCGTCAGCCGCGGAAGGCTATCAAAGTCCTTCCGTAGCAGCTGACTTCGAGCGCTGTTTACAGCTGGCTGGTACCGATATCCGCGACGACGAGGTATTCGCGACCATGCTGGCGCTCGCTAGTTACTACGTGCCGCGCGCCGATCTGCGGCGCGCCTCCCAAGTGCTCGAACTCGTCGACTCCGGTGCCGAGGGCGAACGGCATTGGTTCAGGCCCGCTATTCACAGTGCGTTCGGCATGGTCGCCTTCCTTCGCGGCGACTTCCGGGACGCCCACAGTGAATTCACGCATGCAACGACGGGGTTGACCGAAGACGACGCCCATCAGATCGGTGCGCTGTGGTTCATTCCGGACGATCCGATAGCGCTTGCTCACGAACACCTGGCCATGATCAACTTGCTCAACGGTGATCTGGCCAGCGCGGAAGCCGAGTTTGTCAACGCTGTTCGTCGCGCCGAGCGACTGGAATTCCCGCAGGGCCCCTACAACCACGTGTATGCCATCGATATTGAGATATGGATGCGCACGGAGGCTGGGCAGTTCGATCGCGCACGGGCGTTGGTCGCCGAGATGACCCAACGCGCCGAGCGGTACGGCTTCGATTTCTGGCAGCTCTTCGGAGCCACCGAGCAATCCCTCGTCACCGCCACTGAATTGATCGCCGACGGATCCACCGACACCGAAGCGCTGGAAAATCAGATCACCGCCGTCGCGGGCTTTGTCGAGTTCTGGCGCTCAGTGGGGTTGTACGCCTACCAGACTCACTACGACTGCCTACTCGCGCAACTCCTGACTGCGGCAGGACGGGTCGAAGAAGCTCGCGAGCGGGTCGAAGTCGCCCTCGGCATTGCTCGAGACACGGAGATGCACATGTACGACGCTGAACTTCTTCGCGTTCGCGCACGGACTCACGCTGACCAGGCCGAGAGTCATCGTGACCTTGCTTCAGCGGTAGCTTTGGCGCGTCGCCAGGGTGCTCCGCTTTTCGAGTTGCGTGCCGCGCTCGATGATTTCAACTTACGAGGTGAGTCGGCACGCGACGCGCTGCGCAAAACGGTGGCGTCATTAGCCCCGGATTGCGTGATCCCGGAGTACGTCCGGGCTCGGCGGCTTCTCGGAGAGGCGGAGTCAACGCTGCGCTGACTCCATCGCGCGGTAGGCATCGCGGCCGGCCAGGCTGACCGCGACGTCGGCGATCAGCGGCTCGAAGAAGCGTTCGCGATACAACGGATCCACGCTGGTGCTGACGGTGAAGTACAACCCGGACAGCACGGCGACGAAAAGCGAGACGTGCACGATGGTCTGCGGGACTGGGACGTTGACCCCGAACCACGTTCCCGGACAGGGGGGTTGGCCGACCGGACATGACTCCTCCGACGCCCACAGCACCGCGACGTCATCAGGCACGGCGACGATACCCAGAGCGAGAAAGAACGCGAACAGTCCGGTTGTGAAGAACACCACCTGGATGGTCTGGGAGAAAACCATCACCGCAACGACGTTGATCTGCTCGGCCAGCGACAGCGGCGTACGCTGCAGCCGGGTGCCGGGCTCGACGGCCAGCGGTGTGTCCTCGAGCAGCTTGGCCGGATCGTTTTGTTCGGCGCGGTCTTCGCGCAACGCGCGAACCTCGTCGCGAATGGTGGTGACCACGAAGATCAGCGCCACCAGGGCCAGGAAACCGATTGTCTGCCAGAGCCGTTGGCGCGGCATCCGGGCGGCCAACTGCCACAGCTCGCCGGTGAAGTAGACGACGACGGTGAGCATCAACAGCGGCAGCGCCCGGCTCATCAGTGTTCCGAGTGCACCGAATTGCACCCAGGCGAACCGCAGCGCCCACAGGGCTATCGCCCCGATACCGAGATAGGTGAGCCAGATCGCGACAACTGCGATGACCGCGAACCCCATCGCCTCGACAGCCGCGATGCCCGAAAAGCCGCTGTCGGCGAACGGAAGACCCAATACGAACACGGCCATCACCACCAACGCGGCCGATCGTCGTCCGGCTTCGCTGTGGGCGGTGCCGATGCGGTGCAACAGATGTAACCCGAAGGGGGCCGCCACCAACAATGCGGTCAGCACTCCCAAACGGATGGCGTAGCCGATATCGGGATCCGCACCGGTGAGGTCTGCCAGCAGCATCGTCAGCGAGATCACCGCTCCGACACCGCTGACCATCGGGGCGGAGCGTTCGATCAGCGCGCCGGAGCGGACCCGTCGGGTGAGAACCAGCGGCAGACCGCGATGCAGGAACCAGTTGTGCACCTGACCCATGTCCGACACGGCCCTATTCTGCGGGAAATTGGCTCCGGCGGGCGCTCACCGCGCCGGAACGGCGGCCCGGTAGCGGTTGCGGGCGGTCAGCGTGAGCGACAGATCGTCGACCAGGGGGGCGATGAAGCGGTCGTGATAGGCGTCGTCGCCCACCGCGCGGGCGCTGACGTACATGAACGTCAAAGCTCCGAGGAACAGCGTCACCTGTATGAGCGCATCCGGCACCGGGATCGTCATGCCGAGGAATTGGCCGTCGGCGGAACCGTTGTGCGTCCATGCCGCAAGCAGCTCGGGGGAGAGCAGGATCAACCCCAACACGAGGAACAACAGCGCAGTGACCGCCGCCACCACCAGGATGTGGGCCAGTTGCGATACCGCGAGCACGAAGTACACGTTCCACCGCTCGGGCCGGCTCAGCGGCTTCACCTGCGCGGGATCGGGCATGTCGGCGAACGGAGTGTCGTCGAGCTTTTCGGCGTGACCCGGATGCGGATCGGTGGCGTTGACCATGGGGCGCAACCGGTCCACGATCACCGACGCGACGAACGCCGCCGCGATCGCCGTGAGGAACGACAGCGCGAGCCAGAGCCGGGTGCGCGAGATCGTCGCCGCCATCAACCAGACCGGCGAATTGAAGAACACCAGGAACGTCAACAACAGGACAGGCAGCGCGCGCAGCAGCAGCGACCCCGCCGCGCTCAGGTGCGCGAGAGTCACCCGGGCGGCCCAGCCGAGGATCGAGCCGACACCGCTCGCGGTCAGCGCCAGGATCACCGCGATGGCCACCGCCACCCACACCAGGTTCCTCGGCAGGTAGGGGCTCGGGCCGCCGAACACACCGCCCAGCACCGCGACGACGACAGCGACCGCCGCGGCCGCGAGTCGACGCCGCTGAACAGAGATGCGCGACACCCACCAGCCGAGCGCCGCGGCCGCCGGCAGCACCAGGATCAGCAGCACCAGCACGAACCACTCGCCCCGCGTCGGCCGTCCGTCGATGTCGATCGCGTGCTTGCCCGTCAACGACACCACCGCGACGGTGTTGGCCATCAGCACCGCGAATGCGGCCAGGGCGGGCGCCGACCGCGACCACAGCTGGCGGACCGACCGGCTCGGCCGTAGGACTGCCGGCAGGCCGTGCACGAGGAACCACCGTTCGGCGGCCTGACGGCGCGTCGCATCGACGGGGGCGGGGTCGACCGGATCGGATGGCACGGTCGCAGGCTACTTTCCGCCGTCGCCTAGGCTTGACGACATGCAACGGATCATCGGAACCGAGGTCGAGTACGGCATCTCGTCGCCGTCCGACCCGACCGCGAATCCGATCCTGACTTCCACCCAGGCCGTGCTCGCGTACGCCGCGGCGGCCGGGATCCAGCGTGCCAAGCGCACGCGCTGGGACTATGAGGTGGAATCGCCGCTGCGCGACGCCCGTGGTTTCGACCTGAGCCGGTCCGCGGGCCCCCCACCGGTCGTCGACGCGGACGAGGTCGGCGCGGCGAACATGATCCTGACCAACGGCGCGCGCCTCTACGTCGACCACGCCCATCCGGAGTACTCCGCACCCGAGTGCACCGACCCGCTGGACGCCGTGATCTGGGACAAGGCCGGCGAGCGGGTGATGGAGGCAGCCGCGCGGCACGTCGCCAGCGTGCCCGGCGCCGTGAAACTGCAGCTCTACAAGAACAACGTCGACGGCAAGGGCGCCTCCTACGGGTCGCACGAGAACTACCTGATGAGCCGGCAGACCCCGTTCTCCGCGGTGATCGCCGGGCTGACCCCGTTCCTGGTGTCGCGCCAGGTCGTGACCGGTTCGGGGCGGGTGGGCATCGGTCCTTCCGGGGACGAACCCGGTTTCCAGCTGTCGCAGCGCTCGGACTACATCGAGGTGGAGGTCGGCCTCGAGACCACGCTCAAGCGCGGCATCATCAACACCCGCGACGAGCCGCACGCCGACGCCGACAAGTACCGCAGGCTGCACGTGATCATCGGCGACGCGAACCTGTCGGAGACATCGACGTATCTCAAGCTCGGCACGACCGCGCTGGTGCTGGACCTGATCGAGGAGGGGATGGATCTCAGCGATCTCGCGCTGGCCCGTCCCGTGCACGCGGTGCACGTCATCAGCCGGGACCCGTCGCTGCGCGCCACCGTCGCGCTGGCCGACGGTCGTGAGGTGACCGGCCTTGCGCTGCAACGGATGTACCTCGACCGCGTGGCCAAGCTCGTGGACAGCCGCGATCCGGACCCGCGTGCCGCCGACATCGTCAAGATGTGGGCCGAAGTGCTCGACCTGCTGGAACGCGATCCGATGGAATGCGCGGAGATCCTGGACTGGCCGGCCAAGCTGCGCCTGCTCGAAGGTTTCCGCCACCGCGAGAACCTGGGCTGGTCGGCGCCGCGGCTACACCTGGTCGACCTGCAGTATTCCGACGTGCGGCTGGACAAGGGACTCTACAACCGGCTGGTGGCCCGCGGGTCGATGAAGCGGCTGGTCACCGAGCAGCAGGTGCTGGACGCGGTCGACAACCCGCCGACCGACACGCGCGCGTACTTCCGCGGTGAGTGCCTGCGTCGCTTCGGGGCCGACATCGCAGCGGCCAGTTGGGACTCGGTGATTTTCGATCTGGGCGGTGATTCGCTCGTTCGGATCCCCACCCTGGAGCCGCTGCGGGGCAGTAAGGCGCACGTCGGAGCCCTGCTCGACTCGGTGGACAGCGCTGTCGAATTAGTAGAACAGCTCACCAATTAGGCGCGCTATCGCAGGCAATCGGCGCGGCGACCGGTAATGTGGAGTCACGGCGGGCAGCAGTGAGCCCGCCGACAACTTACGCAGGAGGCAGCGATGGCTCAGGAGCAGACCAAGCGTGGCGGTGGTGGCGGCGAGGACGAGGACCTCACCGGCAGCACGGCCGCCGGGCAGGAGCGTCGCGAGAAGCTGGCCGAGGACACCGACGACCTGCTCGATGAAATCGACGACGTCCTCGAGGAGAACGCCGAGGACTTCGTGCGCGCATATGTACAGAAGGGTGGACAGTGACCTGGCCGCAACGCGATCAGCTGTCCTTTTCTCACCCCTCCGGCTACCCGGTAGCACCCTCCGTCCCCGTGGGCCTCTCGTCCTTCTCTGAACTGCTGCGCCGCCAGGCGCCCGAACTCCTTCCCGTGCACCGTGCCGGCCAGTCCGGCGATGCGCAAACCGACTTCGCACCGCACGGCACCACGATCGTCGCGCTGAAGTTCCCCGGCGGCGTGGTCATGGCCGGCGACCGCCGCGCCACCCAGGGCCACATGATCGCCAGCCGTGACGTGCAGAAGGTGTACATCACCGACGACTACACGGCCACGGGCATCGCCGGGACGGCGGCCATCGCCGTCGAGTTCGCCCGCCTCTACGCGGTCGAGCTCGAGCACTACGAGAAGCTCGAGGGCGTCGCGCTGACCTTCCCGGGCAAGGTGAACCGGCTCGCGACCATGGTGCGCGGCAACCTCGGTGCGGCACTGCAGGGTTTCGTCGCGCTGCCGTTGCTCGCCGGCTACGACATCGATGACCCGAACCCTCAAGCGGCGGGGCGCATCGTGTCCTTCGACGCGGCGGGTGGCTGGAACTTCGAAGAAGAGGGTTACCAGTCGGTGGGGTCGGGGTCCATCTTCGCCAAGTCGTCGATGAAGAAGCTGTATTCGCAAGTGACGGACGGAGATTCGGCGCTGCGCGTGGCGATCGAGGCGCTCTACGACGCCGCCGACGACGATTCGGCGACCGGCGGGCCCGACCTCGTGCGCGGTATCTATCCGACCGCGGTGATCATCGACTCCGACGGCGCCGAAGAGGTGACCGAGGAGCGCATCGCCGAGTTCGCCCGTCTGGTGATCGAAAACCGTTCGCGCGCTGACACATTCGGCCCCGACGCCATCCACCATTCGACCGATGCGCGGGGAGATTCGTGAGCTTTCCCTATTTCATCTCGCCCGAACAGGCGATGCGCGAGCGTTCCGAACTCGCGCGCAAAGGTATCGCCAGGGGGCGCAGCGTCGTGGCGCTGGCCTACGCCGACGGAGTACTGTTCGTCGCCGAGAACCCGTCCCGCTCGCTGCAGAAGGTCAGCGAGCTCTACGACAGAGTCGGTTTCGCAGCCGTCGGGCGGTTCAACGAGTTCGACAACCTGCGCCGCGGCGGCATCCAGTACGCCGACACCAGGGGTTATGCCTACGCCCGCCGCGACGTGACCGGACGTCAGCTCGCCAACATCTACGCGCAGACGCTCGGCACCATCTTCACCGAGCAGGCCAAGCCCTACGAGGTCGAGTTGTGCGTCGCGGAGGTCGCCCACTACGGCGAGTCGAAACCTCCGGAGATGTACCGCATCACCTATGACGGGTCGATCGCAGACGAGCCCCACTTCGTGGTCATGGGCGGAACGACTGAACCGATCATCGCCGCTCTCAACGACTCCTACACCGAAAACGTCGGCCTGGAGGATGCGATGAAGATCGCGGTCGACGCGCTGCACGCCGCGGGCAACGGCGGCTCCGAGCAGCGCGTGCTGGGTCCCGCGACGCTCGAGGTGGCGATCCTGGACGCCAATCGGCCGCGCCGTGCGTTCCGTCGGATCACCGGCTCCGCACTGGAAACGCTGCTGCCGCCGGCGCAGGAGACTCCGCAGGACGCCGAACCCGCCGGGGAGTAGGTCAGCCGGCAGCCGGGGTCGGCCGAGCCCGGATGAGGATGAGTTCGGCGAACTGCTCGGGGCACTCCAGCGGCGTGAAATGCCCCGCGTCATAAGCGAAGTGCACGTGCACGTCGGTGAAGTAGTGCCCGAGTCGGTCCGACCACTCGGCCGGGAACAGCGGATCATGGTGCGGCCACACCACATCGGTGGGCACGTGGATCTTGATGGCACGCTCGGGCGGCAGTTCGGTGAGCGACTGGGCGATCATCCCGGCACCAGCGCGGTACCACGCGATCGACGCGGTGAACGCGCCGGGCAGACCGTAGTCGGACACCAGCCGTTCCAAATCATCCTCGGAGACGGCGAAATTCGGCCCGGACCAATGTGTCCAGAAGTGGCGTAGGTAGTCGCGGACCAGGTCGGGGTTTCCGTCGAGCAGCTGGCCCGCCAGCGGCAGCTGGTGGAAGGACTGATACCAGAACTCGTTCTGTGCCTTCGCGGTCAGGACGCGGTCGCCGGCCCCGGGTAGCGGCGGGGACAGCACCAGCGAACGCACCATATCCGGCTGCATGCGAGCGATGCTCTGCCCGACGCGACTGCCGACGTCATAGCCGGCGAGCACCACTTCGGACAGCTCGAGTTCTTTGATCAGCCCGATGATGCTGCCGGCCTGCGCGGTGGCGCTGTAGAAGTGCCGGATGGCGACCGCGTGTTTGTCCGAGCCGCCGAACCCCCGGAGGTCCGGCACGATGACATCGGCGGCATCCCCGAGCAGGGGCACCACCCGGCGGTAGTCGTGGCGGTTGCCCGGCCAGCCGTGCAGCAGCACCACCGGCGGCGCGCCCCTGGCGCCGAACCGGTCGTAGACGAGCCGGAACCCGTCGACGGGCGAGCTGCGCGACCACACCGGCTTATTCTGGCCAGATGTCATCCCGGTTGTCGTGAGGTTGCACGATCCCTGCCGATATCACCGGTGATGACCCCGAGGATCGCGCGCCAGGCGTCGGAGGGCGCGTTCAGCACGTCGGAGTGGGCGCTGGGTCCGGCCATCGGCCGCCCGTCGTCGTACCGGCCGGCGGGCAACCTGATCACGCCGGGCATCTCGTCGGGGTCGGCGCCGTGTGGGCCGCCCGGGATGCCCTGCACCGCCGCGATGAAGTCGCCCGGCGGCGTCAGGGAGAAGCGCAGCACATGCTGGTTTCTGTTGTGCCAGTCGTCGGGCTTGCGCACTCCGACGCCCGCGCCTGCGGCGGCCACGTACATCGTGCGGTCCGAGGTCATGCCCAACGCCTCGGCGGTGCCCACGATGGACCCGCCGTAGGAGTGGCCGACAACGGTGAGCGGGATGCGGCGGCCGGTCGAGTCCACCGTGCGGTCGACGTCCTCGGTGAAGGCGACCAGCCGCGGCGCCATGGCCAACGCGTAGCGCGGGTCGGCGGCGGCCGCCAGACCCTCCACGACGTTGTCGCCGCGCGGAAACGGCCCACCGAGATAGGTGATGGCCGCGACGTCGCCGCGGGTCGCCGAGACGAACCTGCGCGCGGTCCCGGCGTTGGCCGCCGATCCGGTGATCGTCGTGTTCAACCCCGGCACGAGGACGGCGACGCTGGAGGCCGATGCGATGTTGCCGTGCAGCTCGACCAGTGATGACCGGCCGGGATCGAACGCCAGAATCTGGCGGTCCAGGCGGACGGGTCCACCTGCCGGATCGTCGACCTCTCCGAGCAGTTCCCGGTACACCGCAAGCCGTTGCGGGTCGGGCTCGCGCAGAACGGCCTGCGCCACGTTGGTGCGGTTGGCCTCGACCCTCATCTGCCACGGCACGCCGTCGGTGTTGCCCACCTGCGAAGGGAATCCCTCGACCAAGCGCTGCCGCTGTTCGGGCGTCATCGCCGCGATCTGATCGGCGATCCGGTCCTGGCTGGTGATGGGCCATGCGGTGACGACGTCGGCATCGGCTCCGTGACCACCGGCAGCCGGAATGGCCAACGCCTCGGCCATATCGGCGGCAGCGTCGGCGTCCGCGGCGCCCAGGCGGTTCAGTGCCTCGGCGAGTCGGCCGGTCAGCTCGGCCGCGCGCATGGTGAGCATCTCGACGGCAACCGACGGCACACCACCGGCCAGCGCGACCAGTAGCGGCGACGGTGGGGCGTGCACCTCGACCGACCCGGCGTCGTCGACGGCGAAACCCTCGGTGCGCGCGGCGGCGACCACAGCCATGACATCGGTTCGGGCCGCACTGATCTGGGCAGCGCCGTCGCGGGCCGCCGCGGCCGCGAGCACCAGTGCTCGCGCGAGCGTATCGGCCGCCGCAACAATGCTTTTCGCGCGCTGGCGGGCGGTGTCGGCGGCCGCACCGGTCCAGAAGCTGAATTCGGAGGCCAGTGAGTCGGCGTGCGCGCACACGAGCCGGGCGTTGCGGTCCCAACCGTCGGCCAACCGACCCAGCGCGCCGGGAGACCAGGCTTCGGCCTGGCCGACGGTCGGCGGCGTCACTTCCCGACGCGGTCAGCGGTGCGTAGCTCCGCGCGCTCGAACGCGTCCGCGGAGATCCGCGCCGCGAGCGCCCATCCGTCCATGTCGGCCACGACCTCGGCGAGCCCGGGCGCCACAGAACCCGTCGCGGCGACGTCCGCGACGGCCGCGCCGGGAAGCTCATCCGGATTCAATTCGGGCCAACGCATCTCGACGATTTGGTCAGCGGCGGTCATGACCCGATTGGCGACGGTGCGCAGTTGCGACACGTCGACCTCGACGATTTCCCCCATGGCTCATGCTGACAGAATCGGCGTCCAGGCCGCTGAAGTTATCCACAGGCCAGCGCCGCCCTTACGGACCGCGCAGCGGGTGTCAACCCGATGTCCGGTGCTTCTTCGGCGCGGCTTGCCCTCCGTGACCGCCGAGCAACAAGTAGTCTCGATGAGGTGCAGCGACGGATCATGGGCATCGAGACCGAGTTCGGTGTCACCTGCACGTTCCATGGCCATCGTCGGCTCAGCCCCGACGAGGTGGCGCGCTACCTGTTCCGGCGAGTCGTGTCGTGGGGCCGCAGTTCGAATGTCTTCCTCCGGAACGGCGCCCGGCTCTACCTCGACGTGGGCAGCCATCCCGAGTACGCCACCGCCGAGTGCGACAGCCTGACGCAGCTGGTCACCCACGACCGCGCGGGTGAGCGGGTACTCGAGGATCTGCTCATCGATGCCGAACAGCGGTTGGCCGACGAGGGCATCGGTGGCGACATCTACCTGTTCAAGAACAACACCGACTCGGCGGGCAACTCCTACGGCTGCCACGAGAACTACCTGATCGTGCGCGCAGGCGAGTTCTCCCGGATCTCCGACGTGCTGCTGCCGTTCCTGGTCACCCGCCAGCTGATCTGCGGTGCGGGCAAGGTGCTGCAGACACCCAAGGCGGCGACGTTCTGCCTGAGCCAGCGTGCCGAGCACATCTGGGAGGGCGTGTCCTCGGCCACGACCCGGTCGCGCCCGATCATCAACACCCGCGACGAACCGCACGCCGACGCCGAGAAGTACCGCAGGCTGCACGTCATCGTCGGCGACTCGAACATGTGCGAGGCCACCACGATGCTCAAGGTGGGCACGGCGTCGCTGGTGCTGGAGATGATCGAGGCCGGGATCGCGTTCCGCGACTTCTCACTGGACAACCCGATCCGCGCCATCCGCGAGGTCAGCCACGACCTGACCGGACGGCGCCCGGTGCGCCTGGCCGGGGGCCGGCAGGCCAGCGCCCTGGACATCCAGCGCGAGTACTACGCCCGCGCCGTCGAGTACCTGCAGAGCCGCGAGCCCAACACGCAGATCCAGCAGGTGGTCGACCTGTGGGGACGCCAACTCGACGCCGTGGAGAGCCAGGACTTCGCCAAGGTCGACACCGAGATCGACTGGGTCATCAAGCGGAAGCTGTTCCAGCGCTATCAGGACCGCTACAACATGGAGCTGTCAGATCCCAAGATCAGCCAGCTCGACCTCGCCTATCACGACATCAAGCGCGGTCGCGGGGTGTTCGATCTGCTGCAGCGCAAGGGGCTGGCCACGCGGATCACCACCGACGAGGACATCGAGGCGGCCGTCAACACGCCGCCGCAGACCACCAGGGCCAAACTGCGCGGGGAGTTCATCAGCGCCGCCCAGGAGGCCGGCCGCGACTTCACCGTCGACTGGGTGCACCTCAAGCTCAACGATCAGGCGCAGCGCACGGTGCTGTGCAAGGACCCGTTCCGGTCGGTCGACGAGCGGGTCAAGCGGCTCATCGCCTCCATGTAAGTCTCGCGATTGCTCACTCATGTGCGGTTCGCGCGCGCGAAAACTCGTACCAGGCTGAGCGCTCGGCATGAGGACGGGACACCCTAAGCTGGGTCGAGTGGCGATCTCCAAAGTCGAGCGGCTGATGAACCTCGTGATCGCGCTGCTGTCGACGCGGAACTTCATCACCGCCGAGCGGATCCGTCAGACGGTTTCGGGATACGCCGACAGCGCCAGCGACGAGGCCTTCTCGCGCATGTTCGAGCGCGACAAGAACGAGTTGCGCGACTTGGGGATCCCGCTGGAGACGGGGCGGGTTTCGCAATTCGACCCGACCGAGGGCTACCGGATCAACCGCGAGGCCTACGCGCTGCCCACGGTCGAACTGACCCCCGACGAGGCGGCCGCCGTAGCCGTGGCGACCCAGTTGTGGGAATCGCCGGAGCTCATCACCGCCACCCAGGGCGCGTTGCTGAAGCTGCGCGCCGCGGGTATCGACATCGACGCGGTGGAGGCCGCGCCGGCGATCACCTCGACCGCTGCCCTGCCCGGGCTGCGCGGCTCCGAAGAGGTGCTCGGAATCCTGTTGTCCGCCATCGATTCCGGACAAGCGGTGCAGTTCCCGCACCGACCGTCGCGCAGTGACCCCTACACCACCCGCACGGTGGAACCCTGGGGCGTCATCACCCACAGGGGCCGCTGGTATCTGGTGGGCCACGACCGCGACCGCGACGCGACGCGCACCTTCCGGCTCTCCCGCATCGGCGCCGAGGTGACCACGGTCGGCCCACCCGGCGCGATCAAGCGACCGCAGGACGTCGACCTCCGTGAAGTCGTCGAGCGCGCGGTGGGTGAGTGGCCGTCGGGCGGTCAGGCGCGGGTGTGGATCGCCGAGGGCAAGGGCACCGCGCTGCGTCGACGGGCCGCCTCGGCGACTCCCCACACGCACAACGGCCGCGCGGGCGAGGTGATCACCATCGACATCGGCATGTTCGACCGGTTGGCGCGCGAGGTCGCCAGCTACGGTCCCGACGCGGTGGCACTCGAGCCCGAATCGTTGCGCGACGACGTGGTGGCCCGGTTGACCGCGCAGGCGGGTCGCGCATGACGGCCGTATCGACGCGGCTGGTCCGGCTGCTCAACATGGTGCCGTACTTTCAGGCCAACCCGAGGATCACCTACGCCGAGGCGGCCTCCGATCTCGGCGTCAGCGTCAAACAATTGCGCGAGGACCTGAACCAGCTGTGGATGTGTGGGCTGCCCGGATACGGCCCCGGCGATCTGATCGACTTCGAATTCTCGGGCGACACAATCGAAGTGACGTTCACCGCAGGTATCGACCACCCGCTGCGGTTGACGTCGCCGGAGGCGACGGGCGTGCTGGTGGCCCTGCGCGCGTTGGCCGAGGTGCCCGGCATGGTCGACCCGGAGGCGGCGCGCAGCGCGATCGCGAAGATCGAGTCCGCGGCGGGCACGGTGGGCCAGGACGGCGCGGCGGTCGAGGAGCCCGCGCCGATCGAGAGCGAGGCGGCCGCGGCGGTGCGGGAGGCGGTGCGCGACGGGCACGCCTTGTCCATCGAGTACTACTCGGCTTCGCACGACGTGCTGACCAGCCGCATCGTCGACCCGATCCGGGTGGTGCTGGTCGGCGACCACAGCTACCTGGAGGCGTGGTGCCGAACCGCCGAGGGGGTCCGACTGTTCCGTTTCGACCGCATCGTCGACGCGCAGGTGCTCGACGAGCCATCGTCGCCGCCACCGCCGGCCGTGCAGGCCGAACCGGACACCTCGCTGTTCGACGCGGACCCTTCGCTGCCGTCGGCGACGCTGCTGATCGATCGGTCGGCGGCGTGGATGTTCGACTACTACCCGCTGCGGGTCAGCCGAGAACTGCCCGGCGGTGGCTGGGAGGCCGCGATGACCTACGCCTCCGACGACTGGATGGCCCGGTTCGTACTCGGATTCGGGTCGGCCGTGCGGGTGCTCGAACCCGCCCATCTTGTGGAGAGGGTGCGGGAATCGGCCCAAGCGGCGCTGCGCGCATACGGCGTCGGCGGAAGTTAAGCTCAGTAGCTGAGTTGACGCCGGCATGTGGAGGTGGGAATTGGGCGGGCTTCAGCCCTGGCACTTGGCGATTGCCTTCATCGTAATCGGAGGTGGTTTGGCGATTGTGGTGGCCCTCGTCGTGTTTTCGGTCGCCGCAGCGACGAAATCCCACAAGCCTCCCGTGCACAGGGGCCCTTGGCCAGGGTGGTACCCGGATCCGCGTGACCACTCGATGGTTCGCTATTTCGACGGTCGAGGCTGGACCGAAGCAGTGCGTCCAGCCGGGAACCGGTCGGCCTAGTCAAGCAAGTCGAACCCGATAGACGAGTACGATCGAAGCGAAGTCTGGAGGTAACCAAATGACTGGTGGGCTGTCATGGACACATTGGCTCGTCATCATCGCCGTATTTGTACTGCTCTTTGGCGCTAAGAAGCTCCCCGACGCGGCGCGGTCCGTGGGTAAGTCGTTGCGGATCTTCAAGTCGGAGATCAAGGAGATGCAGGCCGATTCGACCACGGATAGCCCGTCTTCCCAGCCGGACAAGCCGCCGGCCACTCCGATCGCCTCGGAGCGGGTCGACAACGCCGCTCCGGACAACGCAACGGCTCCGGCAACCGAGCATCCCTCGGACAAACGTCCCGCCTGACCGTCGAGAATCGACTGACCGCGGCCACGCTGCCGCGTAAGTAGGCATGCCGTGCAGACCCCAGGACTGTTCAAGAAGCTCGATCCTCGCCGACGGCGCTCGCGGGTCAACCCCGACGGCACGATGTCGCTGGTCGAGCATCTGCATGAGCTACGCACCCGGCTGTTGATCTCGGCGGCCGCCGTGGTCGTCACGACGATCCTGGGCTTCCTCTGGTACAGCCACGGCGTGTTCGGGTTGCCCAGCCTCGGGGACTGGCTGCGCGGCCCGTACTGCGATCTGCCGCCCTCGTCGCGGGCGACCATCGCACCTGACGACGAATGCCGCCTGCTGGCCACCGCGCCCTTCGACCAGTTCATGCTGCGCCTGAAGGTCGCGCTGACCGCGGGCATCGTGCTGGCCTGCCCGGTGTGGCTCTATCAGATGTGGGCCTTCATCACCCCCGGGCTGTACAAGAAGGAGCGCCGCTTCGCGGTCGCGTTCGTCACCGTCGGCGCCGTGCTGTTCGTGGCGGGCGCGGTGCTGGCCTACGTGGTGCTGGCCACCGCGTTGGGCTTCCTGCTCACCGTCGGCAGCGACGTGCAGATCACCGCGCTGTCCGGCGATCAGTACTTCGGCTTCCTGATCAACCTGCTGCTGGTCTTCGGTTTCAGCTTCGAGTTCCCGCTGCTGATCGTGATGCTCAATGCCGTCGGAGTGCTGACCTACGAACGGCTCAAGGCGTGGCGCCGCGGGTTGATCTTCGCGTTGTTCGTGTTCGCCGCGCTGTTCACCCCGGGATCGGATCCGTTCTCGATGCTGGCACTGGCGCTCGCCCTGACGGTGCTGCTCGAGTTCGCGATTCAGATCGCGCGGCTGCACGACCGGCGTAAGGCCCGGCGGGCCGCACTTGAGGACATCTCCGACGACCAGGCCGCACCGATCGAACCCGCCGAGCCCGTCGAGGCGTCCAGCACCGTGCCGACGTCCGCGCGGCATGTGGTCGATGACGACGCCACCTAGTGACTCGGGCTGCGAGCTGGCCCGTTTCGCCGAACAGTTGTCGTTTGCGCTCGACGATTTCCAGCGGCGCTCCTGTGAGGCACTGGAGAACGGGCACGGAGTACTGGTGTGCGCACCCACCGGCGCGGGCAAGACCGTCGTGGGGGAGTTCGCGGTGCACCTCGCGCTGGCGGCGGGCGGCAAGTGCTTCTACACGACGCCGATCAAGGCGCTGAGCAACCAGAAGCACAACGACCTGGTGCAGCGCTACGGCCCGGAGAAGATCGGACTGCTCACCGGAGATCAGTCGGTCAACGGTGACGCCGACGTGGTGGTCATGACCACCGAGGTCCTTCGCAACATGCTCTACGCGAATTCCGCGACGTTGCAGGGCCTTTCGTATGTCGTGATGGACGAGGTGCACTTTCTGGCGGACCGCATGCGTGGCGCGGTGTGGGAAGAGGTCATCCTGCACCTGCCCGACGAGGTGCGGCTGGTGAGCCTGTCGGCGACGGTCAGCAACGCCGAGGAGTTCGGCGGCTGGATCCAGACCGTACGTGGGGACACCACGGTCATCGTCGACGAACACCGTCCGGTTCCGCTGTGGCAGCACGTCCTGGTCGGCAAGCGGTTGTTCGACCTGTTCGACTACCGCGCCACCCGGGCGGCTCGCGGCACCACGAAACCGAACCGGGAGCTGCTGGTCGATCCGGAGTTGCTGCGCCACATCGCACATCGGCGTGAAGCGGACCGGCTCGCCGACTGGCAGCCGCGTGGCCGCGGCCGCAACCGGGGCAGGCCGACGATGTACCGGCCGCCGTCGCGGCCCGAGGTGATCGCCACGCTGGACCGCGAAGAGCTGCTGCCCGCAATCACCTTCATCTTCTCGCGTGCGGGATGCGACGCCGCGGTCAAACAGTGCCTGCGGTCATCGCTGCGGCTGACCACCGACGAGGAACGCGCCCGCATCGCCGAAGTCGTCGACCGTCGCTGCGGAGATCTGCCCGAGGCCGACCTGATCGTCCTCGACTACCATGAGTGGCGCGAAGGCCTGCTGCGCGGACTTGCCGCCCATCACGCCGGCATGCTGCCGGTGTTCCGCCACACCGTCGAGGAGCTGTTCTCCGCGGGCCTGGTCAAGGCGGTATTCGCCACGGAGACACTGGCTTTGGGCATCAACATGCCCGCGCGCACGGTAGTGCTCGAACGGTTGGTGAAGTTCAACGGCGAACAACACGTGCCGTTGACGCCCGGCGAGTACACCCAGCTGACCGGTCGCGCGGGTCGGCGCGGCATCGACGTCGAAGGCCACGCCGTGGTGCTGTGGACCCCGGACGTCGAACCGGCCGAGGTGGCCGGATTGGCATCCACCCGGACATTCCCGCTGCGCAGTTCCTTTGCGCCCTCGTACAACATGACCATCAACCTCGTCCAGCAGATGGGTCCGGCGCAGGCACATAAACTGCTGGAGAGCTCGTTCGCGCAGTACCAGGCCGACCGTTCGGTGGTCGGGCTGCGCCGCGGCATCGAGCGTGGCGAGCGGATGCTCACCGAGATCAACGCCGAACTGGGCGACGACTCGATCCTCGACTACGTCCGGCTTCGGATGCAGATCTCCGAACGCGAACGCGCCCAATCGCGGGCGTCGCGGCTGCAGCGCCGCAGGGCGGCCAACGAGGCGCTGGCCTCGCTGCGCCGCGGCGACATCATCACGATCACCCACGGTCGCCGCGGAGGCTTGGCCGTCGTGCTCGAAGCCGCCCGCGACGACGAGGATCCGCGCCCGTTGGTGTTGACCGAACACCGCTGGGCCGGGCGGATCTCGTCGGCCGACTACTCGGGAACGTCCGCCCCGCTGGGCACCATGCCGTTGCCCAAACGCGTCGAGCACCGCAATCCGCGCGCACGGCGCGACCTCGCCTCGGCCCTCATCTCGGCGGCCGAACGCCTCGACGTGCCGTCGAGGAAGGGCAAGCGCAGCGGGCCCACGCGTGCGGGCGCCGAGCGCGACATCGATCCCGAATTGGCCTCGTTGCGCGAGCAATTGCGCTCGCACCCGGCTCATCACCGGCCCGACCGGGAGGAGAAGGCGCGGCTGGCCGAGCGCTACCTGCGCATCGAACGCGACAACGAACAGATCCGGCAGAAGGTGGCCGCGGCGACCAACTCGCTGGCGCGCACGTTCGACCGGATTGTGGTGCTGCTGACCGAACGTGGCTTCATCAGCGGCGCCGCGGACGATCCCAAGGTGACCGACGACGGCCGCCTGCTGGCCCGCATCTACAGCGAAAGTGACCTGCTGGTGGCCGAGGCGCTGCGCACCGGCATCTGGGAGGGACTCGACGCCGCCGAGCTGGCAGGCGTGGTGTCGGCGGTGCTCTACGAGGCGCGCGGTGACACGCCGGGCGCTCGCGAGGGATTCGACATCCCGACCGGCAGACTGCGCCGCGCCCTCAACCAGACGCGGCGGCTGTGGACCGAGCTGCGCGCCGACGAACAGCGCCACCGCATCACGGGCAGCCGTGAACCCGACGACGGGTTCGTCGCCGCGATCTTCCGGTGGGCCACGACCGGCGACCTGACCAGTGCGCTGGCCGCGTCCGACGCCACGGGCAGCGGATCACCGCTGTCGGCAGGCGATTTCGTCCGGTGGTGCCGCCAGGTCCTCGACCTGCTCGACCAGGTACGCAACGCCGCACCCGGCGCCGCGCTGCGAAGCACCGCGAAACGCGCGATAAACGACGTTCGACGCGGCGTCGTCGCTGTTGATGCGGGGTAATGTGTCGGGGGCAAGACGCCCAGGTATTCGCGGCTCGGCCGCGGGTGAACAAGGAGTGATATGAGCGGACCGCAGGGATCTGATCCGACGCAGTCGTGGCCAGGCCAGCAGCCGGAACAGCCTTCGGACCAGCCGTCCAGCGATCCATCGGCCAACCAGCCGTGGCAGCCTCAGGGCGGCGACGCGACCCAGGCGGCGCCCAGCTGGCAGCCGCCCGCCTACGACCCGTCGCAGGGCCAACAGCAGTACCCGCAGTACCAGCAGCCGGCGTATCAGCCGCCGCAGCAGTACTCGGGTGGCGAGCAGTACGGACAGCAGCCCAGCGAGTACCCCCCGCAGGCCTATCAGCAGCCGGGGCAGTACGGGCAGCCGCACTACGGGCAGCCATACGCACAACCCGGTCAGCCGGGCTATCAGCAGCAGCCCGGCCAATACGGCGACCAGGCCGGCCAGTACGGACAGCAACCCGGCCAGTACGGCCAGCAGCCGGGTCAGTTCGGCCAGTACCCGCAGTACGGCACTCCGGGCGCCGAGGAGGGTTCGAAGCGCTCGCTGGCGGTGATCGGGGGCGTCATCGGCCTGCTGGCGGCGGTCATCGTCGCGGTCGTGCTGGTCATGGGCTTCTGGAAGCCGGGCTTTTTCGTCACCACCAAGCTCGACATCGACGCCGCGCAGTCCGGGGTGCAGCAGATCCTCACCGATGAGGCCAACGGATACGGCGCCACCAACGTCAAGGACGTCAAGTGCAATGACGGCCAGAATCCGACCGTCGAGAAGGGCGGCACCTTCAACTGCGAGGTCAGCATCGACGGCACCAAGCGCCAGGTGACGGTGACCTTCCAGGACGACAAGGGCACCTACGAGGTCGGCCGACCCAAGTAGGCCGGTCAGCCGTCGAGTCCGTCGAGGGCCTTCTGCAGGCGGCCGATCGACGATGTGACGCCGTAGGTCTCGGCGAGTGTGACGACCTTGCGCGGATGCTCGGCTGCCAACGGGAGTGTGTCGTTGGGCGTCGACCAGTCCAGTTCGGCGTCTGTGGCGACCTTGACCACCGGTGCCGCCGCCTCGATGTAGTCGGCGGCCTTGAGCAGCTTGGTCCGGTACGCCTTGCTCATCTTCGACTTCGGGTCGTTGGCCGCGGCGAGGATGTTCTCCAGCGAACCGTGCTGTGCCAGCAGCGTCGCGGCCGTCTTCTCTCCGATACCGGGCACTCCGGGCAGGCCGTCGCTTGGATCCCCGCGCAGCAGTGCCAGTTCGGCATACGCCGGACCCGCCCGGTCGACCGGCACGCCGTACGTCTCGGCCACTTCCTTCGGGCCCCATTTGGTGGCCTTGGCCAGGCCTCGGCCGAGGTAGAGGACCCGGACCGCTACCGGCTCGTCGCGCACCAACTGCAGTAGATCGCGATCCCCGCTGACCACCACCACCGGATCGCGCTTCTCGCGCGCGGCCAGGGTGCCCAGCACGTCGTCGGCCTCACACTCGGCGGCGCCGGCGGTCGGGATGCCGAAGGCGTCGAGGATCTCGAAGATCATGTCGACCTGGGGGGTGAGGTCGTCGGGCACCTCCTCCACGTCGGGCTCACCCTCGGGGTTCTCCTCGAGCACGCGGTGCGCCTTGTAGGACGGTATGAGGTCGACGCGCCACTGCGGCCGCCAGTCGTCGTCGCGGCACACCACCAGCCGGCCGGGGCGCTCGCGGGTGATCACCGTCGCCATGGCGTCCAGAAAGCCGCGTAGCGCGTTCACCGGGCGGCCGTCCGGCGCGGTGATCGAGTTGGGCACCCCGAAATAGGAGCGAAACCACATGCTGGCGCCGTCGAGCAGGACGAGGGGAGCGGCCACGGTCACTGACAGTAGCGCGACCGACGAGGCCGGTCGCCGGCTATCCGGGCGCGGATTAGCCTGAATCCCATGACGGCCAACCGATTCAGCACCGATGTCTACGCCTCCCGGCTGCGTGCCGCCGCGTCCGCCGCGGCCGATGCCGGCCTGGCGGGCCTGGTCATCACGCCGGGTTACGACCTGCGCTATCTGGTCGGTTCCCGCGCGCAGACTTTCGAACGGCTCACGGCGCTGGTGTTACCGGCCGACGGTGACCCGACCATCGTGGTGCCCCGGCTGGAGTTGGCGGCGCTCAAGGAGTCGGCGGTGCCCGAACTCGGCTTGACGGTGCGCGACTGGGTCGACGGCGACGACCCGTACGCACTTGTGGGCGAGGCGCTGGGCGGGGGGACGCTCGCGGTCGCGGTGACCGACTCCATGCCCGCCCTGCACCTGCTTCCGCTCGCCGAGGTCCTCGGAACGGTGCCGGTGCTGGCCACCGACGTACTGCGCCGGCTGCGGATGATCAAGGATCCGGCCGAAATCGACGCGCTGCGCAAGGCGGGAGCGGCGATCGACCGGGTCCACGCCAGGGTCCCCGACTTCCTGGTGCCCGGCCGCACCGAGGCCGATGTCGCCGCCGACATCGCGGAAGCCATTGTCGCCGAGGGGCATTCGGAAGTCGCCTTCATCATCGTCGGTTCCGGGCCGCACGGTGCCGACCCGCACCACGAGTGTTCGGACCGCGAACTGCGCGCCGGTGACATTGTGGTCGTCGACATCGGCGGACCCTACGAGCCCGGCTACAACTCCGACTCGACCCGTACCTACAGCATCGGCGAACCCGATGCCGACGTCGCCCGTCGCTACGCGGTGCTGCAGCGCGCCCAGCGGGCCGCGGTCGACGCGGTCCGGCCCGGGGTCACCGCCGAACAGGTCGACGCCGCCGCCCGCGACGTGCTGGCCGCCGAGGGCCTCGCCGACGCGTTCGTGCACCGCACCGGCCACGGCATCGGGCTGTCGGTGCACGAGGAGCCCTACATCGTCGCCGGTAACAAGCTCGCCCTCGAGGAGGGCATGGCGTTCTCCGTGGAGCCGGGCATCTACTTTCCCGGCGAGTGGGGCGCGCGCATCGAGGACATCGTGATCGTCACCGCCGAAGGGGCCGAGCCGGTGAACAACCGCCCGCATGAGCTGGTGGTCGTGCCGGTCAGCTGATTCGCGGTCAGTCGGCGACGCGGTCCAGCAGGCCCGAGGAGCCCAGCACCCGCTCGACACGAACCTCGATCACGACGCGTTTCGGGTTGACCCGCGGCGTGCGGTACCGCTGTGCGTAGCGCAGTTCGGCGTCGCGGACGGCGTCGGGATCGGTGTTGACCTTGGCCTTGCCCTCGAGCGACAACCACCGCGCACCGTCGACCTGGCTCAGCACGGCCACACCCTGCCGCTCGGCGTTGACGGCCTTCTGCGAACCTCCGCTGGTGATGACGCGGGCAATGTGGGTGGTCGGGTCGAAGGTGAAGCCGACGGCGACGACGTGCGGCGAGTTGTCCGAACGCAGGGTCGTCAGCATCGCGAGATGACGCTCGGACAGGAACGCGAGCGCGTCGGTGGTGAGCCGGGTGGTCGCCCGGCGGCTGGACTGGGCCATCGGGGTTCACCGTAGCGCAGGACATAATCGCAGCCATGACAGACACGGCTGACTCTCGTCTGCCCTTGGTCGTGGTCTTCGGCGGGCGCAGCGAGATCGGCCTCGAGGTGGCCACGCGTCTGGCGTCCGGGGCTGCGGTGCTGCTGGCGGCGCGCCGCTCCGACGAGCTGGACGCGGAGGTGGCCGCCGTTGCTGCCGCGGGCGCCGCGGCCGTGCATGTGCGCGAGTTCGACGCCGACGACCTGGACTCGCACGGTCCGCTCGTCGAGTCCATCGTCGCCGAGCACGGCCCGATCGACACCGCGGTGCTGGCGTTCGGCATCCTCGGCGATCAGACCCTGGCGGAGAAGGATCCCACGCATGCCGCGGCGATCGTGCACACCGACTTCGTCGCCCAGGTCAGCCTGTTGACCGTGCTGGCGGACACGATGCGCGCTGCGGGCGCCGGGGCCATCGTCGCGTTCTCGTCGGTGGCCGGCGTCCGGGTGCGACGCGCCAACTACGTCTACGGGTCCGCGAAGGCCGGGCTGGACGGGTTCTGCAGCGGGCTCGCCGACGCGCTGCACGGCTCGGGGGTGCAGCTGCTGGTGGTTCGGCCGGGGTTCGTGATCGGGCGGATGACCGAGGGCATGACGCCCGCGCCGCTGTCCAGCACACCGGGCCAGGTCGCCGACGCCACCGTCCGCGCGCTGGGTAAGGGCCGCGGCACGGTGTGGGTGCCCGCGCCGCTGGCCGTGTTGGCGCTGGCGTTCCGGATGACGCCGCGGTTCGTGTGGCGGAGGTTGCGGCGATGAGCGCTTGCGCGAAGAGCAGAGGGCGGCGATGACGATCGTTGTGGTGGGCATCGGCGCCGACGGAATGCCCGGACTGTCGCCGGTCGCGAAGGCCGAACTCACTAGGGCCACCGTGATTTACGGGTCCGGGCGCCAATTGGCGCTGCTCGACGACGCCGTCACCGCTGCGCGCCGGGAGTGGCCGTCACCGATGCTGCCCGCGCTGCGGACGCTGCTCGACGGGGCCGAGGGTGACGTGCACGTGGTGGCCAGCGGTGACCCACTGCTGCACGGTGTCGGCAACTCGCTGATCCGGCTGTACGGCGCGGACCGGGTCGCGGTGCTGCCGCACGTGTCGTCGGTGACCCTGGCCTGCTCGCGGGTGGGCTGGTCGGTGCAGGACACCGAGGTCATCAGCCTGGTATCGAGCGAACCGCACACCGCGGTGCGCCGCGGCGGGCAGGCCGTCGTCATGTCGCGCGATCGTTCGACTCCCGCGGCGCTGGCGCGCTTGCTGACCGACACCGGCCGCGGCGACTCCGAGGTCACCGTCCTCGAGCAACTCGGCGGCCCCGCCGAGCGGCGCCGAACCGCCACCGCGCGGGAATGGGCGGCGCGGCCTCCCGGTGACGTCGACGATCTCAATGTGGTTGCGGTGCGCTACCTGCCCGACGAACGGCGGCTCGGAGTGCTGCCCGACGAGCTGTTCGCCAACGACGGGCAGATCACCAAACAACCGGTGCGCGCGGTGACGCTGGCCGCCCTGGCGCCGCGCCCCGGACAGCTCCTCTGGGACGTCGGGGCGGGCTCGGGCAGCATCGCGATCGAATGGTGTCGCAGCGGACCCGGTTGCCGCGCAGTGGCATTCGAACGCGACGAGCGTCGCCGCAAACGTATCGCCGAAAACACCGTCGCATTCGGCGCACGCGTCGAGGTGCAGGCCGATGCGCCCGCGTCGTTCGACTCGCTACCGGCACCCGACGCGGTCTTCATCGGCGGCGGCATCACCCAACCCGGACTGCTGCAAGCGTGCTTCGATCGGTTGCCGTCCGGTGGCAGGCTCGTCGCGAACGCCGTCACGGTGGAGTCAGAAGTACTTGTCGCCCAATGGTATTCACGATTAGGCGGGGAGCTTCGACGTTTCGAGCACCACCGCGGCGAGCCGCTCGGTGGTTTCACCGGCTGGCGCCCGGCCATGCCCGTCACGCAGTGGGCGATGGCCAAGCGATGACCGTCTACTTCATCGGCGCCGGTCCCGGTGCCGCCGACCTGATCACCGTGCGGGGGCAGCGACTGCTGCAGCGCTGCCAGGTCTGCCTCTACGCCGGTTCGATCATGCCCGAGGATCTGCTCGCGCTGTGCCCGCCGGGCGCGCGCGTCGTCGACACCGGGCCGTTGACACTCGACCAGATCGTCACCGAACTCGCCGACGCCCACGCCGCGAATCTCGATGTGGCGCGGTTGCATTCCGGTGATCCGTCGATCTACAGCGCTCTGGCCGAGCAGTGCCGCCGTCTCGACGATCTCGGTATCGACTACGAAATCGTTCCCGGCGTCCCGGCATTCGCCGCGGCCGCCGCCGCACTGGGCCGCGAACTCACGGTCCCCGGCGTCGCGCAGACGGTCACGCTGACCCGGGTGGCCACCCTGTCGACCGCGATGCCGCCGGGGGAGGACCTGCAGACACTGTCGGCGTCAGGCGCCACCCTGGTGCTGCACCTGGCGGCAGCGCAAATCGACACGATCGCCGCGGAGCTGCTGGCCGGCGGCTACCGTCCCGAAACAGCCTGCGCGGTGGTCGCGTTCGCGTCGTGGCCCCAGCAACAGGTCGTGCGCTGCACGCTCGAGGATCTCGCGGCGCAGACCAAGGCGGCGGGGATCACGCGTACCGCGGTCATCGTCGTCGGTGACGTGCTGGCGGCCGAGGGGTTCGCCGACAGCTACCTGTACTCGTCGGGGCGGGTGCGGCGGGGGCGGCACTGATGCGAATCCTGTTGCTGGGCGGCACATCGGAGGCCCGTGCGCTCGCCGCACGGCTGCACCCCGACATCGAGGTGATCAGCTCACTGGCCGGGCGGGTGCCCGACCCCGCGCTGCCGGTCGGAGAGGTGCGCGTCGGCGGGTTCGGCGGCATCGACGGCCTGCGGGGGTGGGTGCGCGACGAGCAGGTGGACGCCGTCGTCGACGCCACGCATCCGTACGCCGCGACGATGACCGTCCACGCCGCGGCCGTGTGCGCCGAGCTACGGTTGCCGCACCTGGTGCTGGCGCGGCCCCCTTGGCCGGTCGGCGACGCGGTGGTGGTCGGCGACGATCGTGAGGCCGCGAATGTCGTTGCCGCCGAAAGATTTCAGCGGGTCTTTTTGACCACCGGCCGATCCGGGGCCGCGGCGTTCCGCGACGTCGACGCGTGGTTCCTGATCCGCGCGGTCACCCCACCCGAATCGGAGGACCTGCCGTCACGGCATCAGGTCGTGCTGTCGCGCGGACCATACCGCTACGACGACGAGTTGACCTTACTGCGTGAGCACCGCATCGACGCGTTGGTCACCAAGAACAGCGGAGGGTCGATGACGCGACCCAAGCTGGACGCCGCCGCCGCGCTCGGGATACCGGTGGTGATGGTGGAGCGGCCGCCGCTGCCCGCCGGGGTGACGACTGTCGCCACGGTGGACGAGACGCTCGACTGGGTGGCGGCGATCCGCAAGGCACGGACCAGCGACTGACCGCAGCGCTCACTGCCCCGCAGCAGAGTGCGCACCGATCATCAGGGCTGCGAGATCGTCGGGTTCGAGGAACGACGGTGGAGGCGGCGGCCCCCAGGCGTAGAGGCCCTGCAAACCGTGCAGCACCTCGGGGCTCCACAGTTCGTCCTCGGGGACGGTATCCATGTCGGAGTAGTACTCGGAGAAGTTGCCCGCCGGATCTTTCAGGTACCAGAAGAAATTGGCGCCCGCATAGTGGCGCCCGAGGCCCCAGATGTGGCGTTCGGGATGACCGTCCAGCATCGACTGGGCACCGCGGCCGACCTCGTCGATGTCGTTCACCTGCCAGCTGGTGTGATGCATGAAGTTGACCGGCGCAGCCATGACCAAGAGGTTGTGGTGTTCGACGGAACACCGCAGGAAGGCGGCTTTGTCTCCCATATAGTCGCTGACTTTGAAGCCCAACCCGTCGACGAAGAACCGCATCGTCGTTTCGAGGTCGACGGAACCGATCACCGCGTGACCCAGCTTGCTCGGCTGTACCGGCCCCCGCCGGGCAATGAAAGGTGCGCGGCCCCAACGGTCGATGCGTCCCGGGCCGTTGTACGCGGTGGCAGCGACGGCTGGTTCGACAACGATCCGGGGCCGGATCTCGACGGTGACCCGAGTCCCCGTAACGGGTTCACACGCCGAGCACATGATCGTCGAGCAATGCACCTCGGCGCCCAAGGTGGCGAGCCGCGTGGCGGTGCGTGCGACGTCGTCCTCGTCATCGGCTGCGATCGTCAGCTCGACTAGCCGGCGCCTAGGCGTATGCATGATTTTCAGTTGGTCACCCCCGTTGCGGGTGGTGAACACGCCGCCCCCGCGGTGCGTGAGGCCGAATTCGCGGTAATAGGCGACGGTTTCGTCGACATTTGGTACGCCGATGGTGGCCTTGGCCAAGCCGTGCAATGCCATGGTGCTCCTATCAAATGGCGAAGGTCCCCGATGCCCTCGATCCAGCGATCCCGAAGACTTCAACGTTGCAGGGCTCGATACCGTTCACAGCGGGTTCGGCGGTGCCACGGACCTGCAAGTGGGGAGCAGTAGCCGCCTCGAATCGCCCGCGGTCTGCGGGCACCGAGTTCTTACTGCGTCGGCACGCCTACCGGTAGGACGCGATGAGCTCCAGGGTCTGCAGTTCGCGGATGGCCCGGCAACCGCGACTCAACATCGCCAGCATCATCTCGTCGCCGCGCTCGGTGGACGTGGCGAACGCCGTGCCGAGCGCCACGAGCAGTGGCGCCTGCACCAAGCCCAGGCGGTAGTCGATCCAACAGGTTTCGAGGTCGTAATCGCCGACGCCATAACCGATCAGAGTGCGGTGGTAGCGCTCGACGAGGTCGCGCTCGATCTGCGCACGCACGGACGGGTCGAGGCTGGTTGCGGTGAAGTACGCGAGATCGCGCGCTGGCAGGCCGATGCCGATGGTCTGCCAGTCGACCACCGTGATGCGGGTGTGGTCGGGGTCGAACAACATGTTGTCGAGCCGGTAATCACCGTGCATCAATGCATATCGGTCCGGCTCGGCCATCAGCCAGTCGGTGACCGAAGCCATTGCCGCGGACAGTGTTTCCTGGTCCTCGGGGCTGATCGAAGACCCGAGGCGGTCGATCACGATGCCGGCGGCCATCTTGCAGACGTCACCCATGCCCTTGGCCGCTTCGGTGTCGCCTGGCTTCGGCATGACGATGGCCGACAGATCCATCCACTCGGGCTCGCACCAACTCGGGCCGTGCAGCCCGGCCAGCGCTTCGACGGCAAGCTGCGCCTCGACAACAGTGCACCCGGCGATCTGGTCGCCCTGCACCGCGGGCGCCATATCCGCGAGCAGGAGGACGACGTCGGTGCCGTCCTCGGAGATGTCCTGATGGAAACTGCGCGGGACGGGGATTCGCATCCGGTCGGCGATCAGCGAGTAGAACTCGACCTCGGAGCGGTAGCCCAGTGCCACCCGCTCACGCACCGCGTCGTCCTGCGCAGACAGTTTGATCGCGAACGTGGCGGGCAGGTCGGTGTCCGCGCCGTATGTCGCCGACACTCGGTACGTGGCGCCGGTCTGGCCCGTTCCGATCGGCGTGACCTCGACCGTGTCGACGTCAGTTCCCAGCACTGATCCGAGCCACGCGGGCGTTACATCTTCGGGCCCCCGTGGAATGGCGAGTACGGATGTCACGCGCCGGACATTAACACCCTCGACCGTCGCGAGCGCTCACCCTTGTACGAATCAAGCCCCGCCGATTCTGTACCGGGCTGAGCGCTCGCGGCACGTCAGATGCGGGTGAGGCGAAGCCTCCAGGCCTCCGGCCCGCGTTCGATGTAGTCGAACGAGATCCGGCCGGCTGTGCGGTCGTGCAGCTGGTGCAGCAGCGGCACCGGGTCGTGAGGCGCGACCAGCACCATGCTGGCGCCGACCGGAACCGCGTCGAAAGCGCCGAACACCGTGGCGTGCCGGATCGAGTGCGGCACGTCGCGTACGTCGAGCACGGGTTCCTCGGGGTCGGCTCCGCAGCCGCAGCTCTGGCCGCCTTCGGCATGGTGGTGGCCGCCGATCAGTTCGTGCATTCCGTCGAGGGAGTCTGCCAGCGAGATTTCCGGGTCGGAGGCGACGATCGGCAGGATCCGGTCGTTCTCGTCGACGAGGTGGGCCTCGAACACGACCTGCAGCGCGTGCCCGGCCGCGGCCGCGCGCACGGGTGACTGCTCGGTGCGAATCCGGTCGACCAGACCGCCGATGACGCGGTGCGCGGCGATCATCGACTCGATCAGCGGCCGGGCCCGTTCGGTATGGGCGGCGGCGGGGTAGAGGCGGGCCTCTTCGGCTGTGGCGTGCGGCAGCAACTCGTCGGTCAGGAATTCGAGGGCCGCGGCGCGCGCCGCTTCGAAACCGGCGCCGCGTTCGGCCGCCGACACCATCGCCTCCGTCAGCGCCTTGAGGTGTCCGGCCAGCTCAGCGTGGTGATTCTTGACCGTCTCGGCCGCCTCCGCGTCCGCGGGTGTGGTGGCGACGATCAGTTCGTTGACAGTCATGATGGATTCCTTTCGGCTGTGCTGGCCCTACAGATAGCAATTTACTACAATAATTTCCGTGGTAAATAGCGCACCGCCGCTCGGGCCCTCACCGGCGCCTTCGGCGACTGGTCCGGTGCCCTTGTCGGGGCAACGGTTGAGGGTGCTCGAGCATGTGCGCGCGCACGCCCCGGTCCGCACGGTTGATGCGGCGGCGACGCTCGGGCTGCACCAGAACACCGTGCGCGAGCACCTGGACGCGCTCGTCGACCTCGGCCTCGTCGAGCGCGCCACCGAACCTGCCGCCGGGCGCGGCCGGCCCGCCGCGCTGTATCGGCCCTCGGCGGCCGACCCCGCGGTGCGGGTCCGTGACTACGCGGGTCTTGCCACCGCCCTCGCCGGGCATCTCGCCCGCACCAGCGCCGACCCCGAACGCGACGCCCGCGCCGCCGGCATCGAGTGGGGGCGCGAGCTGGCCGACGAGGTGGCACGCACCGACAGTGATGCGCGCCAAGCGGTCCTCGACGCACTGGCGCGGCTGGGCTTCGCGCCCGACGACGAGGGTGCCGAGCGCGGGGTGGCGCTGCGGCGCTGTCCGCTGCTCGAGGCCGCCCGCCGCTACCCGAGCGTGGTCTGCCAGGTCCATCTCGGCATCGTCGAAGGGTTGCTGCAGAGCATCGACGCGTCGACCGGGCCCGGCCTGGACCTGATTCCGTTCGCCGAACCCGGCGCCTGCCGGTTGTTCCTTCCCGATCCGGTGGTGAAAAGCCATGGCTGAGAACCGGATTCCGGCTCGGGCACTGCTGCTGGTTCCCGGCGCATTCGCACTGCTGGCCGGGCTGGACGCGGGGCTGTTGCGGCTCGGACTGCCGGCTCCGATCGACACCGCGAGATTGGCCGACGTGCACGGGATTCTGTTGGTGCTCGGCTTCGTGGGCACCGTGATCGCGGTGGAACGCGCGGTCGCGTCGGGCCGGCGGTGGTGCTACCTCGCTCCGGCGTTCCTGGGCCTGGGCGCGGTTCTGCTCGTCAGCCCGGCGCCGCGCCGCGTCGCCGACCTCGCCCTGCTCGCGGGGGCTGCGCTGCTCGCAGCGGTATACGTGCCGCTGTGGCGGCGCAGCTGGGATGCGGCCGTGCTGGTGCAGGCGGCGGGCGCTGTGCTGGCGACGGGCGCGGCGCTGCTGTGGGCCGCCGGGCTGCCGGTGTCCGACCTGCTGGGCTGGCTGGTCGGATTCCTCATCCTGACCATCGCCGGGGAGCGCCTCGAACTGGCCAGGGTGGCGATTCTCGGCACGAACGCCGAAGTCCTGCTCGTCGCGTCGTCGGCGGCCGTGGTCCTCGGTGCTTTAGCTCAATTACTCTGGCCGACAGTTGGTTTCGCGCTGCTCGGCGGTGCGATCCTGGGCATCACCTGCTGGCTGCTGCGATTCGACATCGCCCGGCGCACGGTCCATACGACAGGGCTGACGCGGTACATGGCCGTGTGCCTGTTGGCCGGATACGCGTGGCTGGCGGTGCCGGGCCTGACGTGGCTGGTGGTGGGTCCCGTGCACTCCGGTGGCGGCTACGACGCGGTGGTGCACGCGGTGATGCTCGGGTTCGTGCTGTCGATGATCATGGCGCACGCACCGGTCATCATGCCTGCGGTGCTGCGCCGCCCGGTTCCGTACACCCCGGCGATGTACGGTCCCGTCGTGTTGCTGCACGCATCGCTGCTGCTGCGGGTGGTCGTCGGAGACGTGCGCGGTGTGGAGTGGGCGCTGCAGGCCGGCGGGGTGCTCAACATCGTTGCCGTGCTCGCCTTCGCGGGGGTTGCCGTTCATGCGGCGACGCGGCGCCGGCCGATCGGGGTGCCGGCATGAACCGCTCCCGGTGGCACCTGCGGGTCGGATCGATCGTATTCGCCTGGCTCACAGCACTTGTAGTGATTGCGATCGTTCACAGGTCGGTGCCGGCGTCGGGCTGGCTGCTGATCCATCTTCTCGGCCTGGGGGCGGCGGGTAACGCGATCCTCATCTGGAGCCGACACTTCGCCGATGCGCTTCTGCGTCGTCCGCCGGACTCCTCGCGGGCCGGGCAGGCCTGCGCCCTCGCGGCTTTCAACCTCGGCGCGGTCGGGGTGGTCGCCGGCATGGTCCTGTCCTTCTGGCCGGCGGTCCTGGCCGGTGGCATCGCCGTAGCCAGCGTCGCGCTGGCCCACGCCGTCACGTTGGTGCGGCAGTTGCGCTCCGCGCTGCCCTCACGCTTCGGTGACACCGTTCGCTACTACGTCGCTGCCGCAGCGCTGCTTTCGATCGGGGCGGGACTGGGTGTGGCGATGGCCAACTCGACGCTGCCCGGCGCCCTGCATGACCGGTTCGTCATCGCCCACGCGGCGGTCAACTTGTTCGGTTTCGTCGGGCTCACGGTGCTGGGCACGTTGGTGACCCTGTGGCCGACGATGCTACGCACCCGGATGGCCGACGGAGTCGAGGTCGCCGCCCGGCGTGGGTTACCCGGGCTGGTAGGGGGATTGACGGTGGCTGCGTCGGGGGCGGTTGCCGGTTCGCCGGTGGTGACCGCCACCGGGGCGCTGGCCTATCTCGCGGCGACGCTCTACGTGCTGTGGCCGCATCTCGACGAATTGCGGCGGAAGCGACCGGGAAATTTCGCGACGCTGTCGGTGCTGTGCGGGGTGGTGTGGCTGGTGGGCTCGCTGAGCTACGCCGTGGTCGCCTTCGCCACCGCGCCGACGTGGCCCCCTCTGCTCGACAGGGCCGGTCTGCTGACCGTGGCGGTGCTCGCAGGGTTCCTGGTTCAGGTGCTGTTGGGCGCGCTGAGCTATCTGACCACCATCGTCGTCGGCGGACGCGCCGCTTCCATCGCGGCGACAACCGAATTGGAACGCGGCGCACCGTGGCGGCTCGCGGTCGCCAACTTCGCGCTTCTGTTGTGTGTGCTGCCGACTCCGAGCCTGCTGCGGGTGGCGGCGTCGGTCTTGGTGGTGACGTCCTATGCCGCCTTCCTGCCGCTGTTGGCCCGCGCGGTGTGGCGGGCACGCAGGCTCCGTGAGACGCCGTCGACGCCGGGACCGCCGCCGTCCGGACCGCCGGCGCGACAGCGGCTCGGCGTCGCCGCCGCCGGACTGGCCGTCGTCGTGCTCACGGCAGCGGCCGCGGTGGCCGCGGACCCGTCCGCGACCGGCGTCGCGACGGCCCCGTCGGCATCGGTGCCCGCGACCGGACAGACCACCCGGGTCGAGGTGCGCATCGAAGGAATGCGCTATGTGCCCGACAACATTTCGGTACCCACCGGCAACCGCTTGGAGGTCACACTGGTCAACAGCGGATCCGACCACCACGACTTGGTGCTGTCGAACGGGACCAGGACCGGCCGCCTCGCGCCCGGAGAGCAGGCCGTCCTCGACGCCGGGGTCATCGGCGCCGACCTCGATGGGTGGTGCTCGATCGCCGGGCACCGCCAGATGGGCATGACCATGTCGGTGCGCGCGGATGGAATCCACCATCCGGGACACCATGAGACGGCGCCGGAATCGATCGCCGGTGACGACGTCGCGCGCAGCCTCACCACGCGGCCGGGGCCCGGCTTCAACCCGCGTGACGCCGCCTTGGCCGCCGCGACGCCCGACCACCGCATCACGCTGACGGTCACCGAGACGACGCGGGAGGTGTCACAGGGAATCACACAGCGGCAGTGGACATTCGGCGGCTCGGCGCCCGGGCCGACGCTGCGGGGCAAGGTCGGCGACGTCTTCGAGGTCACCCTCGTCAACGACGGGACGATCGGGCACTCGATCGACTTCCACGCCGGGGCGCTCGCGCCGGACGTGCCGATGCGCACCATCCGACCCGGCGAACACCTGATCTACCGGTTCACCGCGAGCCGTGCCGGCGTGTGGATGTATCACTGCTCGACGATGCCGATGTCGGTGCACATCGCCAACGGCATGTTCGGGGCGGTGATCATCGACCCGCCGGACCTCGCCCCCGTGGACCGCGAATACCTTCTCGTGCAGTCCGAGTACTACCTCGGCCCGCCGGGCGGCGAAGTGGACGCCGACAAGGTCGTCGCCGACAAGCCGGACCTGGTGGTGTTCAACGGCTACGCCAACCAGTACGACCACGCGCCGCTGACCGCACGCACCGGGGAGCGCGTGCGAATCTGGGTGCTGGCGGCCGGGCCGAACCGGGGCAGTTCCTTCCACGTCGTCGGCGGCCAGTTCGACACCGTGTGGTCCGAGGGTGATTACCGGCTTCGACCGGGTCCCGGTGGCGCGCAGGCCCTCGGATTGTCAGCGGCACAAGGCGGTTTCGTCGAGCTGAGCTTCGATCAGCCCGGGCGCTATCCGTTCGTCACCCACGCGATGGTCGACGCCGAGCGCGGCGCTCACGGGATCATCGAGGTCACCGGTCACTCCGGATAGCGGCGCGGTGTGAACACCCGGTCACCCTCGTCGGTGTACCACTGTGTCTGCGACGAGCCGATGATCAGCAGGCAGCGCATGTCGACGTCGGCGGGGTCCAGGTCCGCCAGACGTACCACCGTGACCTCCTCGCGGGGGCCGGACACGTCGCGACCGATCACCACCGGGGTACCCGGATCGCGGTGGTCGAGCAGCAGGTCGCGCATCGCACCGACCTGCCAGGTGCGGGTCTTGGACGCCGGGTTGTAGATCGCCAGCACCAGGTCGGCCTTTGCGGCTGCGGTCAACCGGGCGGCAATCACATCCCACGGTTTGAGCCGGTCCGACAGCGAGATCACCGCATAATCGTGACCCAGCGGCGCACCGACCCGGCTGGCGACGGCCTGTGCCGCCGTCATCGCCGGAATCACCCGCACCGAGATTCCCGGCCACTGTTTGGCCTCCTCGAGCACCGCGGTCGCCATCGCGAAAACCCCGGGGTCGCCGGACGACACGACCGCGACGGCCCGGCCCTGCTCGGCCAATGTGCACGCCAACCGGGCCCGGGCGGGCTCGTCGGTGTTGTCGCTGGGGTGCTTGCGTTGGCCGGCCCGGTTGCCGACCCGGTCGAGGTAGGGGCCGTAGCCGATGAGGTCGGTGGCCGCGGCGAGTTCACGACGGCACTGCGGGGTCATCCAGTCGGTGCTGCCCGGACCCAGCCCGACCACCGCGACGCTCCCGGTCGGCGTCTGCTGGTCGCGTCGGCCCGGCAGCATCGCCAGCGAGAAGTACGGGACGGTGGCGTCGTCGACCTCGCCGGCGCCGAGCACCCGCTGCTGTGAGGTGCTGGCCCGCTCGACGTAGAACGCGTCGTCCAACCGCCCGGCTGCCGAGAGCGCTTCGCGCACAGCCGGATACGACCGTCCGAGTTTGAGCATGACCGCCGCGTCGGTGTCGGCGAGCCTGCGTGCAAGCTCGTCGGCGGGCAACGTGCCCGGCAGGATCGTCAACACCTCGTCGCCCTGGACGAGGGGAGTGGCCACCGCCGCCGACGCCGCGCTGACCGACGTCACTCCCGGCACGATGACCGCGTCGAACCGTTCGGTGAGTCGCGTGTGCATGTGCATGTAGGAGCTGTAGAACAGCGGGTCGCCCTCGGCGAGCAGCGCGACGTCGCGCCCGGCCTCCAGGTGGGCGGCGATGCGGTCGGCGGCCTCGCGGTAGAAGTCCTCCATCGCCCCGGCGTAGCCGCCGGGGTGGTCGGTCGTCTCGGTCGTGACCGGATAGACCAGGTGCTCTTCGATCTGACCGGGCCGCAGGTACGGTTCGGCGATACCGCGCGCGATGCTCTTCCCGTGCCGCGCGCTGTGGTACGCCACGACGTCGGCCTCGCCGATCACCCGTGCCGCCTTGACCGTCACCAACTCCGGGTCTCCGGGACCCAGCCCGACGCCCCACAATTGTCCTCTCGCCGCCTCCGGCGACGGTTGTCCTCTTGTGTCGCTCATTCCCGTTCCGTCGCAATCGCATTCACGGCCGCCGCGGCCATCGCGCTGCCGCCTCGGCGCCCAGTGACCACCAGATAGGCCATCCCGCGGGGGCGGTCGATGAGTTCCTGTTTGGACTGCGCCGAGCCGACGAAGCCGACCGGACCGCCGAGCACCGCCGCGGGAGTCGGAGCGCCCTCGTCGAGGAGTTCGAGCAGCCGGAACAACGCGGTGGGCGCGTTGCCGATCGCCAGCACGGCACCGGCAAGTCGGTCGGCCCACAAGTCCACGGCCGCCGCGGACCGGGTGGTGCCGAGGCGCGCGGCGAGGTCCGCGGCGCGCGGGTCGGCCACCAGCGAGACCACCTCGTTGTCGGCGGGCAGCCGGGACCGGGTGATCCCCGCGGCGACCATCGACGAGTCACACAGCACCGGGGCGCCGGCGCCCAGCGCGGAGTGGGCGCGACTAACCACATCGGGACTGAATGCGACGTGGTCGGCGACGTCGACCTGGCCGCAGGTGTGGATCAACCGCACGACCACCCGGGCGACATCTGTGGGGAATCGCGTCAGGTCCGCCTCATCGCGGATCGTCGCGAACGACTGCCGGTAGATCTCCCCGGCGTCGCGGATGTAGTCGAGCACGCGATCACCCTACGGGTGAGCGTCGCGCGTCCGGTATCCGTCTCCGGTTGCCACCAGCACCTCACCGGTGGGCGGGCTGCCGCAGGCCCGGTCGCATCCGACGAAGTGCCGGTGGCCCGCGGCCGGCTCGTCAATGGCCGCGACGGCGTCCGCGCGGACGTCGGCGCGCGAATGCTCACAGCCGGGGCGTCCCGTGCACGCGCTGACCGACAGCCAGGGCGAGTTCTCGTCGAACACCAGTCCCAGCGGCGCGAGCACGCGCAGCGCGACGTCGGCGACGTCCTCGGCGAGGTCGAAGACGAGCACCGAGCGCCACGGCGTGATCACCATCGGCGCCTCGATCGCGGCGAGGAACTCCGCCGTCCGGCAGGGCAGCACACCCAGCGGGACCGCGGCACCCAACGCTATGCGGCCGTCGTGCTGTTCGAGCCAACCGACGGGCGGCCGGGTGACCGCGGGCCACGTCACACCCGGGTCCACGGTCGGCGACAATCCACCCAGCAGCACATCGGTATCGATGAGTTCCTTGACGCGCCAAGCATTCCCGCGTATGGCGGCGAAGCGTCGGGCCACGTCGACCATCGTCGACACCGCTGTCTGCATCCGCAGCCGGACGCCGGTGTCGCGCCCGGCCAACAGCAGTGCGGCGTCAGCGGCCTCGACGTGTACGCCGACGTCGGGGGCAAGACCGGAGATGTCGCCGCGCCCGTCGTCGATGCCGAACAGGAACCGCCCGGGCAGCGTGGCCAGGTCCGCGTCGGCCTGAATGGCGTCGTCGAGTCCGGTGATCAGCCCACGGATGTCGGCGGTCGCTCCCACCCGTCCCGACAGCGGTGAGGCGACGATGTTGCGCACGCGCTCGTGGGTCGGCGAGGGGAGCAGACCCGCCGCGGCCAGGGCCCCGGCGACCGCAGCGGTGTCCGTCACGCCACGAATCTGGAGGTTGCCCCGCGACGTGAGCTCCAGCGTGCCTGCACCCCAGTCGGTGGCCGCCCGTGCCAGGGCCTCCAACTGCGCGGCGGTGATCAGCCCGCCCGGCAGCCGCACCCGCGCCAATGCGCCGTCCGCCGCCCGATGCACCTGCAGCGCACCGGGGCAAGCGTCCTCGTTGCGGATCCTGGCCACGAGTTCACGGTAGTCCGCGGGTGTCTGCCGCGAACACGGGCAGCGCAATGGCCGTGATCAGCTGGCAAGGGCCGCGGTCTGTCCGCTGCGGGCACTGATCACCGCCGAATATGCCGAGGCGTCGCCGACGACCGCGCGACTGGACTTGCCGTGGATGTCGACCGGGATGTCCCCGGCCAGGGTGATGCGGTTGAGCCTGCGGTACTGGTCGTCGTAGTCGGCGACGGCGTAGTGCTGGGTGGCGCGGTTGTCCCACACCGCGACGTCGCCGAGTTGCCAGTCCCACCGAATCGTGTGCTCCAACTTCGTGATCCGCGCCTGGAGCAAATTGAACAGGGTGGCCGACTCGGTTGATCCGAGCCCGACGAAGTTCTTGACGAAGTGGCCGAGCAGCAGCACCCGCCTGCCGGTCTCCGGGTGTACGCGGACCACGGGATGCTCGGTTTCGTAGTAGTCGGAGACGAATTCATCGCGATACGACTGCTGCTCGGCGGTGGGCGCTGCGTCCGGCTCGTCGTGCAGTGTGGCGTAGTCGTACTGGTTGGTGTGCACGGCCCACAGGTTCTCGGCCAGCGCTGCCAACGGCGCCGGAAGACGGTCATATGCGGCTTCGGTGCTCGCCCACGTCGTCGTGCCGCCGTACGGAGGCAGCGTGATGGCGCGCAGGATGGACGCTTTCGGGATCCGGTCGACGAACGTCACGTCGGTGTGCCAGCTGTTGGCCTTGTCGTAGCGGGAATCGATGGGCAGGAAGCGCTCACCGCGCGAGGTCACGGTCGGGTGTGCGGCGGTCGGGGTGCCCAATGTCCGCGCGAAGGCGAGCTGACCGTCGTCGTCCAGGCCGCGCTGGTCGCGGAAGAAGATCACCTTGTGGTCGAGCAGGGCCGAGTTGATCGACGACGCGGTTCTCGCGTCGACTCCAGCGCTGAGGTCGACGCCCTCGATCCGGGCGCCGATGTGAGCGCCGAGCTTGAACACCCGCAGAGATGACGGCACGGGGAACCTCCAGACGATGCATGAAACGTGGTGCTCACATTCGTCTCCGGGAGGTGTGACGCCAACCGTTCAACTCAGCGCGAATCGAACCGGGCAGGTGTTTCGGCTGGATCAAGATCGGGTAGCTCACCGCCGTGAGGGCACTGTGGGACTACATCTGGGCCCACCAAGCGCAGCTGACGTTCGATTCCTACCAGCACGTCAGTGCGGTCGTCCAGAGTGTGCTCATCGCGACGATCGTCGGTGTGGTGATCGGTGTGCTGACCTACCGCAACCCGATGGCCGCCAACCTCGCCACCGCGACCTCCAGCGTGATCATGACCGTCCCGGCGTTCGCGCTGCTGGGCCTGCTGATCCCGTTGTTCGGGCTCGGCGTGGTACCCAGCATCACCGCGTTGGTGCTGTACTCACTGCTGCCCATCGTGCGCAACACGATCGTCGGCCTCAACGCGGTCGACCCTGCGCTGACCGATGCGGCGCGGGGCATCGGGATGAGCAGGCTCGACACGCTGGCCAGAGTGGAACTGCGGCTGGTGTGGCCGTCGATCCTGTCGGCCATGCGGATCAGCACCCAGATGTCGATGGGCGTGCTGGCGATCGCGGCCTACGTCAAAGGACCGGGGCTGGGCAACCTGATCTTCACCGGGTTGGCGCGGGTGGGCAGCCCGACGGCCCTCCCGATGGCGCTGGCGGGAACGCTGCTCATCGTCATCCTCGCGCTCACGCTCGATGCGGTGCTCGTCCTGATCGGCCGCCTCACCACGTCGAAAGGCATTCGATGACAGGGCATTCGAAGGCAGAGAACATCGCGTCGGAGGACACAAGCTCGAACGGCAGCACCGGGGTCCGCATCGTGCTGGACCACGTCTCCAAGGTCTATCCCGGATCGGACCGCCCCGCGGTGGACGACGTGTCGCTCGAGATCCCCGCGGGCGAGATCGTCGTGTTCGTCGGCCCGTCCGGCTGCGGGAAGACGACGATGATGCGGATGATCAACCGGCTCTCGGAGCCGACGTCGGGGACGATCATGATCGGCGACAACGACGCGATGTCGATCCGTCCGACCGAACTTCGCCGCTCGATCGGCTATTCCATCCAGCAGGCGGGTCTGTTCCCGCACATGACGATCCGGCAGAACGTCGGCCTGGTGCCCGGCCTGTTGCGCTGGGACCGCAAACGCATCGCCGAACGGGTCGACGAACTGCTCGACATGGTCGGGCTGGAACCGGGCCAGTACGCCGACAGGTATCCGCGTCAACTGTCCGGCGGGCAGCAGCAGCGTGTGGGCGTTGCGCGCGCGCTGGCCGCCGACCCTCCGGTTCTGTTGATGGACGAACCGTTCGGCGCCGTCGACCCGATCACGCGCAGCACGCTGCAGGATGAACTTCTGCGGTTGCAGGGTGAGCTGCGCAAGACCATCGTCTTCGTCACCCATGACTTCGGTGAGGCCGTCAAACTCGGTGATCGGATCACCGTGCTGGGCAACCAGTCCAAGGTGCTGCAGTACGACACTCCGCAGAACATCCTGGCCAGTCCCGCCGACGACACGGTCGCCGGTTTCGTCGGGTCCGGCGCGTCGCTGCGCCAGCTGGGCCTGATGCGGATCAAGGACGTCGAGCTGCGGCCGCATCCTTCGGTACGCCAGACGGATCCGATCGATGATGTCCGGAAGACGTTGGCGGGCAGTGAGTTCGATTGGGCCGTTGTGCTCGACGACCGTGAGCGCCCGGTCAGTTGGGTGCGGGAGAGCAAGCTCGAGCACGCGACCGCGCTCGCCGACGTCGTCGAATCGCTCGACGTGGTCAGCACGCAGTCCACCCTCGAAGACGCGCTGGAGGCCATCCTCGCCCAACAGCATGCGTCGGCCGTGGTGGCCGGCCCGGGCAGCCGGTATGCCGGTGTCGTCACGTTGGACACGTTGATCGACACGATCACCTGGCTGCGGGCTTCGGCGCAGGCTGACACGGACGGACGACCATGACCGCGGTCACCGATACCGCTCAATCGGCGCGCGCCGATCCGGGCGAGCGCAGACGACTGCTCATCCAGCCCGTCTTGGTGCTGGTCATCGCTGCCGCGGTCGTGTTCTGGGCGTTCAACCGCGACCTCACCGCCACCCAGCAGGAGAACATCAACCCCGGCAACATCGCCACGCTGATCTGGCAGCACTTGTTGATCACCGTGGCGGTCACCGCGATCGTGCTCGCCATCGGCGTTCCGCTGGGTGTGCTGGTCACCCGCCCCGGCGCGAAACTGTTGCGCCCGTTGTTCATGGGTGTGGCCAACATCGGCCAGGCGGCACCGGCGATCGGGCTGCTGGTGCTGCTGTTCCTGTGGACGGGTCGGACCGGGTTCTGGATCGGCGTCCTTCCGATCGCGCTGTACTCACTGCTGCCGGTGCTGGCCAGCACCATCCTCGGCATCACACAGGTCGACCGGTCGCTGGTGGACGCCGGGCTGGGACAGGGGATGTCGCGACGCTCGGTGCTGACGCGGGTCGAGCTGCCGCTGGCGATCCCGTACATCCTGGCCGGACTGCGCACGTCGCTGGTGCTCGCCGTGGGAACCGCAACGCTGAGCTTCCTCGTCAACGCCGGCGGATTGGGCATCTTGATCGACACCGGCTACAAGTTGCAGGACAACGTGACCCTGATCCTGGGCAGCGTGCTCGCGGTATGCCTTGCCCTGCTGGTCGACTGGTTGGGCGGGCTGGCCGAGTTCTACCTCAACCCCAAAGGCCTGCGATGATCCGCCGCACCATCGCCCTGCTCGCCTGCCTGCTGCTGACCGGCTGCGGGCTCGGCGCGGGCAGCACCGTGCCGCTCAAGGTCGGTCCGGGTTCCATCCAGCCGGTCGCCGCACTCGACGGAGTGCGAATCACGGTGGGCTCCAAGGAATACACCGAGCAGGTGATCCTCGGATACATCCTCGAGTTCACGTTGGCCGCCGCGGGTGCCGACGTGCGTGACCTCACCGGCATCGTGGGTTCCCGCAGCACCCGGGAAGCCCAGTTGTCGGGTCAGGTCGACGTCGCCTACGAGTTCACCGGCAACGCATGGATCAATTACCTGGGGCACGAGAAGCCGATCCCCGACAGCCGCAAGCAGTTCGAGGCCGTCCGCGATGAAGATCTGGCCCGCAACGACATGGTGTGGTTGCCGCCAGGACCGATGGACGACACGTACGCGTTGGCAGCCGGCAGGGCGGTCGTCGAACGGACCGGCGTGCGTACGCTTTCGCAATACGCCGAGCTGGTCAAGCGCGATCCGGCGGCGGCGCGTACGTGCGTGGACACCGAATTTCGGGCGCGCCAGGACGGCTTCCCCGGAATGGCGGCGGCCTACGGGTTCGATCCGGGGCGGGCGCAGACGCCGGTACTGCAGGTAGGCATCATCTACCAGGCCACCGCGGACGGCACGCAGTGCGACTTCGGTGAGGTGTTCACCACCGACGGCCGCATCGCCGCGCTCGACCTCATCGTGCTCACCGACGACAAGCAGTTCTTCGCTCACTACAACCCGTCGGTGACCATGAAACGCGCTTTCTACGAAGCACATCCACAGATCGCGGAGGTCACCGCGCCGGTGACGGCGGCGCTGACCAATGAGGCGATCATGGAGATGAACAAACAGGTTGACGTGGAGGGCCGCGACCCGAGCGAGGTCGCACGGGACTGGATGGTGGCCCAAGGTTTCGTCACCGTCCCGTAGCCCGATTGCCACGACAACCGCGCTGGTCAGGCGTACCCTTCCGGTAGCCGAAGGGGGTCCGATGGCAGACAAACGCGCAGTGAGAATCGCGATCGTGGGCGCCGGCATGTCGGGCATCTGCATGGCGGCCAAACTGCAGGACGCGGGTATCGACACCTTCACGATCTTCGAACAGGCCGACGAGGTCGGTGGCACCTGGCGCGACAACACCTATCCCGGACTGCGCTGCGACGTGCCGTCGCGCTTCTATTCGTATACCTTCCGATCCAATCCCGAGTGGACGCGGCTGCTGCCGCCGGGTGGCGAGGTGCAGTCCTATTTCAAAGAGGTCGCCACAGAGCGCGATATCCGAGCCCACATCAGATTCGGCACCCCGGTGACATCGGCGCAGTACCGCGACGGCAAGTGGTGGGTCAGCACCGCCGGCGGCACCGAGGAGTTCGACATCCTCATCACCGCCACCGGAATCCTGCGCGTGCCCCGCTATCCCGACATTCCGGGGCTGGACACGTTCGCGGGCCCGATGTTTCACTCGTCGCGCTGGGATCACTCGGTACCGTTGCAGGACAAGCGGATCGGACTGATCGGGACGGGGTCTACCGGTGTCCAGATCACCGCTGAACTCGGTGGGAACGTCCGCGGTCTGACGATATTCCAACGCACTGCGCAGTGGGTCTTCCCGTTCCCGAACCCGCGCTACTCGCCGATCACCAAGGCGGCACTTCGGCGCTTCCCGGCGATGAGCCGCCTCGGTTACCGCTTCTGGCAGGCCGTGTACGAGAACTTCTTCGCCAAAGCCATGGTCAAGCCGGGATTCCGCCGCCGGCTGGTTTCGGCGATGTGCCGGTGGAATCTCGACCTCTCGGTGCGCGACCCAGAGCTCAGGAGCAAACTGACGCCGAACTACCAGGCGATGTGCAAGCGCATCGTCGCGGCCGGGCACTACTACCAATCCGTGCAGAAGCCGGGTGTCGACGTCGTCGTCGACCCGATCGATCACATCGCGGCCGAGGGTGTCGTCACCGCCGACGGGACACTGCACGAGGTGGATCTCCTCGTGCTCGCCACCGGCTTCGACGCCCACGCTTATGTGCGTCCGATGGAGATCATCGGCGAGCACGGGGTGTCGCTGGACGAAGCCTGGGCAGACGGGCCGCAGGCCTACCGGTCGGTGGCGGTGCCGGGGTTCCCGAACCTGTTCATGTTGATGGGCCCGCACTCTCCGATCGGCCAACAGTCGTTGGTGATCATCGCCGAGAACCAGGCCGACTATGCGATGTGGTGGATCGAGCGCATCCGCGACGGCGACATCGTCGCCGCGGCGCCGACGGATGTGGCCACGAAGGAGTACAACGAGGAGATGAAAGCTGCTATGCCGCAGACGGTTTGGACGACCGGCTGCAACAGCTGGTATCTCGACAAGAACGGCCTGCCCGAGCTGTTCCCCTGGGAACCCGTGCGTCATCGCCGGCTGCTGGCTTCGCCGGTGCCGTCCGACTTCACCGTCCACACCGCGCAAAAGTGACGGCGGTCACACTAGAACCTCTAGTGATCCGTGCCACACAAGTCGGTCTCATATCGCCGCTGACGTCGTAAGTTCCGGGTTACTGCACGTGTGTGCAGTAAGCGTCAGGAAGGAACGACGATGTTCGAACTCATCGTGTTCGGTGCTCTTCTGGTCGTACTCATCGCCGCCCTCGGATTGCCTTATCCGCAGAGCACCTACGGCCGCTGGAACCGCCCCTAGCCCCCTCCGCAAGCGCCGCGAGCGTGCGACCGCACGCTCGTCGGCCACTGACCGTGCGCAAACTGTCGCGGTGGCGCGGAGTGTCGTGCGCAGACGTGCACCGTCGGCGCACGGGGAGTGGGCAGGAAACCGGCGTGGGGTAGTAATGGGGGGTGGCTCAGCCGTCTCGCGACCCCGCCGTCTTGCTCCTGTCCACCTCGGACACCGACCTGATCACCGCCCGGTCCAGCGGCGCCAACTACCGGTGGGCGAACCCGTCGCGACTGGTGGACGGTGAACTCGGCGAACTGCTGCGCGGTACGGACATTGTGGTGGTGCGCATCCTCGGGAGTTACCGCGCTTGGCAGGACGGCATCGACGAGGTGGTGGCCAGCGGAGTGCCCGCGGTCGTCGTCAGCGGCGAGCAGTCGCCGGACGCGGAGCTGATGCGGCATTCGACCACGCCCGCCGGGGTCGCGCTGCAGGCGCACGTCTATCTGGCTCAGGGCGGCGTTTCGAACCTGCGCCATTTGCACGCGTTCCTGTGCGACACGGTGTTGATGACCGGCTTCGGGTTCTCCCCACCCGAGAGCACGCCCCTGTGGGGAGTGGTGCCCCGAGACGGCGGCGGCGACGGTCCCACGGTCGCGGTGCTCTACTACCGCGCGCAGCACCTTGCGGGCAACACCGCCTACGTCGAGGCGCTGTGTGATGCGATCGAAGATGCCGGTGGCCGTGCGCTGCCGGTGTTCTGCGCGTCGCTGCGCACCGCCGACGCGGACCTGCTCAAGCTGCTCGGGACGGCCGACGCGCTGATCACGACGGTGCTCGCGGCAGGCGGCGCCACCCCGTCGAGCGTGTCGGCCGGCGGCACGGATGACGCGTGGAACGTCGCGCACCTTGCGGCGCTGGATGTCCCGATCCTGCAAGGGTTGTGCCTGACGAGTTCTCGGGCTCAGTGGCAGAACAACGACGACGGGCTCTCGCCGCTCGACGTCGCCACGCAGGTCGCCGTGCCGGAATTCGACGGACGCATCATCACGGTGCCGTTCTCGTTCAAGGAGATCGACGACGAGGGCCTGACCTCATACGTGCCCGATCCCGAACGGTGCGCGCGGGTCGCCGGGCTGGCCGTCCGCCACGCCCGGCTGCGGTCGATTCCGGTGCAGGACAAGAGGATCGCGGTCGTCTTCTCCGCCTACCCGACCAAGCACGCCCGCATCGGCAACGCCGTCGGCCTCGACACGCCCGCCAGCGCCATCGCGCTGCTGCGCGCGATGCGCGCGCACGGCTACCGCATCGACGACATCCCGGGCCTGGACGCCGGCGATGGGGACGCGCTCATCCACGCGCTGATCGAACGCGGCGGCCAGGACCCCGACTGGCTGACCGAAGGGCAGCTCGAGGGAAACCCGATCCGGGTGTCGGCCAACGACTATCGCAACTGGTTCGCCACGCTGCCCGCCGAGCTCACCGACGCGATCGTCGAGCACTGGGGCCCGCCGCCGGGGGAGATGTTCGTCGACCGCAGCGCCGACCCGGACGGTGAGATAGTCATCGCGGCCCTGCGGGCGGGCAACGTCGTTCTTATGGTGCAGCCGCCACGCGGTTTCGGCGAGAATCCGGTCGCGATCTACCACGACCCGGATCTGCCGCCGAGCCACCATTATCTGGCCGCGTACCGGTGGATCGAGTCGGTGTTCGGTGCCGATGCGATCGTGCATCTCGGCAAGCACGGCAACCTGGAGTGGCTGCCGGGTAAGACGCTTGGCATGTCGGCGGCCTGCGGATCCGATGCCGCTCTGGGCAACCTGCCGCTGATCTACCCGTTTTTGGTCAACGATCCCGGTGAGGGCACCCAGGCCAAGCGTCGCGCGCACGCCACCCTCATCGACCATTTGATCCCGCCCATGGCACGCGCCGAAACCTACGGTGACATCGCACGTTTGGAGCAGCTGCTCGACGAGCACGCGAATGTGTCGGCACTCGACCCGGGCAAGCTGCCCGCGATCCGCCAGCAGATCTGGACGCTGATGCGCGCCGCGAAGATGGACCACGACCTCGGCCTCGAGGAGCGGCCCGAAGAGGACTCGTTTGACAACATGCTGCTGCATGTCGACGGCTGGCTCTGCGAAATCAAAGACGTTCAGATCCGCGACGGCCTGCACATCCTCGGCCAAACGCCAAGCGGGGAGGACGAACTGGACCTGGTGCTGGCGGTGCTACGGGCCCGTCAGCTGTTCGGCGGCGAGCAGACGGTGCCGGGACTTCGCCAGGCACTCGGCCTCGCCGAGGACGGCCACGATGAACGCACCGCCGTCGATGCCACCGAAGCACAAGCCCGGAAACTGGTGGCTGCGCTGCAGGATTCGGGATGGAACCGCGAGGTGGTCGACACGTTGACCGACAACGCCGACGTCGCCGCGGTGCTGCGGTTCGCCGCCACCGAAGTGGTGCCGCGGCTGGCGGGCACGGCAGAGGAGATCACCCAGATCCTTCGGGCGCTCGACGGACGTTTCATCGCCGCCGGCCCCTCGGGGTCACCGCTGCGCGGGCTGGTCAACGTGCTGCCCACGGGGCGCAACTTCTACTCGGTCGACCCGAAGGCGGTGCCGTCGCGGCTGGCGTGGGAAACCGGTGTGGCGATGGCCGATTCGCTGCTCGCCCGGTACCGCGATGACTACGGCGACTGGCCGCGGTCGGTCGGTCTGTCGGTTTGGGGCACATCGGCCATGCGGACCGCCGGTGACGACATCGCCGAGGTGCTCGCCCTGCTGGGGGTGCGCCCCGTGTGGGACGAGGCGTCGCGGCGAGTGGTCGACCTCGAACCGATCGCGCTGGCCGACCTGGGCAGGCCTCGCATCGACGTCACCGTGCGCATCTCCGGGTTCTTCCGGGACGCCTTCCCGCACGTCGTCACGATGCTCGACGACGCCGTGGCGCTCGTGGCCGGACTCGATGAAGCAGCCGAGGACAACTACGTCCGCGCGCACGCCCAGGCCGACCTCGCCGAGCACGGCGACGAGCGCCGGTCCACCACAAGGATTTTCGGCTCGAAGCCGGGCACGTACGGTGCCGGGCTGCTGCAGCTGATCGACAGCCGCAACTGGCGCGACGACGCCGACCTCGCCGAGGTGTACACGGCGTGGGGTGGATTCGCCTACGGCCGCGGCTTGGACGGAGCCGCCGCCAGTGACGATATGAGCCGGCAGTACCGCCGGATCGCGGTGGCGGCCAAGAACACCGACACCCGCGAACACGACATCGCCGATTCCGACGACTACTTCCAGTACCACGGCGGCATGATCGCCACCGTTCGTGCGTTGACCGGCAAGGACCCCGCCGCCTACATCGGCGACAACACCCGACCCGACGCCGTGCGCACCCGCACCCTGTCCGAGGAGACCACCCGGGTGTTTCGCGCCCGCGTGGTCAACCCGCGCTGGATCAACGCGATGCGCAGGCACGGCTACAAGGGCGCGTTCGAGATGGCCGCCACGGTCGACTACCTGTTCGGCTACGACGCCACGGCCGGCGTGATGGCGGACTGGATGTACGAGCGGCTGTCGGCGGAATACGTGCTCGACGACGAGAACCGCAAATTCATGACCGAATCCAATCCGTGGGCGCTGCACGGTATGGCCGAACGGCTTCTGGAGGCCGCCGACCGCGGTATGTGGGCGGCACCCGAACAGGCGACGCTCGACGGATTGCGCAAGGTGCTGCTGGAGACCGAAGGCGACCTGGAGGGCTAGGTTGGCGTCGTGTCTGCCACCTTTGCCGATGTCGTGAAATCCGAGTACATCCTGCTGACCACGTTCACCAAGGACGGCAGGCCCAAGCCGACACCCATCTGGGCGGTGCCCGACGGCGACGGCCTGATCGCCATCACGCAGGAGAAGTCGTGGAAGGTCAAGCGGATCCGCAACACCCCGCGCGTGACCATCGCGCCGTGCGACATGCGCGGCAACCCCAAGGGCGAGGCCGTCGACGCCGTCGCGGCGATCCTGGACAAGTCGGCCAACGGCGCGACCTACGATGCGATCGGCAAGCGCTACGGGCTGCTGGGCAAGACGTTCAACGTTTTCTCCAAGCTGCGCGGGGGAATGAAGAACAACGTGACCATCGAGATCAAGCCGGGCTGACCATGGCCGACACGTTCGGCGACGTCGCCCGTTCGAAGTACATTCTGCTGACCACCTTCACCAAGGACGGCAAGCCCAAGCCCACCCCGATCTGGGGTGCGCCCGAGGACGGCAAGCTGCTCGTCATCACCGATGACGGGTCGTGGAAAACCAAGCGCATCAACAACACTCCGCGGGTGACGATCCAGAAGTCGACGGCGTTGGGCAAGCCGAAAGGCGGTCCGGTGGAGGCCGTCGCCAGGGTGCTGCCCAAGGAGGAGACCCGCCGCGTCTTCGACAAGGTCACCAGGCGCTACTGGTGGCACGCGTGGTGGTGGATCCCGCAGGCACTCATCCGTGGCGGCATCGACAAGGTTCACATCGGAATCGAGATCAAGCCCGCGGGGTAGCCGTCAGGTGTTCGCCGAAAAATCCGAACACCCGCGTCCAGGCGTCGTTGGCCGCCGCCTCGTTGTAGCCGAACCCGGTGATCCGCAACAGCGGTTGGCCCGGCAGCTTGTTCGCGAAGCTGTGCCCGGCGTCCGGATACACCTTGATGTCTGCCGCAGTACCCTTGTCCGCGACCACTTTTCGCAACTTGTCCGCCGCGCCGATGCCGATCGGGTCGCGCCTGCCGAAGCTCGCGACGATCGGGCACGCCCCGGTCAGCGTCTCGTCGAGACGGCGAGGGAGCGGGGTGCCGTAGAACGGTGCCGACGCGCCGAACCCCTGCGGCGACATCACCAGCGCGAACTGCCCGCCCATGCAGAAGCCGGCGATGCCGACCGCGCCGGTGCACTCGGGCAGGCCCAGCACATGGTCACGGGCGGCCAGGATGTCGTCGAGCGCGCGACCGCGCTTGGAAAGCAGTTCGCGGAACACCCGGGTGATGCAGCGGGCGCGGCCACCGCGCGCGTACAGGTCGGGAGTGATGGCGATGTAGCCCGCCTCGGCGATGCGCGCCGATATCGCCTCGTTGTCCGGCCCGTAGCCGATCGCGTCGTGCACGACCACGACCGCCGGCCACGGACCCTCGCCATCCGGCGTCGACAGCAACGCGTCGATCGGACCGCCCGGTGTATCGATCTTGATCGTGGCCACACCGCCAATCTACGGAACCCTCGAGGCCGTCCGGACGTTTACCCCGTATGGCGATGCGGCTGTTTGTCCTCTATGTGGTCATCGAGATCGCGGTCGTGGTGGCCCTGGTGTCGACGATCGGCATCGGCTGGACGCTACTGGCGCTGCTCACCACGTTCGTGCTGGGTTTCGCGCTGGCAGGGTCGCAGGTCAGGCGTCACATCGGCAGGTTGCGCTCGGGCCTGACCCCGGCGACCCTGCACGGTACCGCCGCCGACAGCGTCCTCGTCGCGCTCGGCACCGTGCTGGTCGTGATTCCGGGGCTGGCCAGTTCGGTGGCGGGGGTGCTGCTCCTGCTGCCGCCGACGCGGGCCGCGGGCCGCCCGCTGGTGACCGCGCTCGCCGCGCGCCGGATGCCGCTGATCACCGCCGGAATGGCCGGGTGGGGGGCGGCCACCAACCGGCGTGACTCGGCCACCCAGCACGGTGACTACATCGACGGCGAGGTCGTCGACGTGGTCGACGTCGAACCGCCCGCCGTGGAGCGCCCGCGTCCCACCACCGACGGGCTGTGAGAACCTCCCGTAGGTGACGACCCTTCTGCTCAACGGGCGGGTGCACAGCCCCGCCATGCCCGACGCCACGGCGCTGGCCGTGCGCGACGGTGTGATCGCATGGTTGGGCAGCGACGACGTGGGCCGTAGCCAGTTTCCCGACGCGCAGGTCATCGACCTCGACGGTGCCTTCGTCGCGCCCGGTTTCGTCGACAGCCACATCCATCTCACCGCCACCGGGCTCACGCTCGCCGGGCTCGATCTGCGGGCCGCCGCCTCGCTTCAACACTGCCTGCAACTGCTCGCCGACCATGCGCGCAGTCACCCCGACGGTCCGATCTGGGCGCACGGCTGGGACGAGTCGACATGGCCCCAGCGCACCCCGCCCAGCACCGATGACATCGACGCCGTCGTGGGGGACCGGCCGACCTACCTCGCCAGGGTCGACGTGCACTCGGCCGCGGCGTCCACCGCACTGCGCACGCGGTGCCCGGGCCTGGCCGACGCGGCCGGATACGACCCGCAGCGGCCGCTGACCAGCGACGCCCATCACCTGGTCCGCGCCGCCGCGCGGGCCGGGCTGACGGCCCCACAGCGTGCCGACGCGCGCACCGCCGCGCTCAACGCGGTGGCGGCGCACGGCATCGTCGCGGTGCACGAATGCGCGGGTCCCGACATCGGCGGCCTCGACGACTGGGATGAGATCCGCGCCCTCGACCACGGCGTCGAGGTCGTCGGCTACTGGGGTGAAGCGGTCACCACAGCCGACCAGGCACGCGCACTGATCGAACGCACCGGCGCCCGCGGCCTGGCGGGCGACCTGTTCGTCGACGGAGCGCTCGGCTCGCGCACCGCCTGGCTGCACGAGCCCTACGACGACGCGCTCGGCTGCGTGGGCAACACCTACCTCGCCCCCGACGCCATCGCGGCCCACCTGCAGGCGTGCACGGAGGCGGGTATCGCGGCCGGCTTCCACGCGATCGGCGACGCCGCCGTGACCGCGGTGGTCGACGCCCTCGAGTCCGTCGTCGCCTTCTCGGGCGCTCCCGCGGTCGCCCGGTGCGGGCATCGACTCGAACATCTGGAGATGGTCACCTCAGAACAGGCGCACAAGCTCGGTGCCTGGGGTGTGCTCGCCAGCATGCAACCGAATTTCGATGCGCTCTGGGGCGGTGAATCCGGCATGTACGCCCAGCGTCTCGGGCCGCAGCGAGCCCGATCGCTGAACCCGTTCGCGCTGTTAGCATCCCAAGGCGTGCCCCTTGCCTTCGGCTCGGACAGCCCCGTCACCGGGATCGACCCCTGGGCGACGCTGCGCGCGGCGACGCGACACCAGACGCCGGGCAGTGCGCTCTCGGCGCGTGCGGCGTTCGCAGCGCTCACCCGAGGTGCGTGGCGCGCCGCCGGCGTTCGAGACGGGCTGGCGGGCACCCTCGTTCCCGGGGCACCGGCCTCGTACGCGATCTGGGAGGCCGACGAACTCGAGGCGAGTGCCCCCGCCGACGCGGTGCAACGGTGGTCCACCGACCAGCGGTCACGGGTGCCGGCGTTGCCGCGACTCGACGGCCCGTCACCCCGGTGTCGGCAGACGGTCCATCGGGGTGTCGTCATCCATGGCTGAAACTCCCTCGAAGGCAAGGCGGTTCGGTCAGGTGATGGTGGACCGGCTACCACAGCTGGGCGTCGCGATCGTCGCCGGCGTGCTTCTGTGTTTGAGCTTCCCGCCGTTTGGATGGTGGTATCTGGGCTTCGTCGCGTTCGCACTGTTGGCGTGGGTGTTGACACGCGAAACCACCACGGTGCGAGGCGGATTCGGCTACGGGTTCCTGTTCGGGGCGGCTTTCTACCTGCCGCTGCTGCCGTGGGTGGGGGCGTTCGTCGGGCCGTTCCCGTGGATCGGGCTGTCGCTCGCCGAGGCGGTGTTTCCCGCGCTGTTCGGGGCGGCCGCTGTGGTGGTTCGCCGGCTCCCGGGCTGGCCGCTGTGGTTCGCCGGGTTGTGGGCCGCGCAGGAGTGGCTCAAGTCGACGGTGCCGTTCGGCGGATTCCCCTGGGGCGTCGTCGCTTACGGCCAGACGGAGAGCCCGCTGCGGTCGATCGCGCAGCTCGGCGGGGCGCCGCTGCTGTCCTTCGCGGTCGTGCTCGTCGGGTTCAGCTTGGCGGCAATGGTTTTCGAGGTCATCCAGTGGTGGCGGCGTGACGATGCGCAGAAAGCCGCACCGCCGGCCGTGGTGGTGCCCGGCCTGTGCATCAGCGCCGTGCTGCTGGTCACTGCGCTGACATGGCCGCACGTGCGCCAGTCGGGTCTGGGCGCCGGCGACGAGCACTCGGTCACCGTCGCCGTCGTCCAGGGCAATGTGCCCCGGCTCGGACTGGACTTCAACGCCCAGCGTCGCGCCGTGCTCGACAACCACGTCCGCGAGACGTTGCGGCTGGCCGAGGACGTGCGGGCGGGGCGGGCGCTGCGGCCGATGTTCGTCGTCTGGCCCGAGAATTCCTCCGACATCGATCCACTGGCCAACCCCGACGCCCATGAGCTGATCTCCTCAGCCGCCGAAGCCATCGACGCGCCGATCCTCGTCGGCGCGGTCGTCGAGGCGCCCGGCGCCACGCCCGAGGAGCCGACCACGACGAACTCGGTGATCGTGTGGAACCCGGGCAGCGGTCCCGGCGAGCGCCACGACAAGCAGATCGTGCAGCCGTTCGGCGAGTACCTGCCGTGGCGCGGGTTCTTCCGCAACTTCTCCGAGTACGCCGACCGCGCCGGTTACTTCGTAGCGGGGGACGGAACAGGCGTCGTGCACCCGGCCGGTGTGCCGGTGGGGGTGGCGACGTGCTGGGAGGTGATCTTCGACCGTGCGCCGCGCGAGTCGGTGCGCAACGGCGCCCAAATGCTGGTCGTGCCGTCCAACAACGCGACGTTCACCGAGTCCATGAGCGAACAGCAACTCGCCTTCGCCCGGCTGCGTGCGGTCGAACACGACCGCTACGTCGTGGTGGCGGGCACGACGGGAATCAGCGCGATCATCTCGCCGGACGGCCGTGAGCTGGCTCGCACCGCGTTCTACGAACCCGCCTACCTGGACTCCGCCGTACGGCTGAAAACCCAGCTCAGCGCCGCGACACGGTTCGGGCCGCTGGTGGAGGGGCTGCTCATCGCCCTCGGCGTGGGCAGCCTGCTCACCGCGATACTGCACAATAAAAGCTTTGTGCGTCGCCGCGTGGGCGGCGGCACCACAGACAGAGGAGCCACATGACGACGGGCCGGGACCCGGGGGAGCGACCCAGCCAGCGCACGCTGGTCATCATCCCCACGTACAACGAGCGGGAGAACCTTCCGCTGATCGTCGATCGCGTCCAGAAGGCGCTGCCCGACGTCCACATCCTGATCGTCGATGACGGTAGCCCCGACGGCACCGGCAGGCTCGCCGACGAGCGGGCGCTCGCGGACCCCGACCGCATCCACGTCATGCACCGCAATGCCAAGGGTGGCCTGGGCGCGGCGTACCTGGCCGGGTTTGCCTGGGGGCTGAGCCGCGAGTACTCCGTGCTGGTCGAGATGGACGCCGACGGCAGCCACCCGCCCGAACAGCTGTACCGGTTGCTCGACGCCATCGACGGCGGCGCCGACCTGGCCATCGGCTCGCGTTATGTGCCTGGCGGAGAGGTCCGCAACTGGCCGCGCCGCCGCCTGCTGCTGTCGCGGACCGCCAACGGTTATTCGCGCATCCTGCTCGGCGTCGACATCCACGACATCACCGCCGGTTATCGCGCTTACCGGCGCGAGGTGCTGGAAAAGATCGACCTGAGCGCGGTCGACTCGAAGGGGTATTGCTTCCAGATCGACCTGACCTGGCGCACGATCAACAACGGGTTCGTCGTCGTGGAAGTGCCCATCACCTTCACCGAACGCGAGTTCGGCCAGTCCAAGATGAGCGGGTCCAACATCCGCGAGGCGTTGTTCAAGGTCGCGGAGTGGGGTCTGCGCGGCCGCATCGACCGCGGCCGCGGAGCCCGCGTCACGCGCTGACCCTCACCCTCACCAGCCGCGAGCGCTGACGCTCACCAGCCGCGAGCGACCGGGTCTGCACGCCGACACGCCGTGCTTTCGTGACCTAAAGCGGTCGCTCGCGGTGAACGACGGGGTCAGCCGCGGCGGCGGGCCTTGATGATGTCGAGCCGCTCCTTGAGCAGTTCCTCGAGCTCCTCGATCGACCGGCGCTCGAGCAGCATGTCCCAGTGCGTGCGCGGCGGCTTCGTCTTCTTCGGCTCGGGGGCGTCACCCTCGATCAGGGTGCCTTCCATGCCGTTACGGCACAGCCAGGTGTGGGGGATCTCGGCGTCGTCGGCGAACGGGACGTCGAACTCTTCACCGTTGTCGGTGCGGTACCGCGCGACCTGACGCGGCGCCAAGTCGTGGTTGCGGTCGGTCTCGTAGCTCACGGCTCCGAGGCGACTTCCCCTCAAGACGCGATCAGCCATCGTCAAACACTCCTCGATCAGCGCGTTATTGTCCGAATCATCAACGCCGCAGCATGCTGTGAAGTTCCCGACTCGACCCACCATGATACCGGGAAACCGATGACCCTCGGTTTACAGTCTGGCCTGTGGCAACCGGGATCAAGAGGCGGCTCCGCCCCGCCGCCTGCCGCTGGTGCGGTCGCGAGGTCGGCGATGCGGGGCTGGGCAGGCGGAGGCAGTACTGCAGGCAGTCGTGCCGACAACGCGCGTACGAACAGCGCGCCGTGATCAAGGGCACGTCGCTGGCCCCCGACGCGGTCGTCCTCACTGCCGACGAGGCCGCTGAGCTCTCCGACCGCATCTACCAGGTCCGATGCGCCGCCGAGGACGTCGCCACAGCGGTCGAGGAAGGCGCCGACACCGTCGAACTGCGCCAACTGTGCGAGGCGCTGATCACTGCGGCCAAGGCGGCCGACGGTTGGCGCTGACAGCTGGATTTCCCGGTATTCCGCTGCGTCGTTGAACCACGATGGGCGGCTCGTCGGTGGAGTCGACGACGACGGCGGAGGCCCGGGCGTTTCCGCAGTCGGCGCGCTGTGTCGCGGACATGAAATCGCTCGACGGCAAGCCGATGACCATCGGCATCTCCGTCGACGGCGGTGAGCTCGCCGCGTACGCCTGCAACGGCAGCGATGGCGAAGCTTGGTTCTTCGGCAACCACACCAACGGCAAGATCGACCTCACGTCGAGGTTCCGCGACACGCTGACCGCGCAGTTCGACGGCGCCGACGTCGAAGGTGACCTGACCATGGACGGGATCACCTACGCATTCACCGCGACGCCGGTGGCCGATGAGGCCGGTGTGTATACCGCCGGCGTGGACGGCGTGCGCGCGGCATGGGTGGTCCGCGAGGACGGCTCGGCGGTCGGTGTGCAGCTCAACGGGTTCAGCGGCACGCTCGACCAGGCCGACATCCAACAACTCAACGACGCCCAGTTCCGCGCCGAGGTCCGCAACAAACGCCGGCTGCAACAGGCGCAGCAGATCACCCGCCTGTCGAATGGGGCGATGAGCTCCAGGATCAACGGTAGGGACGTCACCCCGACCCTCGTCACCGGTGCGTTCCGCTTGAACTGACAACACAGTTTCAAGGCCCCGCCGGGGCTTGTGTCTTTATTTCATCCGGAATCAAAGCCTTCAGGTGCCGCGCGGCGGTCCGTAGCGTCAGATCACCGTGACCGCCCCACCAGACCTCGCCGCGCCCAATGCGCCCATCGCGGCCGGACGGGCTGCGAATCCCACTCGGCAGCAACACAAGTGGGCCGTGATTCGGTTGGCGTCGCCGGTGATACTTCTTGCGCTGTGGCAACTCCTCAGCGCGGTCGGACTGATCCCCCAGGACGTACTGCCCGCCCCGTCGCTGATCCTCGAGGCGGGCGTGGAGCTTGTTCGCAACGGCCAACTCGCCGATGCGCTGAGCGTTTCGGGCATCCGGGTGGTCGAGGGCCTGGTGCTCGGCGGTGTGCTGGGTGTCGCGCTCGGGACGGCTGTCGGCCTGTCGCGGTGGGTGGAGGCCGCGATCGACCCGCCCATGCAGATGGTCAGGGCGCTGCCCCATCTCGGTCTGATCCCGTTGTTCATCCTGTGGTTCGGCATCGGCGAACTACCCAAGGTGTTGCTGGTCGCGTTGGGTGTCAGCTTCCCGCTGTACCTGAACACGTTCTCGGCCATTCGACAGGTCGACCCGAAACTGTTCGAAACCGCCCAGGTGCTGGGCTTTTCGTTCTGGCAGCGGTTCTGGCGCATCATCGTGCCGAGCGCGGCGCCGCAGGTGCTCGTCGGCTTCCGGCAGTCGTTGGCGATCGCGTGGTTGACGTTGATCGTCGCCGAACAGATCAACGCCGACAGCGGGATCGGCTTCCTGATCAACAACGCCCGCGATTTCCTACGCATCGACATCATCATCTTCGGCCTGATCGTGTACGCGTTGCTCGGCATCGGTACCGACGCGATCGTCCGGGTTCTGGAACGACGTGCATTGAGGTACCGCTCATGACATTGGCCACTGCCCGAGAAGTCCGCACTGCGGCCGAAGTGCGGCACGTCGACAAGTGGTACGGCAAGCACCACGTGCTCGTCGACGTATCGATGAGGATCGGCAGCGGCGAGATCGTTGCGCTGATCGGCCGCAGCGGATCCGGCAAGTCGACCGTGCTGCGGGTGCTCGCGGGCCTGTCGTCCGAACACAGTGGGGAACGCGTCGTGTCGGGCCCGCCCGCGCTGGCGTTCCAGGAGCCGCGGCTGTTTCCGTGGCGAGACGTCCGCACCAACGTCGAGTACGGCCTCACCCGCAGCGGGTTGCCCAGGGATCAGGCCCGATCGCGCGCCGAGCGCGCGTTGGCCGATGTCGGGCTCGCCGATCGTGCCGACGCCTGGCCGCTGACCCTGTCCGGTGGCCAGGCACAGCGGGTTTCGCTCGCTCGTGCTCTGGTGGCCGAACCCGATCTACTGCTGCTCGACGAGCCGTTCGGCGCGTTGGACGCGTTGACGCGGCTGAGTATGCGCGAGTTGTTGCTCGACCTCTGGCGTGAGCACGGGTTCGGCGTACTGCTGGTCACGCACGATGTCGACGAGGCCGTTGCGCTCGCCGACCGCGTGCTCGTGCTCGACGACGGACGCGTCACCCACACGCTCGACATCCCCGAGCCGCGCACCTCGACCGGTTCGGCGAGCCACCGTGCCGAACTGCTCGACCAGCTCGGCGTACAGAGCTGAAACCGCATACAACCGAAGGGATTGTCATGTCCAGAGTCGTCGCTGTGCTCGCGCTCATCGGCCTGTTGGCGACCGGATGCGTGTCGCGCCAGGACAGTTCGGGCGCCCAGGAGGCGCCGGCCACCGTCGCGTTGACCGACCTCGCCGGCCTCACCCTCAACGTCGGCGACCAGAAGGGCGGCACCGAGGCGCTGCTGCGCGCATCGGGCGCTCTCGAGGGCCTGCCGTACGAGATCAACTTCTCCACATTCACGTCCGGTCCGCCCAGATCGAGGCGGCTACCGCCGGGAAGATCGACTTCGCGATCACCGGCAACACGCCACCGATCTTCGGCGCCGCCTCCAACGCGAAGATCAAGGTCGTCTCGGCCCTGGACGGCGGCGGATTCGGCGATCAGATCCTGGTGCACGCCGATTCACCCATCCAGCGGGTCGCGGATCTGCGCGGCAAGAGCATTGCGCTCGCCAAAGGCAGTTCGGCACACGGCCATACGCTGGTCCAGCTGGACCGGGTGGGCTTGAGGGCCTCCGATGTGAAGCTGGTGTTCCTGCAACCCGCCGACGCGCTGTCGGCGTTCACCCAGCGCCGCGTCGACGTCTGGGCAGTATGGGACCCCTACACCGCCCAAGCCGAGACCGACCTGGCGGTGCGCAGCATCGCCCGGGCCACCGGTGTCACCAACGGTGCCGGGTTCGGAATCGCCTCCGACGCCGCATTGGCCGACCCGAAACGCAACACCGCGCTGAGCGATCTGCTGCAGCGGTACGCCAAGGCCGTCCGGTGGGCCGACGACAACCGCGAGCAGTGGGCGAAACGCTACGGAGAAGAAGTGGGCCTCGATCCCGCGGTCGCCGCACTCGCACAGGGGCGCAGCCTGCGGTTGCCCACCGACCTGTCCGACGGACTGATCGCATCCGAGCAGGAAATGGCCGATCTGTTCGCCGAGTCCGAACAGATCGCGGCGGCACCGGATTTCGAACGCTGGGTCGACCGCCGCTATACCGACGTGCTCAAGCCCCTCTACCTGACTCGCGATTAGGAGCGACATGTCCTCGGGGAAGTTCTTCTGGTTCCTGCCCACCGCCGGAGACAGCCGGTCCATCGTCGGTTCGTCGCACGCGTCGTCACAGCAGACCGTGCCCGCCAACTACCGCGCGCCGACGCGGCGCTATCTCGCCGAGGTGGCCCGCGCCGCCGATCGCCTGGGTTACGAAGGGGTGTTGACCCCGACCGGAACCTGGTGCGAGGACGCATGGTTGAGCGCATCGGCCCTGTTGGCCGAGACCGAGCGGTTGAAGTTCCTCGTCGCGTTCCGGCCGGGGCTGACGCCGCCCACGCTCGCCGCCCAGCAGGCCGCGACGCTGCAGCGGTTCTCCGGGGGGAGGGTGCTGCTCAACATCGTCAGCGGTGGTGACGACGTCGAACAGCGCCGGTTCGGCGACTGGCTCGACCACGACCAGCGCTACGCGCGCACGGGGGAGTTCCTTCACATCGTCGATTCCATCTGGCGCGGGGAATCGCTGGATTTCGAAGGCGACTACTACAAGGTCGCCGATGCGCGCGTGCCCGAGCCGCCGGATCCGTTGCCGCAGATCTACTTCGGCGGATCTTCACCGGCCGCGTTGCCGATCGCCACGCAGTACGTCGACGTGTACCTGACGTGGGGCGAGCCACCGCAGGACGCGGCCGCGAAGATCGCGCGAGTCCGTGAGCTCGCCGAACAACGTGGGCGCACCGTGCGGTTCGGCGTCCGGTTGCATACCATCAGCCGCGACACCTCGGCGGCGGCCTGGGCGGTCGCCAACGAGATGCTGACGGGGCTGAGCGCGGAGCAGATCGCCAAAGCCACTGCACTGCACGCTAAGTCGCAGTCCGAGGGGCAGCGGCGGATGACCGCACTGCACGGCGGTCGGACCGACCGGCTGGAGATCTACCCGAACCTGTGGGCCGGTGTCGGGTTGGTGCGCGGCGGCGCGGGCACGGCGCTCGTCGGCAGCCACGAGGAGGTCGCCAATCTGATCTACGAGTATTACTCCTTGGGCTTCGACGAGTTCATCCTGTCGGGCTACCCGCACCTGGAAGAGGCCTACTGGTTCGCCGAAGGCGTGCTGCCGCTGCTGAAGCGCAAGGGCGTGGCCTAGTGCGGGTGGTCAGCAGCTGAACTTCTCGCCGGTCTGCGGGGGCGCGGTGACCGACTGGAGGCAGCCGAACGGTTCGATTCCTGCGTCGCTGAACTTGACCGCGGACTGATAGGCGTAGTTGACGCAGAACAGTCCGACGGTGTCGGTTCGGCAGCGGTAGTCCCCGAAGGACAACGCCTGGCCGTACGGGAGTTCGGGGCCCTCGCCGGCGGTGAACCGGCCGGGGTCTCCGTGCACGGAGCCGACGATGACGCTGGTGCCGTCGTAGTCGACCCAGCCGCCCTTCCACTCGCCGTAGGCGTCAGCCGGCCGCGGCGGCGGGTCGACCAGGTCCACCAGGCAGGCCAGCGCCCCGTCGGCGTACTGGCTGTCGGTCATGCAACTCGTTTTGCCCGACGGCGTGGTGAACGCGACGTCCTCGCCGAGGTCCGTTGTCTGGCCCTCGCGCATGGCCGCGTGGTACCGGCCGGTGTCGGCGGGCTCACCGGCTTCCACCCAGGCCACCACGTCGCCGATCGGCGCGCCGGGTGCCGGCGGAGCGGTGGGCTTCGGTTTGGTCGTGGTCGTGGTCGGCGAACTCGCCGACGGAGACGGTGGAATCGGTTCTATCCGTTCAGCTTGCCCGCCCGTCGTCGTCGAACACCCCGCTACCAGCACGGACGCGATCAGCACAGCCATTCGCATACCGGCCAGGCTAGCGGGCCGACACGCGATCCCTGGTCAGGCGCGGCGGGAGGCCGTGCTCGAGAGACCATTGCTAACGTCGGGTGATGCACGAACACACCGTCCGCGCGACCATCGCCTCCGGCACGATCGAGGGGTTCACCCGCGACGGCGTGCACCGTTGGCGTGGCATTCCCTACGCGCGCCCGCCGGTGGGTCCGCTGCGGCTGCGCGCGCCCCAGCCCGTCCAGCCGTGGCGCGGGGTCCGCTACTGCCACGGATACGGCAACTGCGCCCCCCAGCAACGCATGTACACGATGCTGGCGCCGGGCAAGTACCAACCGATGAGCGAGGACTGCCTGACCCTGAACGTGGTGAGCCCGAAGAAACGGTCGGGCTCCGCGCTGCCGGTCATGGTTTTCATCCACGGCGGCGGTTACTTCATGGGGACGTCGGCCACCCCGATCTATGACGGTGCGGCACTGGCCCGCAAGGGATGTGTGTACGTATCGGTCAACTACCGCCTGGGTGCGCTGGGGTGTCTGGACCTGTCGTCGCTGTCGAACTCAGACGTCACGATCGACGACAACCTGTATCTGCGCGATTTGGTGATGGCCCTGCGCTGGGTGCGCGAGAACATCGCGGTGTTCGGCGGCGATCCCGACAATGTGACGATCTTCGGCGAGAGCGCCGGAGCGCACGCCGTGGCCACGTTGCTCGCGGTACCCGCCGCGAAAGACCTTTTCGCCAACGCGATCTCGGAGAGTCCGGCGGCTGGAATGGTGCGCACCCCGGAGGTGGCCGCACAGTACGCGACGCGGTTCGCCGCCATGCTGGGCGCGGGGGAGAACGACGGCGCCAACGCGGTGATGGCGGCGCGCCCGGCCGAATTGGTCGATGCGTTCGAAGATCTCATCAGACACGGCCAACGGGAGATGCTCGGCGCCTTCGCCGCGGGGCCGACGAGCGGAACCGACTACCTGCCACAGGATCCGGTGGAGGCGATGCGCAGTGGTAAGGGACACCGGCTGCCGCTCATCGTCGGGACGAATGCCGAAGAGGCCAACCTCTTCGGTCGTTTCCTCAAGCTGTTGCCCATGTCGGAGCCGATGATCGAGCGGCTGCTCGCCGAGGCGGAACCCGAAGAGCGGGAACGTATCACCGCCGCGTACCCGGGATATCCGAATCAGAAGGCGTGCGTCCAGTTCGGCAGCGATTTCGCGTTCGGCTCGGCCGCCTGGCAGATCGCCGAGGCGCACAGCCGCCACGCGCCGACCTACCTGTACCGCTACGACTACGCACCGCGCCCGTTGCGCTGGTCGGGCCTCGGCGCCACGCACGCCACCGAACTACTGGCGGTGTTCGACGTGTACCGCACCGGGCTCGGCCGTCTGCTCACCGCGGTCGGTGACCGCAAAACCGCGTTGCGCGTCAGCGATGAAGTCCAACGCCGCTGGCGCGAATTCGCGGCCACCGGCGTCCCCGGTGCCGACTGGCCCGCCTACACCAGCGCGGATCGCGCCGTGCGAGTGTTCGATCAGCGCCCGCGCATCGAGTTCGACCCGCACGCCGCCCGCAGGGAAGTGGGAAAACTTCTCGCTAGTCTCGCGTTGACGCTGGCCCCCAGCGACCACGAATCGTCACACGGAGGAATGAGTGCCCACCATCAACGTCGTCGAAAGCCCCGCAGATCTGAGCGCCGAGTGGTTGACGTCCGCGATCGGCTCAGCGGTCGCGGACTTCTCCTACGAGCGCATCGGGACGGGCCAGATGAGCGAGTGCTACCGCGTCGCGCTGACGTATGCGGACCAGCACGCCGGCCCCGCGACCGTGGTGCTCAAGGTGGCCGCCACCGACGCGGTCAGCAGGCAGACCGGTTTGGCGCTGGGCCTTTACGAACGCGAGGTGCGGTTCTACACCGACATCGCGCCGCGGATCGGGGGACCGGTGGCGCCCTGCTTTTCGTCGGCATTCAACCCGGAAACCGGCGCCTTCCATCTGCTGCTCGGTGACGCGGGACCCGCGACCGTCGGAGACGAGATTCGCGGTGCCTCAGCCGAACAGGCCATGCTGGCACTGTCCGAGCTCGGCAGACTGCACGGCCCGCTGCTCGGGGATCCCGCTGCCGCGAGCGCCGAGTGGCTCAACCGCGAGGCGCCGGTCAACCAGGCGCTGATCGCCAACTTGTACGCAGGTTTCGCCGAGCGCTACGCCGACAAGATCGCGCCAGAGCATCGTGAGGTGTGCGAGCGACTGCTCGCGAGCTTCGACGGGTACCTGGCCGCGGAGTCGGCGGACGACCGGGTCAAGGGGCTCGTGCACGGGGACTACCGGCTCGACAACATGCTGTTCGGGCAGGCCGGGGCCGACCGGCCGCTGACAGTCGTCGACTGGCAGACGGTCACCTGGGGTCCGGCGATGACCGACGTGGCGTACTTCATGGGCTGTGCGCTCCCTGTCGAGTTGCGCCGCGAGCACTACGACGCGCTGTTGGACGCTTACCACCAGGCGTTGGGTCCCGACGCGCCGATCAGCTTCGAGGACGTCCGCGACGGCGTGCGCAGGCAGACCTTCTTCGGGGTGATGATGGCGATCATCTCCTCGATGCTGGTCGAGCAGACCGAGCGCGGTGACGAGATGTTCATGACGATGCTGCAGCGCCACTGCGAGCACGTAATCGACGTCAACGCGCTGAGCATACTCCCGGAACCGGTTGCGCCCGAACCTCTTACACCCACGGCCGAGGACGAGGGTGAACATCCGTCCAGCGACGACCCGCTGTGGAACGAGAGCTGGTACTACGACTTCGTCGACCCGCAGCAGGAGATCGGCGGTTGGGTGCGTCTGGGGCTGTACCCCAACCTCAAGACGTCCTGGGTCAACGGCCTCGTGTGTGGTCCGAACATCCCGACCTACGCGTTGCTCGACTTCGAGGGCACCGATGCGATTGAACTGACGCTGACCCCCACCGAACCGCTCAAGACCGTCCGCGTCACCATGCGCGGCCGCGGCCAGGCGTACGACGATCCGGCTGGGCTGCTCCGCAACGAATCCGGCCGTCCTGTCGACGTGTCGATGGAACTCGAGTGGACCACCACCGGCACGCCGTATCTGTACCGGGTGACCCCGCGCTACGAGATACCGTGCTCCGTGTCGGGCACGGTGTCGGTCGACGGTCACGAGTTCACGTTCACCGATGTGCCGGGCCAGCGCGACCACTCCTGGGGTGTGCGCGACTGGTGGTCGATGGACTGGGTGTGGAGCGCGCTGCACCTCGACGACGGCACCCACCTGCACGGCGTCGACATCCGCATCCCCGGCGCCCCGCCGCTCGGTATCGGCTATGTGCAACCGCCCGGCGAACCGCTGATCGAACTGCAGACCGTCACTGCGCGGGAGACGTTCGCCGACAACGCTTTACCGGTGGAGACGACGCTGACGCTGGCGCCCGGCGACGTGACCGTCACGGCCGAGGTGCGCGCCCATGCTCCGGTGCTGCTGACCTCGCCCGACGGCCGGATCAGCCACTTCCCCCGCGCGTGGGCGACGGTCACGACGGCCGACGGCCGCAAGGGCGTGGGCTGGCTGGAGTGGAACCGCAACCAGCCCTAGCCTCCATCTTTGTGGTGCGAACGTGCGGGTTTGCACACGACACACCGCGAAACTTCGGCGCTTTGCGCACCCTCGCGCCGCAGCGGGCGTGCGCTAACGCGGGGCGTACATGATCAGACCGACCCCGGCCAGACAGATCAGCGCCCCGGTGACGTCCCACCGATCGGGCCGAAAGCCGTCGGCGATCATTCCCCACGCGAGTGAGCCGGCGATGAAGACCCCGCCGTACGCCGCCAGCACCCGGCCGAAATGGGCGTCGGGCTGAAACGCGGCGACGAAACCGTAAGCGCCCAGGGCCATTACGCCGGCGCCGATCCACCACCAACCGCGGTGCTCACGCACGCCCTGCCACACCAGCCACGCGCCGCCGATCTCGAGCAGCGCGGCGAGGACGAACAGCATCACCGATTTGAGCACCATCACGTCACTCAGCGTGCCGTGAGCGTGCGCAAAATGCTCTCACGCCGCGGCGTGTCGTGTGCAAACACGCACCGTCGCGCCACTGATTGTCAGGTCAGGTGGGCGCTGTCGTCGTCGAGGTCGTCGCGGTTCAGGCCCATGGGCGTCGCGGCGGGCAGGTCGCCGCCGGCGACCACTTTGCGGGTGATCGGTGTCAGCGTGCGGAACAGCGTCTCGATCTCGTCATCGTTCAACACGTCGAGCGCCGGCAGCGCCAGCCGGTCGGTGTCGTCCTCGATCCGCTGTTTGAGGTCGCGGCCGGCGTCGGTGAGCTCATCACCGTCGAGCAGTCCACGCCCAACGAGCCGGTCGCGGTACAGCGCCCACTGTTCGTCGTCGTAGTCGCGGCTGCGCATGATCATCTCCTTGGGCACACGGCCCGCAGCGGCGTGCAGGATGTTGCTCTCGCGACCGGAGATCCCGTGAGTGATGAGCAACGCGATGTGGCCGTCACCGCGCTGTTCCCGCAGCAGCGTTGTGGCGTGCCAGAGTTTGGCCAGAGGTTCGTCCGGCCACGGCAGAGCCGCGTTGGCGGCGAACAGGCATCGACCGTCGAGCGCGGCGCTGCGGGCGACCTTCGCCAACAGGTCAGCTGCGGTGGCCACGTCGTCGCCGTGTCCGACGCCGTAACGCTCGAGCGCCGCCACCGCGGACTCCAGTCGAACCCGCAGCGCGTTGGCCGGGGGAGCCACCTCCCACGCCGCCGGAAGAGCCTTGGCGACCCGGTGCGGCGCGAAGTTGTAGAACGCCGCCGTCACCACCTCGGGCGCGACCTCGCCCAGCGGTGCCGACCTGGCCGCGAAATAGCCCATCCAGAATCCCTTGTAGCCAAGGCCGTCGAGGGCCGCCCGAGCTTCGGGGGCGAAGTAGGTGACGGCGTGCACGGGTTCGAGTCGATCGAAGAATCGGCGCGCCAACGACGGTTGCCTGTCCACGTCGGCAGTTAACCACTGACGTCGATCCCCGCCCGCCGCGGCCCGATCATGAGGTGTCAGTGGCCCGACGAATCCTCGGACACCGCCGAACTGGCCTCGTCGATGATCGCCCGCATGGCCTGTTCGGCCGCCGCCTCGTCACGCAGTCGGATGGCGCGCGCAACCTCGTCGTGCAGGTTGATCGCGGCGGGGTTGGGCGTCGAGGGCATCATCCCGTGGTGGGTTCGCCCGGCGAGCACTTCGGCCACAACACCGTCCAGTGCACGGAACATCTCGTTGCCGCTGGCCTCCAACATGGTCCGGTGAAACAGCTTGTCGGCCTCGAGGTATGCCTCGAGGTCGCCCGCGCGGCCGTGGACCACCATGTCCGAAACGGCGGCCGCCATGATGCGGCACTGATCCGGGCCGGCCCGCCGCGCGGCCAGAGCGGCCGCCGCCGGCTCGAATCCGCGGCGTAGCTCGGAAAGCGAGAGGAGTTGGGCGGCCCGGTCGCCTGCTTCCAAGCGCCAGCGAATCAACCTGGGGTCGAAGACATTCCACTTCTCCGACGGTTGGACCGTGATGCCCACCCGCCGCCGCGACTCGACCATGCCCATCGATTCGAGGACCCGGATCGCCTCACGAGCGACGCTGCGCGACACCCCGTGACGCGCGCTGACCCCGTCGAGGGTCAACACCTGCCCGGCGGGATACTCACCGGAGACGATCGCGGTGCCCAGCGCATTGAGTAGATTGCCGTGCAGCGCGCCGACGATTGGTTGAGACGCCACGCATACATCTTTTCATAACGTTGGCAATAGCCACTAAAGACATATCAATGCGTAATGCTATTGCAATCGTATGCCTATTACGGAATGCTGTGTGATGCCAAACACAACTGGGTAGGTGGAGGAAATGGCGTCTCCGATCGTGGTCATGGGCGTCTCAGGTTCGGGCAAGTCGACCGTGGGTGCCGCGCTCGCGCAGCGATTGCGCGTACCGTTCGCCGATGCGGACGACTTCCATCCGCCGGCCAACATCGCGAAGATGACGGCCGGTGAGGCGCTCGACGACGACGACCGCTACCCGTGGCTGGAAGCGATCGGTGAGTGGTTGGCCGAGCGCTGCGCAACCGGTGGGGTGATGAGTTGCTCGGCGCTCAAGCGCAAGTACCGGGATCAGTTGCGGCGTCACTGCCCTGAGGTGGAACTCCTGCATCTGGTCGGCACCCCAGAGGTCATCGGCAGGCGGCAGGCCAGCCGTCCCGGTCACTTCATGCCGGCATCACTGCTGGCTTCTCAATTCGCGACACTCGAACCGCTGGGACCCGACGAGCGCGGCGTCGACATCGACGTCGACCAGAGCATCGATGCCATCGTCGAGAGCTATGTAGCGGCAACGGGTTCGACCGACCGGTAAGACGCGTGGCTGATACACCGGATGAACCAAAGACGTTGCCAGTGAGGCGCTTTGGCCATCCACCGATAGTGAGACGTCCGGAAACATCCAGCACTGACAGTTCGGAGCCCTGATGGAAGCAATCGATCCCGCCTACGGAGCCACGACGCTCCTGTTGATCGCCGCGGGGGCGGTAGCGCTCCTTTTGTTCTTGATCATCAAGGTCAAGCTGCACGCCTTCGTAGCGTTGGTGCTCGTCAGCGTGCTCACCGCGCTCGCCGCGGGCATCCCTGTCGGCGACGTTCCCGACGCCATCAGTTACGGCTTCTCGAACACCCTCGGCTCGGTGGCGCTGCTCGTCGGCTTCGGCGTCATGCTCGGTCGGCTGCTCGAAGTCACCGGCGGCGCGCAGGTTCTCGCCGACACCCTGATCGCCCGATTCGGTGAGAAGCGGGCGCCGTTCGCGCTCGGCGTCGCCGCGCTGCTGTTCGGCTTCCCGATCTTCTTCGACGCCGGTCTGGTCGTGTTCCTGCCCATCATCATGACCGTCGCCCGACGGTTCGGAGGGTCGCTGCTGCTCTACGGTCTGCCCGCGGCGGGCGCGTTCGCCGCCATGCACGCCCTGGTGCCACCCCATCCGGGGCCGGTGGCCGCGGCCGAGGCACTCGGCGCGAGCATCGGCGTGACGCTCCTGGTCGGCGTCCCGGTCGCTGTTCTGTCCTGGTACATCGGCGTACTGCTGGTTTCCCGGGTCATCGGGCACCGCGTACACGTCGACGTCCCGACGGCGTTGTTCGGCGAGATGAACGGCGGAACAACGAACTCCGTACGCGACGATGCCGGCGATGCCCCCGACGGATCCGGCGCCGGAGGAGTGGCCACCGCGGCCCGAACCGCTCCGTCGTTCGCCTCGGTGCTCGGCGTGCTGCTTCTTCCGTTCGTGTTGATCTCGTTCAACACCGTTCTCGACACCCTGGTGACCGCCGGGATTCTGGAAGAGGACGCCACGTGGGCGCGCTACCTGATGTTGCTCGGCGACACGAGCGTTGCGCTGCTGATCACCGTGATCGTGGCGGCCGTGGTGTTGGGTCTGCGGCGGGGCCGGTCGATGGACGAGGTCAGCGCCCTCTACGACAACGCGCTCGGGCCCATCTGCTCGGTCATCTTGATCACCGGGGCCGGCGGCATGTTCGGCGGGGTGCTGCGGTTGAGCGGCATCGGCAGCGCACTCAGCGATTCCCTGTCGGGTCTGGGGATGTCGCTGATCGTCCAGGCCTTCATCATCGCGACGCTGCTGCGCGTGGCCCAGGGATCGGCCACGGTGGCGATCACGACGACGGCGGGCCTGCTCAGTGCCGCAGCGGGCGAGGCGGCTCTGAGCAGTCTTCACCTCACCTTGTTGTGCATCGCCATCGCCGCCGGGGCCACCGTGCTCTCCCATGTCAACGACTCGGGCTTCTGGTTGGTCAGCCGCTTCTTCGGGATGGATGTGAAGACCACGCTGAAGACGTGGACGGTCATGGAGACCACGCTCGGCCTGACCGCCTTCGCGTTCAGCCTCATCTTGTGGCTGGTGATCTGACGCCGAACCCGTCGCGAAAACAAGGGAGTTCGATCAAGCGACGACGCTTAGCAGACGCTTAGCAGCCCGCTGACAAACGGAATGATTGGTGGTTGCGTCCACAGTTCCGGATAGCCCGCCCGCAGCTGTCGACTTGGGGCTTCACCGCCCCGCGGGCGACATTTCTGCCGTTTCGTCGACGTACAGCACGGTGGCATGCCGGTTAGAGCCAGGACGCTCAGTCGACGATTTTCTGCCCTCTGCGAAGCGCATCGTTTACGAAGTTCGTGTCGTCGGTAATACTCCCGACAGTCATACAAAGGGTCACGATCCAAATTACGACGGCCACAGGGAGAAAGATCAGGGTGAGCACTCCAAGAACGAAACCAATGGCATTGGCTACCACATATGGGAGTCCCTTACGGGTTAGCCCGAGATAGAGGTGCCCGCCACCAGGCCAGAGGATAGTTATGAGAAGGGCGACTGCACTCGACTTCTCCTGCGGCGGTTGCGAATAAAGCGAATGAGTTGAACGCTGTGGGTGCACATCGGGAGCTTGTTGTCCCCATGCGCTGCCATTCCACCATCGCATACCGTGACCGCTCGGATCCGTGTACCACCCCGGTAAAGGTCGAGCATTTCCCTGCGACGGATCCCCCTGCGGCATTCCCACAGATGAAGGATACGCACCCCCGCCAATGTGCGCGGAGCGATTCCGGCCGAATTACTGATACGAAACGAGCATAAGAGCTGCCTCGACCAATTAGAGCGCTAGATCCGCAAGTCACGAGACCGCGTGTGACCCGTCCGCGCGATTGCCACGGCGTCTAGATCAATCGAGATGCATGCGAGCGGAGATACCCAGGCTCGTGATGCCCTCACAACACGAGCCAGGAAAAAACAAAGTGCCGAGTCAATGTACCGGCGACCTCGCGGTTCAGGGCCGCTTTTCGTACGCTCCGCAGGGAGTTCAGCGGAGCTTGCGCTGCTGGCGCTTGGCCTGCTTGCGCGCCTCCTTGCGTGCGGTCTCGGCTTGTTTGCGAGCGGTGTCGGCCTGCTTGCGTGCGGTCTCGGCCAACTCCGCGGCGCGGCCGCGCGCCGTCTCGGCCAACTCGGGAGCGCGGTCACGAGCGATGTCTGCCCACTCCGAACCCCGTTCGCGCGCGACGTCGGCGAGCACAGCTCCGCGTTTGCGCGCCACCTCGGCGAGCTCGGGTCCGCGTTCGCGGGCGACGTCGGCGAGTTCCGCACTGCGCTTGCGCGCCAGTTCGGCGAACTCGGGCGCGCGTTCGCGGGCAACGTCGGCGAATTCGGCCCCGCGTTCGAGTGCGACGTTGGCCAGCTCGCGGCCCCGCTCTGCGCCGACATGCAGGCCATGGCCCACCTTGTCGGCCAGCGCGCTGTCGGAGAGTGCGCCACCCGCGGCCGCGCCGACGGGCAACGCCGCCGTGACCGCTTCAGAGACCTTGTGCGCCGCGCGCCGGCCACGCCAACCGAGCGAGGGTTTGCCCTCCGTGTCGACCGCCGCGATGATCAGTCCGCCGATGAGGCTCACGTCGGTGATGAACGCACGCCGCTCATCGGCCTTGCGCTGGGGATCTGTCTCGCTCCAGAACGTATGTCCGCCAAGGCTGCCCGGCACCACGCTCAATGCGAGGGCCGCGGAGGCGAGCCGAGGGAGTTTGCCGGTCGCGAGCAGCAGGCCACCGCCGATCTGGACGGCGGCCGTCGCGCGGGCGACGGTTTCGGCGTTCGTCGGAACGTTGGTCCCGACCGGGTCGGGCAGCTTGCTGAGCCCCTCGAGGGTCGGGCGTGCGGCGTCGGCCGCCGGTTTCGGGCTGCGAAGGGCTTCCACACCTCTGGCGATGAAGGCTGCTGAGAGCATCGGGCGCGCGATACGGCGAATCAACATGGCTCGGGAGTTCCCAGGCGTATCGGGACGCAAACGTCAATTGGGCGCGTCGCGGGGAGTCCGGTGCCGCAGCGGCATGATGTACCAGAACCCGACGAGCGAGATCAGCACGACGCTGCAGGCGATCCACGCCGCCGTCCGGTCGGCGACGGCATCGAAGATGATCGTCGCGACGCCGGAGAGCGCGACGCCGAGCAGCAACGTGCCCGTGATCGCGAAGGCGTGCGCGGTTGCCACCAACGTCTCCATGCGGTGCCGCCGGAACAACAGTCGGTGCATGCTGACCGGGGCGATCAGCAATATCGTCGCGCCTATGGAGCAGGCCACCGTGACGAGATAGACCGTGCGCATGACCTCGTCCAGCTCGGAGAAGCGATCGCTGAACGGCAGTATCAGCAGAAAGCCGGTGAGCAGCTGCACACCCGTCTGCGCGACCCGAAGTTCCTGCAACAGGCTCGACCAATTGCGGTCCAGCCGTTGGGCTTCCGTCTCGTGGCGCCGGTAGCCCTCCGGCCCGTCCGGATCGGGTCGCTCGAAGTCCACATCTGATTCTGGCAGCCGCTCCAGTGGCCGGTCGACCGAATGACGGTTTCCGGCCAACCGGTCGGTGGCAGTCGACGCCGGAGTACGTTGGCGAGGGTGGCGCTCGTCGCGGGGATAGATTCATCGACTCAGTCCTGCAAGGTGCTCATCTGTGATGCCGGCACCGGGGCGGTGGTCCGCTCGGGCTCGGCTCCGCACCCGGATGGAACCGAGGTCGATCCCGGGCACTGGTGGTCGGCGCTTCAGGCCGCGGCCTCGGCGGCGGGCGGTCTCGACGACGTGGCGGCGATCTCGGTGGGCGCGCAGCAGCACGGCATGGTCTGCCTTGCTGACGACGGTCATGTGGTGCGAGATGCGTTGCTGTGGAACGATGTTCGCTCGAGTAGCGCCGCCGCCGACCTGATCCGTGAGTTGGGCGGTCCGCAGGAATGGGCCGCGCGGGTGGGCGTGGTGCCGGTCGCGGCGATCACCGCGGCGAAGGTGCGCTGGCTGGCCGATCACGAGCCCGGGCACGCGGATGCGACCGCGGCCGTGTGCCTTCCGCACGACTGGCTGACCTGGCGGCTGAGCGGCTCCCCGGATCTCGGCGACCTGCGCACCGATCGCAGCGATGCCAGCGGAACGGGGTATTTCTCCGCCGCCACCGGTCGCTACGACATCGATCTTCTCGAGATGGCCATGCGGGGCAGGCGACCCCTCGTTCCGCCGGTGCTCGAACCGGCCGCGAGCGCCGGACGCTCGGCCTCCGGTGCGGTGTTGGGGCCTGGGGCCGGCGACAACGCCGCGGCGGCGCTCGGCCTCTGCGCCGACGAGGGCGATTGTGTGGTGTCGCTGGGCACGTCGGGTGTGGTCAGCGCCGTCGGCGCGGTCGCGCCCCGCGATCCGGAGGGCATCGTCGCCGCTTTCGCCGATGCCACCGGTCGTCAGTTGCCGTTGGTGTGCACTCTCAACGGCGCCCCCGTGCTCGCCGCCGTAGCGAAGATGTTGGGCGTCGAGTTCGGCGACTTGGACCGGCTGGCACTGTCGGCGCCGCCGGGTGCGGAGGGCCTCACCCTGGTGCCGTATCTGGAGGGCGAGCGGTCGCCTAACCTACCCGCGGCCGCCGGAGCCCTGCACGGTGTGACCACACGAAACCTGCTGCCCGCAAACGTCGCTCGAGCCGCTGTGGAAGGCCTGTTGTGTTCGATGGCCTATTGCATCGAAAAGATCAGGACACACGGTGTCGACGTGGGACGCGTCATGCTGACGGGCGGGGGAGCGCGCTCGGAGGCGGCTCGCCGGATCGCACCGGCGATTTTCGGAGCGGCGGTACAGGTACCCGAACCCGCCGAATACGTTGCGCTCGGTGCTGCCCGTCAGGCCGCGTGGACGCTGGCCCAATCGGACGTGCCGCCGTCGTGGCCGCTGGCCGACATCGCGACCTACCGTGCGGATCCCACCCCGTCGGTGTTCGACCAGTATCGGGCTGCGCAGCCGCTTACTCTGGGGCAGTGAACTTTTCGTGGGATCGATTGGCAGACGGCGTGTTTCGCACCCGTTTGCCGTTTCTCGACGTCACGGTGGGCGTGGTCGCCGGACGTAGCGGCTGCCTGCTGATCGACACGGGCAGCACGTTGGCCGAGGGGCGGGCCATCAATACCGACGTCGCCGAGCTCACCATGCAACCGGTGTGCCATGTGCTTCTGACCCACGACCACTTCGACCACGTCCTGGGCTTTCCCGCCTTCGGCGGCGCGCAGGTTTACTGCGCGCCCCCGGTGGCCGGCACCGTGACCTCCGGCAGGCAGTACCTGCGCGCGGACGCGATACGGCACGGCGCCGACACCGAAGAGGTGGACGCGGCGATCGGTGCGCTGCGCGAGCCGGACTGCAAGCTCTGGGAAGCCACTGTCGACCTCGGTGGACGGACGGTGGTGATCAGCCATCCCGGTCGCGGCCATACCGACCACGATCTGATCGCGGTGGTGGCCGCGGCGGATGTGACGGTCGTGTTCTGCGGCGACCTCGTCGAGGAATCGGGCGACCCGTCCATCGAGTTCGACTCCGACCTTGACGCCTGGCCGGCGACGCTCGATCGGGTGCTGGCCGCAGGGGGCGGCGACGCGGTCTACGTGCCCGGTCACGGGTCCGCGGTCGACGCCGACTTCGTCCGTCGGCAGCGCCGCTGGCTCACCGCCCGAAAGTGACGAATTTCAACACATAAGTGTGACCTAATTCATTGTCAGGCGCCTCGGCGGGCGGGCACGCTGGCCTTTCCTATCGAATATTTGCCAAAAGGTGCTTTCAGTTCATGCCTGATACGTCGGATTTCGACTTCGCGTACGACCTCACGCTCGACGAGGGGCGGCGGCGCGCGGCCGTCCTGGAAGCCATCGGCGACGATTGGGATCCGATCGCCGTGCTGCAGCAGGAGCGGTTGGCCTACGACATGCTCTACAGCGACTTGGACGACGAGCAGCAGCGGATCTACGACGAGCTCGTGCGCGCCGGTGTCCTGCCCGATCGGACGGTGACCCGTGCTGCCGATTGATCCCACCGCCGACCGCGCACGGCGGGCCTGGCTGGCCTGCCCCGGTTGCGACCACGGCTCGGGCTGCGGTGAGTGTGCCAGTCAGCGCAACTGCGCAGACCACTGGCAGTATCTGCTGAGCAACCGGGCCACGGTCGTTCATCTGCAATGCCCGACCTGCGGGCATCTGTGGTCGACGGATACGCGGCACCGCAGGCGCCGCGGGGCCGCCTGAGGGTCGACCCGCCCGCCCGAGCGCTCAGGGGTTCCGGGGGTGAATGAAGACACCGTCGGCTTCGACGGTGACGCCATCGGCGTCGGCGATATGCCCGACCGCGAACGTCTTCGGGCCGTCCACCCGTTCGACCCAGGCCTCCGCGCGCAGCGGGTGACCAAGCCGGGTCCCGCGCCGGTACCGCGTGGTCAACGTGCCCGTGACGGCGGGCTTGCCCGGTTTGTGCGCTGTGGCGCCGAGGACGTGGTCGAGCAGCATCGCGCAGACTCCGCCGTGGACGTGCCCGGGCGGGCCTTCGAATGCGGCGCCGAGTGTGAATTCGGCCCATACCCGGCCGTCGGGATCGTGATGCACCACCAGCGGTGGGGCAGCTGGATTGCGGACTCCGATGACGACATTTCCCCACACCATGGCCTCGCCGTCACGGGTGTGTTCGAGTCCGAATGAGCCGTCGCGCAGCGCTTCACTGAGTTCGTCACTGGCGCAATCGATTCGGCCCTTCGCGGCCGCTACCGTCGCGGCGTCCGCGCGGGTGCGGATGGTGACGTCGATCAGTCGGCGCACCGATTGCGCCAGCGGTTCGTACACCGCACGCAGGTCGTCGAGTTCGGAACCGGCCATGGGCTTCAGCGTGCGCACGCCTGGGCGCCTCCGCAAGGCGGCGTCCCGGCCAGTGGTGCGTTGGAGGTGCGGTGTGCTCCTGCGTTGTTAGGCTAGGCAAATGGCGAAAAGCACGTCCGACGCGAAGCCGAATCTGGCCGCGACCAGTTGGGCGCTGCTGGGCATGCTGACCTACGAACACGAACTGTCGGGCTACGACATTCGCAAGTGGATCGAATGGAGCATGCGCTTCTTCTACGGGAGCCCCGCCTACAGCCAGATCTATTCGGAGCTGAAGAAGCTCGAGAAGTTGGGACTGCTGTCCTCGCGCGTCGAGAACACCGGCCGGACCCGCAACCGTCGCCTCTACAAGATCACCCCCGCGGGTCTCGACGCGGTGCGGCGGTGGGCCAACGAGGCGCCCGTCGATCCGCCGGTGCTCAAGCACAACCCGTTGCTGCGCGTGACGTTCGGACATCTGACCGAACCGGAGCGCCTCAAGGAGATCCTGCAGGAACACATCGCCTACGCCGACGACATGCAGCGCCAAGCCGCGAAGGACGCCAAGTGGGCGGGCGTGGACCCGTCGTGGGCCTACGCGAAGGTCGCATTGCAGTGGGCCGAGCGGTATTACGCCGCAGAACGCGAGCTCGCCATGAAGATGCTCAAGGAACTCGACGAGGCCGAGGCCTCCTTCGCGGATGCCGGTATCGAACGGGGCACGCAAATCCCTTGGCCTGCACCGGAATACTGGTACGAGATCGAGAAGAAGGCCGAAGCCGAGGACTGATGAGTCACCCGCCTGCGGCGTTCGCGGCGGCGATATAGCCGTACACCAAACCCTGCGCGATCGTCGCGCCCGCACCGGGATAGGTGGCGCCGAACGCATTGGCCGCCGTGTTGCCGATCGCGTGCAACCCGTCAATGGCACTGCCGTCCTCCCGCAGCACACGGGCGTGGTCGTCGACGCGCAACCCGCCGCACGTGCCCAGGTCGCTGAGCACCATCTTGACGGCGTAGAACGGCCCCCGGTTCAACGGGCGCAGGTTCGGGTTGGGCGTGACGGTCGGATCACCGTAGTAGCGGTCGTAGGCACTGGCCCCGCGGAGGAAGTCGGGATCGACTCCGGCGGCGGCGTTTTCGTTGAACCGTTCGACGGTCGCGGTCAGCGCCGATTCGTCGACGCCGATCTTGGGGGCGAGTCCGGCGATGGAGTCGGCGCGGTGCGCGATACCGGCGTCGTACCACCTCTGGGGTATCGCCATACGCGGGAACAGTTCGGCGGCGAAGACGTAGCTGTTGCGATAGCCCTGGTCGAAGAGGATCCACATGGATTCGACCGGGTTCCCGGCGCGTTCACGCTCGAGCAGACGCTGTCCGAACGTCATGTAGTCCGTCGCCTCGTTGACGAACCGGCTACCGGTCTGGTCGACAATGAGAGATCCGGGAAGCGATCGCTCCGCCAGCATGACCTTCGGATCGGCGCCCGGCAGCGCCGCGACGGCGGGGAACCACCACGCCTGGTCCATCAGATCGGTTGCGGCGCCGACGTCTTGGGCGATTCGGATCGCGTCGCCAGTGTTCGTCTCCGCGCCCAGGCTGGCATGCTCGCCGAGGGATTCCGACTGAAACTTCCAGCGCATGTCCATGTCGTGGTCGAAACCACCCGCCGCGAGCACGACACCGCGGCGCGCCGACACCGTGATCTCCGCGCCGTTGTGGTCGAGCACCACGCCGCTCACCCGGTCGCCAGCGGTGACGAGCCGACGCAAGGTGGTGTCGGTCCAGACGGGGATGCCCGCGCGCAGCACACCTGCGAAGAGGCCGGCGGCCAGCGCCTGGCCGCCGGCGACGTACCGCCGCTTGAGGGCCAGTCCGCCGATTCCTTGGCCGAGGCGTTTGGCGATGACCGGCAGACCTTTGCGCGGCACCCGCGACATCAGGTTCATCCAGCGGTAATCCGCGCCGGTGGTCGGTATCGGGACCTTGGCCTCCATCACGCCGGGCCGCAGACGCGTGCGGTACCGGCCGAGGATCCCCGAATCGAGGGGACGACATTCGCACGTGCGACCCACGGCGGTGCCGCCGGGCGCTTCGGGGTGGTAGTCCGAGTACTCCTTGGCCCAGAAGAGCCGCATCGGCGTCGCCCGCCGCAGCAGCTCGATCGTCGCGCCGACGTTCGCCAGGAACGCGTCCGACCGCTGCGCGGGCGCCGTCCCGTCCACCACCGCGTCGAGGTACGTCTTGGCCCGGGCCGCGGTGTCGGCGCCGCCGTCGCCCTTGATCACCGTGCTGGCCGGGAGCCACAGCGCGCCGCCCGAACGTGCAGTCGAGCCGCCGACGTAGGCCGACTTCTCGACGATCAGCACGGACAGGCCGCGCTCGTGAGCGGCGAGTGCGGCGGCCATGCCGGTGCCGGACCCGATCACCACCAGATCGACGTCTGTGTCGGTCATCGGTAAGCCGTCGGGGATCGTCGCCCCGTATGCGCTACTCACAACCGAACAAATTAGAGCGGTTCGATCCGGTGCGGAATCGATGTCCTGATGAGCGGAACAGAACCGTGAACACGCTCCCCGAGGACTGCTAGAACAGCGGTATGACGTTGGACACCGATATCGAGGTCCGCCAGATCGAGGCGGAGGCCGCGCCGTCGCGGTTCGCTCGTGGATGGCACTGCCTGGGCCTGGTCAGAGATTTCGGTGACGGCAAACCGCACCAAGTGCGCGCGTTCGGCAGGAAGCTGGTGGTGTTCCGCGGCGGTGACGGCCGCATCAACGTCCTGGACGCGTACTGCAGGCACATGGGCGGCGACCTGAGCCAGGGCGAGGTCAAGGGCGACGAGATCGCGTGCCCTTTCCACGACTGGCGCTGGGGCGGCGACGGGCGATGCAAGAAGGTGCCCTACAGCAAGCGCGTCCCCCGGTTGGCCCGCACCGCCACGTGGACCACGCTCGAACAGGACGGCATGCTGTTCGTCTGGAACGACCCGGAGGGCAACCCTCCACCTCCCGAGGTCACCATTCCGCGCATCGAGGGTGCGACGAGCGATGAGTGGACCGACTGGCACTGGTACACCACGGTGGTCAACACCAACTGCCGCGAGATCATCGACAACGTCGTCGACATGGCGCACTTCTTCTACATTCACGGTTCACTGCCGACGCATTTCAAGAACATCTTCGAAGGCCACGTCGCCACCCAGTACATGAACAGCGCGGGGCGGCCGGACCTCGGCGAGCCCGGTCCGACGCAGATGCTCGGAACCACCTCCGTCGCATCGTATTTCGGGCCGTCGTTCATGATCGACGACCTGACGTACCACTACACCGACATCGACCACAAGACGATCCTGATCAACTGCCACTATCCGATCGACCAGAACTCCTTCGTGCTGCAGTACGGGATCATCGTCAAGAAGTCCGAGCAGCTGCCCGAGGACCTCGCGATGCAGACCGCGATCGGTCTCGGCGACTTCGTGAAGATGGGTTTCGAGCAGGACGTCGCGATCTGGAAGAACAAGGCCCGCATCGACAATCCGCTGCTGTGCGAGGAGGACGGGCCGGTCTACCAACTGCGTCGGTGGTACGAGCAGTTCTATGTGGATGTCGCCGACGTGACACCCGACATGGTGGACCGCTTCGAGTACGAGATCGACACCACCCGCCCGCGGGAGGAGTGGATGAAGGTCGTCGAGGCCAATATCGCCGCACGGGACGCCGTCACGAGCGCGGGATGACCGTCCGCCAGGACAACCGACTCGCCGACACGCCGATGACCTCGGTGACGTGCCGGCTCTGCGCGGCAACCGTTTTAGTGCGCAAGAGCACCTGGCAGCAGACCAGCGTGCAATGGGACGCCGAGTCCACCGAGAAGTGCCACCAGCGCCGCGACGCCGAAGCCATCCATGCGCACGACGGCAGACCGTTCCTCGTCTGCTTCGAGCTGCGGGATTCGATCGAGGAGGCGGCGCGCCGCGGGGCGGTGCCGATCGTCGACGAAACAGTGTGACTTCGGTGCGCTACCGATCGCTGAGCGATTGATAGCGCACCGAAATCGCTACTAGGTCAGCTGGAATGCCGACAGGGGTGCTTCCTGCGGGTACTCCGCCGGCCCGCCGAGGTCGTAGACCGCGTTCAGCGCCGCGATGAACTCCGGGTCGTGCAGAGGCTCGCTCGGCACATCGAGCTTGATGCCCTTGGAGTGCACATCGTCGACGAGCATGTCGATCGCCTTGTCGATGGTCAAATCGTCGCTGCCGTCCATGTTCTTCTTGAGCTCGTCGAAGTCGGTGAACACCTCCGCCGACCAGTGCACCAGGAACCGGAGTTCATCGGTGTGGTGGCGGGCGATGACGTCGTCGCCGTTCTTGAGCAGCCAGAAGTCGCGGTCGGACGGATCTCCGGTGAACACCGTGTCGAACGCCAGGCCGGCCGGGGTCTGTTGATCGAGCGGCCCGTTGGCCTCGCCGCGGTGCACCATCATCTCGTTCTGCACGAGCACACCGCGGTTGTACACCGGCGGCAGCAGGCGTTTCGGCGGCTTGAGTGGTCCGTCGGGCCAGTAGGTGAAGCCGCTGCCCTCGTCGAGCGAGAACCACGTGATGACCTGAGCCATCTTGATGAGGTAGTCGCGGAACAGCCCGGACTTGCCCATCACGCTGGTCAGCCAGGTGGGAGCGTTCTCGTGGCGCACGCCGCGGAAACTGGGGGAGTCCAGGTGGCCGGGATCGCGGTTCGCGCAGGGGCCGTTGATGTTGAACAGCATCATCTCGGGCTTGGCGTACTCGGCGTTCCAGTAGCTCTTGGCGTACTCGACGAAGCGCTGGTTGTAGAAGCAGTCGTGCAACTCGGGGTAGAGCACCGTGCCGTAATTGGCCAGATAACCGCGGAACGTCGCGGTGAGGAACAGGTCCAGCGAGGGGGTGAAGCCCTCGGGGAACAACCCGCTCATGGTGGCCATCAGTTCTTCGGCAGACGCGAAGTGCTGGGCGATGATCAGCTTCCACGGACCCTGGGTGCGCACCACATCGAGGAGGCGCTCCCGCTGGTCGTCGGTATAGAGGTTGTCGATCTCGCGGGGCGGTGAGGCGGGCCGCAGGATGTCGGACAACTCAATCCGCTGCTCTTGGGTGAGCATGTTCTCTCCTACTCTCGAGGCCGGCATCTCATGCCGGTCGCTTGGCCAATTCTGTGGTTGCGGCGCGCAAGTGGACGCGTGCCTGTCCGGTCATCGGGACATCTGTTTCCGCCCGGTCAGAAAGGCAGCGGATGGGCGAACTTCGCGCGCAGCAGCGCGCCGATTTCGGCCACCGCCAGTCTCCCGCGGGCCGTCGCCTCTGAACGCATCAAGAACCCGTGGTACACACCGGGGTAGCGGGTCACCGTCGTCTGCACTCCCGCCTCGCGCAACCGGTCCGCATAGCGCTCACCCCAGTCGCGGATCGGATCGGCTTCGGCCGTCACGACGACGGCCTGCGGCAGGCCCGACAGATCATGCGCGCGCGCGGGAACCGTGTACGGGTGCTCGGGGCCTTCGGCCAGCTCGTGCATGTACTCGATGTCGGCGAGTGTGAGCATCGGCGCCTCGGGCATGGCCCGGATCGACGGGACCTCGAGATCCTTGTCGACGCCCGGATACATCAGCACCTGAGCGAATAGGGTTGGGCCGCCGCGGTCGCGGGCGGCCAACGCGACGCCGGCGGCCAGCGTTCCCCCGGCGCTGTCGCCCGCCACCGCAACCCGGGTGCAGTCGATCCGGAGGTCGTCGGCATGGGCGGCCACCCAACAGGTCGTGGCGTAGGCGTCGTCGAACTGGGCCGGGGGTGCCGCTTCGGGGGCCAGGCGGTAGTCGACGGACACCACCGTGGCGTGGGAGTGCTGGGCGAGGTTGCGCGCCAACGGTTCGAAGGAGTGGTTGGAGCCCAGAACCATCCCGCCGCCGTGGAAGTAGACGACCGCTGGGGCGTCGCTGTCGGTTGACGGCCGGTAGATGCGCAGCGGGATGTCCCCGACGGGGCCCTCGATGATCCGGTCTTCGACGTCGGCAATCTCCGGCATCGCAGGCAGCGGCGCGGATTCCAACGCGTCACGCACGGCGTCGAGCCCGCGCTCCCGCATCGGCGCCACGTCCCCGAACTGCGCAACCCGCGCCGCGGCGTCGGGATCCAGGCAGTAGTGCGTCACAGGCGATCTCGATCACTCGAGACCGACCGCAGCGTGTCCGACGCGTGCGCCCCTGCGCGCCGTCCGCTGAAGATGCAGTCCGCGATGGACAACCCGCTGACATAGCTGTTGGAGCAGATACCGACCGCATTGCGACCCGCGGCGTAGAGGCCCGCCACGGTTCCACCGTCACGATGGGCGACTTCGCCGGTGTGTTCATCGACGATGAGGCCGCCGAGTGTCAGCCCGGGGATCGGGTAGAACATCGACGAGTCCGCAGAGATGTTGATCGAGTAGAACGGCGGGGTTGTCAGCGGGGGGCACAGATCCGGCTCCTTGTGCGCGGGGTCGCCCGCACCGCCGGCAATGCCGCGGTTGTACTCCTCGACGGTGCGGCGCAGACCCGTCGGATCGATCCCGTTCTTTCGTGCGATGTCCTCGACCGTCGACGCCTTGCGGTGTCCGACCGTCAACAGGTACATCAATTGCAGGCGCTGGAAGAGCTGTGTCTGCGTGCGAATCTGGGCCTTTACTTTTCTCCAGGTCGGGGCGTCGTAGATGGCCCAGCCCGCGCCGCTGAACTCGCGCATCATCACATTGCCGTGCGTTGCGCCGTAAAGGTCTTCGTTGGCGATGCGTCGGCCGTCCCGGCCCACGGTGAGGCCTTCGAGAAATGCGCTCGGTGGCGACAGAAAACGCCAGGCCGTGATGTTGCCCATCTTGTCGGTCATGCCTCCGGCTTCGACTCCCAGGGCGATACCCGAGCCGTCGTCGCCGGGGGTGCCGAGCGGCGAGATCTTCATGAACTCCGGAGCGTGTTCGGCCATCCACTCACGGTTGTGGACGAAACCGCCGGCGGCCAGTATCACTGCTCGTGCGGACGCCTCGCCGTCCACGGCGGCCTCGGACCACAGCGTCTCGGCGCGCGCGACCGCGCCCTTGACCAGGCCGGGCAGCCAGGTGCCTGCCTTTCCGGTGAGCTTGGTCAGAACGCGGTGCTTGCGCGCATCGGGATGGTTCGTCGGCATCGCGCGATACCGGACCCCGCGGATCCGCCCGTGGTCATCGGCTATGAGTTGGTGCACTCGGCACAACGGAATGAATTCGACGCCTTTGGCTTTCGCCGAACGGCGCAGGTTCTCGAACAGCACCTTGCCCGAGCTCATACCCGGAGCCACCACGCGGTGCCCGCGCGGCACGGGCCGCGCGTGCCGCGCGTAGGGATGGGCCTTCTCGTTGCCGGAGTAGTAGAGGTAGAAATCGTCGGTCGGATACGACGTCTTGTATGAGGACACGGGACCGCCGCGGAACCCGACCCCTTGTCTCTTGAGCCACTCGATCAGATCCGGGCTCTGTTCGCAGAACCTCCGAAGGGTTTCACTGCTGACCGCGTCGCCGACCTCCTGTTCGAGATACGCCCGCATATCCGCGACGCTGTCGTCGTATCCGCCGGCCCGCTGTTCGGCCGTACCCGCGCCCGCGTAGACGATCCCGCCCGACAAGGCAGTCGCGCCGCCGCCATACCCCCGATCCAGCACCAGGACGCGAGCTCCGCGATCGGCAGCCTCGATCGCGGCGGCGGCGCCGGCAGCACCGAACCCGACAACGATGACGTCGTACTCGGTTTCAGCTGCCACGTTCAACCTCACAGAACCGACTTGATCTGCTTGGCGACCAACCGGGTAGTGCGCTTCGCCGACAGCCGGGCCAAGATGTCGAGGGCCAATGCGTCCGTGCCGATCAGGACTCGGAAGCGGTCACGGGCGATTCCGTCGACGATCTTCTTGCCTGCGGCTTCGGCGGTGGCGGAACGAACCTTCTTGTCACCGGCGTCGAGCATCGCCACCCCGGAGTTCCCCGTCAGGTTGGTGTCGATGTTTCCCGGAAACACCGTCACCACATGGACATTGGTGTCGCACAGTTCGGCGTAGAGACCCTCGCTGAACTGCTTCACCGCTCCTTTACTCGCGCTGTAGAGCGTTTGGCTGGCGAACGGCAACAGCGCGGAGAGACTCGACATGTTGGTGATGTTCGCCTCCGGCCGCGTCAGCAGGGACGGCAGGAAGGCGCGGCACATCCGCACTGTGGCATCGAAGTTGACGGCCATGATGCGGTCGGTCTCATCTGGGGAAAGCTCGGAGAAGGGGGCGAATCGGTGGATGACGCCGGCGATGTTGACCAGTCCGTCGATCTGTCCGTGCTCTTTCGCTACCGCCTCGGGTAGTGCGGCGACCGCCTCGTCGTCGGTGAGGTCGAGAACATGCGTGGACATCGGGATGCCGGTGATGCTCGCGAGTTCCGCCGTACCAGCCAGGCCGACCGAGTCACGGTCGACCGCAGCGATGCGTGCGCCGCGGCGGGCGAGTCCGAGCGCGACTTGCCTGCCCATACCGTTGCCGGCGCCGGTCACCACGAACACCTTGTCGGCGATCTGCACGTCGACCTTCCTTCAATCGGATTCCGTCAATGCCGAGTGGGGTCGAACCGCCGCTTGGCGCGCAGGGCCGGCGCCCGGCGCGACGCCAGGACTTCGGCGCGCTCCGCCATGGCGTTGCCGACGTACTCGGGTTGGGTGAGCAGATAGAACTCGCCGGCCGCGGCCTGTTCGAAGACCACTCGCGCCGCTTCGACCGGATCCATTGCCTCGGCCTTGATGTCGAGCATCGCGGTCCGCTGCGCCTCGGCGGCCCCGACGTCGCCGTCGTCCACGCCGCCGGCGGACTCGAAGATGTTCGACTTGACCGCGCCGGGAAGCACCGCCTGCACGTGGATCCGGTCGGCGTGGCCGGCCAATTCGACCTCCAGTCGCAGACATTCGGTCAGCGCCAGCACCGCGTGCTTGCTCATGATGTAGGGCGCCTGCAGCGGCACGGCGGCCACCCCGCCGATCGACGACAGGTTCCACACCCACGACGGAGTGTCCGCGGCGATCATGCGCGGGAGAAATGCGCGGATTCCGTGGAACACGCCGTTGATGTTGATGTCCACCAGCCGGTCCCAATTGGCGACGGGGGTGTCCCACAGGTATCCGAACTGCTCGACACCGGCGTTGTTGACCAGCAGCCGGACCGGGCCGACCTCTGAGTACACCTGTGCGGCAAGGCCTTCGAGCGCCTCGGGGTCGCGCACATCGCACACCAGGTCCACCGAGCCCGTGAGCTCGTCGCGAAGTACTGCGATAGCCGAGGCGTCGATGTCGACCAGTACGACGGTCATGCCCAGCGCGGCGGCATGGCGTGCCAGTCCCGCGCCTATCCCGTTTCCGGCGCCGGTGATGACCGCGACACCACCGCCGAACGTCGCGCGTGCGTCCACGCCTTACGAGGCGGTCGAGGCGGTGGCGGTCTTGGCGGCGTGCTCGGCAAACGGAATGGAGTCCTCGGCGTCGAGGATCACGGTCATCGATGTGAACACCAGGCCGTCGCCGGCGCGGCGGATGCCGACGTCGACCACTCCGCTGGAGACGTCGAACGGGACGTTGTTCGTCACCTGGTTGACGTACAGGTAGAAGCGGGCGGTGGTGACGTCTCCGTCGACGCCGGTGCGGAAGATGTTGGTCGCATGGTGACGCAACGGGTAGGGATTCTCGTTGCGGTGCTGGGTCAGCCAGGCCAAGGTCTCGTCTTTGCCGTGCAACTCGGCGGCCAGCAGATCCTCGAAGGGGCAGTTGCCGGAATCGGATCGGCTCAGGTATTCCATCTCCTCGCCGAGCCGGGCCCCGAGTTCGGCGAAGTGACCCTGGTCGTAGTGGTACCAGAAGGCGGCGATGAACTCCTGGACCTCGGACAGCGTGATCTCGTTGCTCATGGGTGCGAGTCAACCGTCGCCGACCGGGACGTGGCGCGGCGGTGCCCGGTCAGTGGAACACCGCGCGGCCGGGCAGTCGGATCAGTCGACGATCAGGCTCCACACGTCGGCTCCGGCGGCCAGCGTCGCGTCGGTGACCCGTTCGTCCCAGTAGCGCACCGACCCGAATTCGGATCGCCATGCGAGCGCGGCGCGGGTGAACTCGTGCAACCGGTGCTCGAGGGTGGTGCCGATCGCGCCGTGAACCTGGTGGGCGTTGCGCACCACGACCGACGTGGCATGACCGACGCAGGAGCGTGCCGCCGCGACGCGGAAGGCGAGGTTGCCCGTCGACCAACCGTTCGTGACGGCCGTCGTCAGCGCACCCTCGGTGGCCGCCCGCGCCAGCGCCGCTTCGGCGGCGGAGTCGGCGATCAGGTGCTGGACGGCCTGGAAGCGGGACAGGGGCCGGCCGAACTGGATTCGCGACGCGGCGTGTTCGACCGACGACAGCACGATGCGGTCGAGCACCGCGCACACCTGGATCGCCCGCACCATCGCGGCTCTCAGCCGCAATTCGGCCACCCGATCGGAGGTCACCGGGACGCCGTCGAGCGCGGTGACGTCGGCCTCGATGGAGTCGCGGGGTTCACCGATCAGGTTGCTGCCGGCCGTGATCGAGAGTGCGGCGACGTCGACGTCGGCGACGCGATGGTCGTCGCCGTCGCGCCAGACGACGACCACCCGGTCACTGGCCGCGGCCCAGGGGACGCCGTCGGAGGTGCCGTCCTCGCCGAGCAGGCACACCGTGCGCACCGCGTCGTCGCCGCTCATCCCGTTCGCCTCGAGCAGCCAGCAGGCCAGTAGGTCGTGTTCGGCCAACGGTGTTCGCACCGCGTTGCGGGCGGCGGCCGCCAGCAGTTCGGCGGCCTCGAACCAGCCCGCCCCGCTGCCGCCCGACTCCTCGGCGCCGGTCAGGCGAACCAGGCCCAGGTCGTCGAGGCGCCGCCACAACTCGGTATCCCGTTCGACGGCCTTCGCAGGCGGGTGGGCGTCGCGGTACTCGGCGAAGACCGCGTCCATCATCTCGACGAGCGCTGGATCGACGGTCATCGCAGCCCCAACCCTCGTGCGATCACGCCGCGCAACACCTCGTTGGTGCCGCCGCGCAGCGTGAAGCCGGGACGCTGATCCACGGCTCTCGAAACCAGTTCGGCGAGTTCGGGATTCGTGGTCCCGTCGGTCAGCGTGTCGGCGAAGTCCGCGATGTCTCCCTCGGTGGTGGTGCCGAGCACCTTGACCACCGCCGCGGGAACATCGGCGGGCTCGCGCCGCTCCAGTGCGCCCGCGACTGCGGTCGACATCTGGTGCAATCCGGCGGTTCGGGCGATAAGGCGGCCGAGTCCGGCGTCCCGCGAAAGCCTCTGTGCGGCCATCTTTTCGCCGCACATCCGCAACAGCACGAAGGTGGACAGGAACCGTTCGGGTCCGCTGCGCTCGAAAGCCAGTTCCGACGTGACCTGGCGCCAGCCCGCACCGATCTCACCGAACACCATGTCGTCGGGGACGAAGGCGCCGTCGAGGATCACCTCGTTGAAGTGGTGTGCGCCGTTCATCGAGACGACGGGCCGGATGTGCACGCCCGATCCGCGCAGGTCGACGATGAACTGACTCAATCCGGCGTGGCGGTTGTCCGGATCGACGGGCGCAGTGCGGGCCAACGCGATGAACGCATGCGCGTAGTGCGCGCCCGAGGTCCACACCTTCGTCCCGGACAGCGACCAGCCGCCGTCGACCTGTACCGCTTTGGTACGCACGCTCGCGAGATCGGAGCCGGAATCGGGTTCGCTCATGCCGATGCCGAAGAAGCACTCGCCGCGCACGATTCGGGGAAGGAACTCCCTCTTCTGCAGTTCCGTGCCGTACTTGAGCAACGACGGCACGATCTGCCGGTCGGCGATCCAGTGCGCCGCGACCGGTGCGCCCGCGGCGAGCAGCTCCTCGGTCACCGCGAACCGTTCGACGAAGGAGCGTCCGTGTCCGCCGTACTCGACCGGCACGGTCATTCCGAGATAGCCCTGGGCGGCAAGCGCTTTGGTGAAGTCCTCGTCCCATCCCGTCAGCCACGCGTCGACCGACGGCGTGAAGGCGCCCGCGGCACGTTGCTCGGCAATGAACGCGCGAACCTCTGCCCGCAGGGCCGCGGTCGCAGCGGCGTCGACGGCAGCCGGGGGCACCAGGCGGGGGAGCGTCACGGGGCGGTCCGCCATCGGCTGATGCGCTGTTCATGCTCCCGGTCGCGGTGGGCCAGCGGCTGCATGGCCGCGGCCATGGCCAGCGTGGAGTCCAGCGAGCCGGCCCGCGATTCCTGCAGCAGACGTTTGGCCATCCGCAGCGCGTGAGCGGGGTTCTTGGTGATCCGCTCGGCCAACGCGAGCGCCTCCGTGAGCAGGTCGTCGTGCGGCACGACGCGGCTGACCATGCCCCACTCCAGGGCAGTGGCCGCATCGACGCGGTCGCCGGTGAACGTCATCTCGGCGGCGCGCTCGTAGCCGATCGCCCTCGGCAGGAACCAGGTGCCGCCGTCGCCCGGGATGATGCCGATCTGTACGAAGCTCTCGGCGAACGACGCCCGTTCGGAAGCCACGCGGATGTCGCACATCATGGCGAGGTCGCAGCCCGCTCCCACGGCGGGTCCGTTGACCGCGGCGATCAGCGGGACCTCCAGGCGCCCGAGTGCGCGCGGGATGCGCTGGATCCCGTCGACGTAGGCGCGCCGCTGGTCGAGGGCGTCGAGGCCGAACATCCCGGTGCGGTCGGCCATCTCCTTGACGTTGCCGCCCGCGGAGAAGATCTTGCCCGCGCCGGTCAGGATCACCGCGCGCACGTCGAGGTCGGCGTTGGCGGCGTCGACCGCGGCCTCGAACGCCGAGATGAAGCCCTTGTCGGTGATCGCGTTGCCGACCTCGGGCAGGTCGATGGTCCACGTCTGTGTCGCACCGTGAGCGGCGATGTTCAGCGGTGTGCTCATGACGGCAACTGTAGGGACTTGGTCTGCAGGAATTCCTCGAACCCCGCGCGGCCGAGCTCGCGACCGACACCGGACTTCTTGTACCCGCCGAACGGCGCGACCGGGTTGTACATGCCGCCGTTGACGTCGAGCTGTCCGGTCTGCACGCGACGCGCGAAGGAAATGGCCGTGTCGAGGTCGGGACCCCACACCGCGCCCGCGAGCCCGTAGGGCGTGCCATTGGCGATGCGTAGGGCGTCGTCGGTGTCCCGGAACGGAATCACCGCGAGCACCGGCCCGAACACCTCCTCCTGGCCCAGCTCGGAGTCGGGGTCGACGTCGGCGAACACGGTCGGGGCGACGTAGTAGCCGGTGTCGCGGACCGATTCGGATCCGCCGGTGAGCAGGCGGGCGCCGTCGCGGCGTGCGCGGTCGATGAACCCGCGCACGGATTCGAACTGCGCGGCCGAGGCCAGGGGGCCGATCCGGGTACCGGGATCGGACGGGTCGCCGACCGTGTACTTGGCGGCGGCCGCCTCGATCAGTTCGAGGGCCTCGTCGTAGCGCGAGTGCGGCACCAGCATCCGGGTCCACGCCATGCAGGTCTGCCCGCCGTTGAGGAATGCGTTGCCCACGCCGACCTTCACCGCGGTGGTCAGGTCGCCGCCGTCGAGGATGACGTTGGCGGACTTGCCGCCGAGTTCGAGGGCGACCTTCTTCACCGATCCGGCGGCGAGCTCGGCGACCCGGCGGCCCACGGCGGTCGATCCGGTGAACGACACCACGTCGACGTCGGGATGCGACGCGATGCGCTCGCCCACCACGGATCCGCGTCCTGACACCAGGTTCACCACACCGTCGGGAAGTCCGGCCTCCTCGACCGCTTCGATGAACGCGAACACCGACAGCGGCGCCTCGTTGCTCGGCTTGAGGACGACGGTGCAGCCCGCGGCGATCGCGGGCACCACCTTGGCCACCACCTGATAGAGCGGGTAGTTCCACGGGGTGATGGCGCCGACGACGCCGTACGGCTCGCGCAGCACCAACGAGTTGCCCACGCGCTCTTCGAATTCGAAGGACTCGAGGACGTCGGCGAAACCGCGCGCCACCGCCAGTGGCACCTTGGTCTGAACCCCCTGCGCCACACGCAGCGGCGCGCCCATCTCCCGGCTGACGGTCTCGGCGATGTCGGGCAGCCGCTTCTCCATCGCGGCGATCACCCGGGCCAGCCGGTCACTGCGCTCGGCGCGGGTGATCAACGGATCGAAGGCTCGGCGGGCGGCGGCCACGGCCGCGTCCACGTCGGCGACCGTTCCGTTGGGCACACAGCCGATCACCTTCTCGGTGGCGGGGTCGACGACGTCGATCACGTCGGCCGCCGACGGTGTCATCCACTGCCCGTCGATGAACAGCGTCTTGCGGGTGTAGTCGTGCATGGGTCTCCTTGGGATCAGGGAACGATGCTGGCGCGGACGTCGCGCTTGTGCTCGGCGGCGGCGAACGCCTCGTTGATGTCGTCGAGCGGATACTGCGCTGCAGCCAGCCGGTGCAGGGGGAGGGCATCCTGGTGCTGTTCGAGGAAGGTCAGCGCCCGCGACAGCACCGGCGGTTCGTACAGCGAGACCCCGACCATCGTCTTGTTGGCGAATACGAACCGTGACGGGTCGAATTCGAAGGTCTTGCCGATGTTGATGTTTCCGATCTCGACGTAACGGCCGAACTGGCCCAGCATCTTGAGGCCCTCGTCGATGGCGGACGGGTGGCCGACGACCTCGACCACGACGTCGGCGCCGTAACCGTCGGTCAGGTCGCGGATGATCTTCGCGCGGTCCTTCGCCGTGGCGGCGGCGTTGATGTCGATCACCGCGTCGGCGCCGAACGCGGTTGCCAGCTCGAGCCGTTCGGATACCCCGTCGATGGCGATGACCCGACCGGCGCCGCGGGCCTTGGCGACCGCGATCGCATACAGTCCCAGCGCGCCGGCGCCCTGCACGACGACGGTCTCGCCGAGTTGCTGGTCTACGCGCTCGAGGCCGTACATCACCTGGGACAGCGCACAGTTGGCGCCCGACGCGATGTCGTCGCTGACCCGGTCGGGCACGGTGTACACGACCGCCCCGGCGGGCAGCAGGAAGTAGTCGGCGTAACCGCCGACGAAGTAGGGAGGCGCGTCGGCGCGTCCGAGCATGGCCATCGCGAGTTTGAGGCACGCGTTGCGCCTGCCCGCCAGGCAATTTCGGCACCGGTGACAAGAAAAGAAGTAGGGGAACACTACCCGGCTGCCCTTTACCAGGGGTGCGCCGTTGGAGTCCGCCGTGACGCCATCGCCGAGTTCCTCGACCGCGCCGACCATCTCGTGACCGAGCACCGTCGGAAGTTGGCCTCCGAGTCCGCGGGTGGCGAAGGTGCCGTGCCACGCGTGCAGGTCCGATCCGCAGATATTGGTCCTGGTGACCTTGATCAGGATCTCGCCGGGGCCGACCTCGGCCAGGTTCACGGTTTCTATTTCGAACGGTTTTCCGGGCGCGTCAAAGCGCGCGATACGTCCTGTGAACAATCCTCAGTTCCCTTCTGGCTCAGCGGCTCAGCGGTTCGGCCACGAAGCGTTCGCGCAGTTGACGTTTCAGCAGCTTGCCGCTCGGGTTCTTCGGCAACGTGTCGACGAAGAAGACGTGCTTGGGGGTCTTGAACCCGGCCAGATGCTGCCGGCAGTGCGCGATCAGGTCGTCCTCGGTCAGGTTGGCGCCCTCGCGCGACACCACCGCGGCGACCACGGTCTCGACCCACGTCGGATGCGGAAGACCGAAGACCGCGACCTCCTGAACCCCGTTGTGCCGGTACAGAACTTCCTCGACCTCGCGGCTGGCGACATTCTCGCCACCGGTCTTGATCATGTCCTTCTTGCGGTCGACCACGTGCAGGAGTCCGTGTTCGTCGTAGTAACCGAGGTCGCCGGAGTGGAACCAACCGCCGCGGAACGCCTCCGCCGTCTTGGCCGGGTCGTCGAGATAACCGAGCATCAGATGCGGACTGCGGTGGGCGATCTCACCCACCACGCCGGGTGCTACCGGAGCGTCGTCCTCGTCGAGGATCGTCGTCTCGACGTTGACCACGGGGCGTCCCGCCGAACCAGCGTGGGTGTCCTGCTCGTCGGGCCCGAGCGCGGACGCCAGCGGTGCCAACTCCGTCTGTCCGTAGAAGTTCCACAACCTCAGGTTCGGCAGCCGGTCGCGGATCTCGGCGAGGATCTCGATCGGCATCGCAGAAGCGCCGTAGTAGCCCTTGCGCAGGCTCGACAGATCGACCTCGTCGAACACCGGACAACGCAACAGACTGATCCAGACCGTCGGAGGCGCGAAGTAGTTGGTCACCCCGTAGCGGGCGATCGTGCGCAGCACCGTCTCGGGGTCGGGCCCGGGCAGGATGATGCTGGTGGCACCGAGATAGATGTCGGTGGCGAGAAAGTTGTCCAGCTGCGCGCAGTGATACAGCGGCAGCGAGTGGATTTCGACGTCGTCACCGGCCATCGAACCGGCGACGATGGTGCTGACGTACTGCCACATCAGGCTGCGGCTCGTGTGCATCGCGCCCTTGGGCCGTGACTCCGTGCCGCTGGTGTACATCAACCGCAGCAGCTGGTCGTCGTCGATGCGGGGATTCGGCGCGGGGGTCGTGGTGGACAGCCACTGCGCGAAGTCCTCCCAGCCCGACGGAATGCTCTGTCCGGGCCGAACGATCGCGGCCCTGGTGCGCACCGCTCCGTCGATCCGCATGGCGTCCTCGGCGACATCCGCCAACTCGGCTTCGACGATGAAGCCCTTGGCCTTGCTGTGGCCGAGGATGTAGGCGACCTCCTCGGCCGTCAGCATGAAGTTGACCGGCACCAGCACCACCGCGGCGCGGGCGGTGGCGAAGGCCAGCACCGCATACTGCCAACAGTTGCGGGCCAACAGCGCGACCCGGTCGCCGGGTCGAAAGCCGTTGTCCTGCAACGCCGCGGCGGCCCGGTCCACCAGGTGGTCGAATTCGGCGAACGTCAGCACCACGTCACCGTCGATGATCGCGGTCTTGTCGGGTCGCCTGCGCGCCGACCGGCGCGGGATGTCGCCCAGAGTGTGGCTGCGTGCCTGCTCGACCACCGCATCCAGATCCATGGCGGGAAGCGTAAGCGCGTTGAGTGTGGTGCGGGCGACGGATGTCCCGCTCAGTAGGCAGGGCGGTGCCCGGCGCGGCGTGGCGGGCCGATACTCGTGCCGTGACTGCTGACGCTCGAGCCATACCGTCGCCGCGTGCCGCGGACGCCGACCGCGATGAACTCAGGGCGAACCTCGTTCAAGCGGACCCAGGCGTCCTGGTCGCGGTGCTGGCCCAGCTGACGGGTGATCCGTCGGTGATCGACCGGTTCGCGCCGAAGATCTCTCACATCCCCGATCCGCCCGAACGGGTCGGTGTCACCGACGCCGACACCATGACGGCGCTTGTCGACGCGGTCATCTCGGCGTTGTCCGCGCCGCGGGCCGGGGGTGCGATGGCCGCCGACGACATCGATCTGTTCACCCGCGTACTGCCGGTTGCGCTGGGCTCCGACGTCGACGACGAATTCGTCCCGCTCCTGCTCGAGCAGGGCGGTTTCCATCTTTCCCAGCCCACGGTGCCGCGCACGGTGCCGATCCCGCCGACGACGACGGTCGCGATCATCGGCGCGGGCATCGCCGGCATCATCACCGCACTGGCCGCCGCCGACGCCGGGGTGCGGTATCAGATCTTCGACCGCAACGACGAGGTCGGCGGCACCTGGCTGACGACGAAGTATCCCGGGATCGGCGTCGACACCCCGTCGGCGTATTACTCGCTGTCGCGGGAGGTCAACCCGGACTGGTCGAGCTACTACCCGCAGGGCGCGGAGTACCAGGACTATCTGGTGTCGCTGGCCGACAAACACGGACTGCGTGAACACACCCGCTTCGGCACCGAGGTCGAGGCGCTGTGGTGGGACGAGGCGCGAAATCAATGGCAGATTCACGCGGTCGACCGCGACGGCAACCGCGACGTCAGCTACGCCCGGGTGGTCATCACCGCTGCCGGTTACCTCAACCGGCCACGCTGGCCGGAGGTCCCCGGCCGAGAGTCGTTCGAGGGCACCAGTATCCACTCGGCACAGTGGGATCCGTCGCTGGACCTCACCGGCAAGCGGGTCGCCGTCATCGGCGCGGGGTGCACCGCCGTGCAGATCGTCGACGCCTGTGTGGACGAGGTCGAACACCTGACCGTGTTCCAACGCCAACCGCACTGGGTGGCTCCGCGCAAGCGGCTCTCCGACGACGTCCCCGAATACCGGCGCTACCTCGGACGGCGCCTGCCGTACTACGCGAACTGGCACCGGCTGAAGTCGTACTGGGCGACGGCCGACAACAACTACCCGGTCATCCTGCGCGACCCCGAGTGGGCCAAGGACCACCTGTCGATCTCGGCTGCCAACGACGTGCTGCTGCAGATGTGTTTGGAGTACATCAACACGACGTTCGGCGAGGGTTCGGAGCTGGCGAAGAAGGTCACGCCGGATTTCGCGCCGTACGGCAAGCGGATCATCCGCGATCCGGGCGGCTACTACGCGGCGCTGACCCGCGACCACGTCGACGTCGAAGCCAGCGAACCGGCCGCCGTCAACGCCGCGGGCATCGTCACGGCCGACGGGCGGCAGATCGACCTCGATGTCATCGTCTATGCCACCGGATATCACCTCGACTTCCTGTCCACGATCGACATTCGGGGACGTGACGGCAGGACACTGCGCGAGGAATGGGGCGACAGCCCCCGCGCGTACCGCGGCGGCACGGTGCCGGGCTTCCCGAACCTGTTCATCACCTCGGCCCCGAACTACAGCCCGGGCCACGGTGCGGGCGCGAACTTTTCGATGGAGGTGCTCGCCCACTACATCGTGGAGTGCCTGCAACTGCTGGCGCTGCGCGGCGCCACCACCATCGAGGTGACGCGCGAGGCCTACGACGACTACGTCGCCCAGATAGACGACGCGATGTCGCAGACGGTGTGGTGTCACACCCCGAACGCGCACACCTACTACCGTTCCGGTTCCGGTCGCGTAGTGGTGGCCACGCCGTACCGCCTGGTCGACCTGTGGCACCAGCATCGCGCACCCGTCGAAGAACACTTCGTCCTCCGATGACGGGACTTCTCGCCGGCAGGACGGCTCTGGTCACCGGCAGCAGCCGAGGTATCGGACGCGCTGTGGCGCAACGCCTTTCCGCAGAGGGCGCCACCGTGGCGGTGACCGCCCGGTCATTCGAGCCCTCGGCATCGGTACGTGGCGGAGCGGCCACGGCCCTGCCGGGGACCATCGCCGAGACCATCGAGCTGATCGAGGGCGCGGGCGGAACGGCGATCGGCATCGCGGCCGACCTCGAAGATCCCGATCAGCGGGGCCGCCTGATCGACGAGGTCGTCGACCGCACCGGCGGCCTCGACATCCTCGTCAACAACGCCGGTTTCGCCGACTACGCCCGCGTCGAGGAGATGAGCCTGGACACCTTCGACCGCACCGTCGAACACTATCTGCGCACCCCCTTCGTGCTCACCAAGGCCGCCGTGCCACACATGCGGGAACGGGGCGCCGGCTGGATCGTCAACATCGGTTCGGTGACGGGCGTCGCCCCGGTGCGGCCGTATCGCGAGTACAACAAGACCTCGGGCGACGTCGTCTACGCCTCCTGCAAGGCCGCGCTGCACCGGTTCACGCAGGGTGTGGCCGCCGAGCTGCTCGACGCGAACATCGCGGTCAACTGTGTCGGTCCCTCCACCGCCATCCGGACTCCCGGTGCGGCCCAACTGATTCCGGATACCTTTCCGACCGAACCGGTCGAGTATCTGGCCGAGACGGTGTTGGCGATGTGCCATCGGCCTGCCGCCGAGCGCACCGGCCTGGTCGCCTTCAGCCTGCACTACCCGTGGTCGCAGGGGCTGACCGTGCGCAGCCTCGACGGAGCCACGGAGATGCCGCCGCTGGAGCCGCCCGCGGTGGCCAACCCGAACATCCTGCCCGCCGGCCTGTAGCGGTTTCGGTGCTCTAACAGTCGGTGTGCGACTGTCTGAGCACCCAAATCACTGTGGGGGGAGGTCGCAGAAGCTGTGGCAGACCCGGTCGCGGACGATGACCTCGGGACACTCGGGGTCGAACCAGCGGTCCACGTACGCCCAGTGGATCGGATGCATGAGGTACGGACCGGTCAGACCGTCGAGGTCGCGGAACTCCTGTTCGAACACGTGTGTCCACGGTGAGTTACCGACGGCCGAATCGACGCGACTGAGCTGCCATGTGCCGATCGAACCCACGTAGCGGGGGAGCAGCCGCAGATCGTCTTCGAACCGCGCCACTGTGGCGTCGTCGGCGTCCGGTTGCACGCGCAACAGTAGTGTCCGGTACACGGTGGTCGAGATGTCTCTGGCGGCGACCGGGCTGCCGGTGTAGGTGGCGCCGTTGACGCGATTGACCTCGGGACGGTCGAACACCGCGTCGAAAGACGTTGCCGTCGAGGACCACTCGTCGGCATCGCGGAACCGCAGGTGCACGAGGATATCGCCGCCGTTGCGCACGCCCGGCAGCGTCGGCTGCACCAGGGCGTGGGCCGCACCGCTGGCCGCCGCGGCTCCGCGCAGCTCTTTCAGCAGACGCTCGCGTCCGGCTTCGGCGGCGTCGATCAGGCGGATGACGCTATACATCGCACAATCCGTCGACATCGCCCGCGGCGGCGGCAACGCTACGGGTGCGCTCGACGACCAGGTCGGCCACGCCATCCCACCACGGCCCGAGTGTGGCGTCGGGCCTGCCCTTCCACGTCATCTCCCACCAGGCTTGCGGGCTCGGCAGCGACCACGTCACGGTGATCACGTTGGATCGGTCGTCGAACCATATCGGCGGGCTGACGAGCACGTCGCGAAGCGTCATCCCGCGATCCCGCGCACCCGGCGCGTATTCGGCCAGGTAGGTGTCGACGAATCTCCGTGCGCATCCGGGCCGGGTGATGACCCGGTCGATGACGAACACCTCACCGTCGGCCATGACCCGCACACTAGGGCGACGGCGATCGTGGTGAGGATGACGCTCCCGGCCATCGGGATGACACCGTTGACCGCGACCGTTCCGCGGAGCACCGTGGGCCGATGACCGTTGAGACGCTGGACCCGTTCGCGCCGGCCCGGCTCGGTCCGGTGAAGCTGCGCAACCGGGTCATCAAGGCCGCGACGTCGGAGGGCCGCTCGCCGGACGGCTTGGTCACCGACGACCTGATCGACTTCCACGTCGCGTTCGCCAAGGGCGGCGTGGGAATGACGACGGTCGCCTACTGCTGCGTCTCCAAGGAGGGTGCCAGCGCCCCCGGTCAGATCGTGATGAGCCCGGCGGCGCTGCCGGGACTGCGCAGGCTGACCGACGCCGTCCACGCGGCAGGCGCGGCGATCTCGGCGCAGCTCGGCCACGCCGGTGTCGTGGCTCCGAAGAAGCTGACCGGGGTGACCGCGGTCGCCCCGAGCCGCTTCGTCAACCCGACCTCCTTCGCCTACTGTCGCGAGATCACCCGCGACGAGATCCGCGCCGTGATCGAACAATTCGCCGCGGCTGCGCAGGTGGCCATCGACGCCGGCTTCGACGCCGTCGAACTGCACTTCGGCCATCTCTACCTACCGAGTTCGTTCCTCAGTGCGCGGATCAACCGGCGCAAGGACCAATACGGCGGTTCCATCGACAACCGGTCGCGGTTGGTCCGCGAAATCGCGGCCCGTGTCCGGGAAGTCGTAAAGGACCAGATCGCCGTCATCGCCAAACTCGACATGGACGACGGTCTGCCCGGCAGCATCTGGATCGACGAGGCCCTGCGGACCGCGCAGCTGCTCGACGCCGACTCCACGCTGGACGCCATCGAGCTCACTCAGGGGTCATCGGTCTACAAACCGATGTACCTGTTCCGGGGCGACGTTCCGGTCAAGGAATTCGCCGAGGTGATGCCGTCCGCGCTGCGGCCCGGCGTACGCCTGGCGGGCAAGCGGGTCATGGGCAGTTATCCGTACCGGGACCTCTACATGCTCGACGCCGCACGACAGTTCGTTCCCGTCATCGGCAACACCAAACTGATTCTGCTGGGCGGCATCACGAACTACGACCACCTCCAGACCGGGCTGCGCGAGGGTTTCGACTTCATGGCGATGGGCCGCGCGTTACTCCGCGAACCCGATCTGGTCAACGCGATGACCGCCGATCACGACACCCGCAGCCGATGCAACCACAACAACAAATGCATGGTCACGGTGTTCGGCCGGACACACTGCGTGCTCGACCCGCACCAGCGCTACGGGCCGGTCACCAAGGCCTAGTGGCAAGCCTCACAACAACTTCGCGAGCTCCTGGCTGGCCTGACGCCGCGCCTCATGAGCGATATCGAGCATCGGCATCGTCATGAATCCGTGGATCCCGCCGTCGAACGTGCACCGCGCCACAGAGACACCGGCGGATTCCAACGCATCGGCGTACGCGACGCCCTCGTCGCGTAGCGGATCGTGACCCGCGATCACCACCACGGCCGGTGGCAGTCCGTCGAGGCGCGCCTGCAGCGGCGAGGCATACGGGTGTGTGCGGTCGACGGGGGAGGGCACGTACTGGTCCCAGTACCACTGCAACGCTGGGCGCGGGTTGTAGAAACCCTTGCCGTACAAGCGGTATGACTCGGTCTCGAAGTCCGCGGCGATCATCGGGTAGATCAGCAGTTGAGCGGACAGTGCGGGCCCACCGCGGTCGCGTGCCATCAGCGTGGTGACCGCCGCGAGGTTGCCGCCTGCGCTGTCGCCCGCGACCCCCAGCCGGCCCGGGTCGCCACCGAATTGCGTGGCGTGCTCGGCCGCCCAGCACGTCGCGGCGTACACATCCTCCGCGGCGGCAGGCCAAGCATGCTCGGGCGCCAGTCGGTAGTCGACCGAGATCACCACCGCGGTAAGGAGATTCGCCAGGTTGCGGCACAGCCCGTCGTGGCTGTCGAGGTCGCAGAACACGAACCCACCGCCGTGCGCGTAGACCACAATCGGCAGCGCGACATCCGACGCCGGTCGGTAGATCCGAACCGGGACGCGTCCGGGGATGGTGACGTCCTCGGCCGACCCGACGGCTTCGGGCTGTGCGGGCGGTACGAAGCGTGATCGGATGGTCGCTCGCGCCTGCGCGCCGGTCATGGTGTGCACCGGCGGAAAACCGGAGTCCAGCGCCTCGATCAGTTCGGCGATCTGCGGATCGAGTGTCACGCGTACTGCAGCACCGGCTCGCGGGGCGCCGTGGGCCGGGGTGCGGGCATGTTCCGCAGCGGCCGGGCCTGCTGCAGCGTCGGCGCGACCCGCCGGGGGCCGTCCTCGGCGTTGCGCCAGACCGCCATGGCTGTCATCCGCACCGGTGCGACGAGGCGCTGATCGAACATCATGCGGTTCATCGGTCCGCACACCGACACCGCCGCGACAGCCTCACCCTGACCGCCGATCGGTGCTGCCACACAACCGAATCCGGTGAGGGCCTCTTCACGGTCGAACGCGATGCCGTGCGAGCGTGCCTTGGCGAGTTCGGTGCGCAGCTGGGCGGGCGATCCGATGGAGTACTTGGTACGCCGGCTCGTCAGGTCGATGGTGTCGTAGTCCAGATCGCCCACGGACGCCAGCATCGCCTTGCCCAGGGCCGAACAGTGAGCGGGGTGACGCCCCCCGACGCGGCTGGGTATGGCTGCGCCCAGCCCGTCACCGATCTTCTCCAGGTATACGACGTCGGCGCCGTCCAGGACGGCGAGGTGGACGACGAGACCGGTGGCGCGGTGCAGGTCGTGCAGCAGAGGGACCGCCGCGCGGTGCAGGCGGTCCTGGTGCACCGCGAGCGACCCCAGCTCGACCAGCCGCATGCCCAGCTCGTAGTCGCGCCCGTTGCGTCGCAGCCACCGCAATTGGACGAGGCGCTCGAGCATGCGGTGTGCGGACGAGCGGGGAAGCCCGGTGCGGCGCACGATCTGCGCCAGTGTCAGCCGGCCCGGGCCGTCGAAGGCGTCAAGAACCAGCGATACGCGGTCGAGGACGGCGCTGGGTGTTTCGACAGTCGTTGTCATGTGGCCTCCGGCGAACGACCTGCGACAGGCAGGCGATATTTCTAATAGGAATATGCCTATTTGTAGCATGTCGCTGTGCGTGGTGTCACACGAACACTTCGATTGGCCTTCGGTCACGGAAATGACCTGCGGTTTCGGGCCACGCGTCGACGTGTCGCTAACGGGTTGATCGCCCGCACTGGGCGCGTGCGATCAACCCGCTAAGGCGAAATCGCGTCGCTCTGCGGGTCGATCAGGATCTTGGCGTGCGCTTCGGCCGCGCCGAGGACCTCGAAGGCGCGTGCCACGCCGCTCAGCCCCACAGTCCCGGTGACGAGCGCCGAGGCGTCCACCTTGCCGTCGGCGAGCAGGTGCAATGTGTCGCGGAACTCCAGCGGCGTGTAACCGAAGACGAACCGCAGGTCGATGTCTTTGCCGTTCGCGACCGCCGGGCGGAAGTGGTCGGTGCCCATGCACACGCCGACCACGACGACCCGTGACTGCACGGGAGCCGCGCGGATGATGCCGTCGATGATCCCGGGCACGCCGACACATTCGAAGACCACGGGCCGCTTCGGGCTCGCCGCGCCCAACCTGTCGGCGACCCGGTAGAGCTGCGACCAGCCCGGCACGCGGCGCAGCTTCTCCATCGTGCCGACGGCGAGTTCAAACAACTGTTGAGCCTCGGTGATCGCCGCGGACTGACCGGCGGCCGTGTACGGGGAGTCGACGGCGGGATCGACGACGACGTCGGCGCCACAGCGCGACGCCATCTCGCGGCGCGTGGCGGAGAAGTCACTCGCGACGATCGTGGCCACGCCGAGCGACTTCAGATGGCAGATCACCGCGAGACCGACCGGCCCGCAACCGATGACGATCGCGACATCACGCTTGCCGATCTGGCTGCGGCGCACCGCATGCAGGGCCACCGCCATCGGCTCGGTCAGCGCAGCGATATCGAGGTCGAGCCCATTCGGGACGACAAAGCTCATCGAGGCTTCGGCGAGGACGTGCTCGGCGTAGGCGCCGGGTGCCAGCGGCGACAGCCCGGTCATGTGCACACCGCCCGCCGCTCGCACCATCGGAAAAGACACCACGGGAGCCCCGGCCTTGAACTCCTTGGCGGCGCCCGGGCCGCGCTCGGCTACTTCACCGACGAACTCGTGGCCCAACACGACCGGCGTGTCCCGACGCATGAAGTCCGGATAACCGACCTCGTCCATCACATCGGTCAGTTCGTCGGCATGGTCCTTCGCATGTAGGTCGGATCCGCAGATCCCGCAGCGCCGCACCTCGAGCAGCAGTTGCCCGCGTGTTGGGGCAGGGGTCGGGAGGTCGACGACGGACAGATTGCCTTGTTCACAGCTGACGGCCTTCATGCGTCCATCGTGTACCACGCGGGCTGGGGACTAGGCGGCCGCCGCGCTCCGCCCCGCCCGCCGGCCGTAGAAGCTTCCGTCGCCCAACGAGATACCGCTCGCGTAGCCCCACGCCGCGAGGCCCGCGGTGCAGCGCCCCGCGGCGAACAGGCCGGGGATGGGCTCGCCACTGACGTGCAAGACCTCCGCGTTCAGCGATGTCTGCAGCCCGCCCAGGGTGAATCCGCCGGTGCTCTCGCGCAGATCGATCGCGCCGACCGGTGTGCCGATCGGTCGCAGCCACTGCGGCTTCTTGTGCAGCAGCGGATCCTCACCCGCGGCGGCGCCGGCGTTGTAGGCGGAGACGGTCGCTTGAAGCGATCCCGTCGGCAACCCCATCTCGGATTCGAGTTCGGCCACCGACTCGCACACCCAGGTCGGCGGGCGCAGCATCAACTGCGGCGACAGCGAGGCCATCGCCTCCTCCTGAGCCTTCTCGTCGATGATCAGGTACGCCGTGTTGTCCTGGTGGTAGAGCGTCAACTGTCCGACCCTGCCGGGATAGGTGTCCTCGGCGACGTAGCGCTGCCCGCGGCCGTTGACGAGGATGCCCCGCACCAACTGTTGCGGATCGATGAAGATGGCCACCTCGGTGGCGTCCATGTGGGCGAGGTCGGCGCCCAGCGCCTGCGCCATCCGGATGGCCTGGCCGTCATGCTGCTCGATGGCGGCGGCGGGTCGGCCGGCGATGCGCGGGGCGTACTGGGCGACCATGGCCTCGTTGTAGGCGAAGCTGCCCATCGCGAGGACCACTCCGCGACGCGCCCGCACGGCGATCTCCTCGCCGTACCGACGCGCGCGAACACCGACCACGCGGCCGTCGGACTCGACGATCAACCGCTGCACGCGGACGTCGTAAATGGCCCGTGCTCCCGCCGCGGTGGCCGTCTCCACGAGCGGCTTCATCAGCATGAAGCCGGCACTCGCCTCGCCCTGCTTCTTGTCCGACATCTGCGGGACGTGTCCCCGCGGTGCGGGCGTGGCAATGGTGTTGAACGGGTAGGAGTTCTCCCCGCCGCTGTACATCAACCCCTGATCGCCCATGGGTTCCCAACCCGGCTCGCCGAAGAATTCCGGCTTGAACCGCACACCGCAGCCGACGAGCCAGTCGAAGTGCTCGAGGCTGCCGTCGCAGTAGTCGGCGATGCGCTTCTCGTCGGCACCGGGCCCCATCGCGACGTTCAGGTAGGCGGCCATGTTCGCGACGGAATCGTCAAAGCCGCAGGCCTTTTGGATGGGTGTGCCACCGCCCAGGTAGATGAAGCCACCGGCCATCGACGCCGCGCCGCCCCACGAGCCGGTTCGTTCGAGGACCAGGACGTCGGCGCCGGCGCGCGTCGCTTCCACCGCTGCCGCGGCACCGGCGATGCCGAAGCCGGCGATGACGACGTCGGCCTCCTCGTCCCACTGCGCGATATCCGCCGCGGGAAGCGGAGTGACGTCACCGTTCACGGGCGCATCGCCGCCGGCAGGTCGGAGACCCACTCGTGACCCCAGTAGCTGTCGGCGGTGATTTCCTCTGCGGTGTAATAGGTTTCGTCGACCCGCATACCGTCGGTGCCGAACTCGATATCCCAGTCACCGGGCGCGCGCACGTAGAACGACACCATCTTGTCGTTGGTGTGCCTGCCCAGCGTCGAGGACAACTGGAAGCCGTCCCTGTTCACCCGGTCGAGTGCCTGTCCGACGGCGTCAAGGCTGTCGACCTCCACCATCAGGTGGATCAGGCCCGGGTCTCGCAACGTCATCGCCGGGCAGATCGCCAGGCTGTGGTGGCGCGCGTTGATACCGAGGAACCGCACGCGCAGCGGCCCGAACTCCGGCGGCGTCGGAACGCGAAACGCCCCGCGCGACTTGAATCCCAGAACCTCGGTGTAGAAACCGAACAGGCCAGGCACGTCGAGGGCCGGCAGCACGACGTGGCCCAACCCCTGATCGCCGGTGACGAACCTGGCACCGTACGGCGTCACCACCGGGCTGTGGTCGAGTACCGCACCGTGGAAGACCTCGGTGGAGGTGCCTGCCGGATCGTCGAACGCGATCACCTCTTCGACCCGACGTGCGTCGGCCTCCTCGAGTGAGAGTTCCTTGACCGCTATGCCAGCGCCGTCCAGAGCGGCCTTCACCCGGGTCAGCGCCGCATGGTCGCGGACTTCCCAACCGACGGTGACGATCTTGTCGACGTCGCCGGGAACCACGATGATGCGCGCGGCGCGCTCGTCCATGCGTAGATACAGCGCGTCGCCGTCGGGGCCGGAGCCCTCGGCGAAACCCAGCACCTTGAACGCGAAGTGGCGCCAGCGCTCGATGTCGGTCGCCTGGACCTTGACATATCCGAGGCTCTTCAGATCGCTCATCAGATCATCGCCCGCAGCGGACCCTGCGGATCCACGCCCAGCGAGCTCAGCGCCGAGGCGTGAAATACCGTGCCGGGCACGTGAATTGCGTGCAGCTGCCCGACATGCACGTCGCGCCAGTACCGCTGCAAGGGCTTGTCCATGCGTGCGGCGTTGCCGCCCGAGCGGGCGAAGATCTCGTCGACGGCGGACACCGCGCGCCACACCGCGCGGATCTGGGTGCGACGTCCGGCGGCCCGGTCCTCGAAGCTGACCTCCTTGCCCGCGGCGACCATGTCGTAGATGCGGTCGGCGTTGGCGAGCAGTTCCTGGCGTGCGGCGTTGATGTCGGCGGCCGCCTCTCCGATGGCGTACATGACGTACGGGTCGTCCTTGATCGCAACGCCGCTGGAGTTCACGCGCTCGCGCTGATAGTCCAGATGCGCGGCCAGCGCGCCCTCGGCGATGCCGATGGTGGCGGCCGAGATACCGAGCGGGAACATCGTCGACCACGGCATCAGGTACAACGGTTCGGTCATACCCGCTTCACGCTGGGCGGTGCCGTCCATCACCTTCATCGCGTCCATCGTGCGGTACTCCGGCACGAACGCATCGCGAACGATGACGTCCTTGGATCCGGTGCCGCGCAACCCGACGACGTCCCACGAGTCCTCCACGATCTCGTAGTCCGACCGCGGCAGGATCATGTGCAGCATCTGCGGTGGCATCAGCGGCTTGCCTTCCGCATCACCGATCATCGCGCCGAGGATGATCCAGTCGCACGCGTCGGTTCCGGAGCTGAACTGCCACCGTCCGTTGAAGAGGTAGCCCCCGTCGACCGGCTTTGCGACGCCCTGCGGCGCGTACGGAGACGCCATCCAGGTGTCGACGTCCTCGCCCCAGACTTCCTCGCCTACCCGCGGATCGGCGTATGCCAGCTGGTACGGGTGCACACCGACCACGCCGTTGATCCAGCCAGCCGCGGGGTCCAGGGCCGCGGTGGCCATCACGGTCTCGGCGAATTCGCGGGGATGGGCCTCGTAGCCGCCGTGCTTCTTGGGCTGCAGCAGGCGGATGGACCCGGCGGCCTTCATCGACTTGACCGTGGTGTCGGTCAAGCGTCCGATCTTCTCGGCCTCGGCGCCCTGGTCTTTGAACTGCTCGGCCAGGTGCATCACCCGGTCGAGTACGCGCTCACTCATGCTGATGTCCTCACTATCGGCTGCACTTGATGGTCTACCGCACCGGACGGGCGAATGGGACGCAATCCCGGTCAGCGGGCGGGGTTTCGGCTCAATACTCGACATGAATGTCGTCGCTGAGCGGTCGGGCCTGGCACCCCAGGATGAGGCCGTCGGCCAGGTCGGCGGGCTCGAGGATGTCGCAGGTGGCCATGTCGACCTCGCCGGACACCACGGTCGCGACGCATGACCCGCAGTGGCCTTCCCGGCACGAGTGCGGGGCATCGATCCCGGCGTCGAGCATCGCGTCGACGAGGGTCTTGTCGCGCGGCCAGCGAAGGTGGTGGCGGGTTCCGTCCAGATCGACGCAGGCGGTGGTATCGACCCGGGTAACGCTGGCCTCGGTCTGTGACATGCGCTGATCTTCACCGTCCGCGGCAACCGGGTCGACCGGTCCTTCCAATGGGCGGAATCTTCCTCGCCCGATTGCCCGGTCATCGGGAAACTCCAGGGGTATCGGCTCCGCCACGCCCTACCGTGGTCGCGTGGGTATCTCCGAGGAGCGGTCGAACGTGGACGCGGTGGTGGTCGGCGCCGGCTTCGCCGGCCTGTACGCGTTGCACAAACTGCGATCGCAGGGCTTGTCGGTGCGGGTGTTCGAGGCGGCGCCGGAGATCGGGGGGACCTGGTACTACAACCGCTATCCGGGGGCGCGCTGCGACGTCGAGAGCGTGGACTACTGCTACTCGTTCGATCCGGAACTCGAGCAGGAGTGGGACTGGTCGGAGAAGTACGCGACGCAGGCCGAGATCCTGCGCTACCTGAACTGGGTGGCCGACAAGCTCGACCTGCGCGACGGCATCACGTTCAACACCCGGGTCATCTCGGCGGTGCTCGACGAGAACGATCTGAAATGGACGGTGACGACCGACGCGGGTGAGGTCGTCGCCGCGCGCTTCTGTGTGATGGCGACCGGTCCGCTGTCGGCGGCGCTGACGCCCGACATTCCCGGCCTCGACGGTTTCGCGGGGGAGCTGTACCACACCGCGCACTGGCCGCACGAGCCCGTCGACTTCACCGGCAAGCGAGTCGCGGTGATCGGTACGGGTTCGTCGGGCATCCAGTCCATTCCGGTCATCGCCGAACAGGCCGATCGCCTCTACGTCTTCCAGCGGACACCCAATTACAGTGTGCCCGCCGGGAATCGACCACTGACCGACGAGGACCGCGCCCAGGTCAAGGCGACCTACGCCGAACGCCGCCGGTTGTCGTGGCGCAGCGGCGGCGGCTCACCGCACATCGCTCATCCGAAGCTGACGATGGAGGCCACGCCCGAGGAGCGCCGGGCGGCGTTCGAGAAACGCTGGGAACTCGGCGGTGTGCTGTTCTCGAAGACGTTCAGCGACCAGATGATCGATATGGCCGCCAACGAGGAGGCGCGCAAGTTTTACGAGGAGAAGATCCGCGCGGTGATCGACGACCCCGAGGTCGCCGAACTGCTCATCCCCAACGACCACCCCATCGGGACGAAGCGAATCTGCACCGACACCAACTACTTTCAGACATTCAACCAACCGCACGTAAAGCTGGTCAGCGTGCGGAAGACGCCCATCGTGTCGATCGACGCGACGGGTATCAACACCTCCGACGCCCACTATGACGTCGACGCGATTGTGCTGGCCACCGGCTTTGATGCGATGACCGGCGCACTGGCCAAGATCGACATTGTCGGCCGCGGCGGTCAGAGTCTGCGCGACGATTGGGCGCACGGTCCGCGCACCTACCTCGGTCTCGGGGTGGACGGCTTCCCGAACCTGTTTCTGGTCTCGGGCCCCGGTGCGCCTGCGGTGCTCGCCAACATGGTGCTGCACGCCGAGGCGAACGTGAACTGGATCGCCGAGGCGATCTCCTACCTCGACGGACATGGTTACACCGCACTCGAACCCACCGCCGCTGCGGTGGACAACTGGATCGCCGAGTGCAACCGGCGCGCGGATGCGACGTTGTTCCCGAAGGCCAACTCCTGGTACATGGGCGCCAACGTCCCGGGCAAACCGCGCGGGTTCATGTTGTTCATTGGCGGTTTCGGTGTCTACCTCGACATCTGCAACGAGGTGGCCGCCGCGGGTTACAAGGGCTTCCGGCTGCTGGGGCCGCCCTAGGCCTCACGGGTCAAGAACGCCAACACCACGTTCTCGAAGGCCTCCTTGGCCTCGATCATCGCCCAGTGCCCGCAATTCGGGAACACGTGTAGCTCGGCGTTGGGGATGGTGCGCATCGGTATCAACGCCATGTCCAGCGGGCTCACCCGATCGTCTCGCCCCCACGTCAGCAGCGTGGGTGCGGCGACCCTGTGCATCTGCGCCCAGGGCAGCGGCGCGTCGCTGCTGCGCATGAACGCCATCATCTGAGCGAAGGCCTTCTTGCCGTACATGCGGCGGGCGGCGGCCAGGGTGTCCGGATCGGTGGCCAACTGCCAGCGTTCCTCGATCAGCTGTTCGGTGACCAGAGACTGGTCGTAGACCATCGAGTTGAGCCAGTCGACCAACCGCTGCCGGGTCGGATCCTCGGTGAACTCCTGGAGCAGCCGGATCCCTTCGCTCGGGCCGGGACTGAAGATGTTGGTGCCGATGCCGCCGATCGTGACCAACCGGCCGATGCGGTCGGGGTTGTTGATCGCGAAGTTGATGCCGACACCGCCTCCCATCGAGTTGCCGACGATGTCAACGTGGTCAACCCCGAGCGCGTCGAGAAACGGTGCGACAGTGCCCTGTGCGGTGATCATCGGATGTCCGCCGAAATCGTCGCTGACCCCGAAACCGGGAAATTCCAGAATCAGGCACCGGAACCGCTCGGCGAAGGTCGGTAGCACGCCGCGGAAGTTGCGCCACCCCGTGACGCCGGGGCCGGAGCCGTGCAGAAACAGCAGCACGGGACCGTCGCCCACGTCGTAGTAGCGCAGCACTCCGGCAGGTGTCGGCGCCTCGCGGCGGTCGTTCTCGACTCGGGCGATGAAGGCTGCGGTATCGGTCACGCCCCTAGCCTGCCACGCGCATATTTCACCGCCGGCGGTTGTTCCGTTCATCGGGCGTCCCGGTAAGCGGGACGCTCACTGTGCCGCTGAACGATTCACTGCGACGCTGCCGATCGAGACACGGGCCGTCGATGCGCCCGCGTAATCAGGAGGCCCGATGTCACCCGCGATCCCGTCAGGGTGTTTCGCGATGACGGCCGCACGCGGAGTCGTGAGGTGATGGCGACCGACGCACCGGAGCGGTGGTCGGCGGGTCTGCCGCCGTTGCGGAATTTGGCCGGGCCGATGCAGGCGGTCGGGGCGTTGTTTGCGATGTCGGCTGATGCGGTGCGGTTTGTGTTTCGCCGGCCGTTTCAGTGGCGGGAGTTTTTGGAGCAGTGCTGGTTCATCGCTCGGGTGTCGTTGGCGCCGACGTTGTTGGTGGCGATTCCGTTCACGGTATTGGTGTCGTTCACGCTCAACATTTTGTTGCGCGAGTTGGGTGCTGCGGATCTGTCGGGGGCGGGTGCGGCCTTTGGTGCGGTGACCCAGGTGGGTCCGATCGTGACGGTGTTGATCGTGGCCGGTGCGGGCGCGACGGCGATGTGTGCCGATCTGGGGTCGCGCACGATCCGCGAGGAGATCGATGCGATGGAGGTGTTGGGCATCAATCCGGTGCAGCGTTTGGTGACCCCGCGCATGTTGGCCTCGGGTCTGGTGGCGTTGTTGCTCAACAGTTTGGTGGTGATCATCGGGATTTTGGGGGGTTACACGTTTTCGGTGTTCATCCAGGATGTGAATCCGGGTGCGTTTGCTGCGGGGATCACGTTGTTGACCGGGGTGCCCGAGGTGATCATTTCGTGTGTGAAGGCGGCGTTGTTCGGGTTGATCGCGGGATTGGTGGCGTGTTTTCGCGGGTTGACGATCACCGGTGGTGGAGCCAAGGCGGTCGGTAACGCGGTTAACGAGACGGTGGTGTATGCGTTCATGGCGTTGTTCGTGATCAACGTGGTCGTCACCGCCATCGGCATCCGAATGACCACGGGCTAACGGCATATCATGGGCACCGCAACGATTTTGCGCACGACGTATCCCCGCTTGAGCCGCCAGGCCCAGCGGCCGGTCGACTTTCTCGGCCGCATCGGCGATCACATGTTGTTTTATCTGCGGGCGCTGGCAGGGGTCCCGCATGCGGCGGTGCATTTCCGCAAGGAGATTGTGCGGTTGATCGCTGAGATCTCCATGGGCGCGGGCACGTTGGCGATGATCGGTGGCACGGTCGCGATCGTGGGGTTTTTGACGTTGGCTGCCGGTGGGACGCTGGCGGTGCAGGGGTATTCGTCGCTTGGCGATATCGGTATCGAGGCGTTGACGGGCTTTTTGGCGGCGTTCATCAATGTGCGTATCGCCGCGCCGGTGGTGGCCGGGATCGGGTTGGCGGCCACGTTCGGGGCCGGGGTGACCGCGCAGTTGGGGGCGATGCGCATCAATGAGGAGATCGACGCACTCGAGTCGATGGCGATCCGGCCGGTGGAGTATCTGGTGTCCACCCGCATCGTGGCCGGCATGGTGGCGATCACTCCGCTGTATTCGATTGCGGTGATTTTGAGCTTTGTGGCCAGCCAGTTCACCACGGTGGTGTTGTTCGGCCAGTCCGGCGGGCTGTACGACCACTACTTCGACACCTTCCTCAATCCGATCGACTTGTTGTGGTCGTTTCTTCAGGCGGTGCTGATGGCGATCACGATCTTGTTGATTCACACCTACTTCGGCTACTTTGCCTCCGGCGGTCCTTCGGGTGTGGGGGTCGCGGTCGGTAACGCGGTGCGCACCTCGCTGGTGGTCGTCGTGTCGGTCACCTTGCTGGTGTCACTGTCCATCTACGGTTCCAACGGCAACTTCAACCTGTCGGGATAGGTGGAACGTTGACCAGCAACCACGAGCCACCGACACAGCCGCGTGAATACGCAAGGCCGATAGCGGGTTTCGTTGCCATCGCCGCAATCGCAGCGGTCGTCGCCATCGCCGTCGCGCTCTTCCGGGGGGATTTCACCAGCACCGAGCCGGTCACCGTCATCACCGACCGCGCCGGTCTCGTGATGAATCCCGATGCCAGGGTCAAACTGCACGGCGCTCAAGTCGGCACCGTCTCCGCCATCGAACCGCTCCCTGGCGGGAAGGCCGCTATCCACCTCGCCATGGATCCCTCCGCGATGGAGTTGATTCCGGCCAACGTACGTGTCGACATCGCATCCTCGACGGTGTTCGGCGCGAAATCCGTTGCCCTGGTGCCACCATCGGATCCGTCTCCCCAATCGCTGCGGGCGGGCCAGGTACTCGACGCCGATCACGTGTCGGTCGAGATCAACACCATATTCGAACAACTCGTCTCCGTGCTGAACAAGATCGAGCCGGCAAAACTCAACGAGACACTGGGGGCGTTGGCCTCCGGGCTCAGCGGCCGTGGCGAGAAGTTCGGGCAGGCGCTGTCCGACCTGGACACCATGCTCGCAAAGCTCGACCCCAGTTTGGAGAACCTCAGCCACGACATCGCGGTCCTACCAGAAGTTCTCGACGCGTACGCCGACGCGAGCCCGGATCTCCTGGCAGTCGTGGACAGTGCGTCGGCCATAAGCGACACGATCGTCGAGAAGCAGCACGATCTCGACGCCCTGCTGCTCAGCGCGATCGGGTTCGCCGAGATCGGCAACGAAGTACTGTCCGACAACCGGCACGCGATCACTGAAGTCCTCGACCTGCTCGTGCCCACGACCGACCTGACCAGCCAGTATCACCCAGCCCTGAATTGTGTGCTGGCAGGCATGGTTCCGTTGGCCACGGCGGCGCCCTCACCAGTTCCTGGGGTTCTACTGCTGGATTCCTTCGTGCTGGGCTCCGAACGGTACCGTTACCCCGGGAACCTGCCGAAGGTGGCGGCCAAGGGCGGCCCCCAGTGCGCGGGTCTGCCTGACGTGGGATACGAAACGCGGGCGCCCTACGTCGTCAGCGACATCGACGCCAGCCGTGCGCAGTACGGCAATCAGGGCATCCTGTTGAACTCCGATGCGCTCAAGCAGGCACTGTTCGGCCCGATCGACGGTCCGCCGCGAAACACCGCACAGATCGGGATGCCGGGATGAGCGGGGTGGGCATAGCGATCAAGCTCGGTGTCTTCTGCACGGTGATGCTGCTGTTGACCGGCGCGCTGTTCGCGATCTTCGGCCAGTACCGCACGGGGTCGTCGAACGACTACTCGGCGGTGTTCACCGATGTCTCGAGTCTGAAAACCGGTGATTCGGTGCGGGTTTCGGGAATCCGAGTCGGCACAGTCCACGATGTCTCACTGCGACCGGACAACACCGTCGTGGTCAGCTTCGACGCCAGTACCGACATCGTGCTCACCACCGGCACCAAGGCCGCGGTGCGGTACCTCAACCTCGTGGGGGATCGCTACCTCGAACTCCTCGACGGCCCCGGCTCCACCAGGGTCGCCGGACCGGGGTCCGAGATCCCCGCCGAGCGCACCGAGCCGGCATTGGACCTCGACCTTCTCCTCGGCGGATTGAAACCGGTTATCCGCGGCCTGAATCCCGACGACGTGAATGCCCTGACCAACTCGCTGATCCAGATCCTGCAGGGCCAGAGCGGCAACGTGGAGTCGTTGTTCGCCAAAACCGCTTCATTCACGACCGCGATCGCCGACAACGGCCAGATCGTCCGGGAGCTGATCGACAACCTGAACGCGGTGATGGCGACCGTGGCCAAGGACGGGGACAAGTTCTCCGGCGCGGTCGACCGCCTCGAGAAGCTCATCACCGGTCTGGCCACCGACCGCGACCCGATCGGGGAGGCCATCACCGCGCTCGACAGCGGGACCGCCTCGCTGGCCGACCTGATGACTCAGGCACGCCCGCCGCTCGCCGGCAGTATCGACCAACTCAACCGGGTGGCTCCGTTGCTCGAGAAAGACAAACCGCTGCTGGACATCTCACTGCAGAAGCTGCCGCAGAACTACAAGAAACTGGTTCGTCTCGGCGCTTACGGAAGCTTCTTGAACCAGTACCTTTGCGGTATCTCGGTGCGGGTCACCGACCTGCAGGGCCGCACCGCCCACTTCCCTTGGATCCTCCAGCAGAACGGAAGGTGCGGGGAACCCTGATGCTGAAATACCGTGGTGCCTCGTTGATCCGGGCTGGATTCATCGGCGTGACACTCGTCATCCTCGTCATCGCGATCGGGCTACAGCCGGAACGGTTGTGGTCGTGGGCGACCGCCATCAGGTATCAGGCCTTGTTCACCGAGGCTGCAGGCCTGGCTCCGGGAAACGACGTCAAGGTCTCGGGTATGACGATCGGATCGGTATCCGATGTGACGCTGAGCAAGGGCAAGGCGTTGGTGACGTTCACCGTCGACGGAAAGGTCGGCCTCGGATCGCAGACCACGGCGCACATCCGCACCGGCACACTGCTGGGGGAGCGGATGATGACGCTCGACCCCGCGGGCGACGAGCGCATGAAACCGTTGGATGTGATTCCGCTGTCGCGGACCTCCTCGCCGTACTCGTTGACCGAGGCGGTCAGTGAGTTCACCGCGAACACGGCGGCGACCGACACCGCATCCGTGAACCGGGCCCTGGACACGCTCTCCGAAACGATCGACCGGATCGCGCCTCAGCTCGGTCCGACCTTCGACGGCCTGAGCCGGCTGTCTTCGTCACTGAACGGCCGCGATGAGTCACTTGGTGAGCTGCTCGCCAGCGCCGCCGACGTGACCGGCGTGCTGTCGGAGCGCAGCCAGCAGCTCAACACCCTGCTCCTCAACGCCAATGACCTGATGGGTGTTCTCGAACAGCGTCGACACGCGATCGTCAACCTGCTGGCCAACACCTCGGCCGTGGCTGAGCAACTGAAGGGTCTCGTGCACGACAACGAACAGGAGATGGCCCCAACGCTGCAGAAGCTGAACTCGGTCTACGACATGCTCCAGCGCAATCGCGACAACATCGCCAAGGCACTCACCGGTTTGTCGAAGTACCAAGTGACACAAGGTGAGGCGGTCAACAACGGCTTCTACTACAACGCCTTCGTCGGCAACCTCCTGCCCGCCCAGTCGCTGCAACCGTTCCTCGACTACGCGCTCGGCTACCGCCGCGGCGTGAACGCCGGTCAGCCGCCCGACAACGCGGGGCCACGGGCCGAATTCCCATTCCCGTACAACGGTATTCCGGGAGGGTCGCGATGATGCGGCGCAAACCTCTGACGGCCGCACTGCTGATCGCACTGACGGGCCTGCTCGTCGCCGGAGTCGCCGTCGTCGTGCGACAAGGATTCTTCGGCCCCAGAACCATCACGGCGTACTTCAGCTCGGCAACCGCGATCTACCCCGGCGACGAGGTCCGCGTCGCGGGGGTGCGGGTCGGCACCATCGAATCGATCGAGCCCGACGGGGCGCACGCACGCATGCGGCTGTCCGTCGACCGCGACGTGCCGATCCCCGCCGACGCCAAAGCCGTGATCGTCGCGCAGAACCTGGTCTCAGCGCGCTACGTCCAGCTCGCCCCCGCCTACGAGACGAGCGGACCCACCCTGCCGGCCGACGCTGTCATCGGCGTCGACCGAACGGCGGTGCCCGTCGAATGGGATGAGGTGAAGACCCAATTGACCCGGCTGGCAACCGATCTCGGCCCGCAAGGCGATATTTCGACGACATCTGTGAGCCGCTTCATCGACAGCGCGGCGAACGCCATGGACGGCAACGGTGACAAGCTGCGCGAAACCATCACCCAGCTCTCTCAGGTCGGCCGGATTCTCGCCGACGGCAGCGGCAACATCGTCGACGTCATCAAAAACCTCCAGACCTTCGTCACCGCACTGCGCGACAGCAACGCCCAGATCGTGCAATTCCAGGACCGCCTGGCCACCGTCAGCAGTGTGGTCGACGCGAGTAGGTCGGATCTCGACGCGGCACTCACCCACCTGTCCGAAGCCGTCGGCGAGGTGCAGCGGTTCATCGCCGGCAGCAGGGATCAGACTGCCGAGCAGATTCAGCGGCTCGCCGACGTCACACAGAACCTCTCCAACAACCGGCTTGCGTTGGAGAACGTGCTGCACGTCGCGCCCAACGCCATCGGCAACGGCTACAACATCTACAACCCCGACACCGGGACCATGATCGGCGGCTTCGCACTGGCCAACTTCGCCAACCCAGTGCAACTGGTGTGCTCAGCGATCGGAGCGGTGAAGAACGCGACGGCGCCGGAAGCGTCCAAAGCCTGTGCCGAATACCTCGGCCCCGCACTGCGCCTGCTCAACTTCAACTACCTGCCGATGCCGTTCAACGCCTATCTGCAGAAGTCGCCCAGCCCCGGCAACCTGATCTACTCGGATCCGGCGCTCGCTCCGGGCGGAGCGGGTGAAAGCCCGCTGCCGCCCGAAATCGCGCCGGCTGTATCGGCTTACACCGGTGCGGGTGACACGCCGCCGCCACCGGGTTGGAGCACCCCGGCCGGTCCGCCCGGCGCCTACGCGCCCACGGGGCTGCCCGCCGCTCCGCAACCAGCGCTGTTCCCGGGCGCACCGGTTCCGCCGGGCCCACCGGCGGCCGCGCCCCAACCGACCTCTCTCGAGGACATGCTGTTGCCGGCGGAGGCCGCGGCCACACCGTCGACGGCGGCCCCTCCCACGGGAGGTGGTCCAACGCCATGACCCTCGCCAGATCGATCCGACGCCTCGTCACCACGGTGTGCTGCGCGGCCTTCGTGGTAACCGGGTGTGAGTTCGACGGAGTCAACTCGTTGCCGCTGCCCGGCACGGTCGGCCGTGGGGAACACGCCGACGTATACCGCGTGCAGATCCGCAACGCCGGTTCGCTGGAACCGAATTCACCCGTGCTCATCGGTGATGTCGTGGTGGGCAGCATCGGCAAGATGAAGGTGACGAACTGGACCGCCGACATCGAGGTCTCGGTGCGACCCGACGTCGTCGTCCCGGCGAACGCGGTGGCTACGGTGGGACAGACCAGCCTTCTCGGGTCCATGCATCTCGCACTCGACCCGCCGCTTGGCCAAGCGCCCAGTGGAGAACTCGAACCCGGTTCGACCATCGGAGTGAACAGGTCGTCGACGTACCCGTCCACCGAACAGACGCTGTCGTCGCTGTCGGTCGTGCTCAACGGCGGTGGCCTCGGCCAGATGGGGGACATCGTCCGCGAATTCAACGCCGCGCTGAACGGACGGGAAGGCCAGATCAGGGACCTGCTGGTGCGGCTCAACGATTTCGTCGGAATGCTCGACACCCAACGTGACGACATCACCGCATCGATCGCGGCCATGAACCGGATGTCCGGAACTTTCGCATCGGAGCGCGACGTGATCAGCGGTGCACTGCAACGCATTCCGCCAGCGCTCGACGTCCTGGTCAAGGAACGGCCTCGGATCACCGAAGCGTTGGACCGGCTCGGTCGGTTCAGCGACACCGCCACCGGACTGATCAACGACACGCAGGACGACCTCGTCCGCAACCTCGCCAACCTCGAACCGACGCTTCGCGCGCTCGCCGACGTCGGACCGGACCTGGGTACCGTCCTGGCCTACGCGCCGACATTCCCCTACACGCAGAGCTTCATCGACCGTGCCATACGCGGGGACTACATGAACCAGTTCATCATCTTCGACTTCACCATCCCGCGGCTCAAGAGAGGGCTCTTCCTGGGCACCCGCTGGGGGCAGGAAGGAGCGCCGATGGTGCCCGCTCCTGGCGACCCCTGGTACCTCACCTACACCCTCGATCCGTTGAAGGCGCCGATCACCGCGACGCCCGCCGAGGTGGCAGGTTTGCCGCCACTGGTGGAAGCTGGTCAGCGACAGGCGGATTCACAGCTTGCGGTGGACCACGCGTCAGGGACAGCACCCAGGCCGGTGCCTGAAGCTTCAGCCGCGACCGCCGACGCGGTGGGCGCCGGGGGAGCGGAGGGCAACTGATGCTGACTCGATTCATCCGCAATCAGCTGATCGTCTTCACCATCGCTTCGGTGGTCGGCATCACGTTGATGTTCTTCACCTATATGCAAGTACCGACACTGCTGGGCATTGGTCGCATATCGGTGCAATTGGAGTTGCCGGGCACCGGAGGCCTTTATCGGTTCTCCAACGTGACGTACCGCGGGGTGCAGGTGGGCAAGGTCCTCGATGTGTGGCCCACTCGGGACGGTGCCGTCGCGACGCTGTCGCTGAACACGTCGCCGAAAATCCCGGCCGATGCGAAGGCGAACGTGCGCAGCGTGTCGGCGGTCGGGGAACAGTATGTGGATCTGATCCCCGAGAACGCGAACGGCCCTTTCCTGCAGAATGGTTCGGTGATCCCGCGGCAGAACACATCGGTGCCGCAAGCCGTCGGCCCGATGCTCGATCAGGTGAGCGCACTGGTCGACAGCATCCCGAAGGACAAGATCAGCGGGCTGCTCGACGAATCGTTCAGGGGCCTTGACGGAACCGGTTACGACTTCGGTTCGCTGCTCGACTCCTCGGCGACGATTCTCGGCGACGGCAATGCGGTCGCCGACCGCACCCGCGCGCTGATCGACGACAGCGGTCCGCTGCTGGACGGCCAAGCGCAGTCGGCCGACGCCATCCGCAGCTGGGCGCGCAGCGTCGCGGGGATCACCGGACAACTCGAGGCCGACGACGCCCAGATGCGTACGCTCCTCGATGTCGGTCCCCGCGCGGCCGACGAGGCGTCGCAGCTGTTCAACCAGGTCAAGGCGACCTTGCCGGTGTTGCTGGCCAACCTCGTCACCGTGGGCCAGGTGGGGGTGACGTATCACGCCGCGCTGGAACAGCTTCTGGTGCTGTTCCCGCCGTACGTGGCGGCCACGCAGACAGTCGGCGTGGCGCGAAACAATCCCACCGGCATGGCGCTGGGCGATTTCACGTTGGTGATCAGCGATCCGCCCGCGTGCACGGTCGGATTCCTGCCGCCCAACATGTGGCGATCACCCGAGGACGAGACGATCGTCGACACACCCGACGGCCTCTATTGCAAACTGCCGCAGGACTCACCCATCGGCGTGCGCGGTGCGCGGAACTACCCGTGTCTCGGCCAGCCCGGCAAGCGCGCCCCGACCGTCGAAATGTGCCGCAGCGACAAGCCGTTCGAGCCGTTGGCAATGCGTCAGCACCCGCTGGGCCCGTACCCGATCGATCCCAGCCTGATCGCCCAGGGGGTCGCACCCGACGACCGCGTCGACTTCAGCGAGCGGATCCACGCCCCGCTGGAGGGCACGCCGATGCCACCAGCGGAAGCGCCTCGAGAAACACCGCCCGCGACGGCGCCTGCCGGCGGCGCTCCGGTCGTGGCACCGAGCTCGTCGCGGTCCGGTGGCGGACCGTCCATCGCCTTCGCGCCCTACGATCCCCAGACCGGCCAATACGCCACGCCCGACGGCAAGGTCTTCCGACAGGCCGACCTGACCGCGCCCGCCGGCACGCAGTCGTGGCAGGACCTACTCGTCCCGAACGGATGAATCGATCAGCCCGTCACCTTGACGAGCTTGAACGGCATGTTGATGAAGACCGGCTTGCTGACCCCGCATGCGCCACTCGGGCCGGTGGTCTGGTCTTCACCCGCCAAGGTCGTCGACGCGGGGTCGGTCATGCTGCCGTCCTCGTTGACGGGGACGAACCGGAACACCTGCAGCCCCGGGGCTGCCGTGCCGTCCGGGCACGGCACCCAGTTCTCGACCGTGTGCTTGACGTACCAGACGCCGCCCGTCTTGTAAATCGGTGCGGTCCAACCGAAGTCGCTGATCACCGTGCCCGTGCACTCGGTCGGATAGCTGCATGTCGTCTCGATGGTCCAGGTGCTGCGCAGGCTGGCCTCATCGCGAAACACCTCGTTGGTCTTGGCGTATTCGCCGTTGGAGGTGGCGGTGTAGCGGCCGTTGAGGCCCCAGTCGTGCTCGGTGGCGTGGGCGACGGCGGCCAACCCGATACCCGCCGCGACGGCAGCGACGCCGCACCCCGCAAGTCCGGGCATCCGCATCGTCGCCTCCTTAGCGATCGTGATGAAGCATCAACCTAGGCGCTGGTCTCGGGTCGAGTGTGACCGTCGTCCGCTCAGCGGAACGGCCGAATCCCGCTGAGCGGCATCATCGCCGTGGGTAGGCGCGCACCTGCGGTATCAAGGACCTTTGCCGCGCCCGCCGTCCGGAGGTCAACATGAAAGCCGCGCTCGTGGGCTTGGCACTCGCTTTGGTATCCGCGTTTGTCCCTGCCATCGCCCACGCCGACACTCCGTATGGCAACTTCCATCTGGTGATCGACGGGCGATACGACTTCCACACCTGGCTGTGGGCGGTGTCGCGCTGCCCCGGCGAATGCGTGCACGTACAAGCCATCCCGCAGCCCAATGCGAAGGCGTTCCCCTACAGCGGCGACGCGCGGTTGGTCGACGGGCGCTACACGTTGACGGTCGACGTTCCCGACGGTCTGCGGTGCGGCAACGTCTACTACGGGCCGGTGGTCCCGACCCGCGACGTCTACTCGTGGGATGCAGTGACGCGATCGGGCACGCTCGAGTCGTCGTTCGCGACCGGGTGTGACGGCGCGCCGGGAGGAACCTTCACCTACCCGTTCAGCCTCGCACGCCTGTAGACGTCGCCGCGTCTCGGGAAATGGCGTGGACGTGAACGCCCGACGTCCCGTTGAATGCCAGCATGGTGAGCCAGGCCCGCAGCGGGGTGCTGATGGCGGTCGCGGCGATGCTGTCCGTGCAGACCGGCGCCGCGGTCGCGGTGATGTTGATCGACCGCATCGGTGCCGAAGGCGCGGCGTGGCTGCGTCTGGCGTGGGCGGGCGTCCTGATGCTCCTGATCGTCCGGCCGCGGCCAAGGGCCTTCACCTGGGCGAGCTTTCGCATGTGCGTGGTGCTCGGCGTGGTCACCGCGGGCATCACCCTGCTGTTCATGGCCGCGTTGGCCCGCATTCCGTTGGGCACCGCCAGCGCGATTGAATTCCTCGGCCCGCTGGGCGTCGCCGTTGCGCACGGCACCGGGCGCAATCGCCTGGTGTGGCCGGGTCTGGCCGCGGTCGGAGTCGTTCTGCTCACCCAACCGTGGGCGGGCCATGTCGACCCGGTCGGCGTCCTGTACGCGCTGGCTTCAGCTGCCTGCTGGGCGGCCTACATCCTGTTGACCCAGCGGGTCGGTGATGAAGTGGTGGGGATGTCGGGACTGGCGGTGTCGATGCCCGTCGCAGGCATCGTGGCCACCCTGGCCGTCGGCCACCTGGTGCTGCCGCGGCTTTCGGTGGACATCCTGTTGATCGGGATCGGCTTGGCGATCCTGCTGCCCGTCGTGCCGTTCGCGCTGGAACTGCTGGCATTGCGCCGACTGACCACCGCCGCGTTCGGAACGCTGATGGCGCTCGAACCGGGCTTCGCGATGGTCATCGGCCTGCTGATCCTGCACCAGGTGCCCGAACCGCTCGGCGTGCTCGGCATGTGCTTCGTGGTGGCCGCCGGTATGGGCGCCGCGCGCACCGGGGCCCGCACACCGCCGGTCCCCGTCGAAGTGGCGTGAAGCGCCGACGGGCGTGCGTAAACTGCCGAGGAATCGCGGCGTGTCGTGGGCAGACTCGCACGCTCGCGGTGAGGGGAGGAGGCGACGTAGCGTCGCTAGACGTCGATCCGCTTGCGTCGGTACAGCGTTCCCGCCGCCAGCAGGACGAGGCTGATTACCAGGATCGCCGTGGCGAGGACGTTGATCTGCGGCGGTACCGCGGCCTTCACCGCGGCATTGACGTACAGCGGATAGGTCACCGTCGAACCGCTGACGAAGTAGGTGATGATGAAGTCGTCGAGCGACAACGCGAACGACAGCATGCCCGCTGCGACGATGCCCGGAACGATCAGCGGCAGCGTCACCCGAAAGAAGGTGCGCGTGGGGCTGGCGCCGAGGTCCATCGACGCGTCCTCGAGCGTCCAGTCGAAGCCGCGCACCCGTGCGCGCACGGTCATCGCGATGAAGCTGACCTCGAATGCGATGTGCGCCAACACGATCGTCGTGTAGCCGGTGGCCCAGCCCAGGTCGAGGAACAGCACCAGCAGCGCGGCACCCATGACCACCTCGGGCGCCGTCAGCGGCAGGACGAGGAACGTGTCGACCGCGCGCTGTCCCCGCCACCGTTGCCGCACAAGGGCTATGGCCACCAACGTACCCAGTACCAACGCGACCGCGGTGGAGACCGCGGCGACGTTGATGCTCAGCTTCAGCGCCTCGGTCAGCGCGGGGTACTTGAACGGATCGGCCCAGTTGTCCAGGGTGAAACCCTGCCAGGTGTAGTTGAACTTGCCCTTGGGATCGTTGAACGAGAACAGCACGATCACGAAAATGGGCAGAAACAAATACATCAGGACGAGCCCCGCGACGATCCGCAGCAGCCAGTCGCCCCACCGCGGCGATCCCTTGACTCTTTTGGCCGGCGTGAGGCTGGTCGCCGCTTCCATCGCCTGGACGGTCATACGAGTTCCTCCGTGCCCAACGCCCGGGTGTAGAGCAGGACACCCACCAGGATGATGCCCATCAGCACCATGCTCAGCGCCGCCGCGGCCGGATAGTCCTTGACGACCAGGAACTGCTGCTGAATCACGTTGCCGATCATCGTCGTTTGGGTGCTGCCCAGATACTCGGCGTTGATGAAGTCACCCGCGGCCGGGATGAAGACCAGCAGGCTGCCGGCCAGCAGGCCGGGAAGCGACAGCGGCAGGATGACCTTGGTGAAGCTGCGGGTGTTCGACGAGTACAGGTCCTTGGAGGCTTCGATCAGCCGCGGATCGATCTTCTCCAGGCTGACATACAGCGGCAGGATCATGAAGATGATCCAGTTGTAGGTGAGGCCGCCGATGACCGCCCAGCTCGTCGACAACAGCCGCCCGTCGGCCGGCAACAGCCCGATCGCGCCCAGCGCCTCGACCACCCAACCGTTGTCGGCCAGAATGGTTTTCCACGCGATCGTGCGGATCAGGAACGTCACGAAGAACGGCAGGATCACCAGGCCCAGGATGAGGTTCTTGAAACGCCCGGCCTTGAACGCGATCACATACGCCAGGGGAAACGACAATAGGATGCACAGCACCGTCGCGGTGGTGGCGTAACCGAACGACCGCAGTATCTGCTCCTGATACTTGCTGAACGCCTCGGCGTAGTTTCCGAAGTCCCATGAGAATGTCAGTGTCGGAAGGAAAATGGAGCCGCTGGTCGTCGACAGCGACATCCGCGCCAGGGAGATGAACGGGACGACGAAGAACACCGCGAGGTACACCATCGCGGGCAGGATCATCAGATACGGGGCGATCCTGCTGCGCTGTCGGCCGCTACTGGCGACTCCTGCCATGCATCAACCGCCGGTGACTTCGGCGTACATCGAGGCGTACTGCTGCTTCTGCTCGTCCTCGAGCGGAGCCCAGGCCGTGATCCGGTCGAGGGTGGATTGGGGAGGATTGATCAGCTCGTTCTTGCCCAGATTCGGATCGATCTGGTCGAGTTCGGCGGTCATGTCCGAGAGGACCGGAACGAACTGTGTGAAGGCGATGAGCTTGGCGTAGTTGGCCCGGTCGTAGACGAAGTCGATCCACGCCTCGGCGGCCTTCTGGTTCTGCGTGGTGTAGGGGATCACCATGACGTCGAGGAAGTCGGTGCCGCCGGATTCGGGAACCACGAACTGCAAGTCGGGGTTGTCGGCCTGCAACTGCACGACGTCGCCCGAATAGGCTTGCGCGATCACGACATTGCCCGCCGCCAGGTCGTCGGCGTAGTCGTTGCCGGTGAACCGGCGGATCTGACCGCGGTCGTTCTGTTCGCGGACGAGGTCCACCGCCTTGCGCACCGATTCGGTGCTCGGCGAGGCAGGGTCCCCGCCCTGGGACTGCATGACCATGCCCAGGCCGTCCTGGAAGTCCGAGAGCATACTGACGCGGCCCTTGAACGCCGGGTCCCACAGGTCGTCGATCTTGGTGATGTCGCGGCCGGTGGCGGCGCGGTTGTAGGCGAGGCCGACCATGCCGGTCATGTAGGGCGCGCTCCACTTGCGGCCCGGGTCCATCTGTGCGTCGAGCAGGTCGGGTCGCAGGTTCTTCTTGTTGGGAATGCCGTCCTCGCTGAAGTCGTTGACCCAGTTCAGCTTTCGGATCTGCGAGGCCATGAACGCGGTCGGCACCACGAGGTCGGTGCCGATGTCCTGTTTGCGCGACAACGGTTCCTTGACCTTGGCGAACCACTCCTCGTTGTCGTTGAAGTCCTCCTTGTAGTCGACGGTGATACCCGACGCCTGCTGGAAGGCGGCAATGAACCCCTCGGCCATGTAGAGCGGCCAATTCGAGATCCGCAGTGTGCCGCTCGCCGGCCCGCCTTCCTGAGTCGTGGTACCGGAGGTGCCGCTGTCTGATCCGCATGCCGCCAGGAACGACGGGCCGAGGACCACGGCGGCGGCCGCAGCGGCGCCTCCGCCGATGAAGCGGCGGCGCGACGTGCGGTTGGCGGCGAAGCGGGCGAGGCGGGGATCCATCTCATGGGGCATGGCGGGCTGTGCCTTTCGTCGGAGGGAGGGGAGGGGCCGACAACTTCCGAGTCGCCACTCGGGGCGGTGCCGGATCGCCAGGGGTGACGATTCAGGAATCGTCGAGCATCTCCTCGAGATCCTCGGCGGTCGGAATGTCGGCCGCGGGCAACACCAGTGACGCGTCCGGGCTCCAGCAGACGTGCACCTGGTCGCCGGGGCGCAGCATCGGCAGATCCTCCTCGGGACCGATGTGGGCGATCATCGCCGAGTCGTCCGGCGCAGCCAGCGACAGCCGCACCACCGGACCCTGGAAGGTCAGGTCGGTGACGGTCGCGCGCACACCGACGAGCTCACCGGTGGGCGCATCCATGCACACGCGGATCCGCTCGGGCCGCACCATCAACGTCGCGTGCCCTCCGGGTTCGATCGTGGTCTCGCCCGGCCGCGCTTTCAGCGTCGAGCCCAGCACCTCGATCTCGACGTAATCCCGGTTGGCCCTGCCGGTCTGGCGGCCGGCCCACAGGTTGGCCTGTCCGATGAAGCTGGCGACGAACACCGTGGCGGGCCGGTCGTATATCTCGGTCGGCGTACCGATCTGGTCGACGTTGCCGGCGTTCATGACGGCGATGCGGTCGCTCATCGTCAGCGCTTCCTCCTGGTCGTGGGTCACGTAGATGAAGGTGATCCCCACTTCGCGCTGGATGCGCTTGAGTTCGAACTGCATCACCTGGCGCAGCTTGAGGTCCAGGGCGCCGAGCGGTTCGTCGAGCAGCAGTGCGCTCGGGTAGTTCACCAATGCGCGCGCCAGCGCGACGCGCTGTTGCTGGCCGCCCGAGAGCTGGCCGGGGCGGCGATCGGCGAAATCCGTCAACCGGACGATCTCGAGGAGTTCGTCGACCCGCTTGCGGATCTCATTTTTGGCCAGCTTCTTGCTTCGGGGACCGTAGGCGATGTTGTCCCAGACAGACATGTGCGGGAACAGCGCATAGTGCTGAAACACCGTGTTGACGTTGCGTTTGTGGGGCGGGACTTTGGAGACGTCGACGCCTTCGAGGCGGATCGCGCCGGCGGTGGGGCTCTCGAACCCGGCGATCATGCGCAGGGTGGTCGTCTTGCCGCAGCCGGATGGTCCGAGCAACGAGAAGAATTCGCCCGAGGCGATGGAGACGTCGGCTTCGGCCACAGCGACGTAGTCGCCGAAGCGCTTGGTGACGTGGTCGATCTCGATGACCGGGGCGCCTGTCCGGCGGGTCGCCTCGTTATGTCCCGATGATTGGTCGACGGCGGTGGTGTGTGTGCCGGTCAGTGCGGGTCCTCCTCCGGACAGCCCCCCGAGCTGTGGGTAAACAATCGCGGATCGAGCGGTCGTTCGCAAGCGATTCCGCAGGGAATTTACATATTCACAATGGAATCCTTCGTCTGGCGTGACCACGGACACCAAATTCGCTGCCGTCGGGCAGTCGTCGACCTGGCGCGTGGACCGCAGCCGGCGCCGTCGCTGAACCGGTGTCTGGATCAGTTTCGCAGCCCGCCCCGCCATGATCGGGCGAAACGCCGTTTACCTGCCCCGCTTCGTGGGGTACGGCACTAGTCATGGCAGCAGTGGACGTTTCGGTGTCGTCGGACCTGAGCCCGCACAAGGCGTGGGAGCTGGCCTCGGACCTGAGCCGGTTCGACGAGTGGCTGACGATCTTCGGTGGGTGGCGCAGTGAGGTGCCCTCCGAGATCGAGGTCGGGACATGCGTGTCGTCGCTGATCAAGGTCAAGGGATTCCGCAACACCATCCACTGGCAGGTCACGCGCTACGACGAGCCCAAGGTCGTCGAGATGGTCGGCCGCGGCCGCCCGGGCATCCGAATCGGGTTGACGCTGTGCGTCCGCGCGGACAACCCGGGCTCGACGTTCCAGGTGGTCGCCGACCTTTCCGGCGGGCTGTTGAACACGCGCATCGGCAATTTGGTGGCCAAGGTGATCGAATCCGACGTGCGCAAGTCGGTCAGCAATCTGGCCGCGCTGCACTGACCAACGGCATCGCCGGCTGGCGGGGTCAGCCCCACTCGTGGTTCATGGCACGCGTTTCGTAGCGCGCCTCCACGGAATCCATCGGCCGTGACGACGGACGCGACACGGCGATCAGCACCAGCGCGAGCGTCGACGTGATCGCCCCGCCCAGAAATATCGCGACGAAGCTGTTCTCCATCGGCACGCCCGTTCCGGGCACCGAGCGGCTGAGCAGCATGGCGACCACCGCTGCCGCGATCGAACTGCCGATTGTGCGTGCTATCGCGTTCATGCCCGTTGCCACGCCGGTTTCGCCGGCGTCCACCTCGCTGACGACCAGCGCGGGCAGCGCGCCGTAGCCCAGGCTGATGTAGGCGTTGGCGAGGATGCTCGCGACGATGATCTGCCAGGTGTGCGAGTGCACCAACGCGACGAACAGGAATCCGGCGATGCCGGCGATCGCCGCCACGAGGAGCACCGGTCGAGCGCCGAAGCGGTCGATGAACCTTCCGCTGACCAACGCAACGATGAAGCCGGTGAACGCGCCGGGAAGCAGATAGACCACGCTGGCTTCCAGCACGGTCGCGCCGAAGCCGTAACCCGCTGCCTCGCGCGGGATTTGAACGAAGAGCGTCAACCCGAGGAACGCGAAGTACAGCCCCATGCCGACGAAGATCGTCGCGACGTTGGTGAGCAGGATCGGTCGCCGGGTGAGCATCGACGTCGATACCAGCGGTCGGCTGATGTGACGCTCCCACCACCACCAGCCGGCCAGCACCGCCACTGCACCCAGAACGCAGCCCAGGGTGGCAGGCGATGCCCAGCCCCACGTCTGGCCCTGGCTGATCGCCAACAGCAGCGCCGACAGTCCCACCGCCAAGCCAACCGCTCCCAGCCAGTCGATCGATCCGGCGACGTGGCGCGGCCGTCGTGGCACCACCAGGAGCACGATCGCGATCACGGCCACGGTGAACGCGGTCGTCAACCAGAACACCCGGTGATAGCCGGCGTCGCCGGTCATCAACAGTCCGACCACGACGAGTCCGGTTCCGCCGCCGAATCCCAGCGTCCCCGACAGCACCGCCATCGCCGACATCAGACGATCGGGGGGCAGCTCCTCGCGCAGGATCGCGATGCTGATCGGGTAGAGCGCGAACGAGGCGGCCTGAAGCACGCGGGCGACGATGAGCAGTTGCAGAGACGACGTCATGGCCGCCAGCAGTGATCCGGCCAGCACGACGACGAGCACGCCGAGCAGGACCCGGTGCTTGCTGTGGAGGTCGGCGAGCCGGCCCAGTAGCGGCGTGGCCGCGACGGCGGCCAGCAGGTTGGCGGTGACCGCCCAGCTCACGCCGACGATGGACGCGTCGAGTTGGTCGGCGATGATGCCGAGCACCGGGACGACGGCGGTCTGCAGCACCGCGACGGTGAGCACCACGATGGACAACCCGGCGACCAGTAGGCGAGGGGAGCGCTCTCGACCGATCGTGGGCGACTGCGCCGCGCCGGTCCCGACCACAACCGCTCCGATCCTTAGATGACCTTCCGTTTCGTCGATTATGTCTGCGCGTTCCTCGGGCACCCGTACCGGGCGGTGCAGGCGTCGCGGCTACGGTTCGCTGTGGACGACGGGTTGGGCCGTGGTGCTGATGAAATCGTCGAGCAGATCCACCACGTCGTTCGGCCGTTCGACGTGGGCGAAGTGCCCGACACCCTCGAGCACTTCCACCCGGCATTCGGGGCGCGCTTCGTGCGCCGCGTAGGCATGGGCGACGGGGATGATCCGGTCTTCGTCGCCCCAGATGGCCATGATCGGCAGCTCGTTGGCCACGTGCAGACGGTTCAATGCGCTCACCGCCTGGCCGCGGTAGTCGACGACCGAGCGCAGGGTGCGAAGGAACGCATGGCGCGTCTGGGCGTCCGCCAGCGAGGAATAGGCACTCCACATCTCCGCCCCGCGTGGCGACTGGATGCCGGCCGTGCGGAACCAACCGCGCAGCTTGTTGCCGACCGTGAGAACCGGTGGGGGTGCGATGGCGGGCAGGATGAACTCCGCTCCCGGCGCGGACAGCAGGCGAAGCGTCCAGCCGACGTCGGGGCCCAGGCCGCCGCTGCTGATCAGTACGAGGCGCTGGCAGTAGTCGGGGTGCTGGTAGACGAACTGCATGGCCACCCCGCCGCCGAGCGATTGGCCGACGATGGTGGCCTTCGAGACGCCGAGTTCGTCGAGCAGGTCGCGCAGCCACACCGCGAATGCGCCCAGCGAGTAGTCGCCGCGGGGTTTGTCCGATTGGCCGTGCCCCAACAGGTCGGGCGCGATCACGCGGTACCGCCGCGACAGCTGCGGGATCACCGCCCGCCACGTCTCCGAACTTCCGGCCATCCCGTGGATCAGCAGCAGGACTTCCGCGCCGCTGCCGACGTCTCGGTAGGCGACGCGATCGCCGTGCAACTCCAGATAGTCCATCTCGGTCATGAGCGTGGTCCCTTCCGGTAGGCATCTATACCCGGATCGGGACGCACATATCGCTCGGACGGTCAGGGATCGGCGTGTTCGGCGGCGAGTTGTTCGACCGATACGCCGTCCACCAGCCGGTCCAACGCATTGGTCATCGTCGGGCATTCGCGGGCGGGGTGCTCGGAGGGGCAGTGCAGCGCGTGCGTGAGGAACTGCTGGGCTCCGCGCGCCTGCGCGATCACGTCGTCGAGCTGGCTGATCTGCCGGCGCACGAGTTCGCGCCACTGCGGACTGGGCGCATCCAGGACGGCCGCAGCGGTGTCGAGCGGCAATCCCAACTTGTTGAAGATCTTCAACAGTGCCAGGCGGCGCAGTTCGTCGGCTCCGTACATGCGACGCCCAGCCTGCCGATTCGGGGGACGAACCAGGCCGCGTTCGTCGTAGTAGCGCAGCGTCGACGGCGCCATCTGCAACCGGGCGGCGGCCTCGCCGATGGGGATCGCGTCCATGCCGCCATTTGACTTCAAGCCGACTTGAAGCGGCAAGCTTGTGATCATGACCGCAGCCGAGAACCTGCCCGTCAACCATCACGCCGACCATCCCGGTTTCTCCGGCCCGATGGGTGCGCTGGTCGGGCTGGTGTTGATGCTCATGGGGCGGCCGAGCGCGCGTCTTGCAGCGGACCTCACTGAGGTGTCGGCCGCGGACACCGTGGTCGACATCGGGTGCGGTCCCGGTTCTGCGGTCCGCGAGGCCGTCCGCCGCGGTGCGGTCGCGACGGGGGTTGATCCGGCGCCGGTGATGCTCCGGCTCGCCCGCATGTTCACACCCGACGGTTCTGTCGCGTGGACGACGGGAACCGCCGAGAGCGTGCCGCTGTCCGACCGGTCGGCGACGGTGGTGTGGTCGCTGGCGACCGTGCACCACTGGCAGGACGTGGACGCAGGTCTGAACGAGGCATCGCGGCTGCTGGTCCCCGGTGGCCGCCTGCTCGCCGTCGAACGACAGACAAAACCGGGTGCGACGGGCCTGGCCAGCCACGGGTGGACGCGCCGGCAGGCCGAAGCGTTCGCGGAGCTGTGCCGTTCGGCGGGTTTCGTGGACGTGACGATCGGCGGGCACAAAGCGGGGCGGCGCGACGTGTGGGCCGTCAGGGCCGTTCGTCCCTGAGCGGCCGCGGCCGACCTCCGGCGCCGAGTGTGCGTCTGCTAGACCTGAAGACTGCACGCCAGCGCACGATGGGCCTGCGGACACCTCGCCAATCGACCTAACACGTTCTCTGACAGGGCATTACGGAAGGACTAGCGAATGAAGACAGCGGTCGTCACCGGCGGCGGCTCGGGGATCGGACGCGCGATCGTGGAAAGGCTGCGCGCCGACGGTCACCGCGTCGCCACGCTCGACCTGGCGCCGAGCGACGAGGAGCTTGCCTTCACCGCGGACGTCACCGATCGCGGTCAGGTCGACGCCGCGCTGTCAGCCGTCCGTAGCCAGCTGGGACCGGTGGCGATTCTGGTCAATGCCGCGGGCCTGGACGGGTTCTCGCGGTTCGCCGACATCACGTTCGAGCAATGGCAGCGCGTGGTCGATGTCAACCTCAACGGCGTCTTTCACTGCGTGCAGGCGGTATTGCCGGACATGGTGGACGCCGGCTGGGGCCGGATCGTCAACATCTCGTCGTCGAGCACGCATTCCGGTGCGCCGTACATGGCGCATTACGTGGCGGCGAAATCCGCGGTGAACGGGTTGACGAAGACGCTGGCCCTCGAATACGGACCGGCGGGCATCACGGTCAACGCGGTGCCACCGGGTTTCATCGACACGCCGATGCTGCGGGCGGCGGAGGCGCGGGGTCACCTCGGAGACATCCAGGCCACCATCGACGCGACCCCGGTGCGCCGCATGGGCAAGCCCGAGGACATCGCGGCCACGTGCGCGTTTCTCGTCTCCGAGGAGGCCGGCTACATCACCGGACAGATCATCGGCGTCAACGGTGGCCGCAACACCTAGCTGAGGCGCGTCCGAAGCCTTGTGCGAGGATCCGCAGATGAGCACTGACCCGCGTATTTCACGCCGACGGCAGACGGCGCGTTCATGCCGTCGATCTTCGCCCAGAGCCACTGGGGCGCCGATCACCTCAATGGCCCGGCCATCGTCGGGTTGGCCGCGCAGGCGCTCGAGAAGGATTGCGGTTCTCCGGAGTTCATGCCGACGCGAATTACCGTCGACCTGTTTCGGGCGGGGCGCAACCTACCGACGACCGTCGAGGTCCGGGTGATTCGTGACGGCCGCCGGGTGCGGAACGCGGAATGCGAAGTGGTGCAGGGCGGTCGGCCGGTCGCACGTGCCACGCTGGTGCAATACCGACGATCGGTCGCGCCGCCCGGAGAGGAGTGGACCGCGCCGGTCGATGCGCCGCAGTTGCCGACTCCGGATGGGGAACTCGTACCGTTCATCGGTAGCGATGAGGGCGGTTGGACGCGATCGCCGGAGGCTCATCAGAACACTTCCCGAAAGCAGTTCTTCTATACGAGCCCGAACATCGTTGCTGGAGAACCGGTCTCGCCATTCGTCAGGGCGGTCAACGTAGCAGAGTCGACGAGCTTGGTGACCAACCTGGGCACCGAGGGAATCGGCTATATCAACGGTGACCTCACAGTAGCGTTGTCGCGCTTGCCGCTCGACAAGTGGATTATGGTCCAGGGTGATTCGCATTGGGTCGCCGAGGGGATCTCTGTCGGCACGGCGACGCTGTTCGACCAGCAGGGTCCATTCGGGTCCGGCATGGTGACCGCGGTGGCGAACCCGGCCGCGCAGATCGACTTCCGGGGGCGGCCGTTCCCGCGGGGTGAAATCAACTACGAGTGAGCGGCTTTGTCAGGGCTTCTTGCGGGTGCGTCCGCCGGAGGGCTTCTTGTCTGACGGCTGGGTCGAGGTCCGAGACGCGAACCGGCCCACTGTCGCAACGCCGGGGATTCGGCCTACGGCGTTGTAGACATCGTTGCCGGTGGCAATCAGCGCCTCGAGTTGCGGCAGGATGGCATCCATCGTCCGGATCATCGGATCGGCCAGTGCGAGATAACGTTCGGCGCGGTCGATCGCCGCGTTGAGGCGTTCGGTCGCAGCGGCCAAATTCTCGATGAGATCGGGCACTTGGGCCATCATCTTCACCGAAGCCGGCGGGATGCGCATCGCTTCGGTGGCGGCCGCCTGGGCGGTTTCGGCAGCCGCCTGTGCCGCTTCTCTGATTTCTTTCGGGGTGGGAACCTTGGGGCTCATGTGACTACGATCCCGCACGGTGCCGGTGTTGTCCGGTCTTTGCCAAGAGAGATTCGCCCGATGGACAGGATAGATTCGACGTGTGGCGAACTTGTCGCCGCCAAGCGGATAACTGGATCGCGCCACCCGAAAGCAGAAAGCGCCTGTCCTTCCCATTCAGCGTCCGCGTCGGCAACGTCGGTGACAGGTTTGTGGTCTGCTGCGCATTGACCCTGTACATTCTCGGCGATCTTGACTTCTGTTGCGCTTCTGCGCGTCTCGTCGCTAGCAAACGTCTGGTCTGCCCCAGTTCACGGGGCTATGTCAGTGGTCGTCGTTATGCTGACCGCATGGCTACGGAATTTACAGTCCGGGGATCCTTTGGGAAGTCGCAGCCACCTGAGCGCGCCACCGTCCACGCTTCCATCAGCTACGAGGGCCCGTCGATGGAGCCGGTGTACACGCGGGTGGCACGCGACTTGGACGTTGTGCAGAAGTCCGTGACAGAGCTCAAAGACAAAAATGACGCGCCAATCACCTGGTGGTCTGCTGCGCAATTGAGTACGTGGTCGTCTCGGCCTTGGAATCAAGAGGGTAAACAGCTGCCGCTCGTCCATCACGCTGGCGTCAGCATCGAAGTGAAATTTCGCGACTTCAGCGCGTTGTCGTCCTGGGTCGGCGAGCAGATCATCAACGTCGAAGGCTTCCGAGTCACGAGCATCAGATGGGCATTGACGGCCAAACGACGCGATGAACTGATCCGAGAGGCCCGCGAACGAGCCGTCCACGACGCCGTCGAGCGCGCCCAGCAGTACGCCGACGCTGTTGGCCTCGGCAGGGTCAGACCTGTTGCGATCGCTGACTCCGGCATGCTGCAAGCGAACCTGTGGCCCGACGGGGCTCACGGCGAGGCGCTGACAGCGATGCGAGCGGAGTCGGGACCGGTCGGAGGTGGGTCTCGCGTCGGTCTTGTGCCGCAGGATATTGAGATCGCTGCCTCGGTTGACGCCCGGTTCGTCGTTGAACGCTCAGACGTCAGCGCCTTTAACCACAGCTCTGGCGCCGAAGAATCGCGCGAACTGGAGCGGAAGAGCGCGCACGATCACGAAAGTGACGTGGGTGTGGGGGAGTTTCGCGACGACGATCCCGGCTATCTAGCTTGGCTCAACTTGCACCGCGATGGGTACGTGCTCAATATCGCGCGAAGCTACAGCACAAGCGGAGCGCGTGTGCATCGTGCCGATTGCTGGACGATCAGCGGTGAGCACTCGCACGGAAACACTCTGACTGGACCGTATGTGAAGCTTTGCGCGCAGCAGCTGTCCGAACTCGACCAGTGGGCGACCAACGAAGTTGGCGCTCCGGTAGCGCGGTGCGGAACCTGTCACCCGGAAAATGCTGCTGTACAGTATGATTCAGGTCCGCGAGCGACCGCAGCCCTTGTATCGGAGGCTCGCCACGACATTCGTGGGCCGGCGGCGGACGATGGTGTAGTCGAGGCCTGGGCCGACGATTACATCCGTTTTGAACGCCTGCCTGACTGGCAACGCCAGCTGCGGAACGAGATCCGAAGTCGTTGCAGACAACTCGAACCGTCGGCGGAGCAGGTGTTGCACGCGACGTTCTTCGGGGCCAAACATCCCAAAGCCGACGTCGAGAATGTCTTGCTCTACTACATTGACTCGTTCAAAGTCGCGGGGAGTCAGGGGATCCGTTTCGAGCACGGCTCTGGAGTGCTCCCGGGGCCTAATGCTGACGAGTTTGCGTTCGGCTACCGTTACGCACTCGCGCCGCGCTCAGGCACTTTCACTCATTGGCGGCAAGGGCGGACGTTGGCCGCGTTCGACTGGACCAACCTGGAGTCGTTCAAGAGTGACAATCAGTTGGCGCCCGTGTGGCTGGCGTTGCGCCGTGGCGAAACGAAGGTCTACGAGCGGGCTGCATCCGACGCGCCGTTCGCCGTCCGAGTCGAGATTCGACCGCCGTATAGACGGCAGCCTGTCTGGGGCGGGCTGCTTAAGGGGGTCTTTGATGGGGTCACCTGTGCATATCAGGCCCACACTGACACGGCGGTCCTCTCAGAAGCCGCCGCACGGCTCGCGGCACTTCTTCCGGCGGATTCCTTAGAAATAGAGGAGCACCTGCTTGATCAACGGCGTGCCGTACTCGGCGTTGTCCACCGGCTCGTCTCCCCATACCGTGGGGGAGTCAAGTGGGACCCTTCTGACCACCTATGCGTGGCTGGAGATCTGCTCGCAGCGGAACCGGTCGATGACCGGTGGGCGATCCGCGGTGAGATCTTCGAGGTCTTTCGGTGACAAAGCCCGAGCGCCCACTACCTACGCCTGCGCGCCTATCACTTCAATACCTACCGGCGACGTGAGGCATGCTGCGCGAAGACATGACTGAGCGGGAGGTCCGGGACGCTTGATTCTCGATGGATCGGAGTCGGCATGACGACGAGATATGCACCGTGGGGGGAACGGATAGTGACCGAGTGTCGCAAGTGCGCGGCGGGGATATGCAGCCACGGGGAGCAGTGTCCGATGATGATTCGGTGGTACGACGATCCGTGGGACGGCACATTCTGGCGACGCTGCGAGTGCACAGCGTGGAGACACGCGAGGGTGTATCCAGTGACGGTTAGGCGTGTCGCAAGACGCTGACAAGTGACGTCTGTGTGCGACTGATGCCCGCCTGGGAGGGCATCCACGTCGGGGGACACGCCAAGGTGTGAACTGCCACAGTGACGTAATGCGAAGTCGCAGTGGATAATTCGTGTTTGACTTTATCGGTCACTGCCGCTGTCAGGACAGTGACGCCTTGCTTTGGGTGTCGACAGCGTGTGGTGACACGTTCTGCAGCAGTCAAGGGTGTCGAATACGTCGCCACTAATTGGCCCCGGCGGGGGGCAGAGTTCGCCTCGACTCAACACGAGTCGGTGCGCGGTTGCATACTGGGCCGCGTGCTGACAATCACCGCCATTCGTGGCGACATCACCGAGCAGAAGGTTGACGCGATAGTCAATCCCGCGAACACTGCTATGCGCGGAGGTGGCGGCGCGGACGGTGCGATTCATCGCGCGGGGGGTCCCGCGATCCTGCGCGACTGCGTCGAGAGGTTCCCCGACGGACTGGCCACGGGTGACGCCGGTTGGACGACAGCAGGAGACTTGCCTGCCCGGTGGGTCATTCACACCGTCGGTCCGAACTACAACATTGGCCAGAGAGACCGGTCGCTTCTGGAATCCTGCTACCGCCGTGTCTTGGAAGTTGCTGACGAGCTTGGCGCCCGAATCGTTGCGTTTCCACTCATCAGCGCAGGCAGCTTCGGCTGGCCCCGTCAAGATGCCATCGCAGCCGCAATAGACACCATCGCCGCGTCCGACACGCAGGTCGATGAGGCGCGGCTCGTAGCTTTCGACTCGAAGGCGCACGAGGAAATACGTTCGGCGCTCGCTATCTGGACTCCGATCCGCATCTTGCAAGGGGTTCAAGTCCTGCATCAGCGCGGTTATCACCGGATTCGCGTTTGGCCGGGCGTTAGTCCCTCAGGGATGTACTGGCGTGTTGCCATCAACACAGTCGGCCACTTGACTGACGAGGGCTATCCGGAAGTTGGCGACTACGACACCGCAGTTCTGTATCCAACCGGCAATCTCACCGAACTCGCCGGCAATGAGGTAACCGTGACGACCAGACCTGAGATGGTTGCCGACCTCATCCTGGAAGAATTGCCCGAGGCAACTCCAACTGGCGACGACCCTGCGTACGTTTCCTGGTTCGCCGAACTCATGCGACTCGTCGAGCAATTTCGGTTGCCGCCCATCGCTTACGCCGAATACTTCGACGCCAGCGAGGGCTGGGAGATCGGTTGGGGTAGCGGCAACCGGCATCCTCGCCCTCCCAAGCCGCCCATCGTCACCCCAAAGAGATCCGCTCCGATGCGCCCAATGCGATCGAACTTGTTCACCAGCGACGCTGGGGAAGTCCTGTACCGACTCGCGGCGATTCTACAGGAGGCGACAGGAGTTTCCCCGAAAGCGAGCGCGGTAGAAGGAACGCTTATCCCACGCGGAGACCCGCTGTTGCCCAGCGTCACAATCAAATTCGACACCAACCACGTCCGCGGGGCCGACCGCGCAGCTCTTTTCTTTGACGACGAGTACGTTCATTTGGGTGTCTGGCCAGCGGAACTCCAGCCCCAATACGCCTATATGTATTCCGATCCGGCGAGAGTTGACGCCCTCCTCGAACTGAACACCCACGGCGGTTTCACCGTCGAGCCCAACTTCCAGCTTGCACATCGGTTTGCCCAACCGCTTCAACGCTGGTTTCCAACCAGGCTGCTGTCTGCAGACGATTACCTGCATCAGTGGATTGACGATTTCCGTGACGGGCGCGCTGGCGGTCGAACCCGCGATCAGGTAGCCGATCCGCGCTTCTTCCAGTGGCTGGTGGGTCGTCGCTATGCCCTTTCGGCCGAAGAGGAAAGCCTTCACGAGTGGCTGGAGAGCAAAGGAGCCGGCATTCAGGTCCACGTACGCCCGGGCATCCAAATTCTCAGAACCTGGCCGTACAGAGAAGCGCTTGCGATCGAGGGTCAGAACGAGTTTGTTGCGCAGGTGCGGGAAGCGACTGATCGGATACTGACGGCGCTCGGCCAGACGCGGCTAGGTTTCACGAACGGAACGATGAGCTGAGAAGTTAGAAGAGCAGGGCACTCGACTCCATCCAGCGCAGCCGATCTGGATCCCTTGAAAGTCAAACTTCAGTATGCAATACGGCAGAATCCAGCTACTAGCATCCGCGATGCTGTGAGAAGCCGTTCGAGCGCGCCTGCACATCGTCCGATACCTCGGCGGCTGTCGAGAGGCGTCGCGTCGCGGAGGTGCCGGAGCGTTCCCAGCCTGTGGCGCGACGCCTAGTTGTCAGTGCCTGGTGCTATCCATATTCAGTACGCCGAGATGGAGGTAGCAATGACGCACAGCGCGCCGGTAAAGATCGTCAACGACCAGTTGGTTCTGGGCCCGGTGACGGTGAATTTTCAGCGGACGCTGCGGATCCCCGAGACGGGGTTGCACCCGCTGCCGCCGGGTCTGGGCCGGTTCCCGTTGCGGAGAGTTGCAGACTACCCCGACACCGCGCCGGCCGAGTGGCTGTCTCGTGGCGGTGTCATGCTGCCGATCTACCAGCGCGAGGCAATGTGGCTGTCGTTCGATGCGTCCGAACCCACTGCACTGCAGGTCGGTGTCGGCAAGGTGTGCGCGGTCAGCGGCTTGCCATGGATCGAGCACCTCATCAAGGACCCGCAGAACTACGTTGCGCTGCCTCGGCAGCCGTGGCTGGACGGGATCAACGCGGGGGACGGGTTCATCCGCCAGTTCGTTGCCGTGCCGCTCGGCTCTGGCGCCACAGTCGAAGGGCAGGTCACCGGAGAAGAGACCCATGGTGGGGTTCAGTTGCGCGCTGTCGGTCTGACCGAACAGGCGCTTGCGGCGTGGCACGCCGAGCAGGCCCTGCACGCAGAACGCTGCGCGGACGTGTTCGCGGACGGGGCCCCGTTGCCAGCGCCATCGGCGAGCATGGGGCTGGGTGCTGGCGGTCGGATGCGCCAGGAGGTGTACGCAGATGGCCGCCCGCTCACCGACTATGAGGAGGCTAGCGCCCGCCGCGTTTTCGTGCACTTGTGCTCGGCCGCCCAGTGGACTGCCATAACCGGAGAGGTGCCGCCCCCGACGCCGGTCGACCGGGACGTTTACGTGGACGAAGGGCTGCCATGGTTCGACTACTATGACGCCGACGCCCATGACCTCGCGGCCTCCGAGATCATGACCAACGTCGAGAGTGTCGGCAAAAAGCTTGGTGCCGAAGAGAAGCCGTTTACTCCCGTCGACCCGAAGACGGTGATCACACTCGGCGGCACCAGCCCCGAGGTGGTCGCTGACGGGCAGTGGTAGCTGGTTCGGACTGGTCAGCCGAAAGTTCGCACGCTGCGGGGCCGGCATTCGATCGACACTTCATGATCATCGCGCAGCACCACAACGGTGATCTTTCGGTTGGCGACATCTCGGCGCAATGCGCGCAGTAGGTCGTTCTGCGAGCGGATGTCGCGATCGCCGACAGCGACTATGGCATCGCCGGGTTCGAAGGGGCCTGCTGAATTGTCGCGAACAGAGGTCACCACGAGAGCATGCCCACCGGGTGCTCGCTCGACGGCGCGACGTGCGACGCTGACGCCGAGTGAAGCGCGCTCAACGGCACCGTAGGTGATGAGTTCATGGACAACCTCAGCGACCGTGTCGGCTGGCACCGCGAAGCCAATGCCCTCGGCCTCTCGAATACCGGCGGTATTCACGCCGATAACAAGACCGTCGACATTCACCAGCGGGCCGCCCGAGTTTCCCGGGTTGATCGCCGCATCGGTCTGGATGACATCAAAGATCGCCTGCTTGTCGCCGGTGCGAAGGCTTCGCTTCAAACCACTCACGATGCCGATGCTGATGCTTTCTGGGAACTCGCCCAGTGGGCTGCCGAATGCGAAGCACAGCTCGCCAAGTCGAGCACCTTTGGGTGAAATCGACAGCGGCTCAGCGGATTGCGGGTCCACCCGAAGGACGGCCAGATCGGTCAAAGGATCCCGGCCGACAACGCGCGCCTCGGTTTGCTGTGCGCCGGGAACCTGAACGTAGATGGGATCGTCCAGGTTTTCGACCACATGATTGTTTGTGACGAGGTGTTCGACGTCGTAGACGAACGCGGACCCAGTACCTTCTTCGAAATCGTGGGTTTGTCCCTTGACGATGGCGGTCGAGCGCACAACCCGCTGGCAGAGGTCGGTGATCTCGTCGCTGAACTGCCGAAGCAACCGCGCCGATGTGTTAGACATCGAACTCGTCGCCTTCATCGTCGAGCATCGTCTTGCCGCCGAATCGCTTCTGCAGCAGTGTGTCGTAGTGGTCAGCGTGGTCTGCAATGACGTCGATGGTAGCCATCAGTTGGTCAGATGAGAGGCCGCCATCAAAGATGAATAGTTCAGCGGACATCACGATCTGATTGTCCTCGGGGATGACAACGGTCTTTACGATGCGCGTCCTTTGATTGATCGAGTTGACTGCTCGATACACCTCTGGCCGCATTGCAAAATCCTCTAGCAGCGGGGAGAAGATCTGGATGTGTGGGAAATCATCGTCGGCAACCCGCACGAAAACAACTGCGCTGCCGACTACGATAGGTATATCGCCGTCGTCGTCGCGTTCGATGTTGTCGATCTCAAGTTCGCGTTTGAGCGTGTCCTCCAACCAATCGTTGAGCTCAAGCGCCTGACTTTGGCCGCTTGATCCAAATATCTTGCCGATGAGCGAGTTGGGCTGAGATCTTGGAGCGAACCGCGACATTTCAGCACTTCCCGTTCGTGAGATTGCAGGCGGTCACTCCGACTCGAACCCCGACTGATCGAACTTCAGCGTCTTCGCGTTCTCGGTCACCGTGCGGACTTTGTTCTCGTCGAATCCGGTTGAGTCGACGGCTTCGATCTCGATCTTCACGACGAGGTTGATCCCTTGGTCGCGGAGGTTGGCGATCACCTCATCGGCGATGTTTTTGAAGTCCATCGCGATCTTGTCCGAGCTGAGGGTCTTCACTCCATAAAACCGCGTGAACGCGATATCGGGGCGGGTTCCGGTTCCGGCGCCTGTCCCAGTTGTAGTCCGAGTCCCTGTGCCAGTGCCGGTTCCAGCTCCGGAGCCGGGATCAGTTACCTTTGGCGCCTCGTGCTGCCGTTGGTGGACTGCGACATCGGGACGCACGACGAGTAGCGAGTCTGCAGGGGCAGGTGGTGAGTTGGTATCCCCTGGAATCCACAGTCCGACATACCGTCCGGTGGCCTCGTCGAAGCCGGTTGCCAATGCGAAGGCGTCGGTTTCCCAGAGCATTGGAAGATCGAGGACGCCCTCGTCGAGCACCCGCCGGTCACGCAGCCGCGGCATATACGGGTACTGGCTGTACAGCTTCCACAGCTCGCCGAGGGATACGTGCCCGTCTTTCCAGATCTGCGGCACCTTGCCGATTGCCAGCCGAATCGTCGCCGCTGCCTGCCGCGTCGACAGATCACCATCGTTGCCAAGGCGACGTGAGACCCGTTCCGCCAGTGCGGGGGACTGGCCTTCGACCTTCGTCTCACGGATGATGAAAGGCGCGCCGGCATCTGGTTGAGCCGGAACGAGCGCCCACATGAAGGTCTGCAGCAGTCGCGACGTGACCGTCTGGTCGGCCTGACTTTGGCGCTGACACGCCTGGTTCTTCTGATTCTGTGTCAGGTCGAGGTCCACCTCGTTGGCCAGCACATGCGCCCAGCCCAGGTAGTCCCGTGTCGCATACTCCAGTTCCTCGAGCCGCGCCTCATCGGCGGCCAAGAACACCAGCATGTTTCGGTTGCTACGGTTCGCAGTGCCCCGCTGCTCTGTCGCCTTGTGCGCGAAGTCCTTAGCCGGCGAGTCGGTCCCGCGCTTGTGTGCGACTTTCGGATGCAGGACGACCAGCCGTGCCTCGTCGTTATCGGGGATGTCGGCATTGGATTCCGGGCATACGTGCACTCCCGCGAAATCGCCACGCGTCTTGGCCTGGTCCTGCAGGCGTCGGGCGATCTCGGCCCACACTTCCTCCTTGTGCAGGCGCTCGGCCTGATCCTTCGCGGTGCGAGTGATGTTGGCCTGCAGGTCATACCAGTACTTGCCCGAGCCTGAATAGAAGTAGGTAGCCCTGTCGCCGAGCTGGGTCAGTGCTGAGTGGAAGTTGCCCGGGACATCGCCGGGCACCGCGGTGCCAAGAAACACCCGCTGGGTCTCCAGCCCCTTCTGCGCAGACCCAATGGTCGGCGCTGCGCCGAAGAACACCGTTCTGGCGAGACGTTTGGTCAACGACCGCTGCCCGAACAGCGGCTTATCCTTATCGATCCGCGCCGGCTCAGAGTTCGGGCCATCGACATCGGCGTCGATGATCGCCTTCCACGAGTCCTGCAGATACTGCGTCAGTTCGGAATTCACGTTGGCTGTCGCCAGCGGAATAGAGCCAGGCATGATCAGAGGCGACGCGTCTTCGCCCGTCCACAGGGCGTGGATGACCGTGCTCATGAGCCGCAGCACGCCGCGGGTTCGTTGGAACCGCTCCAGTGACGACCACTCTTCGTAGAGGCGGTCGAATAGCTCGGGATGAATGGGGTAGGTGCGCTTGATTCGCTCCTCGTACGCGGAATCGCGCGATTCGCGGGGGAAGTCGTCGCTGTACTTGCGGTACATCTCGACATACGCGCGTGCGGTCGCTCCGATCGACGCGAGCGCCGCTGCATCGGGCTGTTTGAATAGTCGCTGCTTGACGATCTGGTAAGCCTCCGCCGACGAGGCGGGACGCCACTGATCCGCCACCCGGCGCACGACGTTCTGCAAGCGTTTGAGTGCCTCCAGCCCATGAGCGCCGCCGACTTCCTCGGCGTTGCCGACCACGATCGTGTCGTCGCCACTTTCCGAGGCCGGGATCGAGATCACCAGCAGCACGCCGGACGTTCCCTTTGCGGCCTCCGTCAACGACTGCGCGAACGTGAACTGGTCGTCGAACGTGCCGCCGGCCAGATCATTTCGACCGACGAGGGAACGGGCATAGGCGACCCACTCGTCGATCAGGATGACCGCGGGCGCGTAGGCGGCGAGCAGCTGATGCAGTGCCTTTCCGGGGTGCGTGCGGTCGGCATCAGCCTGGGCGACCATCGCATAGGCTTCCGCGCCACCGAGCTGCCAAGCGAGCTCACCCCAGATCGTGTTGACGTGGGTGCCGTCGTCCTTGGTGACACCGGAGGGGCTGAAATGGTTACCCACGATGGCGACTCGGTTGACGTCAACGCCCTTGTATCCGTTAGCGGTGAGCAGATCCTGGGTCTCCTGCGGGAACTCACCAACGGGAATGCCGGAGGCGACGTGCCACAACGCCAGCATCGAGTGGGTCTTGCCGCCGCCAAAGTTGGTCTGCAGGTTGATCACCGGCGGGGCGTTGTCGTCACCCGAGAGGCGACGGACAGCGCGGCCGATAAGGTCACTCAGGCCCTCGGTCAGATACGTACGTTTGAAGAACTCGACGGCGTCGGCGTAGCCGGCATCCTGTTCATCTCCGGATGCAACCTTGTAGAGGTCGGCGGCGAATTCCGAGGCGGCGAAGTTCCCGGTGGCGACGTCGTCGTGGGGTGGGAGCACCTCGCGCCAGGGCTTGAGGCCAGCGGCTTCGGGATTGTCGACCGCCGCCTTGAGAACCTTCTTGTCGTCCTTGTCCGCGGTGACCCGTCGGAGGTTCAGGCGGATGTTGCGGACTTCGTCGGCCTGCTCGGCGGCTCCGATGAGCCTCAGGAGGCGCTCGCCGGTGTCGAGCGCCCGGTAGGCATCGTCATCGGTGAAGGTGCCGTTGTGCGCCCACGTGTTGCGTACTTCTCGAAGTTCGATCGCGTACGACTCGCCGGCCTTGCCGAGTGTCTTGTTGAAGGGGTACCAGCCCTTCTTGAATCCTGCGGTGATGTTCGATTCGGTGAGGATGCGGAACTGAATCTGGGGGTCATGCGGGCTGTACGTCTTGTTGCTGGTCGCTCCGTCCTTGGCCTGCACCAGCTTTGGCCAGGCTGCACCAACAGCTGGGTCGCCTTGACCGATCACCATCGAGATGAAGTCATCCAGCGGTGGCGCGACGATCTCGAACATCCGGTTGATGCGGTCACGGTTGCTCAGTGCCATGTCAATCGTCCTCGTCGTTGAAGTCGAAGGAGCCTTGCGCGGTATTTGATTGATTCTGTGAGCGTGCGGCGTCAAGGATCTCGGGCCAGCTGGTGACAAGGTTGTTGAAGCTCAGCGCATCCTTGGTCCACCCACTTGACTCGGCGATTCGGAAGAGTAGATGCGCCAACTCCTTGACTAGGTCTCCGTCGACCGCACTGTCGGGCCGGCTGAGTGCAGCCTCCAAGAAGTCGCCAGTAGCTGAAATACCGTCACGTTCCAGGAGTTTGATGAGATGGTGTAGCGCTTCCCAATTACTCGTGCGGAGGTCGCCGAGAACGTCGTATGTCCAGCTCAGGTCGGCTGGCTTAATCAACTGCACCTTGCCGGCGCGCGAAGTGAGTATCCCGTCACGGTCCATTGTGTCGACGGCGGTGTTCAGGGCACGTGCGAGGTTATCCGCGTCGCCGAACTTGCCAGTGCCATATCCGTGTTGGCGATACCAGGCGATCGCAAACCGTGAAGTCGCGTCGAAGTCACCTTCTTGCTCGTTGAGGACCTTGTCGAGAATCTCATTGATCCGGGCCAAAGCAGAGCGCACGGTCATCCTGGACCCGTCACTCTCGATCACCGCGCCGTAGCGGCTATACACCGCCATGCCGGGCCCAATTGAAGCCTGTGGCAGGTCCACCGGTGCTACGCGGCCTTCCTGGAGTCGCCTTACGGCATCCGGCAGTTCAGCCTCAAGGGCGGCGATAAAGCCACGCCTATCGGCTGTCGGCGCTGTCGTGGACCGCGGTCGCAGTGATAACACGATCGATGACGCGAGTGCATTCATGCCACTCGCCATCATTCGGTTAGCCATCTCACTACGCATTGGCCAGGTTGATGTGATTTCCCACCCCGACTCGATCATGCCGTCGAGCAGGGTCTCCCATCCGGTAGATACCCTGGCATCTTCGCTGGCCTCCGTTTGCTTGAAGGCGTAGTAGACGGTGATCAGTGCCTCCTCGGAGGATGACTCACGTGCGCTAGCAAAGACCCGCCGGAACCCCCCTTCGAAGAAGGTCCGCGCAGCATCCTTACCACCATGGCGGTATGCATTGGCAACCAGCTCCTCGGCCTTCGGAACGAGGACGGTCGACAGTAGGTCTGGGTATATGCGTTTCAACGACCGCCTGAGCCAGACGTAGAAGAAGTCTGAAAGGTCGGAATATCCGATGTTGTCGTAGTACGGCGGGTCGGTGCTTACAACCATGCCCCGGTACGACCTCGAGGCAGCATCCTTCTGACTTGCTTCGCCAGTGCCAGTCCTAGGGGTGAACTGAACAGCCTCCGCTGTCCACTCGATCTGGCTAAGGAAGTTGCCGGTCGACTCGGAAAAAGGCGACGACTCGGCGTAATCCCACGTCATCGGAATTGCCTGGCGGCCGAACGTATTGCGGATCTTTGAAGCGGAAGCATCCCAGCTTGCGATCGTCGAGGATCTATCGGCTGCTCGGCTCACGCCGAGACCCAGATAGGTTGCTACTGCGTTGCTGTAACCCTCTGATCCTCCGTCCATTAGCACGCGTTCGCGCGCCTCCATGACGAGGTCACTGAATGTGGTCAGCGCGACCAACTGACGATTCATAAAAAGATCGGTGAACTCGGTTAGTCCGTATGTCGGCGCCTTGAGGTCTCTCGGGTAATACCCCAGAGAGCCAACAACCGATACCTCCGGCGGTTCAACTACGGATGCTGCCTCGTGTTCCGGATTCGGTGGTAGGAACACTCGCTGGCGTGTTCCTTCAGCGACAATCGCCATTAGTTGAGCGCCAATCATCTTGGCGCGGCCGGCTTCTCGTATGTAGCTTAAGGGCACCGAGGCAGCGCAAGCGACGCATACTGCACCAGTTCGGCCGACGGTTCCCTCATTCACTCGTGGTGGCGTCTGGCGTAGATCACGGCCGATTCCGAAGGTGACGCGAGACTTTGAAGGATCGGTTGCATTGTGCTGGACGGTTGGAACGACATACGCCTCTTTGCTCTTCCTCCTACTTAGCCACCAGCTTCCCACTAAAGGCATCTCGATACCGCAAGCAGGGTTAGGGCACCTAACAGTGCGCGTCCAGACCCACGCAATGACGGTCGCTTTGGATCCATCCGACAACGTGGCCTTTGGGTAGAGGTGGCCAATGCGTTTCTTCGCTTCGTCACGCATCCAGGCTCCGTAGGCGCGGACGTCCGCCGCAAGTCCTTCAGCGCCTTTCCAGTCGCGGATCTCCGATTCCGCGAGGCCGGGAAAGACTGGCGGTTGATCGCGATACTTTGGGGGAATTTCGATGAGCGCCTTATTAATGAGCACCGCAACAGGATTCAAGTCTGACGCATGTGCTTCCAAGCCGAGACGTTGCGCCTCCAGCGGGATCGTGCCACCGCCGGCGAACGGGTCGAGGATTGGAGGTGGATTTCCGTCGGTTGACTTGAGAATCTCCGCACGTGCCTCCGCAAGCAACTTTTCGTCGCGGACGTTCTCCCACACGACCAGCCGCTCAATTAATGCGTGTAACCGCTCGCGTTCCTTGCGCTGTAACTCCTCGGTGGGGAACTCATCTGGCCGCGACGATGGATCGTCGACCAGTTGCGCGAACAGGACGGCCCGTGCGGCAGCAAGCGGCCTTCGCGCCCACCACAAGTGCAGGGTGGACGGATGCCCGTGCCGAATCGACTTCTCCCGCGCCGACTCTCGGTTGATCGCCTCCAGCGGAAGGGCCACCTCGATCAGCTTGCGCTTGTACGGCTGATTCATCAGAACGGATTCACTCCCTTTGCCCACGTCTTGTCCCAGTCGCCTCGGATGCCGGTGGCCTCAAAATCACCGAGGTCGGTGTTCGCGAACGGGTTGTCGAGATACCGCACCTCGTCGTACTGCGGACCGCGCGGGTCGACTCGAACAAGCGCCAACCGGTAGCGGGGGGCCGCGTTCTTTCCGACCATCACCTCGTTGTGCGTGACGAAGAAATCCTTCGCCCCATCGACTCGAGCCTTCACCTCGATGCGGTACGTGTCGCCGCTCGGCGCCGTCGACAAGATGTCGAAACCTTTGTTGTTGTAGGCCTGTTCAACCGGCTTTCGCCCGAGTTCACGCTCCCGCGCCATCACCAACTCGACGCCCCGACGCTCCACCTCTTTGGTTTCCTTCGCGTGTATCGGCGCGTTAGCAGGCAGGTCCCCTTCCAGCATCGCCACCGGCAGCACCAGCGCTGCGGTCACGATTCGCGGCGGCTTGGTCGACATCAGCGCCTGCTTGTCCAGCACCTGCAACCGCTTGTGCAGCCGCGCGTCGAGGTCGACCGCCTTGCGGTTGAGGCTTTCGGCCGACTCTTTCGGTTTCTCGCCGGCCTGCTCCTTCTCAGCTGCCACGGCCGCGTCCAACAGCAGCCGGTCCCGTTCGCTCTCAAGGCGTTTCGTGACGAGTTCACGCGTCTTGGTCAGTTCAGCGGCCCGACGGGGCTGAACTTCTGCGAGGTACTCCGGCAGCTGTGACGTGATGAACCAGCTGATGGTGCGGTCTTCGGCTTCGCTGAGCCACGGGAGTTGGCGCGCTGCCGCGACGGCGGCTGTCTCCGGTGCCGCGACGCAGTCGAGATACGGGGCCGGCCCGCCCGGTGTGACGGTGCCGAATTCGTCGACGTACGCGTAGCCGAACCGCCGCGACACCGCGGCGCCGGTAGCGTCGGCGACTTCCTCGACCACACCTACCAACAGGTGCGGTTTCTCTAGTGTCGATGACACGAGCACTGTCCCGCTGTTGAGCGTGCCGCCGAAACGGCGGATCGCCTCGTCCATGACGGCGTCGTGCAACGGGTGGCCGGGTGCGAGAAGGTCCGCGCGGGCCGTGTCGTCCGAATGGACGTGCTCCAGGTCGAAGCTCACGCGATCGTACTTGGTGGCGATCGGTTGATACTTGCTCGCCCTCAGTTGTGCTGGGACATTGGCGATCTCATATCGGCCCCGCTCGCGCTTGGCGATCCGGCCTCCCAGACGGGTGAACGCGGCCTTGAACGCCAGCTCGATATAGTGCGGCTGAAGTCGCCGGGCTCGCGCTTCGTCCATCGCGGCACGCAGCTTGGCTAGATCGGCGTCGGCCAGGTTGTCAGACGCGAGCGCACGTTCGTCGAGCAGCTCCTTGAGCCCGTCGGCGACCTTGTGGTCAATCACTTCGTGCATCTTGGCCTTGACATCGTCGCGCTCGCCGTACCGGATCGCATTGAGCAGCAGGTCGCGAAGCGGCGTTTCACTGAACGCCTCGCCCAGGACATCGAAAACCTTGCCGCCGTACGCCTTTCGCTGTTCCTCGATCTTGGTCAGCAGGCGTACGAAGACCTCACCCTCGCGGGTGTTGCTGGCGACGATGTTCCATAGCCGGCAGACCTCTTCCTGTCCGATCCGGTGGATACGGCCGAAGCGCTGCTCGATGCGGTTGGGATTCCACGGCAGGTCGTAGTTCACCATCAGGTGGGCGGCCTGCAGGTTCAGTCCCTCGCCGGCTGCGTCGGTGGCAAGCAGGATCTGGCAGTCACGGTTCTTGGTGAACTCCTCGGTGATCATCCGGCGCTCACCGCGGCGGACACCCCCGTGAATCGAGCGCACGGCGTCGGGTCTGCCGAGCAGCGAACGAATCCGGCTGGCCAGGTACTCCAAGGTGTCGCGATGCTCGGTGAAGATGATGAGCTTGCGCGGCCACCCGTTCGCGTCGACCGTGAGCGCCTCGTCCTGGAGGATTTTGCTCAGCTCCGCCCACTTGCGGTCGGTGCCCGAATCGCGGACCTGCTTAGCCACCTTGGTGAGCTCGGCCAGCTCGAGGAGTTCGGCGTCGAGTTCCTCGACGGTCTGCGCCGCCGTCGCCGCGTCGAGCAGTTCTTCTTCGAGCTCTTCGAGCTCCTCGCTGTTGTAGTCATCGGCGTCGACCCCGTCGATGTCGACCGTGGGCTCCTTGTCGCGGTAGGTGCCGTTGAGGATTTCCTGCTTCTTACGCTCGAGCCGGTCGGTGCGGCGCACCAGGCTCTTGTAGATCGCCTCGGGGCTCGACGCGAGACGGCGCTGAAGAACGGTGAGTGCGAAGCCGACGGTGTTCCTGCGCTTGCCGCCCACCCGGTCGGCGCGGTTCATGCCCTCACGGACGTAGGCGGTCACCTGCTCGTAGAGGCTGTACTCGAGCTCGGTGAGCTCGTAGGGCACGGTTTCGGCGATCCGCTCGGGGAAGAGCTTCTTGCCCTCGAACGTGAGCAGATCCTCCTTGACCATGCGCCGCATGATTCCGCTGGTGTCGGCGGTCTTGGTGCGTTTGCCCTCGAATCGGTCGCGATCGAGCAGTGTGAGGAAGAGTTGGAAGTCCTCTTCCTTGCCGGAGTGTGGCGTGGCCGTCATCAGCAGGAGGTGACGGGTGATGCGGCCCAGCAGCTCGCCGAGCTGGAAGCGCTTGGTCTTTTCGAGTTTGCCGCCGAAGTAGTGGGCGCCCATCCGGTGGGCCTCGTCGATGATGACGAGGTCCCACTCCGTCTCCTTCAGCTGAGCTTGCAGCTCCTCGTTGCGGGACAGCTGATCCATGCGGGCGATCAGCAGGGGGTTCGTCTCGAAGACGTTGAGGTTGACGTTGGCATCGATGAGCTGGTTGGTCAGCAGGTCGAAGCGCAGGCCGAACTTGAAGTAGAGCTCGTCCTGCCACTGTTCCACGAGGCCACCGGGGGCGACGATCAGGCATTGCCTGACGTCGTCGCGCAGGAGCAGTTCTTTGATGTACAGGCCGGCCATGATGGTCTTGCCGGCGCCCGGGTCGTCGGCGAGCAGGAAACGCAGCGGCGTGCGGGGGAGCAACTCGCCGTAGACGGCGCGGATCTGATGGGGGAGCGGACGGACATCGCTGGTGGCTACGGCGAGCATCGGATCGAACAGCCCGGCCAGGGTGATCCGTTGGGCCTCGGCGACGAGCTTGAAGTCGGAGGCGTTGGCGTCGAAGGCGCGGCTGCCGGTTTGCGCGACGGTGAGCTTGTCCTGGTCTTTGCGGAACACGACCTGCTGACCCAGTGCGCCGTCATTGGTCTTGTACGTCAGCTCCAGGGCATCGGTGCCGTGCCATTGGGCAAAGATCACCGTGATGACCTGCGCGGGTATCAACCCGTCGATACGCAGGCCAGGCTTGAGCTCTTCCAGCAGCACCGTTTGTCCTCCCCAGTAGGTAGCTGACCCACGTTAATAGACGGCTCCGACAATAGGCGGGCGAATCCCGTGCCGTGGCGAGGCTCCGCTAATCTTTCCTGTAATCGATTGACCACCGGAACCCATGAGCAAACACGAACAGCCATCGACGTCGGCGATTGGCGATGAAGTACAACGTTGGGTGGACGCCGCCAAGTCGCTGACGGTGGCTCGCCACGAGATTGTTAGCGAGTCCGCCAAGCAGGCGGCAGCATTGCGAGCCCGCACTGTGAAGGCGCGGCGAGACGACCGCGATTTGTGGCACGTCATCCCGCTGCGCCCCGACGATCAGGCGCTCATTCAGGGTATGGCAAGGGCTGCCTGCCTCTCGCCAATTCACCCGGACGTACAACGAGAGCTTGACCGGCTCACCACCGAGGTCGCTGCGGCGACGGCGGACTTGCGAAAGGTCACGGGATTCGGCCGCCTGCTGCTGTTCGGCGGAACACGAGACAAGGCCAACCAGGCAGCGCAGTTCCTCAACGACTACCACCGGTGGTTTCGCACCAGCGGTATCGGCCAGGCCATGGAGCAGGCCAGGCCGGTCGACGATCCTCGTATCCGCGCCCTGACCGTGCGCGACGCACTGGTCGACTGGGTGGGGTTCAAGCAGCAGCTGCCCGAGCATGGCAAGTCCGCGGTCCTCGAAGACTCGAGGTCATTCGCGATACTGCCGAATGCGACGGGCATCATTCGGAGAGCGGCGGCCATAGAGTCCAGGTTGCGCAAGGCCGCAGTCGACGCCGGCAACAACGTCCGAAACAAAAAGACCGACCGGATGCTGGCTGACATGTCAGTCGAACGGCTCCGGGAAGCCACCCGCGACAAAATCCGCGTCGGCGCTCTGGTGGACAACGGCATCACCAACGTGCTCGCCGTCTTGACTAACGAGCACCGCCTCGAAACTCTGGGCGGTATAGGGGAAACCTCTGCGACCCGGATCCGCGCGGCGGCGCGAACACTGCGGCAGAACACGTTCGACGAGATGCCGATGCGCATCGATATCAAGAACCGCACTCCCGAGCACACCGAATTTCTGCGCCGCCTCCGCGCGTGGGATGCGGCACGTCGCGCTTCCGCATCGTCTGCCGACATGGTTATCGTTGAAGAACTGGCGCCCGTCGCCGTGGCCATCGACAAGACGGTCACCCACGCGATCGTCATCCCGACCGCCCTGTCGACCGTCGAGGACTTCCGGGACGCCATACAGATCGTCGCCCGGTCGGCGCGCGCAATCGCCGATGCCCAAGACGCGTCAACCAGCGGGGACCCGTGGGAGGACTTCCTTACTCGCCCCGCGGACTACTTCGCGCTGCTGGCCGAACTGGGGTTCATCACCGAGGACGACGAGAAGACCCACGGTGATCTACCGGCTGAAATCATTGAGGCAGTCCGTGACTTTGAGTTGAAGGGCGACTATCTGACGGCCTCGCTGCGCGGCTACCAGAGCTTCGCCGCACGATTCGCACTTGTGCAGCGGAAAGTGATCATCGGCGACGAGATGGGCCTCGGAAAGACCGTCGAGGCCATCGCGGTCTTGGCGCATCTTCGCGCCAAAGGTGAGCAGAATTTCCTCGTCATCTGTCCCGCTGCAGTAGTGACAAACTGGGTTCGCGAAGTTGCCGCAAAATCCAAATTGCCCGCGCACCGGTTACACGGACCGGATCGTAACTGGGGAGCCAAGAACTGGGAACGCAACGGCGGCGTGGCCGTCACGACCTTCGAGACCCTGCCCTGGATCAACAACAACATCGTGATACCAACGCTTGGCTGCGTTGTGGTAGACGAAGCTCACTACATCAAGAACCCCGATGCACTTCGCACACAAAGAACGTCGCGGCTCATCGACTCCTGCGAGCGGGCGGTTCTCCTCACCGGCACACCGCTGGAGAATCGCCTCGATGAGTTCCGCAATCTCGTCGGGTATCTACGTCCGGATCTGATACTCGACGCAAATGAATTCGCGCCGAAGAAGTTTCGGCGCCAGGTGGCGCCTGCATACCTTCGCCGCAACCAAGAAGATGTCCTCACAGAACTCCCCGAACTCGTCGAGGTCGATGAATGGATGCCGATGTCTGCCGCGGACGCATCCGCATACCGCGCCGCGGTAGAACGACGCAACTTCATGGCGATGCGACAGGCCGGTATGAGGCAGGGCCTCAAGTCCACGAAGATGCAGCGCCTTGTGGAGATCGTCGACGAGGCAGAGGCCAACGGACGTCGCGTCGTGGTCTTTTCGCACTTCCTCGACGTCCTCAGCGACATCGCACGACATATGCCCGGCAGAGTATTCGGCCCGCTCACCGGTTCAGTCGTCGCTAGCCAGCGCCAGGTCATGGTCGACGACTTCTCCGCAGCCAAGAAGGGCGCCGTCCTGGTCGCTCAAATCGTCGCTGGCGGCGTGGGTTTGAATATACAAGCGGCGTCGGTCGTCGTGATCTGTGAACCGCAACTCAAGCCCACCACCGAATGGCAAGCGATCGCCCGAGCGCACCGCATGGGCCAACTAGAATCGGTCCAGGTGCATCGGCTCTTGTCTGATGAGGGTGTCGATCAAAGGCTCCGTGAGATCCTCGCGACAAAGAAGGAGCTGTTCGAGAGCTTCGCGCGTGAAAGCGAAACTGCTGCAAGCGCTCCGGAAGCTTACGACGTCACCGAAGCCGAACTCGCTCGCGACATCATTGCTGCCGAGCGTGAACGCCTGTTCGGGCAAGCGGCACGCCCGTCACCGGAGACAACTGCAACCGAGACGAAGGTCGACGCAAGCACAGCCGTTTCTGAGCAGCCACCTCGCGAGGCTGCTCCAGGCGTAACGGTAACCGCGACACGAGCACCTGCCACCGATTCGCCGCCAGCGCCTCGTACCCCCGCGGCCCGGGTCCGGCTGCCACATCGGGAGTCCGCCCGATCAGCGGAAAGCACAATCGCTGACCGGCCGAGGCGCGTGTCCTCTCAACAGCAAGCGTCACACGTGTCTTCGAGTGCTGTGCCACGGATGACCAGCCCTGAACCACCCACGCTGAAGGAGTACCCCGTCTTTTCCGAGGCCCTCTCACCGATCTCGCAGACACCGCCCGACCGCATCATCGACAACGTTGTTCGCATTGTTGATGTCGAAGGTCCCGTCACCGGCTGGCGGATACATCAGGTGTACAAGAGATGCGCCTCGAGTGGAGAGTCTCACGATGAGTTTTCTCGTCTGCTCAATCGCGCTATCTCGGCTGCTGAGCGCCACCAGCGAATCGTTTCGGAGAATCCTCTCGGCCAGACCGGAAATAAGCCAAGGACTTTCAGGCTGCCTAGCCAGTCCTCAGCGGTCGCACGCGAACTCGGTCCGCGGACGATCGATATCGTGCCTCCAACTGAGGTGCTCCAGTACTGCCGTATTGCGTCCGCCGGCCGAACGCTGTCCGAGAACGATCTGATCGACCGGGTGAGCAAACTACTGCGTACTCGGCAGGTGGCCGCTGAGCTCAGGAAGGCCATCGTCGCCGCGCAGCGCTTGGATCTGCAGAGCGGCGTTAGTCGTATCGCGCGGCCCGCTCGAACATCGGCGTATGGCTCAACCAGCTCGGGTTCTTGACAGAAGATTCCGCGGTCGACAATGCCTCTTCGATCAAGCGGTGACGCGGCTCTTCTCAAAACTTAACAAGTGGAAAAGCTGGCTCTGGCACCCGGAAAGCTTGACGTGCGACAACTTCATGCAATTCAAAAAACATTGCAATACAACACAAGTCGCACTTACTAACTCATGGCTAGCCTCTAGTGACGTGTCAGCCGATGCACACAAGAAACGCGGCAGTGTTTGGCTGCGGGCTCATGTGCGGTTGGGCCCAGTGTCTTTGTTATTGCCAGTCTACGATTGTCCAGGTGTCGCCATAGTCACCCAGTCCACCCTGCACCTTAATCTCCGTTGGGCTCTCAGGTGAAGCCGTGTTGGCCCTATAGAGCTTATTTTCGCGATCTTTCCCCTCGATGACGAACAGAATAGTAGAACCCGTCGGGTCTGCTGCAGCGCTCAGTGGACCGTTCAGGACCAACGGAGAAATTTGCGTGCCAGCCCAACGGTCACACATTCCACTGTCGTCGTGTGCGGCAGGTATGGTATCTACTGCCAAATACCTGTCATGGTTAATTCCGCTTCCCTCGTCGCCGGGCAATTTCACCCGGAGGTAACGTCTATCGTCGATCACCCACAGCCCCATGCAGGTGCGGAAATCACTTTTGCCCGGAGTCGCCACCCATCGGAGCCATTCGGGCGCGTCGACAGCTGCTCCTGGAGGCCAAGCGTCGTTCGTGCCGCTATGGGGTGCACTCCTAACGATCCGCTTGCGGTTCGTGTCGAAGTACTTGATTTCTTTGGCTACGTTGTCAATAAACCTGAATAGGCCATCGCGTGTGAATAGTGGCGAGCTGTGCTTGGGCTCAACGTCGAAATCCCCTTCTGCAGGATTAACAATTTCGGTCACGTCTACTCGGGTGCCCAGCTGAAGGTCGTAGTAGCCGACATGGTTCGAAAGACCGGGCCCGAGGTCTACAACTCTTTTTCTCCAGTCAGGGCTGTATAACGCGGTCAATCCTTGTGCGACGAAATTGTTTTCACGAGGGTAACTTGTGCCGTAGGCCGGCTTGGTCGCACGCACGCCATCGCACCCCCCGACGGGAAACTGAGCTATTGGTATCAACTCACCCGTCTGTAGGTTGAGTTTGCTGATCGTCGTGCCTGGGTCAGGCGTCGGTGTGGCTGTCCAATGGCAGTGGAAGACAATGGGTCCGCTAATGTCGCTTGCGTCTTGTGGTGGGGACTGCGTGGCCGGCGTGGCGCTTCGGGATGACGTTGGTGCCGTAGCGGTCGTCGAGGGCTCTGAATCAGAAGAACAGGCGCCCGCCGTTATGACCAGAATGGACAGCCAAATACACGTCTTTCGCATTCAAATCCTTCCGGGGCGTGTCGCGCGGTCACCGCTCCCAGCGGGCTGAGATAAGTGTTGGCAGGTACCGTACCGATCAGCGCCGGCAGCGCCAGCCGCTCGAACCGCTGTTTACGGTCACCGCTTTGCCGCCACCCTGCTGATTGCACGCATCCTGTACGTTCACGCCAACGAGACCGTATCGAGTTCCACATCGCCAGCCATCCCACCGATTGTTGATATTGGTCGCTGCCGATGGTGCGGCGGTTCCCGATTTTATGTTCCTGGCGCACCATGCGCCGATGTTCACGCCGTAGTCGGTCGCTGACGCTGGAGCGCTAAGGCCTACAGCGAGGCTCGCGGCAGTGATGCCGGTAGCTACTAGCGAAATTATTTTCCCCCCGGTTTTCATGAGCTAGGAGCGTAGCAGGCAGGTAGTTCCGCGTAGCAATTTTCTTGGCTTACCGCGATCTTCGTGGTGAATGACTTGCACCCTTTACGACATTCGCCAGCGGGCCGACGACCCTCATGGCGACGCAAGCATCAGTCGATGGTCGGCGGAGCGGCGCGGAGCACTGTCTCACAGACGAGGAAGTGGGACCTCGTCAAGTGCCGAGCTTCGACTCGCTTGCGGAATATCAGAGGATCAGTGGCCTCTCTGACAGCGATCCCCACCGCTGCGGCGTGCCGCGCCGACGTAGAGGTAAATGTATGGGTGCTGGGGCGCCGAGAATCGGATGCGGGTGGTTCCTTCGCAACAGGCCGGCTGTGGGTAGGATTCACCGACGCCGCCCGTGCCGCCATGCAGACCGCCGGAGCTTGGATCGGTTCCTGCCTCAAGGCATTCGAGGCACGAAGCGTTCACGACCATCACGGCGTCTCCCCAAAAACCCCACTCGCGCCGAGACGATCGTCCCCCACAAAGGCCGACGTGTCGCCAGTCCACCTTGCTACACTTCCCTCGAAAAGGGGAGCGAAGCTAAAGGGGGAGACGGTGGACCGACACGGGAAAACGTGAAGAGTCGACATCGCCATGTGACCACTACTCGGGTCCTGATCCGACATGGGATCAGTTTGTTGACCATTACGTCGGTTACTACGTTGCAATGGGATGGGTGGAGGCGACGATCGCCGTCTCCTATCGAACACCCTGCTCGAAGTTGATTGTGAGGGTGCCCGTCCGACGCCGTCTTGAATACGAATGTGAGCCCCGACGAAAGGGCTGAGAAAGACGCGTCAGGCTCTCTGCCCGTGAAATCGCCAGGAGGAGAGCTTCTCCGTAGCCCGACCTGGCGATTGATTAGCCGTGCGCCACAAAACGATTCGTCACAGTGACGTGTTGGCAGGGCGACGAAATGAAAGATGGCGGGATATAGCCCGTCGTTCGTCGACTTGGGGCGAGTGTTGGCAGCTACTTGATTCGTAAAGTGTTTCCGACTCGTACGCGGGAGTGGTCGCAAGGGAGCCGCGCCGGAAACTGCATTCCTCATGAGACATCCGCAGCCGCAAAGAGAGATCAATGACAGATTCGAAACGTCCGAACGGCAGTCCGTCGGGGGAGAGGGCACAATTCAACCCTCCCCCGGGATGGCCGCAACCACCGGCAGGATGGCAACCGTCGCCTGGGTGGCAGCCAGACCCTTCTTGGCCGCCGCCCCCACCAGGCTGGCCTTTATGGCTGTCTGATCACCGGCGTGATGTGCTAAACAGTCTCGGGAGTGCCGCCCATCAGCCGCCACGGAGAACCGTTCGCCAGCGGATCACTGACTCGGTTAGCAACCCGCGACGCGCCATCCTTGGGACCGCGGCCATCGTCGTGATTTTTCTAGCCGCAATCGCGATAATTCGGACGATCGGTGGCGGCTCCGAAGACCGCATCCCGCAAGGGGTGGGTGACTGCATGTTCTTAGCTCCACCTAATCCAAGCATCGCTGAGGCCAGGGCGGCTTACACCGAATACCTCGGTCTGCTGCGTAAGGCGGCTCTAGAGGCCGGGGCGCCCCCAGACGGTATAGATGCAGTGTTCAGCGGCACCGCGGACGACTTCGAGGAGGAGAATCTAGCTTCGATTGTGGAAGCAATCCCTCCCGGAGGAGTCATGAAGCAGCGAGGGATTCACTGCCGATCACTCAAGGAGGCGGCGGCAACACTTCGCAGCCGACCAGCGCAACCGGGTGACCCTGACATTGAAACGCAGCTTGAGTACACGAGAAAGTATCCCTACTGGGCTCTATTCCAGCAGGGCCTTCCGATCTGCCGCCTGTACGCAACAGGTGACGCTCAGCCGTACGATGAGGTCGGAAAACGAATTATGGAAGAAACTAGTGCAGTGCTCTGCCCGCATCTTCGGTAACTGCGTACATGACGTGAAGGGACGCACCGACCTATCCGTTCTTGAGCACCGTTGATTAATTGTGGGGAAGAACAGTGACGGTGCGTTGCGCAGTAAAGTCGGGTTGGCCTTCTTGGCGAACCGTCACCGTCACCGTGTGGACCCCTGGGCTTCGCGCCTTGACGTAAGTGCCTGGGTTATAGGAGTCGCATCCGGAGCTGTCCTTAGTCTCGGAGGTTCCAGGGCCTTCGATGCGAATCGTCGATGTGCAGCCGGATCTGACCTGGTTTACTCCGGCGAAGGACTTCCAGAACACTTCAATCTGCTTGGCGCCGGTGTTGTCAGCCACGTAGGTGTCGCCCTCGACACGGTCGTAGGCCCACGTCGTCACATCGACCCGGTCGATCGCCGTGTTGGCGGGCGACGGTTCCGGCCCGGAGTTCTCGCGCGACTCTATCAAGCTACGCAACCGGAAGTCCTTCACCGAGTTCTGTGCCGCGTCCTGTAGTCCGCTGGCGGTGAAGTCCCAGAGTTGTTGCGGCAGTTCAGTCAGGAGGGCGGTTGCGGTGCTCAGCCGATGAAGCGCCGCCAGTTTCAGCTTGTCAGTGCTGTTGCCGGCCTCGGCGGTGATCAGGCACTGCGCGATCCCACCGACCATGCCGGTCAATTCTGGGGCAGTGACACTGCCGTCGATGTTCGCCACGTTGACGCCGGTAACGAAGCAGTCCCACACTTCCGGGATGTCATCGAAGCCCTTCAGATCGATTCCGAACATGCTGACCCCCGACAGGAGGCTCTTGACGAGAATGCCGTGCGGTTGCGGCATCATCCGAACGTCGCCCTTGGCTATCCCCGGGTTGAGCGTGAGGCGCCCGCTGGAACGACCAGCCAGTACCCCTTTGTTGTTCGGCATCAGCCCCACGACCAAGGATCCCGCGGAATCGGAGAAGTCCAAGGGCCGTGTGACAACCCAATTGCCGCCGATGTCCTCCGGTGTCACCAAAATGGCATAGAACCCTCCGGTGGCGTTCTCGAATTCGATGGCCACCGAGCCGTTGTTGTCGACAAGACATCCCGCGATCGCGCCGGGGCTAACAGCGGTCAGTACGTACTCGGTGTCGTCGATCGTAAGTACGCTCTGCTCGCGGCACGGCGACGTCGAATCGCCGCGCAGGAACTCAAAGGTCCGCCCGATGCCGTTCTCAATCGCCTTGAACACATTGAAGGCGCTCACCCAGAAATCGGTGAGATGCGTAACTTCCGCCGTCAATGTCTTGGTGGCCGCACTCCACGTGCCGGGGAACATATCTCGCTCACTGGGATTCGTCTCCGACGCCGATTCGACGACGAGCACCACAGTGCTGTCCATGATTTCGGTGACGATGTCAGGGCGGTCCGACAGATCGAACTGCAATTGCACGGGGGCGGTGGGCTGTGCCTTCCCACCGTCCAGTTTCACGCTGACCGGCTTGGTGGCGACTACTAGCGCTTCGGCCTGAGAAGTGGTGGCATTGCCAACGTTGATCGTCAGATCGCGGTCACTGTCGGGGGGTGCTGCGATGGCCTGCACTCGGACACCGTCGACGATCGTGCTGACATGCGTACCCAATTGGTCAGACGACGTGCTCGACGAGGTTGCAGCAGTCGATTCCGTCGATTGCGACCTATCCGAGGAACTGCACGATGAACCCAATAGCGCAACAACAACCGATATGGCTGCCACCGCTTGCTTATGAACCACGTTGCCCCCTCCAGTCCCGTTTGCCCACACACGACTCCGACTGTTGATCCTATTTGCACGTAGAGGCTGAGCTGCGACTTATCGCAACCGGTGATCGGTTCGCCGGTCGGAGCCTCTGAAGGGGCAGGAACCTCGGGGCTCATCTGATACGACCCCCACGGCGACCGGGTTGTCCGGTATTTGCCGGGCGATTCGCAGGGGGGACAAGCCCCCGGTTGGGCGGCAGCAAATCATCACGTGACGTAATAATGGTCGTCCGGGCCCGGGGAGAGGCGCAGGGCCTGCGGGGACAAGGTTTCGCTGGCGGCGCCGGCGGCGTAGGCATCTCGCCGATGACGCGTGCAGGTGGTCGATGTGTCTGAGCCGGTCCTATTGGGCGCCAGCCTGAGCGGTCAGCGTTTGAAACCTCGTAGCGAGTGTCTTTCGGTACGCGGCGATACCGCATCAATTCGTCACAGTGACGAAATGCAGCGGTGCTAGAGCGGGGAAGCCGGGGGCCGTCGATGCCAGCCGGACCGGCTGTCGAAGTCCCGAAGCGGCTTGATCGACCCGGGTTGGTTTCGACCTCTACCGGCCAGGACCCATTTCGTGTCGGCAACCCCGAGCGGCATCGAATATCCAGCCTGGTTATTCAAACGCCGATAAGCCACACTATGTCAAGTTGGATGTCAGACCATAGTGCCAGACTCTCCCTATCGAGGCAGGCAGTTGTCCTGTCTCAATATAGATGGCGGATTTCGCAAAATATCTGGCGAATTTCGGTGTGTTGCCATTTTCTCAGTAAAGCTGGCGGTACTGTCAGACCGCGCCTGTAATCTCCCGGCAGGTGGTTTAAAGGGGGCCAGATGGCAGCTCCACGTCTGCGTTCGCTGCCGCGGAACGCCACGGACGTTGCGCGGGTCCTAGCGTGCCTTGACGGGACGATTCATAACCTGCCGCTGTCGGCCGACGTCGGGTCGGTGCGGGTCGAGCGTGCTACCCCCATCCGTGAGTTCTTCGCCTGGCCGGGCAAACGGAACTACGAGGGCCTGTACTGGTCAAGCACAAATCGTGGACATGTGGACTTCGAGTCTCTCCTCGAGCGTGAGTACCTACTGTCGGCAGATTCGGAGGCCGACATCGTCGCCATCGCGGCCCAACCGTTGGCACTGCTGTGGGCGCGAGGCACTAGAGGTCAACACGACCACGTACCTGACTTCTTCGTCCGATTCTCCAACGGCGACGGACGGATTGTTGACGTAAGGTCGCCGGAACGAGTCCAGAAGAACGGCGAACAGTTCGCCCTGACACGCAAGGCGTGCGACGAAATCGGTTGGCAATACGAGGTCTTTACCGGACTTGCGTCAGAGCATGCGCACAACCTGCGCTGGCTCGCCGGATACCGGCATGACCGCAATGCTCCCTCCGAAAACACTGCAGAATTGATCCGGGACTGCTTCGAAAGGCCACTCCCGCTGCAAGACGGTCTCCAACGCCTCGGCGCGGCGACGTGTCTGAGCGCCGACGTCCTAACGGCCAACGTGCTGCACCTGATATGGCGTCAGATTCTGTCCACGGATCTGAGTCGCGCATTGTCGATGACCAGCGAGGTCTGGGCATGAAGTCCGTTCGCCTATTCGACTGCCTGCAGTACGACGGCCAGACGTGGCAGGTCGTAGCCCAGGATGGACCGGAACTAGCTCTGAAAGAGCTTATGTCAGGCCGAATTCGCCGGATTGGAGTTGCCGAACTCCTCGGCGACGACACCTTTCTTCCGGACGCCCCAGACCGGCTTCCCCGCCTTGACTCGGCAGCGATCTTGGAGACGCTCGATACCGATGCCCGCGAACGCGTACTGTTCCTTCGTCGCCATGTCGTAGAAGTGCTCACCGGCACAACGCCAGCGGGTCTCGACGGCCTTAACGAAGAAGATCCACCGCAACCTCGTCGGGAGTACGACCCCAAACTGCCACTCAAGGGCCGAATTGCCGCGAAAGTCGCCGAGCTCGCAGCGGCCAGCACTCCGATTGGCTTCAGAACTCTGGAACGCCACATCAAGGCGTATCGCGACGATGGGGTTGCCGGCCTAATCGACGGACGCACACAGAGGCAGGCCTCTCCCACGGGGCGGATCGAGCCAGCAGTCGCATCTCTGCTCGAAAACGCCGTAAGGGCGCAAACGAACCTCTCAACCGGAACTCGCTCTCGCGTAATCAAGCAGGTCAGCATAGAAGCTAGCCAACTGGGCTTGCCGATCCCCTCGCGTTCGACCATGTATCGCGCGCTGGATAATCTCGAGAAATCTCGGCATCCCTTCGGAAATGCGACAACTCGGCGAACACAAGCCAACCGGCCGAACCGAACATGGGGGCGCCAGGTGCCATCGCGTCCTGGTGAACTTACCGAAGTCGACAGCACGCCACTGGATCTGTTGGTCATCTACCCCGACGGGTCCACAGGACGTGTGGACCTGACGGTGATGCTCGACATCGCCACGCGAACCTTGTGCGCAGCGATTCTGCGGCCTGTCGCTACAAAGAGCGTCGACGCCGCAGTTCTTCTCGCCCGGGCTCTCACGCCCCTACCAATGCAGCCCGGATGGCAACCGTCCGTGGCGTTTTCACGTTCAATTCTTCCCGCCGGCATGATCCAGGGCGACGAAGAAATACGGACCAGCGTTGCCGCCAAACCCGTGATCGTGCCCGAGTCGATCACCGTAGACCGCGGCAAGGTCTATGTCGGCTCCACTTTTCTCAATGCATGCGAGCGATTGCAGATCAGCGTGACCAAAGCCGCGCCCCGCACGCCTACCGATAAACCCCACGTTGAAAGAGTCTTTGCGTCGATCAACAGCGGATTCACCCAATACCTCGCCGGGTACGTCGGACGCAACGTCGTGAACCGCGGCGCATCGCCTCACGCGGAGGCTATCTGGACGCTGGCCGAGGTACAGAACTTGCTGGATCTCTGGATCGTCGCGGTATGGCAGAACAAGCCCCACCCAGGGCTCCGCCACCCCGCGATGCCGAAGAAGGATCTCACGCCAAACGAGGCCTACGCGGCGCTGGCCTCGGTCGCACCAACGATCAATATGACGCTGGATCGTGACGACTACATCGGCTTACTTCCGGTGACGTACAGAACAATTCAGGGCTACGGCATCAACTTCGAAAGCTTGCACTACGATAGCCCAGCACTGCACCCCTACCGTGGCGTCAAGAGCGGCTTGCCGCTCCCAGCGAACGACAGATGGGAAGTCCGATACGACCCCTACCGGTTGCAGTCGATTTTCGTCCGTGACCATTTTCGGGGCGAATGGATCGAGGCCGAGTGGAGCCTCGCCAAACAGGCGCTGGCGCCGTTCTCCCTTGATGTTCTGCGCGCCGCCCGCAGGGCAGTAGAGCGCCGCAGCGACACCCCCAGCGGGGTTGATGTCCTCGCGGAGATCAACCGCATCCAGACCGGTGGCGCGCGCACGGTCAAGGAACAGCGAGCAGCGAAACGCGACAGCGCGAACAAGCCCGTGGTGCCACCGCTCTCCCCCGTCATCGACAGATCTCGTTCAGAGGCGGAGTCGAACCACTTGGCGAGCGTTCCTGCGGTCAGCGAGACCGCTGCATCCCCACGGCGCCGGCCAGCACCACGCATCGATGACGAGGGCGAGGAGTAGCCGTGGCCGTACCCGATTCGCTGGCGGCGTGGCGGGAATTTGTCAACCGACGCAACGTCGAGCCCGTGCATCTCACTATGAAGCAAATCAATGCCCTCTCCCCTGCCCGGAAAGAGGAGTACGACCAGGAGCGGTTCGCGTGGCTTGGGGCGGATGTCGTGTTGGAGACGCCCGACACCGAGGCTTTGACACGTCAGACGCGTGTCCTGATGGCGAGGAACTCTGCGCAGTCCGCCACCGCGCGACGTGGGCTTGCGATCTCCGGATCTGCGGGCCGCGGCAAGTCCACCGCTGCCCTGCTCATCGGTCGTCGGCATGAGCGGATGATGCGCGCCAAGTTCAACCGTTACGACGACGGCTTCGCTCCGGTGGTCTATACGGTTGTCCCGCCGGGCACGACGCCCAAGATGATGATGCTGGCGTTCGCCAACTTCCTCGGCCTGCTCGTACCTAACAGGTCCACAGCGCAAGACCTCACCGAGCAGATCGTCGGTGTTATGCGGAGCCTGTCTGTTTCGCTTGTCCTCGTCGACGAGGTACACAACCTCAAGACCAATCACCAGGCGGGCAGCGAAGCCGCTTCAGCACTGAAGGTGTTCTCGGAACGACTTGATGCGACGTTCATCTACGCCGGCATCGACCTGTTGCAGGCCGATTTGTTCGCCGGACATATGGGACGCCAGCTCAAGGGCCGAATGACGGTCCACCAGATGCGGAAGTATGAGTACGGCACGAAGGCCCAACGAGGCAAGTGGGCCGAACTCGTCCTGGGTATTGAAGCCCTACTCCCCCTCGGACGCCACGCTGCCGGATCACTCGAAACCGAGGCGACCTACCTCTACGACCGCACCGGAGGTTCCATCGGATCACTTCGCGCGTTGCTGAATGACGCAGCGATCGCGGCGATTATCAGCGGCGAGGAGCTCGTCAATAGGAAACTGCTCGACGTGACGTTTACCGACTTCGCGGCTGAGGAGGCTGCGGCACGGACGGTGGCCGAGGACAGGGCTACCCCAATGCCACTGGGGCGAGCGGAATGAGCATGACACCTCTCCCCGTGCGCACCCGCCTATACCACGGCGAAAACCTGGACTCCTACGTTCGGCGCCACGCCGCCCGCAACTTCTGCATGCCGTCCGATATCGAACATGCCTTGCGGGAACGTGGGGTCGTCCGTACTAGCCAGCGACGCAATCCTGATCGTCTGCAGGCATGGCGAGACCTCGGTGGGCTTCGATCAGATGCGTTCACCGCGCCCGAGCGCGTGCTCGACCAAGAGGTGACCGAGCGAAATCTGTGCCTCCGCTGCACCAAGGGTGAGCCCGCTCGCGGAAGGCTCGTGGGCGTCGGGCTCGTCTGTGTACGGCACCGGCAGTGGCTCGGCTCTCCACAGATCGACCTGCACGGCTACTACCCTGCACTCGCCGCAGAGCGACACTTCCGGCGCCACCTGGGCCCCCGCGATGTCCTGCACGATTCCCTGCCGATGCTGATCGGCCGAGAGTGTGCCAGCCCAGGGATCATCGGAGCCAGCGAGATCGACCGTCGTAGGAACCAATTCGGCATCGACGACGTCAACGCGCTGACGTATCCAGAGCAAGTCAAGATCGCTCGGCTCCTGTCTCGCCCTGGTTTCCTACTCGCGGCAACCGATCCCGACGCTGGCTCCGCTCAGCGCAATTCGCTAGTCGCGCGGGAAGTGGAGGCGATCCTCCCCGCGTGCGGCGATGCGGACCCGTGGCGAGCGACCAACCGGGTGTGGACGGTGATCACGCATCTGACCGCACGCCGGCGAGATGCCCGCATCTACGGAATACCGATGCGCGACACGTACTACAACATCCTGCGGTTTATTGATGCACCTCGAAATGAGAGCCCTCTGCAGGGCAAGAAAGGCGAGACAACTTGAAAACCGATGATCTTGCGCAGGTCCGCCGCACGCTCTGGGCTGCGGCCGACGAGTTGCGTGCGAACTCGACGCTATCCCCTGCCGAGTATCGAGGCCCAGTGCTCGGGCTGATCTTCCTCGCCTATGCGGAATTTCGGTTCGAGCAGGCCCGGCCCGATTTGGAAGCCAAAGCCACGGCGCGCCGGCCGGTTACACCGGACGACTACCGCGCCAAGTCGGTGCTGTACGTGCCGGATGCGGCCCGTCTCTCGCACCTCGTCGAGCTTCCCGAGAGCCAGAACCTCGGCAAGGCGATCGACGAAGCGATGAAGACCATCGAGGAGGCGAACCCGGAGCTCCGCGACGTGCTGCCGCGGGGGTACCAGCGTTTGGAGAAGTCCACACTCACCGAGCTTTTACGGCTGTTCGCTCCGCTGCCGCGCCAGCTGTCCGGCGATGCGTTCGGCTTGATCTATGAGGACTTCCTGTCGAACTTCGCCGCCAGTGAGGGCCGCCTCGGTGGCGAGTTCTTCACGCCCTACTCGATCGTCCGGCTGATCGTGGAGATCATCGAGCCGTTCCACGGCCGAGTGCTCGATCCGGCGTGCGGATCTGGCGGCATGTTCGTGCAGTCCGCAAAGTTCGTTGAGCGGCATCATAAGTCAGCTACCCGCGAGCTCTCAGTGTTCGGGGTCGAGCAGAAGGAGGGAACGGTTCCGCTGGCGAAGATGAACCTCGCCCTCCACGGGTTATCCGGCGATATCCGCATCGGCAACAGCTACTACGAAGATCCCCACGATTCAGTAGAAGCATTTGACTTCGTTATGGCCAATCCGCCGTTCAACGTGGACAAGGTCGACAAAGACAAGTTGTCCGGCGACAAGCGCTTCCCGTTCGGTATTCCCAAGCCTGACAACGCAAACTACTTGTGGATTCAGCAGTTCTATTCGGCGTTGAGCGCCAATGGACGCGCTGGGTTCGTCATGGCGAACTCCGCGGGCGACGCGGGCCACTCGGAGCGAAATATTAGGCAGAATCTTGTCGAAACGGGCGCGGTCGACGTGATGGTCGCGGTCGGTACGAACTTCTTCTACACGGTCACTTTGCCGGTGACACTGTGGTTCCTAGACCGAGGGAAGGTTGGAACAGCTCGCGAAGACACGGTCCTATTCATCGATGCGCGACACCTATTCCGACAGTTAGACCGTGCACACCGGGACTTTCTGCCGGAGCAGATCGAGTTCCTCGCCAACATTGCACGGCTATACCGTGGCGAGGAACTCGAGACCGTCGACGGTAGCAGCGCGTTGATGAACGAGCACTTCTCAGAAGGGAAGTACCTCGACGTCGCCGGACTGTGCAAGGTCGTAACGCGCGCTGAGATCAAAGCGCAGGGCTGGAGCCTCAACCCTGGGCGCTACACCGGAACCGCAGCAGTCGAAGACGATGGTGAAGATTTCACTGAGAAGCTCGCCGGCCTATATGAGGAGTTCTCACGCCTGAGCGACGAAGCCGGGGTCTTGCGCGCCAAAGTTGACACTGCCATTCAGGAAGTCCTCAACGCATGACGTCCGGATGGTGCACGAAGCCCCTTGGCGAGCTGATCAACGTTAAACACGGCTACGCCTTCAAGGGCGAGTTCTTTGCTGCAGGAGGGGATCACATCGTCCTAACGCCAGGGAACTTTCCGATCGGCGGCGGCCTAAAGCTGCGTCCAGGGAAGGATCGGTATTACACAGGTCCTTACCCAGCTGAGTTTGACCTGGTCGCCGGCGACTTGCTTGTCGTAATGACCGACCTCACACAGAATGCTCCGATCTTGGGTTCTCCAGCCTTTGTGCCACCGCAACCAAAGATGCTGCATAATCAACGGCTTGGTCTTGTGACGGTGAAACCCGGAGTCGAGCTCGATCGTCGTTACCTGTATTACGTTCTACTGTCGGACACTTCGCGCAGTCAGCTTCGAGCAACTGCTACAGGTACGACAGTAAGACACACGGCACCGGAGCGAATCTACAGTGTCACCGTCAAACTTGCTCCGTTACCGATACAGCGCCGTATCGGCGCATTTCTTGGTGCAATAGATTCTCTCATCGAGAACGGCCATCAGCGTATTGCGGTGTTGGAGGAGATGGCGAGGGAGATCTACCGAGAGTGGTTCGTACGCTTCCGTTTCCCGGGCCACGAGGACGTGCCCCTTGTTGAATCGTCTGTCGGTCCCATTCCTAAGGAATGGCGTGAGGTTACGTTGGGCGAGGTCATCGAACTGAAGTACGGAAAGGCCCTCAAAGCCGATGCCCGCAATGGCGGTGAAGTTGCGGTCGTGGGTTCGTCTGGCATTGTTGGATGGCACGACCAAGAGCTCGTCGCTGGTCCCGCGATTGTCCTCGGAAGAAAGGGCAATGTTGGCAGCGTGACATGGATCGACGGTCCATGTTGGCCAATTGATACGACCTACTTTGTCGAGTCAGCTCTGCCGCTCAGATTCGTTGTCGAACAACTGCACCGAACTGAGTTCCTGAACACTCATGCTGCTGTACCGGGCCTTAGTCGTGACGTTGCATACAGCAAGCCGTTCCTCAGACCTCCTGATCGACTGATGGTCGAATTCGCGGAGGTGTCCGAGGCATTGGCATCGGAAAGTTCAGCGCTGCAACGACAGAACCAGTGCCTTGTACGCATGCGGGACTTGCTCTTGCCAAAGTTGGTCACCGGGCAAATCGACATCTCGCGAATGCATCTAGACGCCATCACGGAGGGGGCGGTGGCGTAGTGGCAGGACGGTACACCGAAGGCGGTCTGGTGGAGCAACCTAGCCTGGGCTTGCTTGAGCAGCTCGGCTGGACCGTCGTCCACGGGTTTCAGGAAACGTTCGGTCCTGCAGGAACTTTGGGCCGTGACTCGATGCACGATGTCGTGCTCATTCACCGGGTCCGCGATGCCCTCCGAGATCTGAATCTGCGCATCCCCGACACGATCCGCGAGGAAGCCCTAACTGCCCTCGTCCGGGACAGGTCACTGATGGACCGGGTGCGCGCGAATCGCGAAATCTACAAGCTGATCCGCGACGGCTACCGCGCCGAGTGGACGGACGACCATGGCGAGCGTCAATACACGACCGTGCAGTACATCGACTTTCGTGATTCCACGAAGAATGAGTGGGTAGCTGTCCCGCAAATGTGGTTCGCCGGTGACCTGTATCGTCGACGGACCGATACGGTGCTGTTCGTAAATGGCATCCCATTAGTGCTGTTCGAGTTCAAAGAACCCAATCGCCCCGTGAAGGCGGCGTACGACGAGAACCTCACCGACTACCGCGACACGATCCCACAGCTGTTCGTGCCGAACGGATTTATCGTTCTCTCCAATGGACGAGACGCGAAGGTGGGGGCTACCTACGCATCTTGGGATTTCTTTAGTGACTGGACGGTTATCGACGCCCAGGGCAACCGCGGCGTTATCGCCTTGGAGACTGCGATCCGAGGCACCTGCACTCCGCACATCCTGCTCGACCTAATCGAGAACTTCGTCACCTACATCGAAAGGCCCGGCGGCCTGATCAAGACGGTCGCTCGCAGCCATCAGTACCACGGCGTCAATGCCGCGATCGACAACCTTTATCAGGTGCGCGCGACAGGCGATAAGCGGCTCGGCGTCTTCTGGCACACGCAGGGTTCAGGCAAGTCACTGTCGATGTTGTGGTTCACGCAAAAGGTGCTGCGGCAGATTCCGGGGGCATGGACCTTTGTGATGGTTACAGACCGCACAGAACTCGACCTTCAGTTACACGGCGAGTTCGCCGACGCTGGCGTGATACCTGCGGAGGCCAAGGTTCACGCCTCGTCAATCGCTCACCTGCGCGAGTTGCTCTCCGCCGACCACCGTTACGTCTTCACGCTGATCCACAAGTTCCAACCGGGCAAGGGCGAGACGTCGATGCCGGTGCTGTCGGACCGATCTGACGTCGTAGTCATCACCGACGAAGCACACCGAAGCCAATACGACACTCTCGCACTGAACATGCGACACGCGTTGCCGAATGCGTCCTTCATGGGCTTCACCGGAACCCCGCTAATCGTCGGCGAGGAGCTCACCAAGCAGCAGTTCGGCGATTACGTCAGTACATACAACTTCCGCGCCGCCATCGAAGACGGAGCAACAGTTCCGCTCTACTACGAGAACCGGATCCCGGAGCTGCAGCTTGTCAACGACGATTTCGAGCAAGAACTCGAGAGTCTCTTGGAAGCAGCAGAACTCGATGAGGCGGCAGAGGGTCAGCTCGCTCGGCGATTTGGCAAGCAGTACACACTGCTGACCCGGCCAGAGCGCCTGCGCAAGATCGCGCAAGATCTCGTCAAACATTTTGTAGGACGTGGTTTCACCGGCAAGGCGATGTACGTCGGACTGGATAAAGCCGCCGCAGTTCGCATGTACGACTACGTACGTGCCGCATGGGATGAGCACCTTGCAGAATTGCGGACGCAGCACGACGCCCTCCCTCAGCTCGAAAGGCCCTGGCTAGCAAGCCGAATCAAACTAATGGAGACGACGGATATGGCAGTTGTCGTCTCCCAGAGTCAGAACGAGATAGCAGCACTCGACAGCGTCGGCTTGGACATCCGTCGGCACCGCGAGCGGATGAACCGCGAGAACCTGGCCGAGAAGTTCAAGGATGCCGACGATCCACTGCGGTTGGTCTTCGTCTGCGCGATGTGGATCACCGGGTTCGACGCTCCGAGCGTGTCGACGATCTATCTCGACCGGCCAATGCGCAACCACACCTTGATGCAGACAATCGCACGTGCCAACCGGGTCTTCCCGGATAAAGACAACGGCCTGATCGTCGACTACGTCGGCGTGTTCCGGAACCTTGAGAAGGCGTTGGCGATCTACGGTGCCGCGCACGCAGAGAGCGACATTGGGTCGCCGATCCAGGATCTTGATGCGCTCGTTGGGGAGCTAACCTCGGCGATTGACAATCTCGTAGCCTTCTGCGCCACCCAGGGCGTGGATCTTCCGGCACTTCGTGATGCCTCGGGATTCGAACACATTGCGTTACGTGATGCCGCGGTCGAAGCGCTACTGGTCGATGAGGATGTGCGCACAACGTTCATGGCTGGCGCACGGCAAGTACGCAAGCTCTTTAAGGGACTACTCCCCGATCCCGAAGCTGCCTCCCTGCAACAGACTGTGGCTGCAATCCGGGTTGTCGCCGAGCGGATCGCCGATGTAACCCGGCCGGCGCAAGCCGATATATCCGCCGTGTCGGATGCTGTGGACGCACTGCTTGACCGGTCTGTCGGTGCTGAGGAGTACGTCATCCGAGCTGCCGCAGAAGGCAGCGAGCCGGATCCTCTCATCGACCTATCGCAGATCGACTTCAATGCTCTGGCAGCCCAATTCGCTGGACGTAAACGCGCCGAGACTGACCGGCTTGCCGAGTTATTGAAACAGCGGGCAGCATCTGCAGCGACACGCAACCCGACTCGATACGACCTCGTTCAGCGGATCGAGGATCTAATCGATCAGTACAACGCCGACAGCGTCAACATCGATGAGTACCTGCGGCGATTGATCGAGCTGTCTCGCACTCTCACTAACGAGGAGCAACGAGCCGCACGTGAGGACTTGAGCGAAGAAGAGTTGGCTATTTTCGATCTACTTACCAAGCCCGACCCAGTGCTCACAGATGATGAGCGCGCCGTCGTGAAGTCCAGCGCCAAGCGACTGCTCTCGCACGTCCATGACAAGGTCGTGCTGGACTGGCGTCGGAAAGCTGCGACAGCCGCTGATGTGAAATCGACTATCCGGCAAGTACTAGACGAAACTCTACCGGCGGACCCATACCCGTTCGATCTGTTCAACTCCAAAGTGCAGGCAGTGTTTGACCACCTCTTGAGTGCGTACGGCGACGACGGATCAACGGTGTACCGCGGAGAACGTGTGCAGCCCGTGCCCTCTGGTGCGCCGGCAGTCACCCTTGAGCTGCCGGACTTGGCGAGTATGAGCGATGAAGTGATCGAGCTGATCCGCACCAATGAAGAGGTCGCAGCACGCGTTGCGGACGAGCTCCGTCGGAGGGAAGCGCAGTTACGTACGGTCGAGCAACTGATCGAGAATGATGAGGATTTCTCGGTCGAGTTCAAGTCCACGGCCAGATGGGATCTTCGGGAAAGCCGAAAAAACAAGGCGATGGAAGACGCAGTGGTCAAGACGGTGGCTGCGTTCCTCAACACAGACGGCGGAACTCTCCTGATCGGTGTCGACAACCAGGGTGCGGTCCTCGGGCTCGATGTCGACTATGGCTGCGTGAAACCTCCCAACGGAGACGGTTTCGTGAACTGGCTAACCACGCACTTGATCAACGCACTCGGTCATAATCCCACGACTCTTGTGCGGGCCAGAATTGTTGTGCACGAAGGGAAAGAGATCTGCCGTGTGGATGTTGGACGCTACCGTGCTGGAGCGTGGGCGACGACGAGCAAGGACGAAAGGACCTTCTTCGTTCGCGTGAACAATTCGACTCGTGTCTGGCCTGAAGATGATGTCGCCGCTTACCTGGCTCAACGGTCTGGGTGAACGCTTTGTGCGGCGCTAACGATAGGGAATCCAAGTGACTACCAACGGAGCGCGATGGATTCGTGCCGCCTTGCAAGTGAATCCCTATGAGTATCAGGGGCGCAACGCACCGAAGAACAACTTCAGCAGTGACGAAGCGTACAACACTGCCCTCCTAGACGAGTGCGAGGCGCAGGGCATCACCATCATTGCCGTCACCGATCACTGGTGCGTCGATTCGGCGCGGAGTTTGATAGAAGCCGCCACGGCGCGCGGGATTGTCGCGCTACCGGGTTTTGAGGCGAACTCGTCCGAAGGCATACATATTCTCGTGATCTTCGAGGCAGGCACAGACTTCTCAACGGTCAATGCGTCCATCGGCCGATGCGGAGGCTCTCCCGGGTGCGACAACGGCACAGTCGGCGATTCGTACTCAGACATCATGGAACGAATGACTGCCGACGGCGCTCTCCCCATTCCTGCTCACGCGAACGTTGCTCCGGCAGGAATGCTAACGACACGTTCTGGGCAGCCATTAGCCGCAATGATTACGAATCCGGATCTGCACGCAATTGGCATCTCTCCGGGTGCGCCGGATGCACAGGACCAACAGGCGGTGTGCGCCGGAACCGGCATATTTGAACGGACCCACCCGCTAACAACCATCCATGCAGACGACGTGATGGGCCCGCGCCAGTTGCGTGAAGTCGGTGCGAGTTGCTGGTTCAAGGTCAGCACTCCGTCACTCCAAAGCCTCAAACTCGCAGTCCGAACGCCTCAGACCCGCGTGTCACTGACAGACCCCGCAGTCGCACCACGGCCCACGATAAAGCAGGTGTCTTGGGTCGGTGGCTATCTCGACGGCGTAACGCTGCCCATTTCCGAGGATTTGACGGCGATCATCGGTGGCCGCGGTGCGGGAAAGTCGACAGTAATCGAGAGCATCCGCTACGCGCTCAATATCGACGTCATCTCCCCACAGATGAAATCCGATCACAAGACCATGGTCGACAACGTGCTACATGCTGGCACCATCATCCGCGTAGAGGTCGAGACAGTCGCACCAAAGGCTCAGCGATTCATCGTGGAACGCGAAGTGCCGCACCCGCCTGTCGTCCTGGACGCGCATGGGCAGCAGACAAAGCTCTCGCCCGTGGATGCAATTGGACCCGTCGAGATATTTGGGCAACACGAGCTCGCCGAACTAGCAGGAGACCCGACTAGTGTCGCTGAACTCGTCCTTCGTTTCGAAGGGGCCGGAGGCGAGGATGCCGCACTCGCGCGCACATTGCAGAAGCTCCGACAGAACCGCGAAGACCTGAAGCGTTCCGAGGACGACAAAGTTGAGCTTGAGAATGAACTGGCTCGCGCCGGGCGTCTGGAAGAACAGGTGGGCCACTACGAGAAGACAGACGTGCCTGCCAAGCTCGCCGGTCAGCAGCGGCTGGTACAGGACCGCGCCATCTTCAAGGAAGGCCAAGATCGTATCGCCGGAGCGCGGCAAGCTCACGCGAGCTTCACGCAGGCTCACCAGGTCGTCGACCTCGCCGCGCCTATTGACGGCATCGATGGTGCACCGCAGGCTCAGCGTCTCCATCGCGTCGCGACGGCGATCTCGACACTGGGCGCCACGCTAGCGGAGCTTAATGCTCAAGCCATCCAAGCATTCGCCGCAGCCGAGGCGCAAATTGAAGCAGCCAAACAGGAATGGGCGAAGGCGACCGCGGATGAGGTGGCCGCATACGGGCAGGTGCTCCGAGAGCTCAATGAAAAGGGGCTAGAGCCCGACAAGTACGTGGCCGCCAAAGCCGAGTTGACGCAGTTGCTGGCAGCCAAGCCTCGACTTGCGACGCAGCAACAACAGATACAGAACCTCTTAGTTCAGCGTGACGACCTCCTCGGCGAGTTACGGCAACACGAGATTCGCCGCACCGAGCAGCTTCACAGCGCGGTGCGCGCGGCGAACCACGCGACAGCTGGTGTGGTAGTTGTACGTCCAGTCCCGGCCGCCGACCGAAGTCACATCTTGGAAGTCATCAAGGGCCATGTAAGCGGTCAGCGAACTCAGATAGCCGCCGCCGTTAACGCTTTGGATTTCTCACCGAGAGGGCTAGCAGCGGCCATTCGTAGCGGTGGTAATTCGTTGGCGGAGTTCGACATCCGGGGTGCACAGGCTGCTGCTCTCGTATCAGCGGGAGAGGTGCTCGCACGTGAACTTGAGGAGACGTCCGTTGATTTAGCCGTCGAGGTGCTGCTTAAGATCGGCGACCATTCTGGGCTTCGCACGATGACGCAGTTGTCGAAGGGGCAGCGCGCAACGGCCCTACTGTTGTTACTACTCGGTGCATCCGAGGCCCCGCTTATCATCGACCAGCCAGAGGACGATCTCGACAACAACTTCATCTACAAGGGCGTCGTGCAAAATCTGCGAACGTTGAAAGGGAAGCGTCAGATTATTGCTAGTACGCACAACGCCAACGTGCCTGTCCTTGGCGATGCCGAACTAATTATTGCGCTTGAGAGCGACGGAACCCACGGGAAATCAGCCGAGGGTGGGATCGGTTCACTTGACGACAGCACGATTCGGGCCCTCGCAGAGAACCTTCTGGAGGGAGGACCCGCAGCGTTTAACGCGCGGCATCACCTCTATGGGTTCTGATGTAGCAGGCCTGACCGGGCGAACGTGGAATTCCTGACCTACTGGATGGACCCGCGGCGCGAGACGCTCGTGGAGTGAATAGCAGATCACGACGCTGAAGGATCATGGCAATGCTTGAACCGCCATCTAGATCGGGACGGAATTTGGTAGTTGTTGTCTCAGAAATTATGACGGTACCCAGTTCACCACCGCCAGCTAAATTGAGACCGGACAGCAGTTCGGGCGGCAGGACCGCCAGGGGCTGGGTCAATTCGTCGTAGGACATGTGCTCTCACCTCGCTGGAAGCTTTGCCCGCCACAGGAGTCGGCGGTTTTAGAAGATGTGGATGCCTTCTCGGTTCGGGCGAAGTGATCCGTAGGCGGGGGTCAAAGGAAGGTGCAGCGCGTCGACTATTCCGGGTTCGGCTTCGCATACCCAGGGGATCGCGTTGAGGGCTCGCATGCCGGTGGCCAGCAGTCCCTGATTGCTGGTGTTTTCGTCGGCATTGAAGCCGACCTGGAATTCGCAGTCGATGCTCGGCTCACCCTCCATGATCACGCGCCAGATGCCGTCGGTGTCACCGGCGCGGCCTTTGGGCCAGTCGGGAGCGATGTCGTCGGCCATGCGGTCGACGTGCTCGATGGTCACGACTTCCTTGCCATCTTTCATGCCGATGCAGCGTGACCACACCGCACCCGCGGTGCCCGGCTCGATGATTCCCGACGCCGTCTCAAGGCGACGCGGTGAGGGGGCGAACTCGCAGGATTCGCGGATCTCGTCGAATTCGATACCCAACGCGTCAGCGACCATGGTCACTGCCGCGCCCCACCCGATGGTGATGGCTCCGGGGATGCGCAACCCCCCTTGATAATCCAAAGGCTTTCCCAAACCGAACATTTCGTGCATATCGAAAGCGACCGGGTATTCGGAGTAGTTGGTGATCTCCAGGCCGCGGATGGAGTACACGGTGTGCGACATCGAGGCCAGTGCAATGGGTAGCAGGTCGCAGCCGAAGCCAGGTTCGATGCCGGAGGAAAACAGCGAAGCGTTGCCCGCTTTTCCAGCCTCCACGATCGGTGCGGTGTAGCGCGGCGAGAGCGACCCGCGTTCATAGACCAGACCCGGAATCGATGTGGTCACGATGTTCTTGCCCGCCCGCAGGATCTTGCAGTAGTCGTCGCGCGCCTCTTTGGGCCGTGAGGTGCCCGGTCCGACGTAGATCACCGCGTCAGCGTCGGAGGCCAGCAGCGCATCGGCGTCGTTGGTCGCCAGCACACCGATCGGTTCCATGCCGGCAAGGGTGCCGGCGTCTTGGCCGACCTTCGACGGTGAGTGCACCCACACGCCGACCAGTTCCAGATTCGGCCGATCCATGATGGTGCGGATGGCGTAGCCACCGATCGTTCCGGTGGCCCAGACGATGACCTTGTAGGTCTTCCCGTTGGACAGAGGATCTGTCACAGTCCGCTCCTTTGCGCTGGTCGGCATCGACCACAAAACCATAAATGGTTAATGTTTTGTGTGCAAGGTCGCAGTGCGGGCGTATCTGGGTGAAGTGTGGTGATGTGGAGTCATGAAGGCACCGGCAGCGCCGACTCGCCCGTCGCATGGCAGTCAGCCTCGAGCCGAACGTACGCGCGCGAGCATCCTCGATGAAGCGGTTGCACACATTCTCGAAGCGGGTTTGGCCGGCGCGAACGTCAAGGCGATCGCACAACGCGCGGGCGTCACCTGGGGGGTGGTGCAATATCACTTCGGTGACCGCGAGGGGCTGCTGGTCGCGGTCGTGGACAAAGGGTTCGAGGAGCTGACCACGGCGCTGGCCGTTTCCCCCAGCGGCCGATCCGGGGACGTTCACGATCGGGTGCGTGACGTCGTTGAGACCGCTTGGTCGGCGATGTCGAGCCCGACGTCGCGCGCGGCAATCGAGATCCTGATCGGCACCCGCGCCACACCGGGATCAGCTGCCCGAAAGCAACTCTCGCGCTTGGCATCAACCTTCGCCGAGCTCGCTCAGTCGATCACCGACGACCTCGACGCCACCCAATCCAAAGCCATCGGCGACCTCCTGCTGACCAACATCCGCGGCCTAGTCACCACCCAGCTCATCATGCCTCGACAGATCGACACTGCCACCGAGCGCCGAATGCTCATCGACGTGCTCAGCACCTACATCGACACAACCGCAAAACCAGGGATCTGACCCCAACGCAACGTCTACTACCGCACGCGGGACACCCACCATCACCCCCGATAACTGATCCGAGAGCCAACCCAATTTGCGCTGTCCCAGTTCTAAGAAAAGAGACGGCCTCGATTTCACGCTCCCCTGCTCTATAACCCCTCGAATCCGCCATCTTTGAGGGGAACCTACAAATAGACCGCAATGACTGACTGGCCCAGTTCCCTGACCTCTGCCTACTGAGATCTGACTTGCTCACCCAGCGGACGAGTGCCACTACGGAAAGGACAATCGACTGAGACAAAGCGGGGCCCCACCGTCTCACTGAAGTTGGCATCCTCGCAGCTCGGTGATGACAACAAGAATGAGACCGGACACTAAGCCTGCGGTGTCGACACTCAAGGTGACGACTGTTTGGTTCGTTCGAAGGGATGACGGCGCTGATCTCATAGATCGAGAACGACGCGTAGGGCCGCATCAACGCGGCGCATTTCTTCGAAACTGAGGAATCCGACGCTCTCGCCGAGTCGACTTGGGTCAACCGCCGCGGTCTGCTCGGCAAGTACTCGGGTGTTCACGCCGGCGATTTCAACCTCGGGTCGGAAGCTGGCTGCACGAGCCGACGTGGACGTCGGTGCGACCAGCCAGGTCGACAACGGCACGTGATCCGACTGGATTACTACGGCGTATCGGGAACCAGACTGCTCGTGGCCACGACTCCCCCACGGGGCGTGTAACCGAAAGACCTCACCACGCACGCAGCGTCTCCATGTCGCGCAACACCTGCTTGGCCTCAGCGCGGTCGGACTCGTCTTCGGCAAGCCTTTCCGCCTCGGCGCGAATCGTCGCTTTGGCCTTTCGGCGTGCGGCATCGATGAGAGCAGATCGAACGGCTGCGGACACAGCCGTGCCATCTCTCGTTAAAACTTCCAGCGCCTTAGCGGTCTCGTCGTCCGGCCGGAAGGTAATTGTGTCAGCCACAGCAACAGCGTACGACGTTTTGTAAGACAATCGCTGGTTCCGGGTGTACCACCGCCGTCGCGAAGGCTCATACCTGCATCGGCTCGAGCAATCCGCGCTTCCGCAGATCATCCGCCCAAGGTCCAGCGGCCGTGCTGATGTTGCGACTGAAGATCGACCAACGTTCTTGATGGCCGAAGCAATCGTGTAGCCGTGTCACGTATTCCGTCAGCGTGTCGATGTCATCAATTGCAGCCAGGTACCGGCAGGTCTTGTCATATTCGATGAGCAGGTTGTTGTCGACTGCGTATCGCACCAATTGTTCTGTGGTGCTTATCCGTTCCATCTCAACGAGTACCAAGTCAAAGCCGTCGCAGAGCGCGTCGGCGAACTGCCGCATGTCGGTGCGATGGTCGAACCGCACCTCGTATGGCAGATCGGGCACCAAGCGCTCCCAACGACGTTGCAGCAGCGAACCTTTGAGGGGATGTCGTACCCGCTCGTATCCAGGACATGCGGCGTCGACCTCGACTGATCCGATACCGACATTGACGAAGAACCCGTGCCACGACATCGTGCCGTTGTGCCAGTCGGGCTGAAGGTCGATCATGTCGTAGAGTGGTCCCCGCTCCCGCTTGAAACTGCAGTCCGATATGCCAAAGCCGCGTGCACGTAGGAACGGTCCGACATCGGCGGAGATTACCGCCTCGTAAGTCCGTTGCAATGAACCGTTGACTGCCCCCTCGCCCATGACTCAAGGCTAAGGCGGCGGCACCATCCTTAAGCGCACCAATTTTGGCGCCAGCAAAGCAGGCGCGACCATGCCCGACGCTGAGTGCGAAAAGCACCTTGCGCGTTAATGTGGTAGCGGTGAGATCCAGGGGCCATCAAAGAGTTGGATTTGATGCCGAATTCGACTACATCGTCGTGGGAGCGGGCAGCGCAGGCTGCCTGCTCGCCAATCGGCTCAGCGCCAACCCCGATCATCGTGTGCTCCTGATCGAGGCCGGCGGCAAAGACAACTGGTTTTGGATCAAGGTGCCGGTCGGCTATCTGTACACCATTGCCAACCCCCGCACCGACTGGTGCTTCACCACCGAACCCGATCCGGGCCTGGCCGGCCGCAGCATCATCTACGCACGCGGCCGCGTGATCGGCGGTTGCTCGTCGATCAACGCCATGATTCACATGCGCGGGCAAGCAAGCGATTTCGAGTTGTGGGCGCGAGCCACCGGAGACGAGCGCTGGCTTTGGGGCGGCCCAGATCGTCCCGGCGAGACACTGACGATCTACAAAGAGTTGGAAAACTACTTCGGCGGAGCCGACGACTGGCACGGCGCTACAGGCGAGATTCGGGTCGAGCGACCGCGTGTGCGCTGGAAGATTCTTGACGCCTGGCAGGCCGCCGCTGCCGAGGTGGGCATCGAGCCCATCGACGAGTTCAACCGCGGAGACAACTCCGGGAGCGCCTACTTTCATGTCAACCAACGACGCGGCCGGCGATGGTCGATGGCCGATGCCTTCCTCCACCCCGTCACCCACCGCCCCAATCTCACCGTTTACACGCAGACTCAGGCTCTCCACCTGCTGATGGACGATCAGGTCCGCGAGGATCAGCGTCGCGGCGCCTGGACCACGGCCCGGAACCGTGTTACGGGCGTGCGGCTGCTCAAAGACGGCCAGATCGTCGACGTTCGGGCCCGCCGAGAGGTGATTCTGAGCGCCGGTGCGATCGGCTCCCCTCACCTGATGCAGGTCTCGGGGTTGGGTCCGGCCGGGTTGCTCACCCAGCATCACGTGCCGGTGGTTGTTGATCTGCCAGGAGTCGGCGGAAACCTCCAGGACCATCTGCAGCTTCGAACGGTCTACCGCGTTCGGGGCGCGCGAACCGTCAACACGCTGTACCGGAATTGGATCTCCCGGGCGGGCATGGGAATTCAGTACCTGCTGCTGCGATCAGGGCCGTTGACGATGCCGCCGTCCACACTGGGGGCTTTCGCCAAGAGTGACCCCGCGTTGGCCAGCCCGGATATGGAGTGGCATGTGCAGCCGTTGTCGTTGCCGAAATTCGGGGAACCCCTGCACCCCTTCGGCGCCATCACTCCCTCGGTCTGCAACCTGCGACCCACCTCGCGGGGCCACGTGCGTCTGGTAGATGCAGATCCGCTGACCCACCCGAAGATCAGCTGCAACTACCTGTCCACTGATGCTGACTGTGAAGTCGCCGTGCGCGGCCTTCGGATGACGCGGCAGATCATGGCCGCCCCTCCTCTAGCCCGCTACTGTCCGGAAGAAATGCTTCCCGGCTCGCAACTGGTCAGCAACGAAGACCTCCTGACGGCCGCACGTGAATTGGGCACCACCATCTTCCATCCGGTGGGCACCTGCGCGATGGGTGCCTTTGATGCACGCGGTATCCCACGGTCGGCCGCCACGGTGCTCGACACCGACTGTCGCGTGTTTGGCGTTGCAGGCCTGCGGGTGGCCGATGCTTCGGCGATGCCCACCATCACTTCCGGGAACACCAACGCGCCGGTCATGCTGATCGCAGAGCGCGCAGCGCGGGCGATCCTGGCATGAGCAGTGCCACCCGCGACGCAAGAATTTACACCACGCGCGTTCCCTGAGTTACGGATCGCTTGCTAGTTCTACCGAACTGACTTCGTCGCAGGTGGGTGTCGGCGCGGCATAGTGGCATACCCGATTCCCTCCAGCGCGTTTGGCCTCATACATTGCCGTGTCTGAATGGCGGATCAGATCGTCGATGAGTTGAAGGTTGTCTCCGGCTGAGTAGCTTTCGAGGCCAGCGCTCGCGGTACCGATACTCGCTGTCACCGGAAAAGGGATCTTCTCGATTGCCCGACGGAGTCGTTCTGCCATTTCTGCGGGGTTCGGGTTGGTGTCGATGTCTGCTACCACGAATTCTTCTCCCCCAAGTCGACCGATCACGGCGGCGGAGCGGCTATTCTCCCGAAGCGCCGCACCCACGCTGGTCAACGCCTGATCCCCAGCGGCGTGTCCCCGAGTATCGTTGAGCCGCTTGAAGTTATCGAGATCGATCATGGCCATCACCAGGTAGGTATCCGTCAGGCGGTGATGGCGCATCATCACCTCATAGACCGAGCTGTGAAATGACCGCCGGTTGTGCAGTCCAGTTAGGGGATCACGGTCGGAACCCCGCAAATCCGTGCGCAGTGTGTGCATCAACGACTGGATGCCGAAGGGCACACCCACGTTGAGTGACACTACGGTGAGTACAGCCGCGCTTGTCAGGGCGACGTCGCCCGTGGCGGTCACGAGGCGGTAGGCCAGCACCGTCGAGCATCCCGCAGCCACGGCGAAATTGGCCACCATGTGACCAAGGGTGTGGAAGTAGCTGATGAAACCGCCGAGGACGGCGAAGGTCACGCACCCCATCAGACCCGCGTACGGGCTGGACAGAGCCAAGCAGGTGGCCGCAATCGCCGCGGTGGACATCACGGAGTACATGACTGACTGGCGCCGTGTGGGCCATCGCAATATCCACAGGAGTCCGCCGGCGACGCCGAGTACCGCTGCCGCGATGGCTATCGCGATGGTGGCCGTGGTGTTCGGTCCGAGGGGACTCCACAGCATGATGATGGGCAGTGTGGCAAGTGCCATGGTGTAGCCGAACGTTGCGTGTCGCCAGATTAGCTGCAGTCCACGCTCGTTCAGGTAAGCGCTGATCCAATCGTACTGATCCGGTTGCGTGAACCATCGCCGAACCCATCGCCGCATGCCTCACCCCTCGTTTTGCGTCTGCTAGAGGTCCATGATGACGTGTGAGAGCGCACCGATGCGCGCATCTCCGCGAAACCGACGCCCGCGGCATCAGCGGTGTCTTCCCATTAGCAGTGGTGACGACCCCCCAATCGCCGACCCGCAAATGCCAAGAACGTCCCCTCGCATCTGCTAACTTCGCCGAGTGCATCTTCGTCACATGAGTGGGCAATGCCGAAAAGCGTTCGCAGCTACCGCGATCGCCGGTTCGATGGTGGTTGCCGGTGTCGCCTGCGGGCAGGCGGCCGAACCGGACGGCTCAGCGACGGCCCAGCCGGAGGCGCCTCCACAAAAACAGCAGGTTCAACCGATCGTCAAAGACGACGATGGCGATGGCCAGCCTGAGATCACGGGCGGCGTCTACGGAGATCCTGCGGCCGCCCTCCACTTCTGGGAGGAACAGACCGAAAGCGACTGCGGGTTGATGGCCACCCGCATGGTGGTCGGCGAGATCACCGGGTCGGCGCCCACCGAACGCGAGATCATCGACCTTGCGGCGAAGACTCCGAGCGACTGTGACCCGGGTGAACCGGTGTATGACGAGAGCATCGACCCCAGTGACGGCGGTGTCGGGCACGGCACCTGCACGACCGACCTTCTGCTCCTGCTCAAGCACTACGGAATCAAAGCCGACTACACCAACGACGACACCGCTGCCAAGGGTGGCCTCGCCACCGGAATGGACGCGTTGGCGGACTATTTGGGTGACGGACGGCAGGCGATTGTGTGCGTGAATTCCAACACCATCTGGGATGGTGACGGCGATCGGACGGGATGCGGTCACCTGGTCACCGTCGCCGCCATCGATTACGACAACGACGCCGTCTATCTCGGCGACAGCGGCGGCGACGACACCAAGGGCGAGCACGTGACCACCGACGTGTTCGAATCCGCCTGGGCGGCCGGAGATCACGAACTCGTGGTCACCGCATCCCGCTGAGATCACCTGTCGCGCAACCGCTCACAAAACGCTGAGGCAAACCGCCCCTAGCAACCGAGCGGCCGTCACCATGACCCCGGTGGTTTAGGTGGTCCGCTATCCGAAGGTGCGCGCGACCGTCGACCCGCTGTCGACGTCACAACTCCTACATGTCACCGGCACACCGGCAGTCGAACCGTTTCAGGCACGACAGAGGTTGCGCGCCACCGACTGGATAAACCAGGTCACCTGAAGGCGTTCTCCAGAGATGACAGGTGATATCCGGTAAGGCCCTCAGGAGGACAGCCATGAGCGTAGACAGCATCTCGGATTTCGGTTCGACGACCCTCGACGAGTTGGTTCCGTCGCGGTACGCGGTGCAGGTCGGTGACATCGAGGTGCTGGTGATCAGCGATGGGGTGCTACCGATCACGGCCCGGACCATGGCGACCAATGCCGACCCGACCGAGTTCGGGAGTTGGCTCGACGACCGGTTCCTTCCCAGAGACGTGCTCGATTGGCCGCTCAACGTGGTCGTGGTGCGCACCGGTGAGCGGACCATCCTGGTCGACGCCGGGCTTGGCGTGGAGTTCCCGGACTTCCCGCGGGCCGGGCAGACAGTCCATCGTTTGGAGGCCGCCGGTATCGATCCCTCAGCGGTGACCGACGTGGTACTCACCCACCTGCATATGGACCACGTCGGCGGGCTGCTCACGAAGGGGCTGAAGGAACGGCTGCGCCCTGACCTACGGGTTCATGTTGCCGCCGCGGAGGCAGAGTTCTGGGAAGCACCCGACTTCTCCCACACCGATATGCCTGCCCCGGTTCCAGATGCGCTCCGGTCGATAGCCTCACGGTTCCTCGACGAGTACCGCGGCCACATGCGGACCTTCGAGACGGAGTACGAACTGGCCCCGGGGGTGCTTGTCGCTCGTACCGGAGGCCACACCCCGGGCCACGCCATCGTCCGCCTCGACTCCGGAGGTGACCGGTTGACGTTCGCCGGCGACGCTGTCTTCGCACCTGGATTCGATAACCCCGAGTGGCACAACGGGTTCGAGCACGATCCAGAAGAGTCGGCCCGCGTGCGGATCGAACTTCTGCGGGAGCTGGCGGCGACCGGTGAGTCCCTGGTCGCCACTCATCTGCCGTTCCCATCGGTGTGTCGAGTCGCGACCGCCGGCGATGTCTTCCGGTGCGTGCCGACCGCATGGGACTACTGACCGGCGCGCCTGCCGCTGGTGATGACCCGCGCCACGTGTCCGGGGCGCATCAGCCTCGTTCCCGGATCGACCCCCTGCAGCACCCTGAGGAACGTTTCCGTGAGCGCCATTTCTGTCGACGCGGCGGCCATATAGGCGGTGGTGTATCCGTTGAACACTCGCTGCGGGAACGACCTCCATCCGCTCGCGGGGGTGAAGCCGAAGTCGTTGAGCCGGTTGGCCCACCACAACGGCGCGACCCTCCGTGCGACATCGCCAAAATAGACCTGGCTCGAGGGTTCACCGTCGAAGGCAAGGAACTGTCGAAGGCTGCGAGCCTGCATCAGCGCCGAGGTCATCCCTTGGCCGTACATCGGGTTCAAGCTGCACACCGCGTCCCCAATCGCCAACAGCCCCTGCGGAAACGCGGACAGCTTGTCATAGCGACGCCACACGCTGGTCGGGAAGTGGCGATGATGCGTCTCCCCCAGCGGCTCGGCGTCGGCGAGTGCTGCGCTGATTTCCGGGGGCACGCATTCGGCCACGGCGGCCAACACCGCCGGCAGTTCGGTGGGAAGCCGGTGTCCGGCGACGCCTATCAGCGTCACGATCATCGTGTCGTTTTCGTAGGCGAGCATGCCGACGCCGGTCGGGCGTTCCAGTGTCGGGCTGACGAAGACCACCTTGTCGTCCAGCGCCCCCGGCGCAATTCGAAACAGCTGGCTGGCGTAACAGAGCTGCACTGGATACGACCGCTCGGCCGGACGTGTGAAGCCATGCGCCGCAAGGAAAGCCGGCGTACGTGCCGAGCGGCCTGTCGCGTCTACCACCAGATCGGCCGGCACGGTCCACTGTCGGGCACCGCTGCGGTCACCGATACGAACGCCGGTTACCGCGCGATCGCTCAGTACGGGCTCGACAACATCGTGCCCCTCCAGCACTTTGACATTGGGTAGCGCGCAAACCCGTTGGCGAACAACGGATTCCAGCAGCGGTCGACTGGCCGGCTGGACAGGCATCGCATCGGGGTCGGCCAATGCGCCCGTTCGACACAGCGCATGCCCACGGACCTCGACGTATACCGCCGACAGGTTGCGGGTGTCGATGATCGGTGCGCCGGCCGCTCTCAACTCCTTGATTACCCCGGGCAACATCTCGTCGAGGATCTTCAACCCCGCACTCGTCATCATGTGCAGGTGATGGCCCTGAGGCACGCCCGCCCGCTGCGATGCGTCGGCGGGCAGTTCGTCGCGCTCGACGACGGTGACCGAGTCGTACGCGTCTGCCAGCACTCTCGCGGCGAGCAGTCCACCCATGCTCGCTCCGCACACCACCGCTTCGTGCCTCGCCATCGCGCCCCTCTTCGGCAGGCTGTCCCCCGCAACCGTCGCACAGAGCGCGGCCGATAGTGCGATTTCATCCGCGACCCGCCGTGCCAGCCGTATCGGAACTCACACTCGCGGCCTCTCAGCCCACCGGCACAGCGTTGGCGCCACTGTCTGTAGCGTGGCGACCGTGAATTCCTCGCGTGTGTCTCTTCCTGTCGGGCTGATCGCCTGCACCGCATCGATGGTTCTGGCTCTCTCCGCCTGCGGCTCCGACACGGAAGCCTCATCGACCGACACGACCTCACCGACGAGCACGTCCTCGCTGGCCGACGAGTTCATCCCCCCACCGGTGGAGACCGGCGATCCCGCCAGCGCCATGTGCCCGACGGCGCCGCCACAGATCGGCGGCGCACCGGAGTGGACGCTCAACGGCGACACCGGAAGCGTCGCCGTCACCGGATCGACCGACTCGACGGCGCCGCTGATCAACGTGCAACCACCGTTCAGCGTGTCCGAGACCCAGGTACACACGCTGAAGCCCGGTGACGGTCCGGTCGTCTCCGAGACCGCCACGGTCTTCGTCTGCTACATGGGGGTCAACGGTCGCGACGGGTCCGTGTTCGACAACAGCTACGAGCGGGGTATGCCAGTCGATTTCCCGCTCGACGGAGTTGTGCCGGGCTTCCAGAAGGCCATCGCCGGGCAGAAGGTCGGTTCGACAGTCGCCGTGGCGATGACGTCCGCCGACGGGTATCCCGAGGGTCAGCCCGCCGCGGGAATCCAGCCCGGCGACTCGTTGATTTTCGCGATCAAGATCCTCGACGCCTCGAGCTGACCGCCACGGTCAGCCGCCGGCGGTGACCGGGTTCTTCGACAAGTGGATGAAGGCGCCGTTCTTCCACACGCCCCAGCGTCCGCCCCACCCCGAGTGCCACACGACGGGCTCGCCGAGCCAGAACTCAGCGGGCTTCCGCGGTGCCCATGCCGGCACCGGTTCCCCGGCCATCGGCCTGGCCGGCGGTGGAGCCATACCCGGCGGAGGCGGAGGCGGCGGTATTTCAGCGGCCAGGGCCGGCGGCGGAGGGGGCGGCGGTGGAGACGGCTGCGCGCTTGCCGGAGTGCTCAGCCCTAGAGTCGTCGCGGTCAAGCCGCCTGCGATGGCAGCCAGCGTGGTCTTGCGAAACCTCATGAGCATGCCTCCAGCGCTAGTCACGAATCCGATGCTTCGAATTTATAGCCTGCATTTGCTGCGGCCAAACCAGGGCGTGTCCGCGCCTACTGCTGCTCACGGCTCTCGTCGCGCTCCGTGTCGTCGTTCTCGGCATCGTCTCGGGTGTCACCGGACGGCTCAGGTTGCAGCGCGACGCTTCGCGTCCGCGGGACCATCTCGGCCGGCTGATCGTCGGCCGGCTGCAGATGCACAACGCGGCCCACCGCACGACGCAGCCCCGGTGGTCCTTCCTTGCGGAGGAAGTCGCCGATCCGGCCCGCGCGGAAGCGCAGCGGCGAGCCGATGAACTCACCGAGCACCACGCCACTGCCCAGGGCCAGCGCGATCGCGATCGCCGACATCATCTGGCGGATGCCGTTGTCGAAGTTGCCGTCCACGGCGAAGGAGAAGACCGCGCGAAACACCGCCAAACCCGGCAACATCGGCATGATGCCCGCAGTGGCCGTCACCAAGGCCGGCGCTTGCCGACGGATGGAGATCAGCGTGGCGACGAGACCGACGCCGACCGCGGCGGCACCGCTCGCGAACACCTGACCGAACCCGGCGTTGCCCAGGGCGATCAGGACCGCCTCGGCGAGCCCGGCCGCGAGTCCGGCGGTCAGGATGGCCCGCATCGGCGCATAGCTCGCCACGGTCAGGCAGGCGCCGGCAAGCGCCGCGCCAAACACCGCGAGCGAGATCCGTACCGCCCCGCTCGGCGCGATGAACGATTCTGTCGCATCGACGTGCAGCGAGATGGTGACGCCGGCGATCTGGGCGATCTGCAGGCCCGCGAGAATGCCCACGACGATGCCCGCCGTCAGCAACACCGCTTCCCCGAGCCTGGCCAGCGCGGTCAGCATGTAGCCCGTCACCGCATCCTGCATCGCGCCGACGAAGGTCAATCCCGACAACAGCACCACGATGCCGGTGGCCACCATGACCGTCGGTCCGATATCGGCATACAGGAAGGCCGCCACGGCGACCGAGGTCGCGATGGCCGCGCCCGCGACATGTTGGAAGAAGAACGGCGTACCCACGCGATTGAGTCGGCGCCCCACCTGGTCGATGACCCCCGACGTGAGCGCGGCCAGGATGCAGGTCAACCAGCCGCCGCCGAGCAGCATCGCGATGCCGAGCGCGAAACCCGCCCAGCCCGCGGTCGCCAGCCACCGTGGATAGGGATGCGGCCGCTCGGTCAACTCGTCCATCGCATCGTGTGCTTGATCGACCGTCACACCGCCGGAGGTGATCCGCTGAACCAGCTGGTCGAGTTCGCCCAACCGGGTGTAGTCCGTCGACCGGTTGTGTACGGCCCGAACGATGGTGACGGGTGGACTGTCCGCGGTCGGCAGCGCGGACACGATGACGGTGGTGACGAAGATGTCGACGACGCAGTCGGTCAGTCGGTAGGCCTGGGCGACGTCCTGGGCGGTGGCGACGACGTCGGCGGTGCCCGAGCCCGAAGACAGCATCACCTCGGCGAGGCGGATCGTCAGATCGAGCACCTTGCGGGTGTGCAGATCACCCATCCCGTCGGAACGGCGGCGCCGCTGACCCGCGACGGGCGCCGGATCGCGGGGGCCGCGCAGCGCATTGCGTAGGCCGCGGCGGACGCGGCCTCGCGGCGTTGGATCTAACGGCATCGACGTGAACGATACTGACGTGCGGGCACCATGGCCCAGGCGGCTAATCCCGCTGCGGCACCCGACAACACATGCCAGACGCCGTGGTACTGCCACAGGCTGTCGGGCCGGCACAGCGGCGAGCCCGTGCGCCCAGCGGCATAGGCGACCAGGCCGAGAGCGAAGACCGCCGCGGCCGCGATCCACGCCGACCGCCGCGCTCGCGCGGTGCGGGCCACACCGATCACGCACACCACCGCCAAAATGATGATGGGCCAGTCGTGGACCGGGCCGGCCCACGGCGGTTGGGGCCCGTGGAAGACGAAGCTGCCCAAGCCGACGGCGATGAGCGCCACTCCTGCGGTTCCCGCCAACAGCGCTCTACCGCGCAGGGCCCAGCACAGGACGGCTACCCCCACGGCGACGTACGCCAGGCTGGTGAGGGCCAGGACGGGCTGAGCGAGCAGGCCAACGTCGAGGCGTTCGCAGTCCGAGCGTCCGAAGGCCGCGGCGGCGGTCCAGCCCTGCATGCCAACTCACGATAGCCACCCATGGTGGCGGAGAAGCGAATTCAGCTTCTCCATCTGGGCAAGAAAGACATGGCTACACCGGCCGGCCCGACAGCCAGCGCGGTGCGTCTGACGCGCGAGGTCAGTCCTCTTCGGGCGAGGCTACGTCGGCCTGATATCGCTGGCGACGCTGTTCGTCGGTCTGCTCCCACCATGGCGGCGAACCCCGCTCACCCAATGCGACCTTGGCTGCGTGCACACCGGCACGTGCGGCCATTTCGCCGCCAGTTCCCTTGGCGCGGCGCACTTCTCGGCGCCATGCCATGAGTATGCGGGTCAGCTCGGCCCGCCGATCCTCGGGTATGGCCGGATCGGTGGCGCGCCACCGGCGACCGTTGATGACGATGAAGTGGCCGTCATCGGTCAGCTGCGGCTCACCCATCGGCCGATATTAGCTCCGGCGAAATCAGCCCTGAGGGCACGGCCCGGGGAGGAACAGCGACCAGCACCAGCCCGGCGGGAGGGGTGGCGTGAAGCCGGGCGGCGGCGGTGGCGCCTCGCCTTCGAAGATGTTCTGCGCGACGTTGCCCTGCCCGTGGTAGACGTACCAATAGGTGTGGCATACGGAGTTGTCCCACACCACCGGGTTCACCCGCAGGTTTCCGGTCTGCACCGGCGGATCACCAGGGCACCAGCGGCAGGGTCCCGACGGATTGGCATCCGGGCATCCGGGCCACGCCTGCAGCGGCGCCGGCCCACCGGGCAGTGCTTGGGCCGTGCCCGCTGCGGATCCGAACCCGACGGCGGCGATCGCGAACGACATCACTGCCGCGCCGAGGATCCGCTTCGAGGTGTGGGTTGTGTTCATGTTTCGTCCTCTTGCTCGGTGCGGCGCTCGATGCGCGTCCTCGGGGCAAGTACACGAGAGCCGTTCGGCTACCGAACCCAACTACGCGGTTTTCTTCACCCTGGGTACGGGTATCGCTCGCCGAGACGATCGTGGACTAGGAGAGAAATGATGAGCTCACCCGAACAGGCCTCGGACGACGCGAACAAGGGTGAGGGCGCAGAGCAAGGGGTCCCGCCGACGGCTCCCGCTTATTCGACGCCACCGCCCGAGGGAATCCCCTCGGCCGACGACAAGGACGACGCCGAGTAGCCGGCACCTCTAGTGTGCATTCAGATCGCAAATCCACGCCGTATCACCACTTTTGACGATCTAAGCGCACACTAGCGGAGGCGGCGGCCCGGGTCACGACCCCTTACGCAGGTCGGCAAGCGAGTTCTGCAATCCGCCGTCCATGCGGATCTGAATACCGGCCACCGCCAGCATCACCGCGGCGGTCACCAGGTGCACCACCGCGTCGGTGATGTTGTTGGGGAACGTGAACACGTACGCCACCTGGTGTGAGAAGAACGCCCAGATGCCTGGCAACGCGCCCGCCACCGCCGCGACGAGCAGATACAACACCGCCCACGACTTGCGCAACGCGAACACCAGTCCCGGGCCGAACAGGGCCAGTCCGGCGACAGCGTGCCATCCGTTGTAGTCCATCCCGAGAACCTGTGCGGTCGGTGCGCCCGGGCCCGTTGCGAAACTCGGCTCGACGATGAAGCCGATCACCGCCTGGACGACGTGGAAAATCGCGATGACCAGCAGACCTACCTGGGCGAAACTCCACTTCACGGTTACACCATTCCGTCGTCGACACCGGCTCCGTGAATACTACGCTCGGTAGTAGTGCCGTGGAAGGGGTTCGAGTGCAACTGCAGGCGAGAAATCCTGCGAGGCGGGCGGCGCGGCCCATCGCTAACCTGTCCGGGTGGCAGAAGTGCTGTCGGTCAATATCGCGCGAGTGCGGGTCAATCCCGATGCGCCGTCGAGGTCAACGGGCATCGACAAGGCCGCCGTGCCGGACCGGGTCGCGGTGCGCGCGCCGGGTCCGATGCGCGGCGGTCTGGGTAGCGGACTCGTCGGCGACACCATCGGCCATACCAAGCTGCACGGCGGTGACGATCAAGCGGTCTACGTATACGCGCGAGAAGACCTCGACGACTGGGAAACTCGACTCGATCGCCAATTGACCAACGGGATGTTCGGCGAGAACCTCACCACCACGAACGTCGACGTGACACAGGCGCGCATCGGTGAACGCTGGCGCGTCGGCGCCGACGGTCTGCTCCTCGAAGTCTCGGCTCCGCGCACACCGTGCCGCACCTTCGCGGCGTTCCTGCAAATCGACCGCTGGATGAAGACCTTCACCGCGGCCGCCAAACCCGGTGCCTATCTACGCGTCATCTCACCGGGAACGGTCGGCGCAGGCGACAAGATCTCCGTCGAGCACCGCCCCGACCATGACGTGACCGTCGAGTTGGCGTTCCGCGCCAGGATGTCTGACGCTTCCTTGCTTCCAGAGCTGCTCGCAGCCGACGCGTTGTCCGCCGAGCTCAAAACCTACGTGCGCAAACGCCTGCCGACCAACGGCAAATAGGCCCGTGCGGCCCTCCGGCGCAACGGTGACGCCGCCCACTCTCCGGTAACGGGACCGCCCTCGGTGTCGACATAACCGTCAGCAGCGGCTACGCGCGGCGGGCGCCCGAAGTATCGCGGCAGGTGTGAAGCAGCAGCGCCTGACCGGCAGCCCGACCCGGCTCCGGTACGTCCACCGCGACGACCGCTCGGCGGTATCCCTCGACCAGGAAAGTTCAAGAGCGATGACAATGCGACACAGTTGGGCGCGCCGCATGATGGCCGGCGCGCTGGCGGCCCTGCTCATACCGGGCCTGGTCGCGGTGGCGGGTGGAACGTCCACCGCCGCGGCATACTCACGGCCGGGGCTTCCGGTCGAGACCCTCATGGTCCCGTCGGCCGCAATGGGCCGCGACATCCCGGTCAAGTTCCAGGGCGGTGGCCCGCACGCGGTCTATCTGCTCGACGGCCTGCGGGCGCGCGACGACAACAGTGGCTGGGACATCGAAACCGCCGCGTTCGAGAACTACTTCGAGTCCGGTCTGTCGGTCGTGATGCCGGTCGGCGGCATGTCCAGCTTCTACACCAACTGGCAGGGACCCGCGGTCGGCAACGGCGGAACCTACACCTACCAGTGGGAGACCTTCCTGACCTCCGAACTGCCCGCGTATCTGGCTGCCAACAAGGGCATCTCGCCCAGCGGCAACGCGGTGGTCGGCCTGTCCATGTCGGGTAGCGCTGCGCTGATCCTGGCCGCCTACCACCCGGGTCAGTTCCGCTACGCCGCCTCGCTGTCGGGCTTCCTCAACCTCTCCGACGGCATCTGGCCGCTGTTGGTCGGCGTCGCGATGCGCGACTCGGGCGGCTTCAGCGCCACGGCGATGTGGGGCCCACCCGGCAGCTCGGCCTGGAAGCGCAACGACCCGACGGTCAACGTCGGCAAGCTGGTGGCCAACGGCACCCGCATCTGGGTGTACTGCGGCAACGGCGTCCCGTCCGAACTCGGCGGCGGCGGCGACATCGCCGGCCAGTTCCTCGAGACCATCACGCTGGACAGCAACAAGAACTTCCAGCAGGCCTACGAAGCAGCCGGCGGAGGCAACGGCACGTTCAACTTCCCCGCCAATGGCACCCACGGATGGGGCTACTGGGGTTCGCAGCTGGCCGCGATGAAGGGCGACATCCAAGCCACGCTGGGCGCCTGAGTCCCGCTGACGCCACTGGGCGACCGCCTCGTGCGGTCGCCCAGTACGCGTCGGAGACAATCGCGGGGTGACGCAGCAGCCGCGACCGACCGTGCCCGCGCTCCTGGCCCAGGCGTGCCAGAAGTTCGGCGACCACACCTATCTGGTCACCCCGACGGATCGCCTCACCTACCGCGAGGCTCATGAGCGCTCGGCGCGCATCGCGCGGTGGCTTCTGGGTGAAGGTGTCGGTAAGGGAACCCGCATCGGCCTGTTCTTCCCCAACGGGGTGGACTGGGTGTTGTGGTGGTTGGCCGCCTCCCGCATCGGCGCGCTGGTCGTGCCGCTGAGCACGCTCTACGCGCCGGCGGAGATAGCCAAAGTCGCGCGGCTGGCCGACATCGCGCTGATCATCGCCCCGAGCCGCGTGCTGAGCATCGATGTCGCCGACCGATTCGAAGCGGCCTGGCCGGAGCTGACGACACAGCAGGGCGGGCGGTTGGCGATGACGGGCGCACCGTACCTGCGTCGAATCGTGTTCGTCGACGGCCCGGTTCCCGCCTGGGCCACTCCTTGGGACGGTGACGCCGACGGCCCACCGGACGAACTGCTGTCCGCCGCAGAGGCCGAGGTCTCCCCCGCCGACCTGGCCGTCGTCATCCACACGTCGGGGTCGACCGCGGACCCGAAGGGCGTCATGCACACGCACGGCACCCTCGTGCGGCAGACCTCGACATGGCCGAACGCGATCCGTGCGGTATCCAAAAGCGAAGGTGCGGTTCGGATTCTGTGCGCGATGCCGTTCTTCTGGGTCGGTGGGTTGCTCGCGGCGACCGGTGCGCTGCACGAACCCGTCACCGTACTCGTCATGCCGCGACCGGACGCCGAGGGCGCACTCGATCTGATCGAGCGCGAACGGGCAGCCGGAGTCGTCGGATGGCCCGCGTTCACCCAACGGCTCCGTGAGCATCCGAGTTTCTCCGACCGCGACTTGTCCTGCGCGCCGATGTTGCGCGACGGACCGCTGGACATAGCGATGGTCGACGTACCCGACGGATATCCCGTGCACCGCACCATGTCCGAGACCGCCGGCGGGTTCGCCTACACCGACATGTGCATCGTCGACGACGACGGGACACCCGTTCCCGACGGGCAGGTCGGCGAACTGTTGATCCGCGGCATCGGCGTGATGGCCGGCTACAACAAGCGCGAACGGTGGGAGACGTTCGACGAAAATGGCTGGTACCACACGGGTGACCGCGTCTACCGCAGACCCGGCGACCCGCGGCTGTTCTACGTCGGCCGGACGACCGACATGATCAAGGCCGCCGGCGCCAACGTCTCACCGCTCGAAGTCCAGGCGGTCATCGAGGAATCCCCCGCCGTGGCACAGTGTCTCGTGCTCGGCATCGACGACCCCCGCCGCGGGGAGCAGGTGTGCGCGGTGGTCGTGCCCGCCGCCGGCGTGGACGTCGACACGTTGGCCGCCCACGCCCGCACACACCTGTCGGCGTACAAGGTGCCGACCCGCTGGGTGCTGGCCTCCAGCGAGCAGATCCCGATCCTGCCCAGCGGAAAGTTCGACCGCAAGACGCTGAGCACGATGATCGTCGACGGTGTCCTCGAGTCGGTCATCCGGTGACCGAGCCGGGTGTCCTGCGGACAACGGACGGGGCGACGAACTCGGCCGCATCATCGCCGAAATTCGTTGCCCGCACGGGGTGATCAGAGGCCGAACTGGTCGTCGATGATGCCCAGCCAGACCTGAGCCGCGTCGATCGCCACCTTCTCGCTGATGAACGCGTGCTGGGTACCGGTGTACATGTCGCGGAACGCGCGTTCCAGGCGGCTGCCCTCGCGGATCGAGCTGGTGCCCGCGACCAGATGTGCCCACTCCGCGCACTGGCGGGCGGCGTCGGTGGCGTACACGGCAGCGACTCTCATGTCCGCGCGCAGGGCCGGGGTGAGGTCCTGCCCCGCCGCCACACTGGCTTCGGCCGTCGCGAACGCATCGAGCACCAGCAGCCGCGCCGCCCGCCAGGCCGCCACGTGATGGGCCAGTCCCTTCTGGAACGTCGGGCGACTGGCCAGCGACGCCATATCGCTCATCCGGAACTTCGTCGCGGCCAGCTCTTCGACGTCGTCGAGCATGCTCTTGGCGACGCCGAGTGCCCACGACGCGTGCCCGGCCGCGGTGACGGGCATCATCCCCATCCGCGTCGCGGGCGACGATCCGCGCAGCGGCTCGCGGGTGAACAACGCGAATGTGCGCTCGTCCGGCACGAACACGTCCTCGACGCTGTAGTCGTACGAGCCCGTCCCCTTGAGGCCCTGCACGTGCCAACCGTCGTTGAAGCTGACCTGTTCACGCGGCAGGATCGCGATCTGCATGTCCGGCACACCGTCGCTGACCCAGCGGATCTCGGTCCCGTCCATCGGCAGGAAACCCGCAGCGACATACTGCGAATGCCCGATCCCCGAACCGAAGCTCCAGGACCCGGTCAGCCGGTAGCCACCGGGTACGGCGGTGCCTTGACCGTTGGGGAAGAACTGCCCGCCCATCGTGACCCGGTTGTCGTGCGCGGTGAACACCTCGGCGAACCCGGCGTCCGGCAAGTACGCGGCCGCGGCGAACGATGACGGCAGGTTGGCGATACCGATCCAGCCGAAAGACCCGTCCTGCCAGGCCATCTCGATCCAGGTCTCGATCATCTCGGCGAACGACGGTTCGCTGCCACCGGCGGGCGCGGGGTTGAACGCCGTCATCAGCCCGGTGTCCCACATCGCGTCGACGACGGCCGGGCTCAGCGTGCGCAGCCGCTCCGACTCACCGGCCTCCGTCTGCACGATCTCGCGCAGGGTGCGCACTCGTCCGGCGATTCCCTCGGCGGCATCCAATGTCGACGTCATCAGTCCTCTTTATCAGCGATCGTCGCGCCGCACATACACTTCGGCCGTGCACGTCACCGCGCTCAACATCGCACCGGGTAGCCGGTTGCCGATGCGCTCCGTCGGCGAGGTGGTCGCCGAGGCGGGAACCGGTCTGGTCGGCGACCGCTATCACGGCACCCGGCATCGCCACGTCACCGTCCAGTCACAAGAGCTGCTGGACCGCGCGGCGGCCGACCTGGGTTACGCCTTCGACCAGGCCCAGACCCGGCGCAACGTCACGGTGGACGCCGGTGAGATCCCCACCAAGCCCGGCACCCGGCTGCTCGTCGGCGATGTGCTTCTGGAGGTGGTGCGGGTCTCGGCCCCATGCCGCCTGTTGGACGACTGGATCGGTGCCGGCGCCGCCACAGCGCTGCGCCGCCGCGGTGGTTCCGCCTGTCGCCTGCTCAGCTCGGGAACGATCCGGCTCGGCGACCCGGTCGAGGTGCTGACCGCGTCAGGGCTTCAGTGACGTCACTTGATGATGCGAACCAGGTACGGCGCCATGTTGTTGGTCCGCACCGGCGACGTCGCCACACCCGATTCGGTGGCCTCCAGCATCTGACCGTTGCCCAAAAACAGTGCCACGCTCTGATTTCCGTTGGGGCCGTAGAAGATCATGTCTCCGGGCAGCGCCTCGGCCGGCGACACTTTCTGCCCGACGTTGTACTGCGCGCCCGAGGACCGCGGCAGCTTGACCCCGATACCGGCGAACGAATACACCATGAGGCCGGACGCGTCGAAACCGACGGTGCTGACCGCGGGATCAAGGCCGACGATGTGGCCTTCGCGGTCGAGTCCGGCGACGTTCTCGGCCGTGCCGCTGCCCTTCGTCGGCCCGTTCGCGTCTCCCCCGCCGTAGGAGAATGGGACACCGCGCTGCGACAGACCGCGGGCGATGACCTGGTCGACCGCCTGCTGGTTGACAGCGGACCGTGTCGGCGCGGCGGCCGCCACCCCAGGAAGGGTCACCAACAGGGCGACGCCGATCACCAAGGCGTAGATGCGTCTCATGGTTCGTTGCTCTTTCTCGACTGCGCGCATACCGATGGCGCTGTAATCACTTGTACCGGTTCGTTTGCTCGTAATGCCAATTCGCGCCTGGCCCAAGGCCAATGAGATGCAGTACCGTGACCGAACAGTGATTACCTCCTTCTGTTGCGGCGTCCGCCGATGACCGAACGGGTCGCAGTGGTCGGCGGCGGCATCCTGGGTGTCGCGGTGGCCCGTGAGATCGTGCGGCGTCGTCCGGAATCCGATGTCACGCTCTTCGAGAAGGAAGACCGTCTCGCATCGCACCAAACCGGCCGCAACAGCGGGGTCGTGCATGCCGGTTTGTACTACCAACCCGGTTCACAGAAGGCCGTGCTCTGTCGTCGCGGGGTCAATTTGCTCGAAGAGTTCTGCGCCGAGCGTGGGATCCGTCGGATGGCTTGCGGCAAGGTCCTCGTCGCGCTCACCGACGAGGAGAAGGCGAGGCTCGCCGACATCGAGCGGCGGGCGTTGGCGAACGGCGTCCCAGGGGTGCGGATCATCGGGGCCGAGGAACTGCATGAGCTCGAACCCCATGTGCGCGGCATCGCCGCATTGCACTCCCCGTCGACCTCGATCGTCGACTATGCGGAGGTGACCAGGGAGCTTGCCGTCGACGCTGTGGCAGCCGGTGCGAAAGTCCTTCTCGGACACGAGGTTACGGGATTGCAGGCGGGCGAAACCGAGGTGGTGGTCAGCGCCAGCACCGCCGGAGACGGTGAACAGGTGCGATTCGACCGGGCGGTCGTGTGCGGTGGTCTGCACAGCGACCGGCTCGCCGAGATGGCCGGGGACGGCCCGAATCCGGTGATCATGCCGTTCCGGGGCGAGTACTACGCGCTGAAACCGCACCGCCGCGATCTCGTCAACGGTCTGGTCTATCCCGTGCCCGACCCGCGCTATCCGTTCCTGGGTGTCCACCTCACCCCGCGCGTGGACGGTGAGGTGCTCATCGGGCCCAACGCGGTGCTGGCGCTGGCGCGCGAGGGCTATTCCTGGGGCACGTTCTCACCGCGCGATCTGGCCGGGATCGCCTCGACGCCGGCGTTCTGGCGGTTCGCCCGCCGACACTGGCGCACGGGTGTCCGCGAGGTGTTCGGATCACTGTCGCGGCGGCGATTCATCACCGCCGCCAGGGCCTACGTGCCGTCGCTACGCGACGAGGACGTGGTGCCCGGCACGGCCGGCGTGCGGGCCCAGGCCCTGGACCCAGACGGAGGTCTGGTCGACGACTTCCGCATCAGCGTCCGCGGTCGCGTCGTGGTGCTGCGCAATGCGCCATCACCGGCGGCAACCTCAGCGCTGGCGATCGCCGAGCACGTCGTCGACACGTTCGAGGCGTCGACTTGAGGGCTCCACCCTGCTGATAACGCCATCCCCGGCAAGACCGGGTCGTACTGTGGGTACATGGCCATCATCGAAACGGACGCCGCGCCTTCGACCCCGTTCGACCAGGAGGTCGCTGCCACGCAGCGGTACTTCGACAGCCCGAGATTCGACGGCATCATCCGCCTCTACTCGGCCCGTCAGGTCGCCGAACAACGCGGCACGATCCCCTCCGACTACATCGTGGCGCGCGAGGCCGCCACGGCGTTCTACGAGCGCCTGCGCGAACTGTTCGCACAGAAGAAGAGCATCACCACCTTCGGCCCGTACTCGCCGGGCCAGGCCGTGACGATGAAGCGGATGGGCATCGAGGGCATCTACCTCGGCGGCTGGGCGACGTCCGCCAAGGGGTCGACCACCGAAGACCCCGGGCCCGACCTGGCCAGCTACCCGCTCAGCCAGGTGCCCGAGGAGGCCGCGGGCCTGGTGCGGGCGTTGCTCACCGCCGACCGCAACCAGCAGTACCTGCGGCTGCAGATGTCCGAAGAGCAACGCGCCGCGACACCCGCCGTCGACTTCCGCCCCTTCATCATCGCCGACGCCGATACCGGCCACGGCGGAGATCCGCACGTGCGCAACTTGATTCGCCGGTTCGTGGAGGCCGGAGTGCCGGGCTACCACATCGAGGACCAGCGGCCGGGCACCAAGAAGTGCGGCCACCAGGGCGGCAAGGTGCTGGTGCCGTCCGACGAACAGATCAAACGGCTCAACACCGCGCGTTTCCAGCTCGACATCATGCGGGTCCCCGGCATCATCGTGGCCCGCACCGACGCCGAGGCGGCCAACCTGATCGACAGCCGCGCCGACGAGCGCGACCAACCATTCCTGCTCGGCGTGACCAACCTCAAGGTGCCGTCGTACAAATCGTGCTACCTGGCGATGATGCGGCGCTTCTACGAGGCGGGCGTCACCGAACTCAACGGCCATCTGCTCTACGCGCTGCCCGAAGGCGAGTACGCCACCGCCAACGCCTGGCTCGACCACCACGGGATCGGCGATGCGGTCGCCGAGGCCGCCTCGGAGTACCAGGATCGCCCCGACGGCGAGATCGACGCGATCTTCGACCGGGTGGAATCGAAGGCCGTCGACGCCTGGCAGGTCGATGCCGGCCTGATGACCTACGGCGAGGCGGTCGCCGAGCTGCTCGAGTTCCGCGAGAGCGAGGGCGAACAACTCGACATGAGTGTCGCGGAGTGGCGTGCGTTCGCCGAGCGCGCGCCGCTGTACACCGCGCGGGAGAAGGCCAGGGAGATCGGGGCGGCCGTCGGCTGGGACTGCGAGCTGGCCAAGACCCCGGAGGGCTACTACCAGGTTCGCGGTGGGATCCCGTATGCGATCACGAAATCGCTTGCCGCCGCACCGTTCGCCGACATCCTCTGGATGGAGACCAAGACCGCCGACCTCGCCGATGCGCGCGAGTTCGCCGAGGCGATTCACGCCGAGTTCCCCGAGAAGATGCTGGCCTACAACCTGTCCCCCTCGTTCAACTGGGACACCACCGGCATGACCGACGACGAGATGCGGGCCTTCCCCGAGGAGCTCGGAAAGATGGGGTTCGTCTTCAACTTCATCACCTACGGCGGTCATCAGGTCGACGGTGTCGCGTCCGAGGAGTTCGCCACCGCGTTGCGCCAGGACGGCATGCTCGCGCTGGCGCGACTGCAGCGCAAGATGCGCCTGGTCGAATCGCCTTATCGCACACCGCAGACGCTTGTCGGCGGGCCGCGCAGCGATGCCGCGCTTGCCGCGTCGTCGGGCCGCCTGGCGACCACCAAGGCGATGGGCAAGGGCTCGACCCAGCACCAGCATCTCGTGCAGACCGAGGTGCCGAAGAAGCTGCTCGAGGAGTGGCTGGCGATGTGGGGCGAGCATTACAAACTCGACGAGAAGCTGCGGGTGCAACTGCGCCCGACGCGGCCGGGGTCAGACGTGCTCGAGTTGGGCATCTTCGGTGAGCGCGACGGTGAGGACGAGAAACTGGCCAACGTGATCGTCGACCCGATCAAGGACCGGCACGGGCGCAGCATCCTGACGGTGCGCGACCAGAACACGTTCGCCGAGAAGCTGCGCCAGAAGCGATTGATGAGCGTGGTCCACCTGTGGCTGATCCACCGGTTCAAGCCCGAGATCATGTACTACGTCACGCCGACCGAGGACAACATCTATCAGACCGAGAAGATGAAGTCGCACGGCATCTTCACCGACGTGTACCAGGAGGTCGGCGAGATCATTGTGGCCGACATCAACCAGCAGCGGATCGAGGAACTGCTGAATCCCGACCGGGAGGCGCTGGGGCGGCTGATCCGCAAGGAGGATTGAGGCGGCTGCTGCGTATTCCGTGCGACGGCTGTCTCCCGCGCGTGGGTGCGTGCCGGTGACCTCTCGCGAGGTTGATCCGCGCAGTGCCCGCCTATCAGCGAAAAATTCGCTGGGAGCGAAAGATTCGCTGAGAGGTGGGCAGAGAGGTGGTCAGATGCCCGGCGGCGAGATGTGTACGACCTTCATCTCGGTCATTTCGTCGAGCAGTTCCGGGCCGAAGCCGAAGCCGTTGCCGCTCGCGCGACGCGGTTGTGACGCCCCGCCGGGCGCTCCGCCGAAGACGTCGTTGATCTTCACCGTGCCGACCGGCAGGGCGCGCCAAGCCTCCTGCGCGTGCGCCATGTCGGCGGTCAGCACGGTCGCAGCCAAGCCGTAGCGGTCGTCGGCCGCTTCCCGCAGCGCGGCGTCGAAGTCCGGAACCACTCGCACCGGCGCCACCGGACCAAAGGTCTCCTCGCGGAACACCAACATCTCCGGCGTGCAGTCCGCCAACACGGTCGGCGGATAGAACGAACCGGGACCCGGCCGCGGCGCGCCGCCCGCCAGAACCCGTGCGCCGTTGGCCACCGCGTCCTCGACCTGCTCTTGCACCACGTCCCGCTGACGCCCGTCGACCAACGGCCCGATCCGGTCGGCCCACGCTCGCGCTTCCGATGCCAACTCGTCGAGGAACGCCTCAGCCAGCGACTCGACCACGAAGACCCGCTCCACCGAAACGCAGATCTGCCCGGCGTTGGCGAAGGCGCCCAGCGCGGTCTGCTCGGCCGCCCACCGCGGCTCCACACCCGCGTCGACGATCAACGCGTCGTTGCCGCCGTTTTCCAGCACGGTCTTGGCCCCGCGCTCCGCGCAAACTCGCGCGATCGCGCGGCCGGTCGCGCTGCTGCCGACGTGCGCCACCACGTCGACGTCGGCCGCCGAGCAGAGCCGGGCGCCGACCGATCCGTCACCGTCGAGGATCTCGAGCACACCGTCGGGAAGCTGCTGGGCCAACAGTTCGGCGAACCGCCGACCGGTCGCCGGGCACCGCTCACTTGGCTTGTGCACCAACGTATTTCCCGTCACCAACGCCGCGCCCAGCAGGCCGGCCGCGACGGCCACCGGATCGTTCCACGGCGTGAGAACCGCGACGACGCCGCGCGGTTCGGGAACCATCAGGTCGGTTGCCGACCAGGAGCCGTGCAGGCTGCGGCCGCGATGCAGCGGTCCGAGCTCGGCGTACTGCACCAGCGTGCCCGCACCCGCGTCGACTCCGCCCAACGCGTCGTCGCGGAGCTTGCCGGTCTCACGTTCGTTGAGCTCGGCCAGTTCCTCGGCTGCGGCGCGGACCGCTGCGGCCGCCTTGGTCAGCGCAGCCGCGCGGTCGGCGGCGGGGGTACGCGCCCACCCCGGTGCGGCGGCGCGCGCTCGTGCGACGGCTTGGGCGCAGCTCGAGGGATCGGTGATCGGGATTCTGCTGACTTCGTCGCCGGTACGCGGATCGAGAACCGTCAACTCCATGGTCTGAGACACGCGAATGGTGGTACCCGCCAGGATCCCGACCAACCGCGCGACGGGCGGGGCCGCTCAGCCGTAAAGCTCTTCGAACTTGCGGATCGAACGTTCGATGTCGCCCTTGACCGCGCGGGCCGCCGTCGCACCGATGGGGCCGAACAGCGGCGCTCCCCCGAGATTCATCGTGAGGGTGAAGGCCGAACCGGCTTCGGTCGGCGCGACCGTCATCGTGAGCCCGTACCTGGTGCCGCCGACGCCTTTTCCGGTGACCTCGATCAGCTTGGGCGGGTCGAATTTCTGGATGGTCCACGTGACGCGGTTGCGCAGCCCCTTGGCCCCCGCGACACCGACGATCGTGGTGCCGACCGTCAGCTCGTCCGGCAGCTCGCTGCGCCAACCTTCGTGCATGACCATCCAGTCCCCCAGCGCGTTGAGATCCGATACGTGCTCCCACGCCTCCTGCGGGCTCAACGTGAGCTGACGCGACATCTCGAGCTTGGCCATCTTCGAATCGTAGACAGCTCAGCTCGGCGCGGGCAGGCGTAACACCAACCGGGCGCCGCCGAGCGGGCTGGCCTCCATCGCCGCGGTGCCCCCGTGCAGCTCGGCCTGCTGAGCCACCAGCGCCAGCCCCAACCCCGAACCGGATCGCGCCGCCGTCGACCCGCGGGAGAACCGCTCGAACACCGCGGCGCGTTCGTCCTCGGGTATCCCGGAACCGTTGTCGTCGACCGTGATCTGTACACCTTCACCGGAAGCGACTGCGCCGAGCTGGATTTCGGTGGCGTCGCCGTGCTTGATCGCGTTGGTGATCGCGTTGTCGACGACGAGCCGCAGCCCGGCGGGCAAGCCGATCATGAGCACCGTCGTCGACGACGACAGCGACACCTTGAGCCCGGGATAGTTGCGCATCGCGTCGTGTGCGGCCCGGTCCAGCAGTTCGGTGATGTCGACGGGGACGAAGTCGTCGACGGTGGTCAGTTCGCCCTGTGCGAGCCGCTCCAACGCGGTCAGGGTCGCCTCGATCCGGCTCTGGGTGCGCATGACGTCGGCGATGACCTCCTGGCGCTGCTCGTCCCGCATCTGAAGCGTGGAGAGCACCTCGAGGTTGGTGCGCATCGCGGTCAGGGGTGTGCGAAGTTCGTGTGAGGCCACCGCGGCGAAGTCTCGTGCCGACTCCAGCGCCGCTCGCGTGCGCTGCTGTTCATCGCCGATACGGGCGAGCATCCCCTCGACGGCTTCGGCGATCTCGACGGCCTCCTGTACGCCGCGCACCTGAACCTCTTCGGGTTTGGACTGGGCGTTGATCGCGCGGGCCTGCTGGGCCAGCAGGCGGAACGGGTTGATCATGATCGACCACATGACCCAGCCGACTAGCACGGTGCCGACGATGACGCCGCCGCAGATCAGCAGTACCCGTCGGTGCAGTTCGTCGATGCGGCGTTGGGTTTCGGCCAGTGGAGCGCCGATGGCGATCAAGGCCCCGCCGGCGGTGAACGTCCGGACCCGGTACTGGACACCGTCGATGGTGGTGTCGGCGTAACCGACCGGGAACTCCGGCAGCACGATGTTCTCCGGGATGGAGACCGTGATGCCGTCGACGCGGGCGGTGCGGACCAGGCCGCCGTCCGGGATCGGCGGGTTCAGGTCAGCCTGTTGCGCGGTGCGCAGCAGCTCACTGATGTCGCCGAGGCTGCTCACCGAGTCGAGGCGACGGTCCAGCTGGCTGTACTGGTCGTTGGTGACGCCGAACCACACCCACGCGCCCAGCGTGATCACCAGCGCGACCACCGACAACGCCGCGACGATCACGATGATGCGCAGCGACATCACCCGGGTCAGCAGCTGGTACAGGCGTCCACCGAGTCGCACGATCAGCAACGATAGGCCGGATCACACCCGCCGCGGCAGTTGCGCGCCGATCAATGGCGCAATCCTCTCCGCCATGTAGGTGTGACCGGCGTCGGTGGGATGCACGCCGTCGGGCCCGATCAGCTCGGGCCGGTCCACGAACCACCGGGCTGCGATCGGGTCGACGAACGTCGCGCCGGCCAGTTCCGCCTGATATTTGAGGGTGTCGCGGATGCGTACCACCGCGGCGGGGACGTCAGCCGTCGGCCACGGCGGCCCGATCACGAGGAAGAGCGCGGACGGTGCGATGCGCCGCGCCAATTGGAACGTGCCGTAGACCAGGACCGACAACTGTGTGGGGTCGACGTTCTGGTCGTTGCGCGAACCGAAGAACACCACCAGCGTGTCATCGGGTGTGACCGTCGCGGCGGTCAAATCCTCGAAGAGGCTGCCCCGGTTGCCGCGGGTGCCGTAGCCGGCTCCGCCTTCGGCGCCGACCACCGCTGTGGTGGACAGTCCCTGCTGAGCCAGGATCTGCCAAGCCTGGGTGGTCCACGATTTCTCGCCGAGCCCGCCTTCGGGACCGCCGGTCGTGTACGAGTCGCCGATCACCGCGATGCGGTTGAACGCGAAGCTGAGCGCGTCGAACTCCTTGTGCTCCATAGGTTTCAGGTGTTGACAACCGGTGACCACGAGGATGGCGATTGCCACCGCGATGGTCAGTGCGCTTCTCAGCGCGCCGACGTAGGGCCGTGTGGACACGCGCGTGAGAAGCATCGTCACCCGGCGCGGGCGGTCATCACTTCCGAGCGTTTGCGCGGACGGGACACGGTGTGCAGCTTGCCGACCGCGTCCGGGGTCGAAGCGGCGGGGCCGTTCATCATGCTGCGCATCCATTTCCGGGCGGGCTCCTCGACAAAGTGGTACAGCATGACCGCGCCGATCAGCGCGGTGCCAAGCAAGGCAACCATTATGAGCTTGCCCGTGAAGTCCGATGACAGCCGCAGCCCGAATTGCTGCACCATCCAATCCCAGGTGGTGTGCACCAGCTCATGAACCATGTAGAGGCTGAACGACACATGTCCGAGGTACACGACCGGCCCCCGCGAGAGAAGCCAGGGCAGCGACCCGGCGCCAATGGCCAGGCTGAACAGCAGCGGCACGAAAAGCACATCGACCAAGCCGGCGCTGTCCACGATCTTGGGCAGCGGATGTGCGTCGAGTCGGTAGAGGATCGCGACGATCACGACGCCGAGGAGGAGCGCGGCGTACCCGGCGGCATGCCGAGCCTGATCGTTCGGGTCGAGCTTGCGTACCGCCGCAGCGATCAGGGCGCCCGCGGTGAACTGCATGACGATCCGCGGTAGCCAACTCCACGGGGTGTAGAACTGCCCGGACGCCAGCAGAAGCAGGATCGGCGGCGTCACGGCGACGAAGGCCAGTGCGATCAGGCCCCGCGCCCGCGTCGACCGAGCGATGCGGAAGATCACCACGATCAGACCGCCGAAAAGCAGATAGGCCAGCCACTCCGCGCTGATCGACCAGGCGGGCCCGTCCCAGCTGGAGCCGTCGAAATAGGGCACGAACCACAGTTGGATCATCAATGCCTGGCGCAGATAGTTCGTCGCCGTCAATGTCTCGGCCGCCGGTGAGGGCACCCGGCCGACCTGCAGGGTGAAGATGATCCACAAAGCCGCCAGATGCATCGTCACCAGGTAAACGGGCCAGACGCGGGCCAACCGAAGCCACAGGAAGCGCAACGTGGCTCGCCACTCGAACGAGGGCCCCATGCGGTCGAGATAGTTCCACGTCAACACGAACCCGCTGAGCATGAAGAACAGGTCGACGCCCTGGGCGCCGCAGTTCAGCAGTGGGGCCAATGCCGAGCGAAACCCCGGCACCGACTGCTCTAGCAGTGGCCGGAAGTGAAAGAGCACCACCCACACGGCGGCGACGATGCGCAGGCCGGAAAGGGCCTTGATTTCTCCGGTGCGCACAACACTCTCTTCGCGGATGTCCGTAGCGTTTCGTTCGGGTCTCGCCTGATAGCCACCCGCCGGGTTGGTCCACTCCCCTGACCACAGACCCCGGCAGCCACCGAAGGGTAGCAGCGAGGCTTGCCGCGGTTCATGCCCGAAAAGTGCGCGCAGCGCCGCGTGCGACGTCCGAAAACGTTGGTAACGAGGCACTTCGGCGACGACAGCAACGTCGGTGAAAAGTTCAACGACACGCCGATGAGCCAACCTTGAACCAACTCTTGACTGATTCCAGAAAACAGAGCATATTGGCAGCGTGTCCCCCACGCCCGACTACGCGGAACGGCTACGCGCCGCCGATCTTCGCGTGACCCGCCCGCGGCTCGCGGTGCTGGAGGCGGTTTACGGCAACCCCCACGCCGATACCGAATCGATTTTCGGCGCGGTGCGTCGCGCCCTTCCCGACGTCTCACGACAGGCCGTATACGACGTGCTCGCCGCGCTCACCAGCGCGGGTCTGGTGCGCAAGATCCAGCCTTCCGGTTCGGTCGCCCGCTACGAGTCGCGTGTCGGCGACAACCACCATCACGTCGTATGCCGGTCATGTGGCGTCATCGCCGACATCGACTGCGCCGTCGGTGCAGCGCCCTGCTTGACGCCGTCGGACCCGGAGGGCGCGCTGGACGGATTCGTGCTCGACGAGGCCGAAGTCATCTATTGGGGCTTGTGCCCAGAGTGCTTGGTATCGCAGGTTTCCCGATCACAACCGTGATCACAGCCCAATCAACCCACCGGAAGGAACGCTGTGTCATCTGATACGTCCGACGCTCGCCCGCCTCATGATGATTCCAAGACAGCCAGCCACAGCGAGAGCGAGAACCCGGCTATCGATTCGCCGAAGCCGAAGTCGCACGCTCCGCTGACGAACCGGGACTGGTGGCCCAACCAGGTCGACGTGTCGGTGCTGCACAAGCAGAACGAGAAGGGCAATCCGCTCGGCCAGGACTTCAACTACGCCGAGGAATTCAAGAAGCTCGACCTCGAGGCCTTCAAGGCCGATGTCCACAAGCTGATCACCACCTCACAGGACTGGTGGCCGGCCGACTACGGCAGCTACGCCGGCCTGTTCGTCCGCATGAGCTGGCATGCCGCGGGCACCTACCGGATCTTCGACGGGCGCGGCGGTGCGGGTCAGGGCGCACAGCGCTTCGCGCCGCTCAACAGCTGGCCGGACAACGCTCAGCTGGACAAGGCCCGGCGGCTGCTGTGGCCGATCAAGCAGAAGTACGGCAACAAGATCTCCTGGGCGGACCTCATCGCGTACGCCGGAAACGCCTCGCTCGAGGTCTCGGGATTCAAGACCAAGGGTTTCGCATTCGGTCGCGAAGACATCTGGGAGCCCGAGGAGATGCTCTGGGGCCAGGAGGACACCTGGCTGGGTACCGATCAGCGCTACGGCGGGACCAACGATTCGGACCGCAAGCTGGCCGAGCCGTTCGGCGCGACCACCATGGGCCTGATCTACGTCAACCCCGAAGGCCCCGAGGGCAAGCCGGATCCGTTGGCGGCCGCGCACGACATCCGCGAGACCTTCGGCCGGATGGCGATGAACGACGAGGAGACCGCGGCGCTGATCGTCGGCGGCCACACTCTCGGCAAGACGCACGGCGCCGGCGACGGTGATCTGGTGGGACCGGAGCCGGAAGCTGCCCCCATCGAGCAGCAGGGCCTCGGGTGGAAGTGCGCGTTCGCCTCCGGCAAGGGCCCTGACACCATCACCAGTGGGCTCGAGGTGGTCTGGACGCCGACCCCGACGGAGTGGGGCAACGGCTACCTGCAGAACCTGTACGGCTACGAGTACGAATTGACCAAGAGCCCCGGGGGCGCTTGGCAATTCGAGGCCAAGGACGCCGAGGCGATCATCCCCGATCCGTTCGGCGGACCGCCGCGCAAGCCGACGATGCTCGTCACCGACATCTCGATGCGCGAAGATCCGATCTACGGCGCGATCACCCGCCGTTGGCTCGACCATCCCGAGGAGATGGACGAGGCCTTCGCGAAGGCGTGGTTCAAGTTGATGCACCGCGACATGGGCCCGGTGAGCCGCTATCTCGGGCCGTGGATCCCCGAGCAGGAGATCTGGCAGGACCCGGTGCCTGCGGTGGACCACGAGCTGGTCGACGAGCAGGACATCGCCCAGCTCAAGAGCAAGCTGCTCGACTCGGGCCTGACCGTGCAACAGCTGATCAAGACCGCATGGTCGTCGGCGTCGAGCTTCCGCGGCACCGACAAGCGCGGTGGCGCCAACGGCGCGCGGATTCGGCTCGAGCCGCAGAAGAACTGGGAGGCGAACGAACCCGCCGAGTTGGCGCAGGTGCTTCCGGTTCTCGAGCGCATCCAGCAGGAGTTCAACAGCTCGGCGAGCGGCGGCAAGAGGATCTCGCTGGCCGACATCATCGTGCTGGGCGGCTCGGCGGCGGTCGAGAAGGCCGCGCGCGACGGCGGTTACGAGATCAACGTGCACTTCGCGCCGGGCCGTACCGACGCCTCGCAGGAACAGACCGACGTTGAGTCCTTCGCGGTGCTCGAACCGCGGGCGGACGGTTTCCGTAACTTCGCGCGAGCGGGTGAGAAGGCTCCGCTGGAGCAGTTGCTGGTCGAGCGGGCCTACATGCTCGACCTGACCGCTCCGGAGTTTGCGGTGCTGATCGGTGGTCTGCGGGTGCTGAACGTCAACCACGGCGGCAGCAAGCACGGCGTGTTCACCGACCAGCCGGGCGTGCTGAGCAACGACTTCTTCACGAACCTGCTCGACATGGGTACGGAGTGGAAGTCGGGTGCGGCGGAGAACGTCTACGAGGGTGTGGACCGCGCGACCGGTCAGCTCAAGTGGACTGCCACCGTCAACGACCTGGTGTTCGGCTCGAACTCGGTGCTGCGCGGTATCGCCGAGGTTTACGCGCAGGACGACAGCAAGGACAAGTTCGTCGAGGACTTCGTCGCTGCCTGGGTCAAGGTCATGAACAACGATCGGTTCGACCTCGATTAACAGGCGAGTCTGATCGTCGGTAACGACATGCGGCACCCCGCGGGCTCATCGGGCTCGCGGGGTGTCGTGCTTTCTGCGCCGTTTTTGTTGCTCTCCATCCGCGGTGAGGACGCCGCTGCCGAGGACGAGTACCGGGCGATTATGCGCTTCGGTGGTCTGGATACGACGGGTGTGCGCCGGATCGATCTGCTCCACGAACCGCTGGGTTCTATCGACCTCGCCGACTGGTCGGGCATCATCCTCGGCGGCGGTCCGTACAACGTCAGCGATGCGCCGGAGTCGAAATCGACGACGCAACGACGGGTCGAGGCAGAACTACTCGACTTGATCCAACGCATCGTGGAAGCGGACTACCCATTCCTCGGATGTTGTTACGGCGTAGGCACGTTGGGCACCGTCATCGGGGCGGTCATCGACCGTACGTATCCGGAACCCGTCGGAGGCATGAAGATCATGGTCACCGACGCGGGTCGCCACGATCCACTCTTCACCGACCTGCCCGATGTCTTCGATGCCTACGGCGGACACAAGGAAGCGGCCGCGGTGCTGCCACCCGAGGCACTGTGCCTGGCGACCTCACCGCAATGCCCGGTTCAGGCGTTTCGGGTCAGGCAGAACGTCTACGCCACACAATTCCATCCCGAGCTCGACCTGGACGGTATCGACGTCCGCCTCGATGCCTACAAGAACCATGGTTACTTCGCACCGGAGTCGGCGGAGCAGTTGAAACTCCAAGCGCGGCAATGGAAAGTCCGATATCCGCAGACCATCCTGCGCCGGTTTGTAGACCGGTATGCGCGTTGACGGTTGGTTCCGCGGTCGCCGGGGCACTCCAGGGTGATGCACACCGTCGAGTACTCCCCCGGCCGATCCGCAGACATCTTCGGCGATCCGGCGCAACCGACAATTCTGATGTGGCACGGCGCCCAGACCGATTCGCGCACCGCGATGCGGCCGCTGGCTGAACGGGTCCACGCGCACGGATTGGCGGTCGTGCTGGCCGACTGGGACTCTCACGCCGACGACCGCGGGCGTAGTGACCTGCTGGCATCGGCCGAGTTTTCGCGGCAGTACGCCGGCGACGGGCCGCTGGTCGTCGTCGGCTGGTCGATGGGCGGCCTGGCGGCGGCGGGCCTGGCGATTCACGCGCGACAGTTCGAGGTGGCCCACACCGTATGCCTGGCGGGGGCGTTCATGGTTCCCGACCCGATCAGCGGGTCGCCGCTGCCCACGTCGCTGGACGGCGACCCGGTGCCGTTCACACTGTTGCACGGCGCACGCGACGACGTGATACCTCCGTCGGCCAGCCAGGAGTTCGCCTCGACACTGGAGCGCAACGGCTGGCCCGTCTCGTGCGTCGTGCTGGAGGCCGACCACGGATCGATCGCGGGTGCGACGTACGACCCTGCCGCCGACCGCTATTCGGCCGCGACGGATGAGGCGTCGTTGTCGGTTGCTGCGGATGTGGCGGCGCGGACCGCTGCGGTGCTCTGATCACTCGGCGGTGTCGATGCGATGGGCCCATCGCAGGTGGCCGCCGCCCATGTCGGTACACACGAACGCCACGCCGTCGGAGCCTTGAGCCGACGCGTTCTGTTCGGTGCAGTCCATCGCGACGTTGTAAATACCGATGAGCGGTCCGGCGGGTGTCCACACGCCCACCCTGTTGCAGACGAACGTCGCGCCGTCGGGACCAAGCCCGTAGTTGAAATACTTGCCGGGCTACAGGGCGTTCCCTCGACGACGTTGCGGGCGACATTGGGCACGCAATCGGCGGAGTAGCACACCGCCGACGCGTTGGGAGCCACGGCGATCGACGTGGCGATGGTCAGGGCAGCCGCCAGTGCGGCGATTGGTGGGCGGGCCATCTTTCGATGGTGGCACTCGGATGCGAAGTTCGGTGAAGAATCACTTGACCTCAACAATGGTTCAGGTCGCAGAGTCGAGTCATGACTACTTCCACGACGCGGTTGACCCGGATTCGGGACGATCTCTGGCAGACCCGGACGGACACGCCATTCCCTGGACTCACCACGCACGCGTATCTGTGGCGAGGTCCGCGTGGCAACGTGCTGTTCTACAGCCCCGCCACGAATGCCGACTTCGACGCGATCGACGCGCTCGGCGGCGTCAGCGCGCAGTATCTGTCGCATCTCGACGAGGCCGGGCCGAACCTGAAGCGGATCGAAGAGCGGTTCGATCGCCGGCTGCACGCCCCGGAGGCGGAGGTCGACGCCATTGCAGAGCATGCGCGTGTCGACGTGGCAATCGGTAGTGTGCGGCATGTCGACGCCAACGGTGTCGAGGTGCTACCCACGCCGGGTCATTCATCAGGCAGCACAAGCTATCTCGTAACGGGCGTGACCGGTGAGCGATACCTGTTCACCGGCGACACCATGTTTCCGACCGCCTCGGGGACGTGGGCAACGTTCCTAGTACCGGGCCGCGGTGACGCCGGCCAACTGCGCGAAAGTGTGGAGCTGCTGGGCACCGTCGCCCCAGACCTGGTGATCTCGAGTGCATTCGGTGGCGAGTCGGCATGGATGGCCGTGGACTCGCGTTCGTGGGCCGACTGCGTGGCTCAAGCCCTGGCGACCGTGCCGTCATAGGTCTCTGCTTTGGCCGGCGGCTCGGCAGGTCTCGTTTGTGAAACTACCGACGCTTTTCAACGGCATTGTCAACCGGTGAGTGCAACGTTTAGGCGGCGGCTTGGTTGAGGAGTGCGGCTAACCGCTGGGCCGGTGTGT
>NZ_LQIX01000035.1 GCF_001500045.1 Mycobacterium sp. GA-1199
GGGTGGAGGCACGCGGGGCGGAGGCATACGGGGCGGAGGCACGGCAGGCCGCCCGATCGGCGGGTTCGGTGGGGGCGGCCGGTAGTTGGGATCGCGGCGGATCACCTGTGACGGCTCCCGGCGCGGCCGCGGCGGCGGCTCGAACCCGCGGGGCGGTTGCCGGTTGTCGGTCACCTGAAGAAATGTACGTCGCCGACCCGCATGTTCAGCGCAACCAGCCCAGGTGGCCGGCGGCCAGGGCATAGCCGACGAAGGCCACGGCGTCGATCAGCGCGTGCGCGATGATCAGCGGCCACAGCCGGCCGGTCCGCAGATAGACATAGCCGAACACCACGCCCATCGCCAGGTTCCCCAGCCCCGCTCCGAAGCCCTGGTAGAGGTGGTAGAGCCCGCGCAGGACGCTGGTGACGATCACGGCGGTCGCCGGGCTCACGCGGAGCTGGCGCAGCCTGGTGATCAGGTAGCCGACGACGATGACCTCTTCAGCCCAGCCGTTCGCCAGCGCCGTCAATAGCAGCACCGGAATCCGCCACCAGGTGTCGTACAACTCGGCCGGTTCGACGTCGGCGTTCATGCCGAGGGTTCGGGCGAGAAGATACAGCGCGAGGCCCGGCAGCCCGATGAGCGCGGCGAGCCCGAGCCCGCCCAGCAGGTCGGCCCGCCAGCGGGGTCGGCCCAGGCCGATCGATTGGAGGGCGATTCCGCTGCGCCACAACAGGTATACGGCCAGCGCTCCCCATGCCGACAGTTGGAAAACCCAGACGAGGTTGAGGCCCAGGTCGATGAGGTCGAAAGGGGAGCGGCGCGGATTGAGCGCGACGACCTGACCGGCCAGGCCCAGGAGCACCGACTCGATCAGGTTCAGCAGCGCACTGTAGGCCGACAGGCCGAACGTCACCGCCAGGACGACGACGATCTCGATGCGCAGGGCCCGGCGCGCGGGATCGGTGAGCTCGTCGGGGGCGCCGGTCACCGGAGCTAGGGTAGTGCCGTCACAACTTCCGTGCGCGCAGCCCGTTGAGGAACGGGCAGCCCATCAGCACCCGGATCGCCTGGCTCAACCCGGTGACGTCGTCGACCGGGCGGGTGAACGGCAGCCGCACATCGTGGTCACCTTCGTCGGTCTCCACACGCAGCTGCACGCCGTAGCGGTCCAAACCCAGGGGCCGGACGCGGCCACGGCGCAACGACATCGGGAGCCGGCTGGCCAGCCTCTCGACGACGTCGCGGTGTGCGGACTCCATGTGCTGCAGCCAGCACGACTCCATCGCGCAGAACGGGTCCGGTCGGGCGTCCAGCAGCGTGCTCACGGTGACCGATTCGGCGCCCGTGGAATCGGCGACGACCACAGAGTCGATCTCCAGCCGCAGAAGGGTGTGTTCCCTGTCGCCGTCGGCGGTCGCCGAGTTGACCTGAAGTAGCGCAGGATTGGGGTCTTCGGAGGCGATCAGGTCGAGCAGGGCCGACACCTCACCGGAGGGTACGTCGTGCAGGCGGCCCTGGATCCACACCAGCGAGCGCACCGGCTCGCGAAGCGGCAGCGGCGCGTAGTCCGTCATCTCCAGCACCGCCTGCACTCCGCCGGTGCCCGCGCTGACGGCCTTGGCCGCCACCGCGCTGTCGGCGGGAACGGTGATCGCGAACGAGCCGTCGTCGAGCAAATGGTGGACGGGTGTCTCGGTGGGCGTCCCGTTGTCGCCGCCCTCCACCGCGAGCATCGCGCCGCCCGCCTTGGCGCATGCGCTGCGGATCCGCTCGGCCGTCGTCGGTGCCGTGACCGTTGTCGCCATCCCGCCTCCTCTGAGATAAGGTGAGCCTAACTTAACTAAGCCATCCCGGATCCCGCAAGGCCTTCGTGCAGCGGAACGGCATTACCGCAGTGACCCGATAGTGTTGATCCGTGCTGCGCATCGCTTATCTCGGGCCCGAGGGGACCTTCACCGAGGCGGCGCTGCTCAAAATGTCGAGCAGCGGCATGCTGCCCGGCGGGCAGGGCGCCGGAGAGGTGACACCGGTCGCGTGCGACAGCACCACAGGTGCGCTCGCCGCCGTACGCGAAGCCGCTGCCGACTACGCCTGCGTGCCGATCGAGAACTCGATCGAGGGTTCGGTGCTGCCGACCCTCGACGGGCTCGCCGGTGGCACACCGCTGCAGATCTTCGCCGAGCTCACGCTCGACGTCTCGTTCACGATCGCGGTCCGCGACGGCACGGCGACGAAAGACGTGAAGACCGTCGCCGCGTTTCCCGTCGCCGCCGCGCAGGTGCGGAATTGGCTGGCCGAGCATCTGCCGTCGGCGCAGGTGGTGCCCGCCAACTCCAACGCCGCCGCAGCCGCCGACGTCGCCGAGGGTCGCGCCGATGCGGGGGTGAGCACCGCGCTTGCCACCAAGCGCTACGGCCTGGAGTCGTTGGCGTCAGACATCGTCGACGAACCCAACGCGCGCACCCGGTTCGTGCTCGTCGGCGCGCCTGCGCCGCCGCCGGGGCGCACCGGCGCCGACCGGACGTCGGTGGTGCTGCGACTCGACAACGTCCCCGGCGCGCTGGTGTCGGCACTGACCGAGTTGGCCGTCCGCGACATCGACCTGACCCGCATCGAATCTCGGCCCACCCGAACGGGTTTGGGCACCTACATCTTCTTCCTCGACTGCGTCGGCCACATCGACGACGATGCGGTGGCCGAGGCACTCAGGGCGCTGCACCGTCGTTGTTCGGATATGCGATTCCTCGGATCCTGGCCGACCGGAGCGGCCGCAGGCGCGGCCCCTCCCGGACTCGACGAAGCCTCCCGCTGGCTGGCCCGACTCAGAGAGGGACAGCGGTGAGCGGGCGTCTGGTGCTGGTGCGCCACGGACAGTCGCTGGCCAACGTCCACCGTCGCCTCGACACCCGTCCGCCCGGCGCAGAACTCACCGACCTCGGCCGCGATCAGGCGCGCTTCTTCGCCAAGGGGCTGCCTGCCGCGCCCGCGATCCTGGCGCATTCGGTGGCCCACCGGGCCCGCCAGACCGCCGAGGAGATCGCCGGTTCGTTGCGGTTGCCGCCTGTGGAACTCGAGGGGGTCCACGAGGTCCAGGTGGGCGATCTGGAGGACCGCGCCGACGACGAGGCGATCGCGACGTTCGAAACCATCTACCAGAAGTGGCACGACGGCGATCTCGACGTGGCGATGCCCAACGGCGAGACCGGACACGACGTGCTGGACCGTTATGTGCCGACCATCACCCAGCTGCGGATGCGCCATCTCGACGACGACAGCTGGCACGGTGACATCGTGGTGGTCAGCCACGGCGCCGCGATCCGGTTGGTGTCCTCGGTGCTGGCCGGTGTCGAGAGCAGTTTCGCGCTCGACCACCATCTGGGTAACACGGAGGCCGTCGTGCTGGCGCCGATCACCGACGGAAGGTGGAGTTGCCTGCAATGGGGGTCGATGACGCCGCCGTTCTATCCGGAGCCCGACGTGCGCCCGGTCGAGGACGCCCTGCGCTCAGCCGACCCGATGGGCTGACACCACGACAGCGCACGCGCAGTCGATTGCCTCGCAATCGATCACGAACGCGTGCGCGACTTCCGGGGTGACGCAATCGGGTTCGGTGCACTCCTGCCGATACGCGGCGTGGTGAATGACGGTGCCGTGGCAGTGCTCGAGGCCCGCCACGCATTCTCGGCACTCGGTCATGGCCCCTTGATAGCACCCACGTGCGACAAAGCGCAGTTGCCGCGCGGTGTGTTCGCCCGCTAACCCCACCCGAGTTCGTGGAGGCGCTCGTCGTCGATGCCGAAATGATGGGCGACTTCGTGAATCACCGTGATCGCCACCTCGTCGACGACCTCGTGCTCGCTGTCGCAGTGCGCCAGCAGCGCCTCGCGGTAGATCGTGATGGTGTCCGGTAGCGAACCGGCGTACCACGAATCGCGCTCGGTCAGGGCCACGCCGTGGTACAGCCCGAGCAGGTCGGGTTCTTCGTCGTTGCGGGCCTCGACCAGGACGACGACGTTGTCCAGCGCGTCGGCGAGTTTCGGCGGTATCAGATCGAGCGCCTCGGAGACCAGTTCGTCGAACCGTTGCGGGCTCATCTGTACGGCCACGCGGCTACGGTCCCGGCGGCGCGGGTGCCGGTGGTGGGGCCGGCGCGGGAGGCGGCGGAGGCGGCGCGGGTGCTGGTGGCGGCGGAGGAAGCGGCACACCGGGCGGCGGGGGCAGCGGCGCGCCCGGCGCCCCACCACCTAATG
>NZ_LQIX01000036.1 GCF_001500045.1 Mycobacterium sp. GA-1199
TGTGTTCGGCGGTGTCCTACTTTTCCGCCCGGGTTGGGCAGTATCATTGGCGCTGGCAGGCTTAGCTTCCGGGTTCGGGATGGGTCCGGGCGTTTCCCTGCCGCTATTGACCGCCGTAACTCTATTCATTTTATTGGGTGTCCCAAGCTGGTTGGGAAGGGTGTTTTGGTGGTGGGGTGTGTTTGCGTGGTTGATGCGCGTGGTGTGGTTGCGAGTGTTGTGTGTAAGTTTTCGGCCGGTTAGTGCCAGTTCCCTGAACCCATTGCTGGGTGTGTAGGTCTGGTCTATCGATCCCGTGGTCTGCGGGGGGCCTTATCCCACTGATATGGGTGAGAAGCCTGGTCTTGGAGGGGGTTTCCCGCTTAGATGCTTTCAGCGGTTATCCTGTCCGAACGTGGCTATCCAGCGGTGCCCCTGGTGGGACAACTGGTGTACCAGAGGTTCGTCCGTCCCGGTCCTCTCGTACTAGGGACAGGTTTCCTCAAGCTTCTGACGCGCGCGGCGGATAGAGACCGAACTGTCTCACGACGTTCTAAACCCAGCTCGCGTGCCGCTTTAATGGGCGAACAGCCCAACCCTTGGGACCTGCTCCAGCCCCAGGATGCGACGAGCCGACATCGAGGTGCCAAACCATCCCGTCGATATGGACTCTTGGGGAAGATCAGCCTGTTATCCCCGGGGTACCTTTTATCCGTTGAGCGACACCCCTTCCACTCGGGGGTGCCGGATCACTAGTCCCGACTTTCGTCCCTGCTTGACATGTTCGTCTCGCAGTCAAGCTCCCTTGTGCACTTACACTCAACACCTGATTGCCGTCCAGGTTGAGGGAACCTTTGGGCGCCTCCGTTACTTTTTAGGAGGCAACCGCCCCAGTTAAACTACCCGCCAGGCACTGTCCCTGAACCGGATAGACGGTTCGAGGTTAGAGGCCCAATACGATCAGAGTGGTATTTCAACAACGACTCCACACACACTGGCGTCTGTGTTTCACAGTCTCCCACCTATCCTACACAAACCGTATCGAGCACCAATACCAAGTTGTAGTGAAGGTCCCGGGGTCTTTTCGTCCTGCCGCGCGTAACGAGCATCTTTACTCGTAATGCAATTTCGCCGAGTCTATGGTTGAGACAGCTGAGAAGTCGTTACGCCATTCGTGCAGGTCGGAACTTACCCGACAAGGAATTTCGCTACCTTAGGATGGTTATAGTTACCACCGCCGTTTACTGGGGCTTAAATTCTCCGCTTCACCCCCAAAGGGGTTAACGGGTCCTCTTAACCTTCCAGCACCGGGCAGGCGTCAGTCCGTATACCTCGTCTTGCGACTTCGCACGGACCTGTGTTTTTAGTAAACAGTCGCTTCTCACTGGTTTGTGCCACCCCCTGCCGCTGCCCACCGCGAAGGTGTTGACGGTGTGGGGGTCCCCCTTCTCCCGAAGTTACGGGGGCATTTTGCCGAGTTCCTTAACCATAGTTCACTCGTACGCCTTGGTATTCTCTACCTGACCACCTGTGTTGGTTTGGGGTACGGGCCGTGTACGTGCTCGCTAGAGGCTTTTCTCGACAGCATAGGATCACCGAATTCGCCTCACTCGGCTATGCATCACCTCTCAGGCACATGAGTGACGGATTTGCCTATCACTCGCCCTACAGGTTTGCCCCAGTATTACCACTGACTGGTACGGCTACCTTCCTGCGTCACCCCATCGCTTGACTACTACCCACACGGGTCCCACGCAGCCGGTCGATGTCGACTCCCGAAGGAGACGATCACCCACCTTTTGGGTGGTTAGCAGAATGGATTCGTCAGGGACGCTCATACACGGGTACGGGAATATCAACCCGTTGTCCATCGACTACGCCTGTCGGCCTCGCCTTAGGTCCCGACTCACCCTGGGCGGACTGGCCTGGCCCAGGAACCCTTGGTCTTCCGGCGGGCAAGGTTCTCACTTGCCTTATCGCTACTCATGCCTGCATTCTCACTCCCACACCCTCCACCACTAGATCACTCTGTGGCTTCACCGGATGCAGGACGCTCCCCTACCCAAACCTGCCTAAGGGCAGATCTGTCGCGGCTTCGGCGGTGTGCTTGAGCCCCGCTACATTATCGGCGCACAATCACTTGACCAGTGAGCTATTACGCACTCTTTCAAGGGTGGCTGCTTCTAAGCCAACCTCCTGGTTGTCTTCGCGACTGCACATCCTTTTCCACTTAGCACACGCTTAGGGGCCTTAGCCGGCGATCTGGGCTGTTTCCCTTTCGACGCACGGAGCTTATCCCCCGCCGTCTCACTGCCGCACTACACCTTGCCGGCATTCGGAGTTTGGCTGACGTCAGTAACCTAGTAGGGCCCATCGGCCATCCAGTAGCTCTACCTCCAGCAAGAACCATGCGACGCTGCACCTAAATGCATTTCGGGGAGAACCAGCTATCACGGAGTTTGATTGGCCTTTCACCCCTACCCACAGCTCATCCCCTCAGTCTTCAACCTAAGTGGGTTCGGGCCTCCACGCGGTCTTACCCGCGCTTCACCCTGGCCATGGGTAGATCACTCCGCTTCGGGTCCAGAACACACCACTACACCACACACTATTGTGTGGATACGCCCTATTCAGACTCGCTTTCGCTGCGGCTACCCCTCCCGGGTTAACCTCGCGACATGTCCCTGACTCGCAGGCTCATTCTTCAAAAGGCACGCCATCACCCCACGACAAAGTCGAGGGCTTTGACGGATTGTAGGCACACGGTTTCAGGTACTCTTTCACTCCCCTCCCGGGGTACTTTTCACCATTCCCTCACGGTACTGATCCGCTATCGGTCACTGAGAAGTATTCAGGCTTACCGGGTGGTCCCGGCAGATTCACAGCAGATTCCACGGGCCCGCTGCTACTCGGGGACACTGCGACAACAGAGCACATGTTTTCGGTTACGGGGCTCTCACCCACTACGGCAGACCATCCCAGGCCACTTCACCTAACACGAGCTTTTATCACTGCTGCCACCATCGGCGGATGATGGAACACAGACCCCACAACACCGCACACACAACCCCCGCCGGGTATCACATGCACACGGTTTAGCCATCCTCCGCTTTCGCTCGCCACTACTGACGGAATCACTTTTTGTTTTCTCTTCCTACGGGTACTGAGATGTTTCACTTCCCCGCGTTCCCCCCCAACGCCTATACATTCAGCGTTGGGTGACACGACATCACTCGTGCCGGGTTTCCCCATTCGGACATCCTCGGATCCACGCTCGGTTGACAGCTCCCCGAGGCATATCGCAGCCTCCCACGTCCTTCATCGGCTCCCAGTGCCAAGGCATCCACCATGCGCCCTTAAACACTTACACACAAAACAGATCAAAAAATATTCTCGGAAGAATAAAAAAATTGCATTATCAAAACACAAGACCACAAAAAGTCCCGCGTTTTAGATGCTCGCAACCACTATCCACAAATCAAACACCACACCCCACCACCAAAGCAGGGCGACAAC
>NZ_LQIX01000037.1 GCF_001500045.1 Mycobacterium sp. GA-1199
AGGTCACCCGGTCGTGGCGGAGGGCACCCTCCTTCTCGACGCGAACTCCTCAAGTATGCCGTCGCCGCGCCGCCGCTGTTCTTCCTCGGCGCGGCGGCCGCGACGCTCTCCGGCCCGAGTGCCTCAGCGGCGCCGCTGCGGCTGGTCGACTTTGCGCACCGCAAGGTTCCGGCCGATCAGCTCAAGGCGGCGGGCTTCGACGGCGCGCTGGTCTACGTCTCCGAGCTGCGGCCCGGCGCTGACTTCGACTTCAAACCGGTGACGCGCGAGTACGCCGACTCGCTGCGGGCCGAGGGTCTGCACGTCGTCAGCTGCTACCAGTACGGCAAGCCGGGCTGGCCCACGCCGTCCGATTACACGCGCGGGTACGACGGTGGTGTGGCGGACGCCCTGACCGCCCAGCGGTTGCACAATGCCGCGGGCGGACCTGATTCGGCCCCCATCTTCTTCAGCGTCGACGAGGACATCGACGCCGAGACGTGGGAGAACGTCGCGAGCGAGTGGTATCGCGGAATCAACTCCGTTCTGGGTGTGGATCGCACCGGCCTCTACGGCCACGCGCGGGCCTGCTCCTGGGCGATCGGCGATGGGGTCGTCGGCCGCTCGACCAGCGACGGACATTGGTGGGTGTGGCAGACCAAGGCCTGGTCGGCCGGTGAGCGTGACCCCCGGGCCGTGCTCTATCAGGCCGTGGTGATCGGCCCGTCCGAGCCCGGTGTGCCCATCGGAGACACCCACGTCGACGTCGACGAGGTCCTCGCGCCCGACTTCGGCCAGTGGGATCTGGACCGAGGGTGACCGTGCCCGTTACCAGAGCGTTTCGCCGTCGTTGCGCTGAAATCGGCGCGGGAGCGTTCGCCGCGAGACCGCATTTAATACCCTGCTGACATGCCGGAGCGCGTACCGGCCGGGGGGACGGTCATCAAGCTGATTTTGTGCTGCACGCTGGCCGGGGTGCTGGTGGCGGCGCTGATGTTCCCGTTCGCGGGCGGATTCGGCCTGTTGTCCAACCGGGCCTCCGACGTCGTCGCCAACGGCTCGGCGCAGCTGGTGGAGGAAGACGTTCCCCAGGTGACGACGATGGTCGACGCCGCCGGTAAACCGATCGCCTGGCTATACAGCCAGCGCCGATTCGAGGTGAAAAGCGAGCAGATCGCCAACACCATGAAGCTGGCCATCGTCTCGATCGAGGACAAGCGGTTCGCCGAGCATGCGGGCGTCGATTGGCAGGGCACACTCACAGGCTTGTCGGGTTATCTGTCGGGCAACCTCGACACCCGCGGCGGGTCGACGATCGAGCAGCAATACGTCAAGAACTTCCAGTTGCTGGTGACCGCACAGACGAACGCCGAGAGGCGCGCCGCGGTCGAGCTGACGCCGGCGCGCAAGCTCCGTGAGATGCGGATGGCGTTGACGCTGGACAAGACGTTCACCAAGGCCGAAATCCTCACGCGCTACCTGAACCTGGTGGGGTTCGGAAACGGGGCGTTCGGAGTGCAGGACGCCGCGCAGACCTACTTCGGGGTCAACGCCTCGCAGTTGAACTGGCAACAGGCGGCGCTGCTGGCCGGCCTGGTCCAGTCGCCCGCCTCGCTGGACCCCTACGTCAACCCCCAGGGCGCCTTACAGCGTCGGAACCTGGTGCTGGACACCATGATCGAACACCTCCCCCAGCACACCGACGAACTACGATCCGCCAAGTCCGCGCCGCTCGGTGTGCTGCCCCGCCCCAAGGAGCTGCCGAGCGGCTGCATCGCTGCCGGTGACCGCGGCTTCTTCTGCGAGTACGTGCTGGCGTATCTGGCCCATGCGGGAATCAACAAGGAACAGGTCGCCCGTGGCGGCTACCTGATCCGCACCACGCTCGATCCGACGATTCAGTCGTCGGTGAGAAGGGCGATCGAGAAGGTCGCGAGTCCCACGCTGGAGGGAATCGCCAGCGTGATGAGCGTCATCAGGCCGGGCAAGGATTCGCATCGGGTGCTCGCTATGGCCAGCAACCGGAACTACGGCTTGAACAAGGACGCGGGGCAGACGGTGCAGCCGCAGCCGTTCTCACTCGTCGGCGACGGCGCAGGTTCCATCTTCAAGGTCTTCACCACCGCAGCGGCGCTCGAGATGGGAATGGGTATCAATACCCAACTCGCCGTTCCCGGATCCTTCCAAGCACGGGGACTCGGCAGCAGCGACACACCCGGTTGCCCGAAAGAGACGTGGTGTGTGAGAAACGCCGGCAACTATCGCGGGTCGATGAACGTCACCGACGCGCTGGCCAGCTCGCCCAACACCGCCTTCGCCAAGCTCATCCAGCAGGTGGGCGTACCCCGGGCGGTCGACATGGCGGTTCGCCTCGGCCTGCGCTCCTATGCCCTTCCCGGGACGGCGCGCGCATACGACCGCGGAAGCAACGAGAGCCTGGCCGAGTACATCAAGCGACAGAACGCCGGTTCGTTCACCCTGGGGCCGTTCCAGCTCAACGCGCTCGAGTTGTCGAATGTGGCCGCGACATTGAGTTCCGGTGGCACGTGGTGCCCGGCCAACCCGATCGACAAGATCATCGACCGTCATGGCAACGAGGTGACGTTCACCGCCGAGAAGTGCGACCAAGCGGTTCCGGAAGGGTTGGCGAACACTCTCGCGAACGCGCTGAGCAAGGACGACAAGGGCGCCGGTACGGCCGCGGGAGCCGCCGGTTCAGTGGGCTGGGATCTGCCGATGTCCGGTAAGACCGGCACGACCGAGTCGCACCGGTCGTCGGGGTTTCTGGGATTCACCAACCAGCTCGCGGGCGCCGTCTACATCTTCGACGACTCCAACTCACCGTCGGAGATCTGCTCGTTCCCCCTGCGCAAGTGCTACAGCGGAGACCTCTACGGGGGCAACGAACCGGCGCGCATCTGGTTCGAGGCGATGAAGCCGATCGCGACCGATCTCGGCGAGGTGCGCCTGCCGCCGACCGATCCCCGCTACGTCGAGGGCGGTCCCGGCAGCGAGGTGCCGAACGTGACAGGCATGAACGTCGACCGGGCCCGTCAGCGGCTGAAGGATGCCGGATTCCAGGTTGCCGAGAAAACGACGCCGGTCAACAGCGGCGCCGCCTACGGCGCGGTGGTGGGGACCACGCCGAGTGGTCGGACCATCCCGGGGTCCATCGTCACGATCAACACGAGCA
>NZ_LQIX01000038.1 GCF_001500045.1 Mycobacterium sp. GA-1199
TATAGCGATGTCGATCGGTATCGTGCTCCGGGCACGCCGACTGAGGAGATTCTGGCCGGCATTTTCGCCGAGGTGTTGGGTGTGGAGCGGGTCGGCGTGGATGAGTCGTTCTTCGAGTTGGGTGGTGACTCGCTTCTGGCGATGCGGGCGGTCGCCGCGGTCAATACGAGCTTGGACTCCGGGCTTTCGTTACGTGCGGTGTTTGAAGCGCCCACTGTGGCCCAGTTGGCGTCTCGAATCGGCGAGGGAGACGGGCTAGAGCCGTTGGTTGCCGGCCCGCGTCCTGCGGTGGTGCCGTTGTCGTTTGCGCAGAACCGGTTGTGGTTCTTGGATCAGTTGCAGGGCCCGTCTGCGGTTTACAACTTGGCGGTGGCGGTGCTTTTGGATGGTCGCTTGGACGCCGAAGCGTTGGGTGCGGCTGTTGTTGATGTGGTGGGCCGTCATGAGAGTTTGCGCACGTTGGTTGTGGCCCCGGGCGGGGTGCCCGAGCAGTTGGTGGTGCCTGCGGAGCGGGTAGATGTGGGTTGGCAGGTCGTTGATGCCGCCGGTTGGTCGCAAAGCCGGGTGGAGGAGGCCGTCGAGGCGGTGGCGCGTCGCCCGTTTGATCTGGCCACTGAGATCCCTTTGCGGGCAGCGCTTTTCGGGCTTGGCGAGGATGAGCACGTGTTGGTGGCGGTGGTGCATCATATCGCTGCTGATGGCTGGTCGATCGCTCCGTTGATGGGTGATTTGAGTGCGGCGTATGCCGCGCGGTGCGTGGGGCGGGCCCCGGAGTGGGTGCCGTTGCCGGTGCAGTATGTCGATTACGCGTTGTGGCAGCGCGCGCAGTTGGGTGATCTCGATGATCCCGATAGCCGCATTGCTGCGCAGTTGGCGTATTGGCAGGACGCGTTGGCCGATATGCCCGAGCGGGTGCAGTTGCCTACTGATCGGCCGTATCCGCCGGTGGCCGATTATCGCGGGGCCAAGGTGGCGGTGCAGTGGCCGGCGCATGTGCAGCAGGGCGTTTCTCGGCTCGCTGGTGAGCACGGTGCGACCAGTTTCATGGTGATGCAGGCGGCTTTGGCGGTGTTGTTGGCCAAGTTGAGTGCGAGTTCTGATGTGGCGGTGGGGTTCCCGATCGCGGGGCGGCGTGACCGGGCGCTCGATGAGTTGGTGGGTTTTTTCGTCAACACGTTGGTGTTGCGGGTCGACCTGGCCGGCGATCCGACGGTAGGCGAGTTGCTGGGGCAGGTGCGTGCGCGCAGTCTGGCCGCCTTTGAGCATCAGGATGTGCCGTTCGAGGTGTTGGTGGAGCGGCTCAACCCCGTTCGTTCGCTCAACCATCACCCATTGGTGCAGGTGCTGTTGGCGTGGCAGAACAATGCCGCTGGTGATCTGAGGCTTGGTGATGTGCAGGTCACTCCGATGCCGGCTGACACCCACACCGCTCGTGTTGATTTGACGTTCTCGTTGGGTGAGCAGTGGAGCGAGGCCGGCCAGCCTGCCGGTATCGGGGGGGATGTCGAGTTCCGCACCGATGTGTTCGATGCGTCCAGCATCGAAGCGTTTGTTGAGCGGTTGCAGCGGGTGGTGGTGGCGCTTTGTGCTGATCCGTCCCGGCGGTTGTCGTCGATCGATGTGCTCGATGAGCGTGAACACGTTGCGTTGCAGGCGTGGGGCAATCGGGCAGCGTTGAGCGTGCCGGAGGCCTCGTCGTTATCGATTCCGGCGTTGTTCGCCGCCCAGGTGGCTCGCGCTTCAGAGGCAGTGGCGATCACGTACGGCGCTCGTTCGTGGACCTACCGCGAACTCGATGAGGCCGCCAACCGCATGGCACATTTTTTGACCGGTCACGGGGTGGGACCTGGACAACGGGTGGCACTGCTGTTGAAACGCTCGCCCGAAGCCGTGGTGTCCATCCTTGCCGTGCTCAAAACCGGGGCGGCCTATGTGCCGATCGACCCCGCGCA
>NZ_LQIX01000039.1 GCF_001500045.1 Mycobacterium sp. GA-1199
GCGGGTGTGTTGTTTGAGAACTCAATAGTGTGTTTGGTGGTTTTTGTTTGTTGTTGTTTTTTGCCATGCCCTGTTTTCCCGTTTGTGGGTGTGGTGTTTGTTGATGCCAGTTTTTGGTGTCTGTTTGGTCAGATTGTTCTGAACGTTTTTGTTTGGAGAGTTTGATTCTGGCTCAGGACGAACGCTGGCGGCGTGCTTAACACATGCAAGTCGAACGGAAAGGCCCTTCGGGGTACTCGAGTGGCGAACGGGTGAGTAACACGTGGGTGATCTGCCCTGCACTTTGGGATAAGCCTGGGAAACTGGGTCTAATACCGAATATTTCCTTCTGGTTGCATGGCTGGGAGGGGAAAGCTTTTGCGGTGTGGGATGGGCCCGCGGCCTATCAGCTTGTTGGTGAGGTTATGGCTTACCAAGGCGACGACGGGTAGCCGGCCTGAGAGGGTGACCGGCCACACTGGGACTGAGATACGGCCCAGACTCCTACGGGAGGCAGCAGTGGGGAATATTGCACAATGGGCGCAAGCCTGATGCAGCGACGCCGCGTGGGGGATGACGGCCTTCGGGTTGTAAACCTCTTTCAATAGGGACGAAGCGTAAGTGACGGTACCTATAGAAGAAGGACCGGCCAACTACGTGCCAGCAGCCGCGGTAATACGTAGGGTCCGAGCGTTGTCCGGAATTACTGGGCGTAAAGAGCTCGTAGGTGGTTTGTCGCGTTGTCCGTGAAAACTCACAGCTTAACTGTGGGCGTGCGGGCGATACGGGCAGACTTGAGTACTGCAGGGGAGACTGGAATTCCTGGTGTAGCGGTGGAATGCGCAGATATCAGGAGGAACACCGGTGGCGAAGGCGGGTCTCTGGGCAGTAACTGACGCTGAGGAGCGAAAGCGTGGGGAGCGAACAGGATTAGATACCCTGGTAGTCCACGCCGTAAACGGTGGGTACTAGGTGTGGGTTTCCTTCCTTGGGATCCGTGCCGTAGCTAACGCATTAAGTACCCCGCCTGGGGAGTACGGCCGCAAGGCTAAAACTCAAAGAAATTGACGGGGGCCCGCACAAGCGGCGGAGCATGTGGATTAATTCGATGCAACGCGAAGAACCTTACCTGGGTTTGACATGCACAGGACGCCAGTAGAGATATTGGTTCCCTTGTGGCCTGTGTGCAGGTGGTGCATGGCTGTCGTCAGCTCGTGTCGTGAGATGTTGGGTTAAGTCCCGCAACGAGCGCAACCCTTGTCTCATGTTGCCAGCGCGTGATGGCGGGGACTCGTGAGAGACTGCCGGGGTCAACTCGGAGGAAGGTGGGGATGACGTCAAGTCATCATGCCCCTTATGTCCAGGGCTTCACACATGCTACAATGGCCGGTACAAAGGGCTGCGATGCCGTGAGGTGGAGCGAATCCTTTCAAAGCCGGTCTCAGTTCGGATCGGGGTCTGCAACTCGACCCCGTGAAGTCGGAGTCGCTAGTAATCGCAGATCAGCAACGCTGCGGTGAATACGTTCCCGGGCCTTGTACACACCGCCCGTCACGTCATGAAAGTCGGTAACACCCGAAGCCGGTGGCCTAACCCCTTGTGGGAGGGAGCCGTCGAAGGTGGGATCGGCGATTGGGACGAAGTCGTAACAAGGTAGCCGTACCGGAAGGTGCGGCTGGATCACCTCCTTTCTAAGGAGCACCA
>NZ_LQIX01000040.1 GCF_001500045.1 Mycobacterium sp. GA-1199
TGTCGGTGTCGCCTGAAAACTGACCCCGTGTCGACGCCCGAATTTTGACCCCCTTCGACCAATTCTCGGCTTACGAGCCGAGAGGAGAAGGGAGTTGTTGTCAGTGGAAGACTGGGCTGAGATCCGCAGGCTGCATCGAGCGGAGGGGTTACCGATCAAGTTGATCGCCAGGACGTTGAAGATCTCGCGGAACACGGTGCGCTCGGCGTTGGCAAGCAACGATCCACCGAAGTATGCGCGCAAGCCGGCTGGGTCGGCCGTCGATGCTTTCGAGGAGGCGATTCGCGTGCAGCTCACACTGGTGCCGACGATGCCGGCCAGTGTGATCGCTGAGCGTGTGGGTTGGACGCGTGGGATGACGGTGTTCAATGAACGGGTCCGTGAACTGCGACCGGCGTATCTGCCGCCGGACCCGGCCGGACGTACCAGCTATGACGCCGGTGATATTGCTCAGTGCGATCTGTGGTTCCCGCCGGTACAGGTGCCGGTCGGTTACGGCCAGACCCGCTCTCCGATGCAGCTGCCGGTACTGACGATGGTGTTGGGGTATTCACGGTGGCTTTCAGCGATCTTGTTGCCGTCGCGGCGGGCTGAAGATCTGTTCGCAGGCTGGTGGCAGCTGATCAATGCGCTGGGCGCGGTGCCACGCACCCTGGTCTGGGACGGTGAGGGCGCGATCGGCAGGTGGCGGTCCGGGCGCACCGAGTTGACCAGCGAATGCCAGGCGTTTCGCGGCGTACTGGGAACCAAAGTGGTGGTGCTCAAACCGGGCGAACCCGAGCATAAGGGCATCATCGAACGAGCCCATGATTACTTCGAGCGGTCGTTTCTGCCCGGCCGAACATTCACTGCTCCAGGGGATTTCAACCATCAGTTCCAGACGTGGCTGCAGATCGTCAACGCTCGTCGCCGTCGGGTATTGGGGTGTGCTCCCACTGACCGCATCGGTGCCGATCGTCAGGCGATGCTGGCGCTGCCACCGGTGGCCCCGCAGGTGGGGTGGCGCAACACCACTCGGTTGGCACGAGATCACTACATCCGGTTGGACTCCAATGACTACTCGGTGCATCCTGCGGTGATCGGGCGGCGCATCGAAGTCACCGCGGATCTGGTCCGGGTCAAGGTCTTTTGTGAGGGCAGGACCGTGGCCGAGCACCAACGGGTCTGGGCCTGGCACCAGACGATCACCGACCCGGAGCATCGGGCCGCCGCGAACATGCTGCGCCACAACCGTATCGGTGCGCTACACCCGGTCACCGAACACGATGAACAGTTGACCGTTGAGCAGCGCTGCCTGACTGACTACGACACCGCCTTGGGGATTGATCTTGGCGAGGGCGGGCTGGTGTCATGACCACCAAAACCAACTCGGCCAAACCTACCGCGTCCTCGTCGAC
>NZ_LQIX01000041.1 GCF_001500045.1 Mycobacterium sp. GA-1199
CGCTCGCCCGAAGCCGTGGTGTCCATCCTTGCCGTGCTCAAAACCGGGGCGGCCTATGTGCCGATCGACCCCGCGCAACCGGATGCCCGGATGCAATTCATGCTCGCCGACGCCGCACCGGTGGCGGCGATCACCAGCGCCGGCATGGCCGATCGACTGCGTGGCCACGACTTGCAGGTCATCGACATCGATGACCCCATTATCGATGCCCAATCCAGCGCCTCGCTTCCGGCACCTAGCCCGCACGATGTGGCCTATCTCATCTACACCTCGGGCACCACCGGTTCGCCCAAGGGGGTGGCCGTCCCACACCTCAACGTGACACAACTACTCGATTCCCTGGATGCGGATCTGAATATGTCGCCGGGGCAAGTGTGGACGCAATATCACTCTCTGGCCTTCGACTTCTCGGTGTGGGAGATTTTCGGTGCGCTCCTGCACGGAGGGCGACTGGTAGTGGTGCCCGATTCGGTGGCCGTCTCACCGCAAGACCTGCACGCCCTGCTGGTCAGGGAAGAGGTGAATGTCCTAAGTCAAACACCCTCGGCGTTCTATGCCTTGGAGACTGCCGATGCGCTGGAACCTGAGCTAGGACGACAGCTCAAGTTGGAGACAGTGATCTTCGGCGGTGAAGCGCTTGAACCGCACCGTGTTTCGCCTTGGCTTCGAAACCATCCTGGTCTGCCGCGGCTCATCAACATGTATGGCATCACAGAGACGACGGTGCATGCCTCATTCCGCGAGATAGTCGACTCCGACACCGACAACGCCGTCAGCCCGATCGGATCGCCGCTGGCCCATCTCGGCTTCTTCGTATTGGACGGCTGGCTGCAGCCGGTTCCGGCCAATGTGGTCGGGGAGCTGTATGTCGCCGGCGCCGGTGTGGCTTTCGGGTACGTGCGCAGGGCTGGGCTGACTGCGTCGCGGTTTGTCGCGTGCCCGTTAGGCGGGCCGGGCCAACGGATGTATCGCACCGGGGATTTGGTGCGCTGGGGCACCGATGGGCAGCTGCAGTACGTGGGTCGCGCCGATGAACAGGTCAAGATCCGCGGCTACCGCATCGAGCTCGGTGAGATCCAGGCTGCCTTGAGCGCTCTCGACGGCGTACAGCAGTCGGCGGTGATCGTCCGCGAGGACCGCCCCGGTGACAAACGGCTGGTGGGTTACGTCACCGGGACCGCTGACCCGCTCGAGTTGCGAAACGCGCTTGCCGAGCGCCTGCCCGCTTACATGGTGCCCGCAGCGGTGGTGGCGGTCGATGCCCTGCCGCTCACCCACAATGGCAAGCTCGACAAGCGCGCCTTGCCTGCGCCGGAATATAGCGATGTCGATCGGTATCGTGCTCCGGGCACGCCGACTGAGGAGATTCTGGCCGGCATTTTCGCCGAGGTGTT
>NZ_LQIX01000042.1 GCF_001500045.1 Mycobacterium sp. GA-1199
GGCGGTTTCAAGCGATCGATGCAATAGCGGGTGGTTTGGACGGATTCGAGAGTAGTTCGTCGAGCGCTTCTGCCGGGGTTTTCCAGCCCAGGGTTTTGCGTGGTCGGGTGTTGAGCTTGGCGGCGACGTAGTCGAGGTAGTCGGCCGGGAAGATTGAGAGGTCGGTGCCTTTGGCAAAGTATTGGCGTAGCAGGCCGTTGGTGTTTTCGTTCGTGCCGCGTTGCCATGGAGAATGCGGATCGCAGAAATAGATATCGAGTTCGGCGGCGGCGGCGATGGCGACATGGTTGGCCATCTCGCTACCTTGGTCCCAGGCCAAGGTTTTGCGCAGGATCGCTGGCAGCTGAGCCATCTTGTCGACGATGGCGTCTTGCACCGCATCGGCTCGGTGGTTGTCGGGCAGGTGCAACAGCATGACGAACCGGCTGGCACGCTCTACCACGGTGCCGATCGCCGAGGCCGAGGCGGTGCTGCCCAGTATCAGGTCGCCCTCCCAGTGCCCGGGCACCGCGCGATCCTTGGCTTCGGGCGGGCGTTCGCTGATGTTGATCATGTCGCGGATGCGGCCTCGCCGCTCGTCGGGACGGCGCTGAGGTTTGCGTATCGCCCGCCCGGTGCGCAGGCAGGTGTGCAATTCGCGGCGCAGATTCCCTTTGCCCTGAATGTAAATCGATCGGTAGATGGTCTCGGGTGACACTCGCATCTCCGGGTCGTTGGGGAAGTCGATCACTAACCGCTCAGCGATCTGCTCAGGGCTGTGTTCCTCAAGTAACCGCCTCTGCACCTCTTCATGCAACCGTTCGTTGACGGCCAGCTTGCTTGGTTTGGGGCGTCGAGCGCGTTGATCAGAACGGGCTTGGGCCACGTACGCGTCGTAATGCACCTGCGCAGTTCTGCCGCTTTGGCGCGCGCCGAAGGCTTGTTTCCGCCGATACCCCGACGTCCCCGTGACGTTATGGATATCGGCGTTGGCGTCGATCTCACGCTTGATCGTCGAGGCCGGCCGCGGCGGAGTCAACCGCGCACCTATCGACTGCAGCGACTCGTTGGTCTTGATGCCGAGGTCGATCTGGATGCGATCGGCTAAGGTCAATCGAGGCTTAGGACCTGAGTTCTTCGGTTCGGTAAGCCGTGGCTTCACTCCGCCAGCGTCGCGCAGCCAGCGAACTCCGGTACCTTCCGACACGCCGACCGCCAAACCGGCATCCCCGGCCGTACAGCCATCACTGACATGACCCCAAAACTCGCGCACAACAAAGG
>NZ_LQIX01000043.1 GCF_001500045.1 Mycobacterium sp. GA-1199
AGTTTCGGTTCGTCGAGATTTCTTTGATCGTGTGTGTCTGGGATCGACTGTTGGAGATGCCGCCCGGGGTGCGGGTGTGTCATACAACACCGGGTGGCTGTGGTGGCGCGATGCTGGTGCGATGACACTACGTAAGGGTCGCGGAAGTGGTGGGCTGGCTAATCCGGGGAATTTGTTGCGTCCGGGTGGATTCGGCGCCGACCTCAGTTTGGACGAACGCGTCAAGATCATGCGCGGTCTTGATGCCCACCTCACCCAGGCCGAGATCGCGCGCCGAATCGGTCGGGGCCGCTGGACGGTCAGTCGCGAAATCGCTCGCAATAAGAACCCCGACGGGGATTACCACGCCTTGATGGCCCATGCCCGCGCAGCCGAACGCGCGCGGCGGCCTAAGGCGTTCAAGCTCAAAGACAATCCGTTGTGCGCCCAGATTGAGGGCTGGATGGATATCGGTTGGAGTCCCGGGCTGATCGCCGATGTATTGGCCCGCGACTACCCCGATGACAAGCTGATGAGGGTGAGCCACGAGACGATCTATCGCTGCCTGTATGTGCAGGCTAGGGGTAGTTTGCGCGCTGATTTGCACCAACGGCTGTCTACCCGGCGGGCCAAGCGCAAGCCACGCGACCGCACCGACAATCGTCGCGGGGTCTACAGCAGTGGTGAGGAATTCAAAATCAGCGATCGTCCGGCCGAGGCTACCGACCGCGCAGTGCCCGGCCACTGGGAAGGCGATCTGATACTGGGGCCCGGGGGCACGAGTGCGGTCGGGACCCTGGTCGAGCGGTCCACCCGGTTCACCATGCTCTTGCACCTGCCCGGCGATCACACCGCCGAAACGGTAGCCACGGCGATGATCAAGGCGATGAGTGAGTTGCCCGAGGATCTGCGTCGGTCGATCACCTGGGACCGCGGCAGCGAGATGTCCAAGTGGCGTGACATCCAGCTCCAGCTCAACACCCCGGTCTACTTCTGCAACCCCCACTCACCCTGGCAGCGCGGAACCAATGAGAACACCAACCGACTGCTGCGATTCTGGTTCGAAAAAGGCAGCGACCTAAGCGGTTACACCAAGGCCGATCTCAAACGCATACAAGATCTCCTCAACCGCCGGCCCAGACCGACCCTCGATCTCGACACACCGGCCCAGCGGTTAGCCGCACTCCTCAACCAAGCCGCCGCCTAAACGTTGCACTCACCGGTTGACAATGCC
>NZ_LQIX01000044.1 GCF_001500045.1 Mycobacterium sp. GA-1199
CGCGTTGCGTGCCGCCTTCGACGAGGCGGCCGCCTGTGATGTCGACTTGTTGACCCGCCCCGATCTCGTGGCGGCCCTTGATGAGCTCGAAGCTCTGGGCTGCCAGTTGCCCGCGATGCGCCACCGCTTGCTGGCCCGCCTGCAGGTCGAGGCCACGGCCCAACAGATGGGTGCCAAATCGTGGAAAGAGGTGTTGCGGGTCCGCTGGCGGATCTCGACCAGCGAGGCCAACCGGCGCCTGAGCGAGGCGGCCCTGCTGGCGCCGCGTCAGGCGGTGACCGGGCCCTCGCTGCCACCGGCGTTGCCCGCGACCGCTGTCGCGCAAGCTCATGGACTGATCAACGACGAACATGTCGACGTCATCCGCAAGGCCGTGGACCGGTTGCCCGGATTCGTCGACGTGGGCACCCGCGAGCAGTTCGAGGTCGACCTGGTGCGCACCGCGGTCGGTGTCGGTCCCAAGGAACTCAAGGACAGCGCCGATCTGACGCTGTTCTTGCTCGATCAGGACGGACCCGAGCCCGATGAGGTCGAGCGCGCCCGCAAACGCGGGCTCACCAAGGCAAAACAGCGCGCCGACGCGATGATCGGGATTTCTGGGACGCTGACACCTGAAGCGTGGGCGGTGTGGGAAGTGATTTTCGCCAAGTACGCCGCACCAGGGATGTGCAATCCCGACGATCCCGAGCCCTGCACATCGGGCACTCCGACCCAGGCTCAGATCGACAACGACCACCGCAGCCTGGCCCAGCGCCAACACGACGCGATGATCGCCGTCGGGCGCATCGCCTTGATGAGCGGTGAGCTGGGTCAGCTCAACGGGCTGCCGGTCTCGCTCATCATCCGCACCACCCTGCGCGAACTCGAGTCACGGGCCGGGGTCGGCACCACCGGCGGGGGCACGCTCATGCCGATCGCCGATGTGATCCGGCTGGCCGGCCACGCCAACCACTACCTGGCGGTCTTCGACGACGCGACCGGATCAGCCCTGGATCTGTTCCGCGCCAAGCGCATCGCCACCCCCGCACAGCGGATCATGCTCATCGCGCGCGACGGCGGCTGCACCAAGCCGTGCTGCACTGTCGGCGCCTACGGCTGCCAAGTGCATCACGTGAAAGCCGACTGGTCCAAAGGCGGAAACACCAACGTCGACGA